>JAETOJ010000077.1 GCA_021768085.1 Bacillota bacterium
GGGCGTCGCCGGGGGGAGCCCTACCCGGCCTGACGATGGCAGGGCACACAGAAAGGAAGGACAAGCAGAATGAGAAAACTGAAGAAAATCAACGGCTATCTGGTCGTCCGGTTCAACGACCGGGAGAAGCGCGAGTACGAGGGCACCGGCCTGGGCAACTTCGGCGTGATCGATGCAGAGCTCTACACCGGCATCCTGGACGTCGACCGGAGCGTCATGGAGTACGACGACGCCGAGACCCTGGAGGTCGCGCTGGAACAGGCCCGGGGCCTGGAGTCCGAGCTGGATGTGGTGGAGCCGGAGGTGAAGATCACGGTCATCATCGAGGGCGAGACCGAGGTCAGCGAGGAGGACGTGGAGCCTGAGAGCTTGTTCAAGGGTCAGCGGGCCACGCTGGAGGCCCAGCTCAAGCATGGGCCGCACCTCGACCTTGACCCCCTCACCGCAGCCCATGAGCTCCATGGTTACGCCAGGGCCCTGGAAGACCTGGGCATGATCGACGGCCACGACGAGCGGTTCCTGGTTGAGCGCAACACCTTCGGCGAGGTCTGCAACCTCTACACCGACGAAGGGCACCGGGTCAACGTGGCCCTCCCGAGCCGGGCAGGGCTGGCCATTGTGAGCCCCCACGACTTCGAGGAGGGGGAGACCTTCACCGGCTGCACCGTCCAGACGCTCAAGTGTCGCCGCTGCGGGATGGAGAGCTTCGCCTGGAGCAAGGAACCGGCCCCGGGGCAGGAGGAGGCCCTGGCGTACATCTGCGACGAGGTGTGCAAGTACCGGGAGGGCCGCACCCAGGAGGAGCTGGACGCGATCTGCGCGAAGTGCAAGGTGGACAGGTGGGCCGGGGCCCCGCCTACGCCGACGCCCCGGGAGGTGCGTAACCCCCAGGGGCTGCTGAAGGAGGTGGACAACTACGTCAACGGCAGGGGCAGCACCTTATCCCTGGGAGAACCGGGGGCCGAGCGAGACACCTTCATCCACGCGCACCCGGACATCCAGCGAGACCGCATGACCCGGAAGGTCTACGCCCTGGGGCTTGCACTCGCCGAGGAGTGCCCGGAGAACGACTGCAAGGTCTACCTCAACATCTTCAACATGGCCAGGGAGCTCGACAAAGCCCTGGACGGGGCCACAGGGTACCCGGCAACGGTGCTGCGGGGAGCCCTCCATGACCGGCTCCGGGAGCTGGCAGAAATGTATACCTCCAACTACGCCGTCCAGCAGTTCAAGGAGGGGATGCAGAAATGACCGGTCTGGAGATCATCAGAGCCCCCGGCACCACAGCGGAGCAGATCGCGGACATCATCGCGGAACACTGCCCGCCCGTCACCCCCGAACACTGCGACAAGCTCTCCTGCAGGGAGTGCTGGCTGGCATGGCTGACCACCGGCGAGCCCCCGAAGGAAAAGGGGCCGTCCGACAAACAGACGGCCCCGGACGAGGAAGGGCTGCACCCCAACCTCGTCGAGATGTACGCCAAGGTGCACAGGAGAGCTCAGGCTATGCTTCGCGCATACGCAGCTTGCAGCTCGGACACTATTCAGAGCCCTGCTCCCGAGCAACACGAGCAGCCGCTTCCACCTGTGCTTTGAAATGCCGACCCAAGAATCCGGCAAATTCCTCCTCGTTGAGAACCCCCTTCTCAACCAGGTAATCAACCAGGGCCCAATACTCGGGCTGCATCCCGAGTCTGGCTATGTTCAACTGATCGACACCGGCATCCCCGGACGACATTTCATGAGCGTACTCATACAGGAAATCCCTCATTAGTATTCACCCCCTCCCCGGGCAGGAGCCCACCTCTATTGTACCAGCCCGGGGAGGAAAAGGAAAGGAGCGCAGCATGGAAAAGACCCAGAAACTTGAGGCGGCATGGTGGTGGGCGCGGAACGCCCGGCTTGAGGCCCTCCGCCAGAAGCGGGAGGAGTACGGCGACCCGCACAACCCCCTCCAGGCCCTCCCGGGCCGCGAGGCGGAGTTTGAAGCTGCCACCGAGCTCTCCCAGAGCATGGGCGTCATCCTCAAGGCCCTGGAGCGGGAGATCGCCCGGACGCGGCTGGCAGAGACGAAGCACAAGGCCCTCCGGCTCCGGGATGTGGCCCTGGCCTTCGGGCTGGCATCACT
>JAETOJ010000078.1 GCA_021768085.1 Bacillota bacterium
GACACAGCATGAGCTATTCAGGCGACGCGGCGGAGCAGGTCGTGAGGCTGTCCCTGGAAACAGGTGAGGTGGCGGTGAAGCTGGCCGGTGAGGGTGCCAAGCAGCTTGCCATCCTCTTGTACGCCATTCTGCGAGAGCAGAAGAAAACCAAGGGCAAGACCCGGCTGACCAATATGCTCCGCAGCGGTAAGGAGCTGAAGGTGTTCGCCGTAAAGGACAGCGACCTCCAGCTTTTTTGCCGGGAGGCCAAGAAGTACGGCGTTCTCTACTGCGTTCTGAAAGACCGGGACGCCACGGACGGGCTGACCGACATTATGGTGCGGGCCGAGGACGCCAGCAAGATCAACCGCATCTTTGAGCGGTTTAACCTGGCTGCGGTGGATATGGCCGAGGTCAAGAGCGAGATCGAGCGGAGCCGAGCGGCACAGCAGGAAGAAGCCCCGGAAACGCCAGCGGCGGCGGAGCCTATGTCCGAGCAGGAGGTGGACGATCTGCTGGACGCCATGTTCTCACCGCCCCCGGAGCCGGGGGAAGAACTGCCCGTCCCGGAGCGCACCGCCCCCGAACAGGACAAGGACGAGTTTTTGGAGGCGGTACTGGGTGGCCCTCCCACCAGGGAGAAAGGACAGACCGAAAACCCCACCGAAGCCCGGAACGAGAAATCCCGTCAGTCCGGGCCTACCTCAAAGCCCAAAGAGCCAACCGCACCGGGTACTTCTGATCCGCAGGAGCAGCGGAACAGAAAGAAAAGGCGGAGAAGGGCAGGGAGCAGTCCAAGCCCACCAAGGGGCCGAAGCACAAGGCCCCGCGAAAGTATAAACCAAAAAGGTTAAAGGAGCGATAATGTATGCCGAACTATGATGATCTGTTTAACGACCAGCCAGCCCAGCAGGAGGAAGCGCCCTTTGACAAGGACGCATGGGCGGCGAAAAAGCAGGCGGAGCGTGAGAGCGTCTACGCCATGATCGACGACTACGTTCACGACATGAGTGTGGACGGCGGCGTGTTCCAAGGCTATTTGGACGTGCAGGCCCGCTTTGACCTCTACTCCGTGAGCAACGCCATCCTGATCGCCGCCCAATGCCCGGAGGCCACCAAGCTGGCCGACTTTGACACCTGGAAGGCTGACGGCGTGTATGTGAAGCGGGGCCAGGACGCCATTACCATCCTGGAACCGGGCAAGGAGTACAAAAAGGACGATGGCAGCAGGGGTGTGTCCTACAATGTGAAAAAGGTCTTTGATATTTCGCAGACCAGGGCCGAACAGCGGCCCGCCCCCGCCGTGGCCCGTGATGAGCGGCTGTTGCTGAAAGCCCTGATGAACAATGCCCCCTGCCGCTTCTCCATCTCCAACAAGTTGCCGGAGGGCATCAACATGGCCTATCAGCCGCAGGACAATACCATTTATGTGCGCCAAGGGCTGGACGCCCCCACCATCTTCCGGGGGCTGGCCCAGGAGCTGGCCCGCGCCCACATGGATAGGGGTGGTATCGCCTGTGAAAGCCCCGACTTCACGGCGTACAGCGTGGCCTATATGCTGTGCAAGCGCAACGGCGTGTCGGTGGAGGGCTTTTCCTTTGACCGCCTGCCGGAGAGCTACGCCATGATGGACGCCAAGGCGCTCCGGGCCGAGGTGGGCGTCATGCGGGATGTGGCTGGCAGCATTACCGCCGACATGAACCGGCTCTTTGCCGCACAGGAGAAAGCGCAGAAAAACCGGGACGGCGGCGCGAGGTAAGGAGGGCGCTCTATGCGTGATGAAAAACGTGTGGTCACGCTGAACGACTACGAACAGCGGCTTATGGTGCGGGGCCTGACCGACTTCCGCAACGACGCTCTCCGGGACGGCAAGCCCACCGAGGATTTGGACGGCCTTATTCTCAAAGTGATAGACGCCCCCACCAAGCGTCAGAAAAGGAGGGCTGACCGTGAGGCAAGATAAGTTCTCCAAGGCCCACCTGACCCTCTACGCCTGCGGTATCATCCCCGTGGTCTGGCTGGCCCTGCTGCTGGCTCCCTATGTGGGCGGCGGTCTGCTGGGGCTGGTGCAGTACGGCGGGGCGGCGCTGAATGACCCGTTCCACATCATACTGTGTGGGGACAGCCTGAAAACTGTCCTTATTTTTCTGCTGTGCTATGGGCTGGGCATCGGTATCTACCTCTCCACCGACCGCAACTACCGCAGGCGGGAGGAACACGGCTCCGCCAAGTGGGGCAGCGCCCAGGCCGTCAGGAAGAAGTACGCCGACAAGAGGGCCACCGAAAACAAGATACTGACGCAGAATGTGGCTATCGGGCTGGACGGACGCAAGCACCGGCGCAACCTCAACATTTTGGTGTGCGGCGGCTCCGGCGCGGGCAAGACGAGATTTTTTGCGAAGCCCAACATTATGAACGCCAATACCAGCTTTGTTTGCCTCGATCCCAAGGGCGAACTGCTGCGGGACACCGGGAACCTGTTGAAAGCCAAGGGCTACGACATTAAGGTGATCGACCTTATCAACATGGAGAAAAGCTATTGCTACAACCCTTTTGTCTACCTCCGCAGCGACAACGACATCCAGCGGCTGGTGACGAACCTGTTCAAGAACACCACCCCAAAAGGCTCACAGTCCCAAGACCCGTTTTGGGATCAGGCGGCGCAAATGCTTCTG
>JAETOJ010000079.1 GCA_021768085.1 Bacillota bacterium
CCAACTACCAGAACGGCGCGGCGACATGGTGCTACTTTGACGAGTTCCACATCCTGCTCCGCGACCCGCTGACCGCCAGCTACTTTGTGGCGGTGTGGAAGATGCTCCGCAAAAAGGGCTGTGTGCCCTCGGCCCTCACGCAGAACGTGAAAGACCTTTTGGCCAGCCGGGAGATTGAGAACATACTGGATAACACCGATTTTCTCGTTTTGCTCTCCCAGGCCCAAAGCGACCGGGCCATCATCGCAAAACAGCTCGGCATTTCCGAGCACCAGCTTTCCTATATCACCCACAGCAATTCCGGCGAGGGCCTGCTGTTCTATGGGAATGTGACGATACCCTTTGTTGACCGTTTCCCCAAAGGTGAGATTTACAACCTGCTCACCACACGCCCGGAGGACATAGCCAATGACCAGAGGAACGAATAGCGCCGGGCCCGCCGGGGACAAAGGCACTTCGGGACAAAATGTCCCAAAGTCCCCCAAGGGCTTAAAGGCCAAAAAATCCAAGTTCCGCATGGAAAGCGAACAAGAGAAAATCAGCAAGTCCAAGCTCCGCATGGAGACGCGGGAGGACAGGCTGAACCGGGCCCGGAAAAAGCTGGACGGGAAAAAGCCGCCCAAGCCCAGGGGCCCGGTACGCCGGGCGCTGGGGGCCGCCGGGTGGAGCGCCCACGGCTTTGTGCATGGCAAGATTTACGAGATGGAGCATGAAAACGTGGGAACCGAGGGGGCCCACCGCTCCGAGCTGGTGGGCGAGGCCGTCCTCCGGCAGGGGACGCGGTACGCAAGAAAGCGCATCCGGGAGCACCCGGCCCGGGCCGTCCACAAGGCGGAGGCGCAGTACATCAAGGCCCGGGCGGACTACCAGTTCCGGGTGGCGGCCCAGGAGAACCCGGAGCTTGCAAGGAATGTTGTCACCCGCTACTGGCACAAACAAAAGCTGAAAAAGCAGTACGCCAAACAAGCGCGGCAGGCGGCGAAACAGACCGCCAGACAAGGGGCAAAGGCCGCCGGAAAGACTGCCGCCGCTACGGAAAAGCTGGCGGAGCGGGCCGTGGGCTTTGTGAAACGGCATCCCGTGGGGGTGCTTATCGCGCTGGCCTGCGCGGTGCTCGTCCTTTCCCTCCAGTCCTGCGCGTCCTCCCTCGTCTCTCTGGGGAACGCCGCCGCAGGCGCGGTGGGGGCTACCACCTACCCCGCCGAGGATGGGGATATGCTGGGGGCCGAGGCCGCCTACTGTTCACTGGAGGCGGAGCTCCAGCATTATCTGGATACCTACGAGAGCACCCACGACTATGACGAGTACCATTACGATTTGGACGCCATCGAACACGACCCCTATGTGCTGGTTTCCATTCTGAGCGCATGGCATGAGGGCGAGTGGACGCTGGCCCAAGTCCAGCCCACCTTGCAGATGCTTTTTGACCGCCAGTACACGCTGACCGAGAACGTGGTAAAGGAGCGGCGGTACTACATCGAGACGGATACATGGACGGACGAGGAGGGCAACACCCATACGGACAGCTACCGGGTGTATTACGATTACTACATCTGCTATGTGACGCTGGATAACTTCAATCTTTCCCACCTCCCGGTCTACATCATGGGGGAGGACAAGGTTTCCCGGTATTCCCTCTACATGGCTACGCTGGGGAACCGTCCCGACCTCTTTCCCGGCTCGTCCTATGTGGGGAAGTACACGAACCCGCCCAACGATTATGAAGTGCCGCGGGAATATCTGGACGATGAAACATTCGCGGCGATGCTCTCCGAGGCCGAGAAATACCTCGGCTATCCCTATGTATGGGGCGGGAGCTCCCCGGCCACTTCCTTTGACTGCTCCGGCTTTGTGTCGTGGGTGGTCAACCATTCCGGCTGGAACGTGGGGCGGCTGGGGGCCCAGGGGCTTTACAACATCTGCACCCGGACGGGCTCGCCCCGGCCCGGCGACCTTGTTTTCTTCAAGGGAACCTATGACACGCCGGGAGTCTCCCACTGTGGCATCTATGTGGGGGACGGGATGATGATACACTGTGGCGACCCTATCAGCTACGCCAACGCAGCTACTGGCAGGCCCACTTCTACGCCTACGGGCGTTTACCATGAAAAAGGAGGTTTTCAATGGCGATAAGCAAGAGCGCAAAAATCATGGCCGAGATGGAAAAGGTCAAGGCCAAAATCAGCGACCAGCAGGCCCGGCTGAAAGAGCTGGAACAGAAACACAAGGAGGCCGAGAATGAGGAGATTGTGGACATCGTGCGGGGCATGAGCATTTCCCTTGAGGAGCTCCCGCTGGTGCTCCAGCGTATCAAGGCCGGGGACGCTTTGGGACAAAATGTCCCGAAGTCCGCCGGGCCGGAAAAGGAGGACGCGGAATGAAAGTGAAAAAATATCGTGTGTTGGCGGCGGCTCTGTGCGCCGCTTTTTTGATGTGCGGCATCACGACCACGGCCTACGCCGGGGGCGGCGAGGAATGGGAGGACGGTACGGGCGGGCCGGAATGGGAGGGGCTTGACCCGGTGGAGCCCACCGAGCCCCCGGCCACTCCGGAGCCGGAACCCAACCCGTTCACCCCGGACGGCCAGGGGACGATGGTGGATAACGCCACCGACCAGGACGGCAAGGAATTTTTCACCATCATGGCGGCGGACGAGTCCGTGTTCTATCTGGTGATTGACCGCCAGCGGGAGACGGAGAATGTCTACTTTCTGAACGCCGTCACCGTGGCCGACCTGATGGCCCTTGCGGAGCCCTCCCCGGAGGCCGTCCCCGAACCGCTCCCGGAGCCGGAGCCCGAACCCACCACCGAGCCGGAGGAACCCGAGCCCGAGCCGGAAAAATCCGGCGGGGCGGGGACGCTCCTG
>JAETOJ010000080.1 GCA_021768085.1 Bacillota bacterium
ACGGCCTTTGCCGCCGAGGGCGGCGACCCTCTCACCGTCATCAACAACCTGTCCACGTTCATCTTCGGCCTGATCCGGGCCGTGGGCCTGATCCTGCTGGGCTGGGGCATCGTCCAAGTGGGCCTCTCCCTCCAGAGCCACGACCCGTCCCAGCGTTCCAACGGCTTCCTGACCCTGGCGGGCGGCGTTATCATTACTTTCGCCAAGGAGATTTTGACCCTTATCACCGGCGCATAAGCACTCATTATCCATTGACACGGGGGCAGGCTCACAAGATGGGCCTGCCCCTAAAAGGAGGTGCTTTGCGTGTCGGATAATTGGGTAGTCCAGAATTTAGAGAACGCTTTGGAGGTCTGGAACGGCAAATTGAGCGAGATATGGCAGCTTATCACACAGTCGCCCCAGGACTTCAAGGGCGGCGCGATCTGGAACGTGGTGTCGGACATCCACGGGGCGCTCCAAGCCATCGGCTACGCCCTGCTGGTGCTGTTCTTTGTGGTGGGCGTGGTCAAGACCTGCGGCAGCTTTGTGGATGTAAAACTTTTTTAGAGAACATAAACAGATAACAGGCGCTTGCCTATGGCCTTTGGGCCAGGGGCAGGCGCTTTTTCTATATCCTCTGGAAATTTTGCGGAGTGGACTTTCAAAACCGGCTATTCGTGAGGTAACAGGTGGAACTACATTCCTCTTTTGAAAACTGAATAGCAGCCGTCAAAGAGATACCTGCCGCAAAGGATAGTGTGCCATGATACGAGCGCGCCCTTCGCTCAATCAGCGCACAGCGCCGACAGAGACAACCCGGCCAGAGTTGGGCGGGGAACCGTATGGCGGTCTGCGTTACATATCCCGCAAATGCGGGGTGTGAATTTTCAAAGGAGGAAACGCCTATGTATCATATCAGGAAAAAACGCCGGGGGAGGTGCCGCCATGAAAAAGCTGAAAACCGTGGATGCGGACACGCTGCTCTACCAGCCGCTTGAAAAGCCCAGCTTCGTGGTGGACGGCCTGATCCCCACCGGCCTGACCCTGTTCTGCGGGGCGCAGAAGATCGGTAAAAGCTGGCTTATGCTGAAGCTGTGCCTGTGCGTGTCGGAGGGCAGGCCCCTGTGGGAGCTGCCTACCACACCGGGGGACGTGCTGTATCTGTGTTTGGAGGACACCTTTTACCGCATCCAGGACAGGCTGTTCCGGCTGGCCGATGAAGCCAGCGAGCGCCTGCGCTTCGCCGTGGCAAGCTGCAAGCTGACGGACGGGCTGGTGGGCCAGCTTGAGGACTATCTCAAGGAGCGCCCCGGCACCCGGCTTATCGTCATTGACACTTTGCAAAAGGTACGCACCGCGTCCAAGGACAACGCCTATGCCAACGACTACGGGGACATATCGCTGCTCAAGGATTTTGCGGACAGGCACGCCCTGGCGGTGGTGGTCGTCCACCACATCCGCAAGCAGGGGGACAGCGACGTGTTCAACCGGGTATCCGGCACAACTGGGCTGACTGGCAGCGCAGACGCCACCTTTGTGTTGGAAAAGGAACACCGGGCGTCCGACACCGCCGCCCTCTACGCCATCGGCAGGGACATTGAGTATCAGGAGTTCACCCTGCGTTTTCGTGATTGCAGTTGGGAGTTAGTAGAGCGAAAATCCCAGGAACAGCTTGCGGCGGCGGAGGTGCCGCCCATTCTTTTTCGGCTGGTGGCCTTTATGGAGGGGCGGCGGGAGTGGTCGGGGACGGCCACCGAGCTGTTGACGCAGATGGGGGAAGCGGACACCGCTCCAAACGTCATCACAAAGCTGCTGAATGAATACCACGCCACCATTCTGCGGCAGAACAACGTCCGCTATGTGTACCGCCGCACCAAAGCGGGGCGGCGCATCGTCCTCTCGCGGGGTGACGGCGTTGACAGCGGTGACGGCTGATTTGGGATGCCGTCAAAGCGGGAAACAACCGTCACCCCCGTCCTGTGACCCGGAGGGTCACGCGGGGCGCAGCCCCGCAAAAAGGGAGTCCAGAGGGAACGTCTGGCACACGGCCTTGCTTGCAAGGTGTAGTGTGTTACACCC
>JAETOJ010000034.1 GCA_021768085.1 Bacillota bacterium
GGCACCGTGTGAGAAGCGGACCACAATAGCACATGCTATGATAGTGCCATCAAACACAGGAGGTGCCACATGCACGCATGGGAAACAATCGAACGCTCTTTAGACTTTATTGAGGAACACCTGGAGGAAGAGGTCAAGATAGAGGCGCTGGCCGATGCAGCCGCCCTCTCCCCGTTCTACTTCCAGCGTCTGTTCAAACGTCTGGTACACAAGCCGGTTCAGGAGTATATCAAGCTCCGCCGGCTGGCCAGAGCGGCTGACGCATTGCGGGATACTGAGCGGAGGATTCTCGATGTAGCCATGGACTACGGTTTTTCCAGCCACGCCAATTTTACAAGAGCCTTCAAAGACGCCTACGCAATTACTCCTGAAGAGTATCGAAGGACGCTCCCTATGCTCAACACATTTGACCGCCCAGAGGTCTCTGCGAGCTATGTGCTGATCGGTGAGGGTGTCCCACTGGTAGTGGGCGATATCGTCCTGGAGATTGAACGGAAAACCCTGATTACTCCGGAAACCTATATCGGTTTTGAAACCGCAGTCAGCATTGCCGCGCAGACGCCGGCTGGCGAGAGCACTGGCGTGGACATCCCCGGCCAGCTCTGGCGCCGGTATCATGCCGAACGGGACTCCACCGCTCCAGGTGTCCATGCCGGCGCGGAGCTGGGGATGTCTCATTCCGCAGATCCCCAATCGGGAACCTTCCAATATTTTGCGGGCGGACTGTTGGAAAATGATCCGTCCTCGTTCACAGACGGTATGGTTCAGCGGGAGTTGCCCGCTGGTGAGTATATCGTGTGTAAAGTGGAGGCAGAAAATTTTGAGGTATTGGTGACTGCTGCTTTGAACCAGGCCAGCCGGTATCTCTTTGACACATGGCTGCCCCAGCATAATTTTACGACCGCACCGTTTTCGGCTGAAAAGTATTATCGGGACACAGAAGGCGCAGCTTACATGGAGTTGTGGGTCATGCCCATACTCATGTCAGCCGTGGATGATACTGCACCTGTGTAACGAACCATCCAATAATATGGGTCTCGTGGGAAAAGTAATATCATCCATGTCCATGACTGGCTGCCTGTACTGCTGACTGACGATGATGTGATGCCCTGTCTCCATGATACCGAAATAGCGTCCGCAAAGTTGATGGCTTTGTAGCTGGTTTTTGGAAAGTATCGCCTTCTGATCACCAGCGGATGCGTACCCTCTGCCCCCACAGCGTTTCGACCTGAACACCGACCAGGTACCAGCCGCTGCTGTTCATCTCAATGCGAGTGGGTATCCACTGCTCATTTAACCAGATATCCATTGTAGTGCCGCAGTGGAGGCCACCATAGCAATCGTCGCTGTTAAAGCGGATATCCGCACGACCAGTTTGCATATCAGGAATTAAAATGCCTTCTCTCATATGACCTACTTCCTTTATTTTAGTTGTATGTAAAAGCAGTAGCTGATGCAATTTGTCTTTTGCACCAGCTACTGCTCAATTTTCGTAATTATGGGAAAGTACTGCATCGGTTCTTTCTCGGTTAACATTGGTCTATATCTACCACACCATTTCTACACCATTTTGGCATGTAGATGTATGGAATTGCATAGACCTTTATACTTGTACTAATTTCTCAAAGCCTTGATATATCAGGGTTTATTGGGATTTATAGAATTACAAAACCGGGAGAGTAGCTTACGATTCCTAATTTCATTTGTTCCACAACTCCTTCGGCGATCTCTCAGTAACTTTTAATTATAGCACAGGACTCCAAGATTCTCAATAGCTTAAGCGGAAATTTTATAGGGGCCGCCCTCCCGGACGACCCCATGGCTCAGCTCTTGCCCGGGCACTGACGCCCGGTGTGGTCGATGGTGTAGTCCTGCCCGCAGGTGCCGTGGACGATGAGCTCCGAGATGGGCACGAAGGTGTAGCCGTCCTGGAGCAGCTTCTCGATGATCCCCGGCAGGGCCTCCGGGGTGTGCTTGGCGGCGTTGTGGAACAGCACGATAGAGCCGGGCTGCACCTTGGAGGTCACCCGCTGGGTGATGTCCCCAGCGGACAGATCCTTCCAGTCCAGGCTGTCCACGTCCCACTGGATGGGCTCGATGCCCATGGAGCGCACCGCGTTGATCACGTGGTCGTCATACTCCCCGTAGGGGCACCGGAACAGGGTGGGCCGCACTCCGGTCACCTTCTCGATCTTGTCCCCGCAGGCGTTGAGATCCTCCACGATCTCCTGGGGGGACAGCTTGTTGAAGTGGGCGTGGGTATTGGAGTGGCTCATCACCTCGTGGCCGGCGTCGGACAGGGCCTTCACCGACTCGGGGTATTTGTCTACCCACTCGCCCACCACGAAGAAGGTGGCCTTCACGTTATACTTGGCCAGGATGTCGATGAGCTGCTGGGTGTCCTCGTTGCCCCAGGCCGCGTCAAAGCTGATGGACAGCACCTTGTAATCCTTCTGCACACAGTAGATGGGCAGCTGCCGGGTGGAGGCGGAGGCCCCCACCACCATCGGGTGGTTCACCACCCAGAACATCATGACCGCCGCGATGGCGAAGGCCGCCGCCGCGAACACCTTCCGCCGCAGGTAAATGATTTTGGTTCCTTTCATGATTGACCCCTCCTGCACAGTTTCAGTTCAACTTATGCGGTCGGGAACGGATTCATGTTAAAAGGCCGCCCCCAAACGGGACGGCCTTTTCCAATCAGAACGTCAGCACTTCCTGTTCCGGCTTGTCCGCCGGGCCCAGGGCGGTGACGTGGAGCACCGGGCCGTCCTCCCCCTGGTACGCCTTGTGGCGCTCCAGGTGGATCACCCCGGTCACCTCCACCCAGGATCGGTTTTCATAGGCGTCGAAGCCCTCCCCCCGGGCTACCAGGCCCAGGAAGGTGATGTCCGCCTCGCAGCAGGTCATGGCGAACCGGCCCAGGATCACCTCGCCGGGGTACTGGGGCAGATGGCACACCACGGTCTTGGCATGGATGGCCTTGCCCTCGTACCGCTCGGGGTGTTCCATCACGTCCACGTACCACACGCCGAAGTCGTCGTCCGGCAGGTCGATGACGTCCTGGCTGAGGTCGAAGGGGCACACGGTGTCGTCGGCGTAGTCCTCGCTGGTGCCGTCGGTGTTCTCCAGGTAGATGCTGGCCCGGCGGTTCACCATCCGCAGGTTGCGCTGGCGCAGGGCGGCGCGCAGGGCCTCGTCGCAGCGGTTGAACACGATCATGTCCGCGTTGGTGATCTTCTCCATCATGAGCTGGCCCAGGTTTTTGACGTACATCTCGAAGGTGGCCGCCTCCACCATCGTCATGATCTGGTACAACACCCAGTTGTTGGGCAGCACGTCCTGATAAAACCGTCCCAGCGACCACATCCCGTTGAACTCCACCAGCACCTGGCGGGGCTTGTACTTCTTCTCGCACTTCTTGAGGAAGTCCCGGGTGAGATCGGCCTCCTCCTCCACCGTCACCACCGTCACGTTGTCCAGCGCCCGGGGGTTGTACTCCTCCGCCCCCTCCTCGCAGCAGATCAGCAGGGTGGGATCCTCCCGGGCGAAGCCGTCCTGTAACACGCCGTTGAGGAAGGAGGTCTTGCCGCCGTCCAGGAAGCCGGCCACCAGATAGACAGGGATATCCATACCTTTGCCCTCTTACAAGCCGAACAGGGCGGCCAGCCCGTCCTCGTCCAGCTTGGCGCCGATGACGCACAGCCGCCCGGTGTAGTCGGCGGGGCCGGTGCGCACCTCGTGCTCCTCGGGCACGTAGTCAAAGTGGAGCCACTGTCCGTCCTCTCCGGGGACGATGCCCTTGGCCCGGAGGATGGAGCCGTACTTACCCTGATCCAGCTCCGTCAGAATATGCTCCAGGCCGTCCCGGGTGAAGGGCTTCACCGTCTCCCGGCCCCAACTGGCGAACACCTCGTCGGCGTGGTGGTGGCCGTGGTGGTCGTGGTTATGGTCGTGGCAGCCGCATTCCTCGCCGTGATCGTGGTGGTGCTCATGGTCATGATCGTGGTGATGGCTGTGATCGTGGTCATGATCATGGTGCTCATGGTCGTGATCGTGATGATGGTCATGTTCCTCGTGCTCATGATGGTGATCGTGCCCCTCATGGTCGTGGTGATGGTGGGCGTGGGCCGCTTCCTCCGCCGCGTGGGCCTCCCGGATGCGCTCCAGCAGCTCCTCCTCCAGGGAGGTCTTTTCAATGGCGGACAGGATGGTTTTGCCGTCCAACTGATCCCAGGGGGTGGTGAGGAGCACCGCGCCGGGGTTCTTCTCCCGCAGCAGGGCCGCGGCCCCCTCCAGCTTCTCCTGGGAGAGGTTCTGGGTGCGGGAGAGGATGATGGTGCCCGCGCTCTCGATCTGGTTGTTGTAGAACTCCCCGAAGTTCTTCATATAGACCTTTACCTTGGATGCGTCCGCCACGGTGACGAAGCTGTTCAGCTTCAGGGCGGGATCGTCCTGAGCGGCCTTCTCCACCGCCGCCACCACGTCGGACAGCTTGCCCACGCCGGAGGGCTCGATGAGGATCCGGTCGGGATGGAACTTGTCCTCCACCTCATGGAGGGCTTTGCCGAAGTCGCCCACCAGGGAGCAGCAGATGCAGCCGGAGGACATCTCGGAGATCTCCACGCCGGCGTCCTTGAGGAAGCCGCCGTCCACGCTGATCTCGCCGAACTCGTTTTCAATCAGCACCAGCTTCTCCCCCTGGTACGCCTCCGCCAGCAGCTTCTTGATCAGGGTGGTTTTGCCCGCGCCTAAAAAACCGGACACGATGTCGATTTTCGCCATTGGGAATCAGTCCCTTTCCATTGGATTTTCCCTATTTTACCGCCCGGGGCCGGGAAAGTCAAGCGCCGGCGCCCCGCCGCATTGACTTTTTCCCCCGCCTTTTGTATAATGGCATTGGAAAAAACGCCGCTTTGATTGCGCCGGCCGCGCAGAATGGAGGGCACTTATGAAGGGCATCATTTTGGCCGCGGGGCGGGGCACCCGCCTGTATCCCATGACCCGTCCGGTCTGCAAGCCCCTGCTTCCCGTCTACGACAAACCGTTGATCTACTACCCCCTGTCCGTCCTGATCCAGGCGGGCATCCGGGAGGTGCTGGTCATCGTGCCCCCCGGGGAGGTGGACATCTTCTCCGCCCTGCTGGGGGACGGCTCCCAGTTGGGTATGTCCATCCAATACACCGTCCAGCCCGTGGCCCGAGGCATCGCCGATGCGCTGCTCATCGGTGGGGACTTCCTGGCGGGGGACGACGTGTGCCTGGTGCTGGGCGACAACATCTTCTGGGCTGCCGACCTGGATCTCACCCTCCAGCGGGCCGCCCGGGACAACCGGGGGGGCACCGTGTTCGGCTGCCGGGTGGACGACCCCCGGCCCTTCGGAGTGGTGGAGTTCGACAAGGACGGCAGGGCCATCTCCATCGAGGAGAAGCCCCAGCACCCCAAATCCAACTACATCGTCCCCGGACTGTACTTCTACACCAACGAGGCCCTGTCCATTGCCGGGGGGCTGTCCCCCTCCGCCCGGGGGGAGCTGGAGATCACCGACGTGAACCTGGAGTTCCTCCGCCGGGAGAATCTGCAGGTGATCCCCCTGGAGGACAACTACGTGTGGCTGGACGCGGGCAATGCCGACAGCCTGCTTACCGCCGCCCAGACTATCCACGCCCTCCAGCACGGCGGGCGGTACGTGGGGTGCATTGAGGAGTGCGCCTTCCGGCAGGGGTGGATCACGGAGGAGCAGCTCCGGGCGCTGGGTCGGCCCATGGCCATGACGGCCTACGGGCAGTATCTGCTGTCCATTCAGGTATAAGAAACGAGGGGCCCCTCCCGGATTGGAAGGGGCCCCTCGTTCTGTTCAGCCTGCGGGGCCTTCCCAACGCGGGCAGGCCACCCACGCGTCGTAGCTTCCCTCCCGCCAGAACTGTTCCTCATAGACGTAGATGGCGTCGCTGTCCGTGGGGACGCGGAATACCTCCCGGCCCTCCAGGGGATTGCCATAGCAATCCGTGGAAAAATTGATCTCCAGCTGGCCGGAGGGGATCAGATCCTTGTCTATTACGTGAAGCGTACCCACGCTGACAGCATCTTCCGGCAGCCCTTTCAAATGCGGGCTCTTGTCCGACTGTCCTACCGCAAACCAGTACAGCTGGTTCTCAAAACAGATGAGGCCGCTCTCGTAGTAATCCGCGGTAAACCGGACGTAGGATTCCGCGAACCACTCTGTCTCCATCCGGACATAGACCGCGGCGGGTTTTTCCGGGTTGGCGTACACCGTTCCCACCGCGTCAAAGCCCGCCTTCAGCTCCAGCTCCTGGGGCTCCTCCCCGCTCAGATGGGAGATGACGGTAAAGTCCCCCACCGCCTCAAACCCGGCGGGCCGGTAGGTGGGCGTGTGTGTGCGCCCGTTTTCGTCCACATAGCCGTTATAGCTGGACTGGTTCAGCCCCGCCCAGTGGTAGCGGATTCCGTTGAAGCACAGCACCGGGTTGAACCCGCCGGGAAGCATATCGCAGCCGTCCGGGCACTGGGGCGGTTGGTACGGATCCGTGTCGGCGGTGGGCTCGGCGGTGGGCTCCGCAACGGGATGGGGATCCTGGAAATCGGGCCCGCCCGGGGTGTGCTCCGCCGTCCGGGCCGCATACCCCGCCAGAAAAACCAGCCCCATGCAGGCCGCGGCCGCGGCAGCCGCCCCAAGAATCCGGGGCAGGCCGCTCTTTTTCTTTGTGATCCGCTTTCTTGTCAGCTCCTTGATCCGAGCGGGCGAGAGGGGCGTATTGCCGGACAGCTCCACGCTGCCGTCCTCATAGCCGTCCAGCAGGTCGGAAATTCGTTGTCTCATGCCAGCGCCTCCTTCGTCAGCAGTTCCTTTAGTTTAAAACGTCCTCTACGCAGTTTGGTTTTTACGGTGGCCTCGTTCATGTCCAGGGCGGCGGCGATCTCCTTCACGCTCTGGGCGTAATAGTAGTGCCGCAGGAAGATCTCCTGATCCGGCCGGGGCAGGGAGAACAGCGCCCGGCGCACCAGGGCCCGCTCCTCCGCCCGCTCCAGCTCCCCGGCGGGGTCGTCCGGGCCGGGCAGGTTGAGGACGTCCTCCTCCAGGGGCAGGGTCTGGCCCCGCTGGCGCAGCTTATTTTTCGCCTTGTGCCGGGCCACCGCCCCCAGCCACGCCTTCACCTGGCCCGGGCGCAGGTCGTCCGCCTGCTCCCAGGCGGCCAGGAACACGTCGGAGGCGGTCTCCTCCCCGTCCTCCGGGCTCATGGAGCCCCGGAGGATGTTCCACACCACCGCAGACACATAGGGCAGATAGCGATCCATCAGGGTCTCCAGCCCCGCGGGGTCGCCGGATCTCAGTTTTCGCAGCATGGTTTCTTCTCTCATAGGGAGTGCTCCTTTTCGATCTTGAAAGCCGCTTTCACCTATCATATCACACCGGAACGTGTCCGGGTTTCAAAAAAAGCAAAAAAATGTCCGCCCATGGGGGCGGCCGTCATGGCGGATCTTTGCGGGATGTGCTTGACGGGGACATTGGGACGGCCTGCTCCAGGCTGCCCGCAATGTCCCCGCTTTTTGTGCGCCGCGCCTTTGCCCGCTCCGGGTCAAAGCTCCGCCACGTTCATGGACGCCCGCTCCACCCACAGGGCGTTTTTCGTGTCCAGCACCAGCGACAGCTCCACCGCGCCGGCTTCCGTTCCCCGGGGATGGAGCGCAGCGGTATACCGCAGGGTTTGAAGGCCGCCGCCGGCGCGATCCAGGGAGAAGCGCAGGGGGGGCGCCTCGGTAAAGGAGCCGCGGGGGGTCTGCCTGAGACAGAGGCGGCCTTCCCCCTCCGCCGGAGGCATGGCCCGGACGGTCAGCGTGCAGCGGACGGCATAGGCCCCCTGGGGGTTCAGCCGGATCTGGGTGGGATTGCACGGATTCCAGCGGATGCAGGTTCCCTGCTGGGCCTGCGGCCGCCAGGGCAGGCGGCAGCCCGGGAGCCACAGCAGCCCCGGCTGACGCTCCGCCAGCTGGAGGGCGCAGCCCTTCCCGCTCCTCGCGCTGCTGGACGGCGGACAACAGGGCTCCGGCCCCCGGGGGGCGGGACAGGGCGGCGGACAGGGCGTCCAGGGCGGCGGGCAAGGACTTGGGGGCGGGCAGGGGGGAGTCAGGGGTGGGCAGGCCTCCAGCACCTTCTCCAGCTTGCTTTTCAGCAGCATCTGATTGTTGGCCACCACGTCCAGCAGAGCGGTGACGCTCTTATTCACCGCCAGCACCTCCTGGGGCCCGGCGCAGGGCTTTGCCCCGGGCAGGGCGCCCAGAATGTATTGCAGCTTTTCGCCCTCGGCATTGATGATGTGGCTCAGGGCCAGCTCCTCCATGGCAATGGAGGCGATGATCATGGTCAGGGCTTCTTCCCGCGTTAAATCTGCCCCGTTTGGGGGAAAAGAAGGCATAGACATATGAGATACTCCATAGCGCCGTCCGGCCCAGAGCCGGAACGGGGTTGTGCGGAGGAACGCGTCCCGCCGCCGTTCCATCCTATGCGCCGGGAATCGCCCGGTTCCGCGGTCACCCCCTTCCCGCCGGATGCATAGGATGCTGCGGGCGCCTCACCGGGAGAGCCCAGCTCTCCGGGCCGCCAAGGGGGCGGCCGACGCAGGCGCCCAGGTTGAAAGGAGACAGTTTCCCATGTCTATGCCAAGCTTTCCCAACATTGACCCGCCCATTCAGCGGGACGATGCGGTCAACCAGATCCTCTCCTCCATCGCCATGGAGGAGCTGGGCCTGAGCCATATCCTCAACGCCGAGGGTGAGAAGCTACAGTATATCCTGGGCACCATTCCGGGGCTCAGCGGCCCTGCGGCCACCGTAAGCGACGTGCTGGCCGCCAACGAGAGCGTCCGGGGCCTGCTGGAGACCGCGGTGCAGAACCAGCTCTTTCTGAAGGCCAAGATGCAGGGCGCGCTGAGCGCTTCCCCCATGCAGGGCGCTACCGGCCCCACGGGTCCCACCGGCCCTGCCGGGCCTGAGGGCGGCCCCGCTGGCCCCACCGGCGCCACAGGCGCCACCGGTGCCACAGGCGCCACCGGCGCCACGGGTGCCACCGGCCCTGCCGGGGCAGACGGGATCAACGGTGTCACCGGTGCCACTGGACCCGCAGGCGCGGACGGCGTCACGGGTGCTACAGGTGCCACCGGCCCCGCGGGTGCTGCCGGCGCCACGGGTGCCACGGGTGCCACCGGATCTGCTGGTGCTGCCGGAGCTACGGGTGCCACGGGTGCCACCGGCCCTGCGGGCGCTGCCGGCGCTACAGGTCCCACCGGCCCCACCGGCGCCGCGGGCGTGGCGGGCGCCACAGGTGCCACCGGAGCCACCGGCCCCACCGGGCCCAACGTCACCGCCACCTCCGCCTTTGCAGCCAACACCAGCGGCACCGTGATCACCGTCATCCTGGCAGGCACTCTGGTGCCCCTGCCCAACAGCCAGCTGCTTTCCCCGGACATCACCGTCAACGGGGCCAATACGGTCTTTACGGTGAACACCGCCGGACGCTATCAGCTCTCCTATGACATCAACACCACCGTGGCCCTGGCCAGCGGCACCCGGCTGCTCATCAACGGCGTGGCCAATACCGCCTCCACCGTGGCTCCCCTGGTGTCCCTGAGCCACTTCGCCAATGAGATTTTGCTGGATCTGAACGCGGGGGACACCGTTTCCCTGCAAATGTTTGGCATCGCGTCGGTGGCCACGCTGCTGCCTGGCTCCGCCGGGGCGTCCCTGACGCTGATTCGTCTGAGCTGAGGAGGGGTGCTTTATGTCGCAGCCCACATTTCCCCAGATCGATCCCCCCCTGACCCGGGAGGGCAGCCTAAACGAGATCATCGCCTCCATCGCCATGGAGGAGCTGAGCCTGAGCCACATTCTCAACGCCGAGGGCGAAAAGCTACAGTACGTGCTGGGCACCCTGCCCGGATTGGACGAGGCGGCCGCCCTTGAGCAGGTCATCCAGGTCAACCAGAGTGTGCAGGATACCCTGTCCGACATCGTGGAACAGCAGATGGTGCTGTCCGCCAAACTGGGCGCAGCCCTGAACGCCCCCATTCTCCCCGGACCCACCGGGCCCACCGGACCCACCGGACCCACCGGGGCCGTTACCGGGCCCACGGGGGCTACGGGTGCCACCGGGGCCACCGGGGCCACCGGTGCCACCGGTGCCACAGGTCCCTCCGGGCCGGACGGCGCGGCAGGTTTCCCCGGTGCCACCGGACCCACCGGCCCGGACGGCGCGGCAGGCTCCACGGGCGCCACAGGTCCCTCCGGGCCGGACGGCGCGGCAGGCGCGACTGGCGCGACTGGCGCGGCAGGGGCCGCAGGTGCGGACGGCGCTACCGGCGCCACCGGGCCCACCGGACCGGATGGAACTGCGGGCGTCACCGGCCCCACTGGCCCGGACGGCGTCGCGGGCGCCACAGGGGCCACAGGGGCCACCGGACCCACCGGGGCTGCCGGGCCCAACCCCACGGCCACCGCCGGCTTTGCCGCCAACACCCAGGGCAGCACCATCCTGGTGGCCCTGGGCGGCACGGCGGTGCCCATGCCCAATGCCCAGGTCTTTTCCCCAGACATCACCGCCAACGCCGGAAGCACGGTGTTCACCGTGGCCACGGCGGGCACCTATGAGATCTCCTACCACGTGAATACCACCCTGTCCCTGCTGCTGGGGACGCGGCTGGTGATCAACGGTGTGAACAACACCGCCTCCACCATTGCCCCGGTGGTGTCCACTTCCCACTTTGAGAACCAGATCAAGGTCACCCTGCCCGCCAACTCCACCATCACCCTTCAGCTCTACCCGGCCGCCGTGGCCGGGACGGCCATCCTGGTGGGCGGCGGCGCGGGGGCGTCCCTGACCATCATCCGGCTGGCCTGAGTGAGGCCCGCCTGAACGCGAACCGGGGGAGGCGCTTTTCGGAGCGCCTCCCCCGCGCTATGAATTTGTGTAAGGAGGCCTGGGCATGATTAGCGTCAGCCTGTGCATGATTGTCAAAAACGAGGAGGAGGTGCTGGAGCGGTGCCTGAACAGCGCCGCCGGCCTGGTGGACGAGATCATCGTGGTGGACACCGGCTCCACCGACCGCACCAGGGAGATTGCCGCGCGGTTTACCGACCTGATTTTCGACTTCCCCTGGCGGGACGACTTCGCCGCGGCCCGCAACGAATCCTTTGCCCACGCGTCCATGGACTACTGCATGTGGCTGGACGCGGACGACGTGCTTCTGGAGGAGGATCAGGCCGCGTTTCTGGCGCTGAAGGAGTCCCTGGATCCCGCCGTCTCGGTGGTGATGGCACCCTATCACACCGGCTTTGACCGGAGCGGGCGGGTCACCTTTTCCTATTACCGGGAGCGGCTCATCAAGAACGGGGCCGGAATGCGCTGGGAGGGGGCCGTTCACGAGGCCGTCACCCCGGTGGGGCAGATCTTTTACGGGGACTTTGCCGTCACCCACCGCAAGACCGGCCCCGGCGACCCGGATCGGAACCTGCGGATCTACCAGGCCCAGCTGGACAGGGGGGAGGCCCTGGAGCCTCGCCAGCAGTTCTACTATGGCCGGGAGCTGTACTACCACCAGCGCTGGGAGGAAGCCCTGGCCGTCTTTGAGGATTTCCTGACAGATGGCCGGGGCTGGGTGGAGAACTGCATCGACGCCTGCTGCCACTGCGCCTACTGCCGGGAGCGGCTGGGCCAGGACGACGAGGCGCTGACGGCGCTGCTTCGCACCTTTGCCTATGACCGCCCCCGGGCGGAGGTGTGCTGTGAGCTGGGACGGTGGTTTTTCCAACGGGAGCGGTACGGACAGGCGGCCTACTGGTACGCCCTGGCCCTGACCTGCCCCCGGGACGACCGGCGGGGCGGGTTCGTCTCCCCGGACTGCTACGGCTATCTGCCCTGCATCCAGCTTTGCGTATGCCACAGCCGCCTGGGCGACCAGAAGCGGGCGGAGGAATTCAACGAGCTGGCCGCCGCCTGCAAGCCGGACGATCCGGCGGTGCTCCACAACCGGGCGTATTTTCAGACGCTGGGATGACGGCTGCCCCAACGCCGCAGCCCGGGCTTGAAATCATCTCACCGTTCCACTATACTGTTGGACAGACGGACGCCCCGCTTCCCCGGCGATGGAGGGGAACGCTCCGAGCCGGGCGGGGAGGAAACAGGACACACAGGAAAACCATTTAAATGGAGGCTGGCATCATGAGCACAGAGACAAACAAACTGCTGGAGGCGGGCGCCCAAGCGCCTAACTTCACCCTGCCGGACGGGGAGGGGAACCTGATCTCCCTGTCGGACTTCGCCGGGAAGAAGGTGGTGCTGTACTTCTATCCCCGGGACAATACCCCCGGCTGCACCCGGCAGGCCTGCGCCTTCGCCGGAGCCTTTGAGGAGTTCCGGCGGATCGACGCGGTGGTCATCGGGATCAGCAAGGACTCCGTGGCATCCCACAAGAAGTTCGCGGAGAAATATGATCTGCCGTTCCTTCTGCTGTCCGACCCGGAGCTGACCGCCATCCAGGCCTACGGCGTGTGGCAGGAGAAAAAGCTGTACGGCAAGGTGAGCATGGGAGTGGTGCGCTCCACCTTCATCATCAATGAAAACGGAGTCATTGAGAAGGTCATGCCCAAGGTGAAGCCGGACACCAACGCGGCGGAGGTGCTGGCCTACCTCAAAGGGGAGAACTGAATGGAAAAGGGGCGCCTGCAGCTGCTGCAGGCGCCCCTCTTTACGCTCCATTTTTGAGGAAAACAAGGTGGTTTTCGGTGGACAGCTCCGACTGAAACCGGTATCCAAGCTGATCGAAGGCCGGGAGATCCGCCCAATCGGTGACATTGTTCTCCGCCAGCCAGCGCACCATCTGGCCCCGGGCCATTTTGCACAGGGCGCCCTTTTCGATGACCTTGCCGTCCCTCCACTCGCCGAAGGTGCAGGTGAGAAAGCGAACGGACTTGGGCAGATAGGGCTCCACCGCTTTGCTGTATTCCCTGGAGGCCAGGTTGAGCACAACGTCCGTCTCGGCGGCGAGCAGCCGGGCCAGGGCATCCCCCCAGAATTCGTACAGATCCCGGCAGCCGTCTATCGACAGCTTTGCCTGCATCTCCAGCCGGTAGGGGGTTACGCCGTCAAAGGGCCGCAGCAGGCCGTAGAAGCCGGACAGGATGCGCAGATGGGCCCGGAGGTAGTCCAGCTGGGCCGTCTCCATCACCCTGGGGGCCATATACTGATACTGGATTCCCACATAGGAGAGAATGGCGGGGGTGAGCTTGCGGTACAGCTCCATGGCGGACAGCCGCTCCACGTTCTGCCGGGCAATGGCATCATTGCACTTCCAGAGAACCTGTAGCTCAGCCGGGGACATGGCCTGAAGCGCGGCCTTCAGCCGCTGGGCCCGCTCCAGAAAGGCGGGCAGGCCGTCCACGGCAAAGCTGTCCGTATCCACCGCCATTTTCTTGGCGGGGGCGATGATGATGCGCATAGACTCACCCCCCTGCTTTTCCATGCACTTATCAAAATACCATAAATCAGGGGAAAAATCAAACCTTTTCTTTGCCCAGTGGTATGCCCAGCGGTGTCCGGAGGGGCGGACAGGCTTCTATGCGCGGAGGATCAGATCACCTGGTATTTCTTCAACAGCTTCTCGATGTCGGTGCCCTCGATCTTCTTTAGCGCCTCGTGAAGCACCAGCTTTTCCTTCAGACCCAGCTCCATCTCCGTGATCTTCTTCCCATCCCGGAGCTTCACCGTGGCGTCCAGCAGATCCCGCACGTCGTAAGTGCTGCCCCACACCTCAGGCACCCCCCGATCCACGTTCAGCAGGGTATATACCGCCTCCATCCCGGTGCGCATGGAGTATTCCGTGGTAAAGATGGTGTCCCGGGCGATCTCGGCAAACTGACCCAGGAAGGCAAAGTTCACCGCGCCGTCGGGCACGACCTTGGGGCGGTCGGTGTCGTTGCGGGGCATGAAGAAGGCGTCGATATAGGGCATCATCACGGGCACTGTGTTGGCACTGTGCTCTGCCAGCTCCTCAATCTGATCCTCGGGCACGCCGATGTGGTAAAGCCACTCCATGCAGATCTCTTTGCCGGTGCACTCCCGCATGGGCTTTTTCACGTAGTCGCCGGGCTGGTCGCTGAACAGGGCATACACCCACACCAGACAGTGATCCCGGGGCTGATCCCGGAACTGAGGCTGGCGGTTGATGGTCCAGCTCAGCAACCAAGAGGAGTCTTTCACCGTCACAATACCGCCGGTGACGACCCGTCCGGTGAAGGGATCCCGCTTGCAGATATCGGTGATATAGGGAATGATCCGCTGATCCAGCGTCTCCACTGTGGCAGACATCCAGTTGGTCTGCTCCGGGTCATAGCAGAACTTGTCCGGGTTACCGAAGGCGGGATCCTGGGCGGCGATCTTTCGCCACATATCCCAGCCGCCCCCCGGCTTGATCTCGGTGTTGTAGGCGGCAGGGGTGTGCTGATCACCCATGGAGGAGTTCTCCACACAGCCGCCGTTGGTGATGAACACCAGGTCGTCCTGGGTGAGATCCACAGACTCCCGGCCGCCGTCCCGCAGCAACTCGATGCGGGTGGCCTGCTTGCGCTCAGGGGTGCAGTCGAACTCCACAGTTACCACCCTGGTGTTGTAGTGGAACTGAACTCCGTGCCCCTCCAGGTACTTCACCATGGGCAGGATCATGGACTCGTACTGATTGTAGCGGGTGAAGCGCAGGGCCTTGAAGTCGGGCAGGCCACCGATGTGGTGGATGAACCGCTTGATATACCGCTTCATCTCCAGGGCGGAGTGCCAGTTCTCAAAAGCGAACATGGTGCGCCAGTAGAGCCAGAAGTTGGAGTTGAGCACCTCGTCGTCGAAATAGTCGGTGATCCGCTTGTCATAGAGCTCCTCGTCGGGGGTGAAAAATAGCTTCATGATCTCCATGGCCGCTTTGTCAGACACGTCGAACTTGCCGTCGGTGTGGGCATCCTGGCCCCGGTTGACGGTGGCCCGGCACAGGGAGTAGTTGGGATCCTCCTTGTTCAGCCAGTAGTACTCGTCCAGCACGCTGACCCCCTCGGTCTCGATGGAGGGGATGGAGTGGAACAGATCCCACATGACCTCGAAATGGTTGTCCATCTCCCGGCCGCCCCGCATGACATAGCCCACGTTCTCGAACCGCCACCCGTCGCAGGCGCCGCCGGGGGTGGGATCCTTCTCGAAGATGTGAATGTGCTCCCCCTTCATCTGGCCGTCCCGAACCAGATAGCAGGCGGCGGTGAGAGCCGCCAGGCCAGTGCCGATGACATAGGCCGATTTGTGATCCACGCCCTCGGGCTTCCGGGGACGGGCAAAGGCCTCATAGTTACCGCTGGAATAATACATAAATAACTTCCTTTCTGGAACCGGTGGGGTTCCCTGTTTGATGGACTTATCATAGGACAGTTTTCCCCGCTCCACAATAAACACAACGCCCACCATGATTAAAAATTCATCATGGTGGGCGTTATGTCTATTTTTTTATCATTTCCCGGGTGTTGTAAGGGGCCGGCCGCCCCGGAAAGACTCCAGCGCCCGGAGGATGCTACCGTGCACCACCTTGCTGGTGCGCTCCACCAGGACGGCAGGATCTTCCTTCATCCCACTGCCGATCCACTCCAGCATGACGCCAATAAAAGCGTACTCATAGAAACTGGCGATAAACCGCTTGTCCCCCTCGCTCACCGCCATCTCTGCCGACTTTTCCTCCACTACCCCCAGGATCAGGCTGTGTATCAATGGATTCAAGTACTGCTCGATACGCTCCCGGCTGACGCAGCGGTAGACGTTCATAATGAAGGGCTTGTTGGCTTGCACCGCATGGAAGATATTGAGAAAGCCCTCCTGCCAGGTGTCGTAGGTCTTTTTCCCCTCCAGTGCCCGGGAGGCGTCCTCTGCGCAAGCCCACTCCACCAGGTCGTAGATGTCCTTGAAGTGATAGTAGAAGGTCATACGGCTGATGCCGCAGTCCTCCGCGATATCGTTAATGGTGATCTTGTTCAGCGGCTTCTGGAGCAGCAGGTTTTTCAGCGACGCGGCCAGCGCCCGTTTCGTCATCTGTGACATGGCGATCCCCTTTCCGAAGCCCAAACCGCCGTCTGAGACAGGCGCCGGACGGCTCGGCTCACGGTTGCAGTATAGTATATCGCGACGCGGCCGTCAAGATTTTATTGGAATGGATCCACCGGGAAATCATCCATAAAAAGCTTGCGCAAACGGAGGAAATGCGGTATAACTATAGGCACGTCATATTGTGAAAGGAGAACGCGATGAAGCCATATGCGGAAATGAGCAAGGAAGAACTGGAGAGCCTGAAAGCGCAACTGAAAGCGGAGTACAAGGACTATCAAGGCAAGGGGCTGAACCTGAACATGGCCCGGGGAAAGCCCTGCACGGAGCAGCTGGATCTGTCCATGGGAATGATGGACGTGTTGAGTAGCAGTGACGATCTGACCTGCGAGGACGGCACCGACTGCCGAAACTACGGGGTTTTGGACGGCATCAAGGAAGCCCGGGAGCTCATCGGGGATATGATGGAAAATCCCATCGACAGCATCATTATCTACGGAAACTCCAGTCTGAACGTCATGTACGATACGATTTCCCGCTCCATGACCCACGGCGTCATGGGTAGCACCCCCTGGTGCAAGCTGGACAAGGTGAAGTTTTTGTGTCCCGTCCCGGGCTATGACCGGCACTTCGCCATTACCCAGTACTTCGGCATCGAGATGATCAACGTACCTATGACCCCCACCGGGCCGGACATGGATCTGGTGGAGGAGCTGGTGGCCTCGGACGAGGCTATCAAGGGCATCTGGTGCGTGCCCAAATACTCCAATCCCCAGGGGATCTCCTACTCGGACGAGACGGTGCGGCGGTTCGCCCGGCTGAAGCCGGCGGCCAAGGATTTCCGCATTTACTGGGACAACGCCTATGGCGTGCACCACCTGTATGACCGGGATCAGGATCACCTGATTGAGATCCTGGCGGAGTGCAAGCGGGCGGGCAACCCGGATCTGGTGTATAAGTTCGCCTCCACCTCCAAGATCAGCTTCCCCGGCTCCGGGCTGGCGGCCATTGCCACCTCCCCCAACAACATGGAGGACATCAAGGCTCAGCTGGCTATCCAGACCATCGGCCACGATAAGGTGAATCAGCTGCGCCATGTGCGGTTCTTCGGAGATATCCACGGCCTGGTGGAGCATATGCGCCTCCATGCGGATATCCTCCGCCCCAAGTTCGAGATGGTGATCAACACTCTGGAGCAGGAGCTGGGCGGCCTGGGCATCGGCACCTGGACTACCCCAAAGGGCGGCTACTTCATCTCCTTTGACTCGCTGGACGGCTGCGCCAAACAGATCGTGGCCAAGGCCAAGAAGGCCGGCGTGGTGATGACCGGGGCGGGAGCCACCTACCCCTACGGCAGAGATCCCCACGACAGCAACATCCGCATCGCTCCCACCTATCCCTCCCTGGAGGATCTGAGCACCGCCATGAAGATCTTTACGCTGTGCGTCAAGCTGGTGTCCATCGACAAGCTGCTCAGCGCCCCCCCGGAGGCAAACACTTAAAGCAGCCGGAGGAGTTGGGAGCAGCACCTGCGGCTTTGTGAGCCACAACCATAAAGCGCGGAAAGCAAGTCCGCCGCCGCGTCCCAGGCAAGAAGGCCGGGGCGCGGCGGCGGATGTCATTTCAGGATGATCTTGTTGTCGATGACGTGGATATTGCAGGCCTCCTCGGTGGTGGTGATCTCCTCCAGCAGCTTGCCAATCTGCACCTCCAGAGTAGGGAACAGCTTCTCGCAGCGGATCCGGCCCTTGCTGCGCTTGTCCAATGTCTGATCGAAGCGTTTCAACTCTGCTGTCAGGGCGTCCCGCTTCTCCGAGTAGAGGCCACGCTGCTCCACCAGCTGTTCCAGCAGCACTTTTTCCTCGTCCGTGATCCGGAACCCCTTCTTCCGCAGACCACCGATGAGTTCCCACAACTTCTCAATGGAGGACTGGACGCCCGCCAGTTCGTCCTTCAGTTTTTTCCAGGACTCGGGTACGTCCAGCGGATAGCCCACGGAGAAGTGGCTGCGACCCCCGGCCAAATTGCCTACCCGGAGGCACAGGATGCTGTCCTCCGCCTGGATACAGCTGTCCAGAATCATACCCCGGCCACTCATAACGTGGACCAGGCCGCCAGATCGGATGGTGCTGTTCGCTATAGTCTCTGTGATGACGCTGGCCCCGGCGTAGATGTCCGCTCGCTCAATGACCAGGGATTGGATCTGCCGGGCGGCGATGAGGGTAGTCTTGCCCAACGTGCCATCCACCCCCTGCTGGACGCGGATGGTGCCGCCGGACTCCACCCGGGCTTGGCCGATCTTGCCGGTGATCACGACGTCGCCGGTGGCGGACACGTCTACCCCGCCGTCCACGTTGCCGTCCACGTACAGATTGCCCGAGACCTGAAGTTTGCTCTGGAATTGGTTTAGATCCCCGTCGATGACCTTCTGTCCGTGGATGCAGAACAGGCCGTTTTCAATATACAAAATGCCGTCCACGCTGGCAAGGAGGGCCTGTCCCCCCTTGCCCATCTCAGTGTTCTCCCCCTGGGGGATCTGGGCGGCGGCCACCGGAGGGCAAGGCAGAGTCTGGCCTGTCACATCGGTGCCGTCCGATCCCTCCCGGGGCAGGCGGATCAGGCAGATGGGGGTACCCTTACGGATGGGCTGGAGGGGGATCTCCTGGCCGAAGTCCACATCGTTCTCGTTGCGCACCTCAATGTGCATATTCTTCCGCCGCCGGAATAGCTCAGTCACCTTGCCGTCTTCCCCGGACTGGGGCAGGCGGCCCCGAGCCACCGGAAAGATGCGGAAGTGCCCGTCTCCGAAGTCCTGACGTATTTCATCCTCCAGTACACCGTAGCAGATGCCCTCGTAGCGCAGATCCTCCAAAAACTCGTCTACGGGGAGGCCATCGCCGCCGTTTTTCGGCGGAAGGAGGCACCCAAAGGCGCTCATGCGGTCCTCTGACAGAAAGAAGCGGGCCTCCGCCTTCAAAGGCGGCTGATCTTCCGCCATGTCGCTGTACCGGGCCTTGCACAGCTCTTTTAACGTCTGGGCGAAGGCATCGATGGTTTTGCCGTCACTCTGGTACTGCTCTTTCGCCTTTTTGATTGCCAAATCCAGCTCAGAGACCAGCTTTGTGTAGGGATTGGACAAAAACGGCTTTCCTTTCTGCTCCCCCGTTCCTCTTAAAATCAAACGGTCAAAGAGCGACATATTTATCCCCTGCCTTCTTCTCAAACTACGTACCAACAACCGTTCCTGCGGAACCTGGCAGTCCGCATAGATATTAATACTTCCATGATATCATTCTTATGAAAAATTATCAAGTATTATTCTACCGATTTGGCCACATCTGTCAAGAAAAAGGCCTCAATTTATTGAGACAAAAAAGCAGGCGCGTGACAAAATCACGCGCCTGCAGGAAGATTCGCCTGAAAAGCCGGCTCAACCGATACGCTTCGCGCCCACAATATAGGGGGCATAGTAGCCATAAATGCTGTCGTACTGCACCCGGTAGGAGGTGGTGGAGGCGTGAATGAACTGGCCGTCGCCCACGTACATCCCTACGTGGGTGGTGGGCAGGGTGCCACCGGAGCTATCAAAACGGCGGTCAAAGAAGAAGATCAGATCGCCGGGCTGCATAGCGCTGGTGGACACGAAATAGCCACTGTTGTAGTACTGACTGGAGGAGCCCCTGGCGATGGGGTGCCCCAGCTGCTTATAGATGTAGTACATCAGGCCGGAGCAGTCGAAGGAGTTGGGGCCGGCGGCGCCGGAGCGGTAGCGGCAGCCCAGCAGGCTCCTGGCCATAGCGGCGGCAGAGGCGCCCAGAGCGCTGGAGGACTCGTAATCGGCTCCCACCAGGGTGACGTACTCAGCGGAGATGTAGCCGGAGTCGATCTGATACCAGCCATTGCCCAGGTCGGCCACAATATCCACCACATCACCGCCTTTAAGGGACGCCACCTTCTCGTAGCTGGTGCCTGCGCCAGAACGGACATTCAACACGTCGGCGGTAATCAGACCCCGCTTCTGCTGGGGCTCGGTGCCCTGGGCGGCAGGGACAACGGTGCCATCCGCCAGGGAGATGGTCAGCCAGTCGCCGGACATATAGCCGGTCTGATTCTCATATGTAACCTTATACCAGCCGTTACCCACGTCTTCCTCCACGGTGACGGTGGCGCCCTTGGGGGCCTTGGCCATGGTGGAGGAGTTGGTGCTGGCCTCGCTACGCAGGCGCAGGGAGTCGGCAGTAACGGTGGCGCTGCCGATGGAGGCAAAGGCGACGCCGGTAGTCATAACGAGGGCCAGTCCGGCGGCAGCAGCAGCCCGGACGGCTTTGGCTTTGAAAGTCATTGGAAGGTTCCTCCATTCAAAATTTTCGTGGGTAAACAGATGGGAATTTACTTCCCGGCCAGAGCACGCATCAGCCAGATGGAGCCCATATCGATGGCGGAGAACAGGTCAGGCTGGTCGCTCTGCTTCACCACCCGATCCTTGCTCTTCAGACCGGGCTCGGTGCGTTGAAGCTGGAGCTGAACCTTGTTGGCCACATCCAGGCCGCCCTGCTTCTCAGAGCCGGTCACCTGGATCATGACGATGTATTTGTCGGCCATGGAGCCATAGTAGATCAGATTGTCCTTGCGGCGGAGCGGGTGTCCCTTATAAGTCAGGACGCTGGATTTTTCAGCCATGGGTGCCTCCTCAGAAAATTGTAACGGGTTGTTACCGATTTGTAACTATTGTCAGTATACCTCTTGAAGCGCCGCTTGTCAACAGGATCTTAAAAAATTTTTCAAGAAAAACGAAAACCTGCCCGCGCTGCCGGTTTCAGGCGGGGCGGGCAAGGGAATCAACCCTGTCTGGCGACATAGAGCAGAAGGGCGGCATGGGCCACCAGAAGGAGGGGCACACCGCCCCGGAAAGAGGGCTTGCGGATTTTATGGCGGAAGAGAACCATGGCCAGCAGGGCTCCGGCGGATCCACCCAGCAGGGCGCAGCAGAGCAACGCCGTCTCAGGGATGCGGCGGCGGTGGAGTTTGGCCAGGACCTTGTCCCAGCCATAGAGGGTGAAGGCCAGGGCACTGAGGGCACCCATCCAGATCAGCAGAGGGCGGAGGGGGTGAGGCACGAGGATCACCTACCTTATTATATAATTAAGGTTATGGGCAGGCCAGGCGGCACTATCCCACAGCCCAACAGTATACCACAAGAGCGGCAGCGGTGGTAAGAGGCTGAACAGAAAGATTTATCGGATTTGAGAAGTTTTGACTTGACAAGGGCGGGAATGGTAGGTATAATATGTGCTGTTGACCTCCAAGTGTGATACGCAGTGGTATCGAAGTGGTCATAACGAGCACGACTGGAAATCGTGTGACGGTCAAAAGCCGTCCGAGGGTTCGAATCCCTCCCACTGCGCCAAGTCTCGTTGACAAACGAGATGCAGGCAAAAATCCCGCACTTCGGTGCGGGATTTTTGCGTTAAAGCAGAGATAATGCAGAAAAGAAAGAATAATTTTCGGACATTTCAAAAATTTGGGTGCGTAAAATAAAAATAACGCGCCGGAGATGCAAATTCCCTGAATTTGGAAGTTTTTAGAAGCACACATGACTCGAACTCTCCAGCATTCAAAAAAAGAAATTTGCCGTCCACAGTCTGCCCACCCAGGCAAGCCCGTGGGCGGCTTTTTCATTATCCAGTCTGTTCTGATTGGTGGTTATGCTTGGTTTGTCTTTGGTTCCTTGGTGGTATTGGTGAATAGCTTTCCCCATGCCTTTCAGCTATACTTGGTCTGCAACCGGCAGAAAGGAGAATGACACATGGCCACCACAAAGAACCTCTGCGCGCAAATCAGCCTCGACCTGCATCAGAAAATTTCTGATGCCAGAGAGGCGGCGGGCCTGACCACCGCACAGTACATCACCGAACTGCTCACCGAATACTTCAAAATGAAGGAAAATGGAGGGAACATCACCATGACGAACAACAACACCCGAACCTTAGCCTTCCAGATCTCGGAGGACCTTTTCCAGCGGATCAAGACCCACCTGGAGCGCGAGACCCAGCGCACCGGCAGGAAGCTGACCCAGCGGGAGTTCGTGCTGGGGCTGATCGAGGAGGCCCTGGAGGCGGCGGAGCGGCAGGTCGGGGAGGCCAGCCAGAACCCGGAGGAGCATACCCAGGAGGAGGCCGGCGCCAACCCCTGTGAGGCTCAGTCGGGCGGGGACGCCCCCCAGCCCCCGGATACCCCCAGTCAGGGCGGTGTGGAGCCGCGGGAGGGCGAGGAGGGCCTCCCAGTCAGTCAGGATAAATAATGGCCGCTCTGGTCGCACAGGGCAAAAAATCAGAAGGAGATTTCAATATGAATCAACCAGAATTTGTGGACATCCCGGCGAAAACCTATATGAGCGAACAGGAGTTCATCGCCCACATGGATGAGCTGATCCCCACCCCCAGCGTAGAGACCAATAACAACCTGCTGGATCTCGCCAACAGCCTTTGGTGGGAGATGAAGGATGACCTGTACCACGCCTTCTCCTTCGTCTCCCGCCACTTTACCCCGGAAACCCTGCAAAGCGTGTACGACCTGTGCGGGGTCAGGAGAGCGGGCCTGCTGCCCTGGGAGATCATCGGCGCGGCAATTTACTCGCAGACGGGTACGCCGCCCGAAACGATCAGCACGGACGAGATGCGGGCCTTTGTTCTTCTTCCCGAGCCGGAGACCGCTGGCACGGTCAGCACCCTGGCCGCCTGCACAGTGCGGGAAAACGGGCAGGAAACCCTGTTTTATACCCTTCACTTCGGGCAAATCGACCCTCAAAAGCTGCTGGATACGGCGATGGCGAGGGCCAGTGAGTCCGGTACAACGGTGAAAGAGGTGCTGCAGCAGACGGACTACGATCTGCCGGAGGTAGAGAGCCATGTGAGGATCAACAAGGCCATCCTCGGCCCAGAATCGAAGCTGGCGGAGAAGCTGTCCCAACTGATGGCCTCCAGCCCTATCACCGCCGCCCACATCACGATGGACGCGGACAGCGGACGTGTCGCCATCGAAATGAACCCACTGTGGGAGAAGCTGCGCCATGAACGGGAGGCCAGCCCGCCCGCGCGGCAGAACCGCTCCAGCCGGAAGCGTTCTTCCAAACACAAAAACCAGCCGGACAGGTAGGTAAGAAGTCGAGTGAAGCCACGAAAGGATACCAGCCCGTTTGAGGCCGTTTGTGCCAGCCCAAGGCAGGGCGGCATCGTGTGCTCCGCCAGGACGGTAAAACGCGGTGTCGGCCCCTTTGTGGCCCAGCGTGACGGCCTTCTGCCCGCAGCAGCAATGCGCCCCGGAGATTTCCCGAGTTGGGGAAACCTCCGGGGCGCTTTGTTGTTTTCAGCTTGCCAGCACAGGCAACCTGTCGCGCCAGACGTCCTCCAGCTTCCGAGCCTGGAACGCCCGGTTCTCCTCCGCTGTGGCGGTGCGGATACGGTTCAGCTTCCCGCAGTCCGGGCATTGGCAGGGCTTGGACACGGCCTCGATCTCAAAGTGGCAGTGATCGCAGACAAACACCATTTTGACCCATCTCCCTATATTTTTCACTGAGGGACAGTATACCACTTTTGCCCCGACCATACAAGCCATAGTGGCGTTTTCCCTGTTTTGCCCAAAATATGGTGTGCATAACAGCAGCGTACCGGCCCCCGCTCAAAGAAAAGCAAGTCCCGCAAAGGCCCCAGCCATCCGTCAAAACAACGAAAGCGAAACGACCGAACAGCCAGAGAGAGCGCCCCCGTTTGCGGGACGCTCTCCCTGGCTGTTTTGCGTTTATGGAGGAGGTGATGAATCACGAAACAGAAAACAGGCCAGGAGGATTTCTGGAAATTCACAGACGAGGAGATGGAGACCGCTAAGAACACAGATCTGCCGGACCTGCTGGAACACCTGGGATACAGCGTCCGGCGGGTAGGCAGCCGCTACCACACCACCAGGGAGATGGACAGCATCCGCATCAAGGACCGCCGCACCTGGAAGCGCTACTCCAACGGCAAGGGCGGAGACGCCATCACCTTCCTGCAGGAGTTCTGCGGCAAGGATTTCCGGGAGGCCGTCAACTATCTGCTGGAATTCAACGGGAAGCGCTCCAGGGACTCCCCCGCCCGACAGTCCAAGCCTGCCCAGCCGGAGGAGAAGCCCGCCTTCACCCTGCCCATCCCCCACCCGGATCAGCGGAGGGTGTTTGCCTACCTTCAAAAGAGGGGCATCGCCCCCCAGGTGATCCGGGGCTTCATCAAGTCCGGCCTGCTCTATGAGGACAGCCTGCACCACAACTGCGTGTTCGTGGGCCGGGACAGCGGCGGCAAGCCGGTGTTCGC
>JAETOJ010000081.1 GCA_021768085.1 Bacillota bacterium
AGGATGGCAAGCTGCTTGGCACCCTCACCGGCCAGCTTCACCGCCACCTCACCTGTTTCCAGGGACAGCCTCACGACCTGCTCCGCCGCGTCGCCTGAATAGCTCATGCTGTGTCAGCTCCTTTCTTTCGGTTTCCTTCTGCTTCACCAGCCGTTCCAGGTTCTCCCTGACCTGCCCGGAACGCTGGGCGATGCCGTCACATAAGACCACCTCCTTTCGCAGCGCCTTTAGACGGCTGGATATGGCGCTGATTTTTTGCTTCACCTCGTCCACGGCTTTGGGGTCGCCTTGCCGGTTGAGCCGCCGCAGCTCCTTTCTGAGTTCCTGCCGCTGGGCGGTCAGGGTGTCAATCTCCGCCGACGCTGTTTCCCGGTGGGCGGTCAGCTCCCCGATGGTGCTGATATGCTGTTTCCCCAAAAACCGGGTTTCCGCGTCCAGCCTGTCCAGCTTGGCGATGTCCTCACGCAACAAAAAAGACACCCGCTTGACGGATGCCGGTCGTTTGACGATGATGTGCAGTTCGTAGCAGTAACGGAAATACAGCGCCCGCAGGCCGGTGACTTTCTTCCTTGGCTTTCCCCGCACCCGGTAGCGCCGGGGCGGACGATGCACCACCTCCGGGAATGGGACTTGCTTTTGGAGGTTGTGCAGGATACGCTCCTTGATCTCGTCCAGGGAGTAGCCCGCGCCCAGCTTGTGGAAACGGAAATAACCGCCAGCGTCAGGCGGTTTCAGCGCCGGGTATTTCAGGGGCTTGCCGCCCTTGCCCCTTATTTTGAGCTGGTAGCCCATCTCACCCATTACCCGGAGGAAGTCGCGCTCGGTGGTGGAGGCGAGGATGGCCCGGTCAATGTCCGCCCGGATGGTGCCCCGGTGGGTGGGCTTGCCGTTCTGCTCCGCCTGCCATTCAGCGTAATTTTTGGCCCGCCCGCCGGGGTTTTCAATGACGGAGATGGCATACTCCCGGCAAAGCCGGTCTGACACCTCCCGCATACGGGCGTAGTCGGCGGGCGTGTTGTCAAATTTCAGCCCATCCGCAAAAGAAACGGAGTTCAGGACAAAGTGATTATGATAATGGCCGGTGTTACAGTGGGTCGCCACCACCACCTCAAAGCGGTCGCCCCACAACTCCTGCGCCAGTTTGACGCCGATCTCATGGGCAACTTCCGCCGTAACCTCATCAGCCTTAAAGGACTGATAACCGTGGAAACAGACACGGCCACCCATCTTATCCCGGCCTGATATGCGTTGCCATAGCTTTTTCGTTTCGATAAATTGATGTGCGGCGGTTTCTTCCTCACAGTTCAGACAGGACACATAGGAGCGGCGCTCGGTTTTCATGTCATTGGCGGCATATTCCAGAACATTGTCAACGGCGTGTAGGGACGCCAATTCCTCATAGCTGCCCTCGGTGGTCTTTTCCGGGTTCCGGGCATAGTTTATCACTCTGTCCACCCGCCCCTTGATGGGCCAGATAGAGGTCACAGCCATATCAGTCCGGCATGGTGTAGGCGTCCACGATCAGTTTTTCGACCGTGCGGAGGTCGGCCACATCCTTGCGGAGCTGGGGCACATCCAGCAGGCCGATGGAGTTGGCCCGCTTCAAAATCTGATTGAGGTTGCTCCCCACGCGCCGCACCTCCTGGATCAGCGCGGGCACATCGGCGGTCGGCCCGTCCTTGACCTCTTTACCGGCAACAGCCGCACGGATAAAGCCCTCCCGCGAGAGGTGGGACTTGCGGATTTTTTTCGTCAGCGCGTCCAGCTCGTCCTTGGAAAAATAGACGACGACGCGGCAGTTCCGTTTTCTCAAAATGAAACGCTCCTTTCTGGAAAGTCGGTTGTAAATGCGGGGTCATAGGGGCGGCAAGCCCCTGTCAAGCTGTCTTTGCTGTAGCAAAGACGTTGCTTGTTAAGACAATACCGCCCTCTGCGCCTGCGGCGCGGGAGAACGGTCGGGGTAGGTTCAGGCCCGGTCGGATTCCCCCTTGGCGGGGCGGGCCGCAAGCCAGAACTCCCATGGTCATTTGCGGGCAAAAAAAGTGACGGCACTTTTGCCGTCACATGAAGTTATCCAGAAAGCCCATGATGGCGTCGTTTGTCCCATCGTCATCCCCTGGCTCTGTTTGAACAGGCTGAACAGGCAGTTGTTTCAGGGCGGCGAGTTCTTCCCGGATGGTGTTTTGGACGATCTCTTGGATACGGCTGGTTAGCTCCGCTTGGTTGATGATGGACAGCACCGCCTTGTTCATGGACGCCGGGTTCAGCCCTTGCAGGTACTCCCACGCCCGCCTGTCCTCCGGGTGGTCAAGGTCAAAGCGGAGGGTCATCTTTTTACGTTGCATGGGCACCGCCGCCCTTGCGGAGCGCCATCTCACACAGGTACTCGTAGCCCTTGGCCGTGGCGCAAATATCATCGTAGATGGTCACACGGTCGGCGTCGTATTCCCCGAAGTTGCGGATCAGGCAGCTCCCGCCGCCCAACACATGGAGGCGCATAAGGGCCGGGTTGTACTCACGCTCCCGCAGGATACGGAAAATCTCGCGCACATACCCAGCGGCGGTTTCCCGGATGGTGGTCAGGTAGTCCTCCTGGATGTCCGCCGTGCCAAACCGCAGTACACGGTTGATGATGGAGTCGTCCACCGTGGCGTGGTGGGTTCGCATGACGTTCTCCCGGACGGCCAGCATACATTGGTGGGTGCCGTACTTCTCCGTGAACATTCGGTCTGCGGCGGGCCTGCGGTCGTTGATGAACATGATATTCATGGTGCCGTTGCCAATGTCGCACAGCATATTCACGCCCTGGAAGTCCCTGATCTGGCTGGCTACCGCCGCGAAGCCCTGGGGAAACACATCGGCCCCGGCGATCTCCACCCG
>JAETOJ010000082.1 GCA_021768085.1 Bacillota bacterium
CCTGGACCTATTCTCTGCGCCTCCCCCTGCTTTCCCGGGGGAGGGCCCCTTGTCCCTAAGTTACGGGGCCAGTTTGCCTAGTTCCTTGGCCGTGAGTCTCTCGAGCGCCTCGGTATATTCTACCCGACCACCTGTGTCGGTTTCCGGTACGGGCCCGTCCCGGGTCGGGCGTCCCGCGCGGTTTTTCTCGGGAGTCTGCTCCTCCGCCGCTGTCGCTCCGCGCTTGCGCTTCGCGTACTCTCGGGGCTCGCCGGGGGCGTTTCCGCCGCCCCCTCAGGCTACCTCCCTTCAACGCGCAGTTCCGTCTGCGCGCGGGCGTTTCGCTCCTCCGTCACCGCTGGGACTCCCCGCGACGGGGCTGCGGAATCTTGACCGCATGTCCATCCGCTCGGCCGTCCCCGGCCTGCGTTAGGTCCCGGCTAACCCTGGGCCGATTAGCGTTGCCCAGGAACCCTTGGTCTTTCGGCGAGGGGGTTTCACGCCCCCTTTGTCGTTACTTATACCTGCATTTGCTTTTCCGCGCGCTCCACGCTGCCTCGCGGCCGCGATTCGCCGCACGCGGAATGCTCCCCTACCGGCGTGCCCCTAAGGCACGCCCCACGTCTTCGGCACCGGACTTATGCCCGATTATTATCCATGCGGGGCCGCTCGACTAGTGAGCTGTTACGCACTCTTCAAATGAATGGCTGCTTCCAAGCCAACATCCTAGCTGTCTCTGCGGCCCCACCCCGTTATTGTCTTCAACTCGGCCCGGATTTCGGGGCCTTGGACGGTGGTCTGAGTTGTTCCTCTCTCGGACGCGGACCTTAGCACCCGCGCCCTCACTCCCGGGAAGCGTCCTGCGGCATTCGGAGTTCGTCAGGGCTTGATAGGCGGCGAAGCCCTCGCACCCTATCGGTCGCTCTACCTCCGCAGGACTCGTCCCGAGGCTGCACCTAAATGCATTTCGGGGAGTACGAGCTATCTCCGAGTTTGATTGGCCTTTCACTCCTACGCACAGGTCATCCGAAGGCTTTTCAACGCCTACCGGTTCGGACCTCCAGACGGCGTTACCCGTCCTTCATCCTGCCCATGCGTAGATCACTCGGTTTCGCGTCTGCCCCCGCCGACTGGACGCCCTGTTCGGACTCGCTTTCGCTCCGGCTCCGGACCTCAGGCCCTTAGCCTCGCCGGCGACGGCAACTCGCAGGTTCATTATGCAAAAGGCACGCCGTCACCGCACTCCGCGGCTCCGACCGCTTGCAGGCGCATGGTTTCAGGGTCTGTTTCACTCCTCTGTCCGAGGTGCTTTTCACCTTTCCCTCACGGTACTGTGCGCTATCGGTCTCTCGGTAGTGTTTAGCCTTGCGGGATGGTCCCCGCTGCTTCGGGCGGGATTCCTCGTGTCCCGCCTTACTCAGGAACCGCCCGGACGCCTCGTCGCTTCGGGTACGGGGCTTTCACCCTCTACGGCCAGCCGTTCCAGGCTGTCCCCCTCGCGCCTCCGCGCCCCCGCGGGCGGCCCTACAACCCCGGCACGCGCCTCTAGACGCCGCCGGTTTGGGCTGTGCCCCTTTCGATCGCCTCTACTCGGGGTATCGTTGTTACTTTCTTTTCCTGCGGGTACTTAGATGTTTCAGTTCCCCGCGTTCGCCTCCGCGCCGCGCGCGGATGGCGGGATCGCTCCCGCCGGGTTGCCCCATTCGGAAATCCGCGGATCAACGGGCATTTGCCCCTCCCCGCGGCTTTTCGCAGCTTGTCACGTCCTTCTTCGCCTCCGAGAGCCCAGGCATCCCCCATGCGCCCTTCCGACTCCGTTGTGTCCTCTCGGAATCCGGGATTCTCCTCCCGAACTCCGGGGTGCACTCCGCGCCTCGGGCATTCAGTGCCTACCTTGGTTCGCTCGTTGTGTCGTCTTCCGGACGGCCGGCGCATCCGCGCAGCCGCCCTCGAGATCTTCGTTTCGCTTCCAGCATGTCAATGTCCTTCCTTCGTGGCGCCTCCCGGACAAACCCAGGTCGTCCGGCAGGCTCTGTGTT
>JAETOJ010000004.1 GCA_021768085.1 Bacillota bacterium
AAGATTGCCGAGTACATTGAAATCAACACCACCGACACCGCCGAGGCGGGCTGACCCCCGCCAAAAGCAAAAACCCTTTTGACAGTGTGTTTTCCTAATAGGAGTTAATCATACGAATATGAAGCATCCATCCGAATTTCAGATGGGGAAATAATTGCTGGCGAGTTGCCTTCCAAATATGCAAAAATGGCAAAGAAAAAAATCCTTTCAGATCAAGAATACTTTTATAATTGCTGGAACACAATGACGGACGGTTTGCAGGTTGACATAAACCATCATTACGGGTATATCAAATATTGATGATGTAGTATGAGGTGACACCATGTCCAACTTCTCCTTCCTCCTTTCCGGCCCCCAATTTACCCCCTTCGCCCAAGCGGCCGTCGCAGCGGAGCAGATCTACCAGATCGACCCCGCCGCCTGCATCCTGTCCTGCCGCCGGGCCATGGAAGCCGCCGTCAAATGGATGTACTCCGTGGACGGCAGCCTCACCCTGCCCGTTGACAACCGGCTGGCGGCGCTCATGGACAGCGGGGATTTCCGGGGCATCGTGGGGGAGGATGTCTGGAAGCGGATGAAGTTAGTCAGGGTGCTGGGCAACCAGGCCGCCCACGGGGGCAAAAAGCTCACCCGGGAGCAGGCGGCGGTATGCCTGGAAAACCTCTACATATTCCTGGATCAGCTGGCCTATTTCTACGCCAGGGACTACACCGAGGGGAAGTTCGACCCGTCCCTGCTGGACGCCACACCCGAGCCGGCCCCGGCCCCTGTGCCGGAGGTGGAGCTGGAGCGGCTGATGGAGGAGAACCGCGCCCTGCGCGCCCAGCTCACCGCCCGCCGGGAGGAGCAGCAGCCCACCTATGTGCCCAAGCCGCTGGAGCTCACCGAGTACCAGACCCGGAAGATCTACATTGACGCCATGCTGCTGGACGCGGGCTGGGTCGAGGGAAAGGACTGGCTCAACGAGGTGGAGCTGCCCGGTATGCCCAACAAATCCGGGGTGGGTTATGCGGACTATGTGCTCTACGACGACGCCCACCGCCCGCTGGCGGTCATCGAGGCCAAACGCACCTGCGCGGATCCGGCCAAGGGCCGCCAGCAGGCCAAGCTGTACGCCGACCTGCTGGAGCAGAAATACGGCCGCCGCCCGGTGGTGTTCCTGTCCAACGGCTTCGACACCCGCATCGACGATGGACGCTACCCGGAGCGGAAGGTGGCCATGATCTACTCCAAGCGGGATCTGGAAAAGTGGTTTAATCTGCAAACCATGCGGACAAGCCTGAAAAACGTGGCGGTGCGCAAGGACATCGCCGGGCGGTACTACCAGGAGGGGGCCGTCAAGGCGGTGTGCGACAGCTTCGACCGCAAAAACCGCCGGAAGGCCCTGCTGGTGATGGCCACCGGCTCGGGCAAGACCCGGACGGTGATCGCCCTGTGCGACGTGCTGCTCCGACACAGCTGGGTGAAGAACATCCTGTTCCTGGCCGACCGCAATTCACTGGTGACCCAGGCTAAGCGCAGCTTTGTCAACCTGCTGCCCGACCTGTCGGTGACCAACCTGTGCGAGGAAAAGGACAACTACGGGGCCCACTGCGTATTTTCCACCTACCAGACCATGATGAACTGCATCGACGGGGTGCGGGACGAGGCGGGCAAGCTGTTCACCTGCGGGCACTTCGATCTGGTGATCTGCGACGAGGCCCACCGCTCCATCTACAACAAGTACCGGGACATTTTTACCTGTTTTGACGCGCCGCTGGTGGGCCTCACCGCCACCCCCAAGGACGAGATTGACAAGAACACCTACGAGATTTTCGAGCTGGAGAGCGGCGCGCCCACCTACGGCTACGAGCTGGCCCAGGCGGTGACGGACGGCTTTTTGGTGGACTTTCTCTCCGTAGAGAGCAAGCTGAAATTTCTGGAGGAGGGCATTGTCTACGACGACCTGTCCGAGGAGGACAAGGCGGCCTATGAGGACACCTTTGGCCGGGACGGCGAGGCGCCTGACCGCATTTCCTCCTCCGCGCTGAACGAGTGGGTGTTTAACGAGGACACCATCCGCAAGGCCCTCCAGCTGCTCATGGAGAGCGGCCTGAAGATCGAATACGGCGAAAAGCTGGGCAAGACCATCATTTTTGCCAAGAACCACCATCACGCGGAGAAGATCCTGGAGGTGTTTGGTAAGGAATACCCCCATCTGACCGGCTATGCCAAGGTCATCGACAACTACACAAACTACGCGCAAAGCGCCATTGACGAGTTCTCCGAGGCGAAGAAGCTGCCCCAGATCGCCATCTCTGTCGATATGCTGGACACCGGCATTGACGTGCCGGAGGTGCTGAACCTGGTGTTCTTCAAAAAGGTTTTGAGCCGCGCCAAGTTCTGGCAGATGATTGGCCGGGGCACCCGGCTGTGTCCGGAATTGCTGGACGGTGCGGACAAGGAGAAGTTCTATATTTTTGACCTGTGCGGAAATTTTGAGTTCTTCCGCATGAATAAGGGTAAGGCTACCGCCAATCAAATGCCCCTGCAGAGCGCCATTTTTTATCTGAAGGCCCAAATCGTCTATAAGCTCCAGGATCTGGCCTATCAGACGGAGGAGTTGATCCCCTTCCGGGCGCGGCTGGTAGAGGAGATGCTGGCAAAGGTAAACGAACTGAACCGGGAGAATTTCGCGGTGCGCCAGCATCTGCGATATGTGGAAAAATTCGCCGCTCCGAACAGTTACACCGCCCTCAGCTATGAGGACACCCTCCGCCTTCGGGACGAGGTGGCGCCGCTGCTCCAGCCCGACGTGGACGAGGCCAGCGCCGTGCGGTTCGACGCCCTGATGTACGGCATTGAGTTGGCCTATCTGGTTGGAAAGAAATACACCAGGGCCCGCAGCGACCTATGCAAGAAAGTCAGCGGGATCGCCAGCGTAGCAGCCAACATCCCAGAGATCCGGGCCCAGTCGGAGCTGATCGAGCAGATCCTGCACACAAGCTATCTGGACACCGCCAGGATCAACGAGTTCGAGCATATCCGGGAGTGCCTGCGGGGGCTGATGAAGTATCTGCCCCGCGGCGGTGAGATTTACACCACCAACTTCACGGATGACATCCTGTCTGTGGCGTGGCGGGAAGCGGAGCTGGAAAATGACGATTTGAAAAACTACAAGGCCAAGGCGGAATTTTATGTCCGCCAGCATCAGGATCACGCCGCCATTGCCAAGCTGCGGGGAAACGTCCCGCTGACCGCTGAGGATGTGGACGCTTTAGAGCATATTCTTTGGAGCGAAGTGGGTACTCAGCAGGAATACGAGGACTCCTGCGGCCAGAAGCCCCTGGGCGAGTTTGTCCGGGAGATCGTGGGGCTGGACATGAACGCGGCAAAGCTGGCCTTTTCAGACTATCTCAATGACGCCAGCCTGGACAGCAGGCAGATCTATTTTGTGAACCAGATTATCGAGTACATTGTCCATAATGGCATGATGACGGATCTGTCTGTCCTCCAAGAGCCCCCGTTCACTGACCAGGGCAGTGTGGTGGAGGTGTTTACCGACCTGTCTGTTTGGCTGGGCATTCGGTCTGTGATCGACAGGATCAACTCCAATGCGCTGGGCGCAAAAAATATGTAGCTATTTCCCGTGGACTGTGCTATTGTGTCATGCTGACAGGAGGCGGGACACATGAACGAAACACTGAAAAATCTCTACGCTCGATTCTATACGCCACCGGCTGAGTCCGAAACCAAACGGGAAATTGAGGACGCGCACCGTCAGCTCATCCAGAGGCTGGACAAGCCAGAGCGGAGGCTGATCCTGCGTATCATTGACGCGAAAGACCGTGCTGCTGAGACACGTTCTATCGACAGTTTCATCTGCGGTTTTGAACTGGCGTGGAAGTTGTCCGCTGAGCTGAACTTATATGATGAAACCCATCCAACCGATGCGGTTGGACGGGTTCTTTGATCATGGAACTGCTATGTATGTCGGAACCTGTCGAACGATTTTTCGTGACAAATTTTGTCGGCAGGAATATACTACCAAATAGGCGGAAGCCAATATCTGCAGCTTTCCGGTGAGGTTCACACCGACGTGTGACCTCTGACATTCATGGGCCGTACAGGGCATTTGAACCCTGCTGTACGTTGAAATATCCATGAGTGCTCCACAGTATTTGGCGCTGTGCCGGCAGCGCGGGTGTGCGCCTTTCCGTGTGAGCGGAAAGGACATCTATGAACGACACAGTCGTTACTTATCAAGGCCAGCAAGTATCAGTGCCAAAGGAGGTCGCAGACTTTTTAGAGCGGGACCGCCGCCGTATGTGGGCGCAGTACAAGCGGGATCAAAGGCATCTGAGTAGAAGGAATTTTGAAATGGTGCTGTCCGGCTATGGGGACGCCTCGCGCGTGACGGAGGACACCGCTCTGAAGAACCTCCAGCTTGAAACACTGCGGGAAACCGTGGACGGACTGGATGAACGGGATCGCAGATTGATCTCCCTCCGGTATGATGAGGAATTGTCTATGGAGGAGATCGGCAGGCGCTTAGGTGTATCCAGGATGGCCATCTCAAAGCGGCTGAGAACGCTGAACCGAAAATTGAACCGCGCTGTCAACTGACAGCGCGGTTCAATTTTTTGCTTCCAATGGTTTACAAACTGTTTTTGAGTGTCCTATACAAGTGAGGGGACGATCCTCTCAATACACATAGAAGGAGGATAGCACATGAATAACGCAATTTCAAACCGCCTGCCCACCATCGACGGCGAGACGCTGATGAGCAAACCGCTCCAGCCGCTGAACTTTGTGGTGGACACGCTGATCTCCCAGGGCCTGCACATCCTGGCCGGGTCGCCCAAGGTGGGCAAATCCTGGCTGGCGCTGTGGCTGGCCGTCACCGTGGCTAAAGGGGAACCCGTCTGGGGCCTGCCGGTGAAGCAGGGTACTACGCTGTACCTCTGCCTGGAGGACTCCCAGCTCCGTATCCAGAACCGGCTGTTCGATGTAACGGAGGACGCGCCGCCCAACGTACACTTCTGCACCGAGAGCCGCATCCTGGGTGATGGGCTGGAGGAGCAACTCCGGCAGTTTCTGATGGAGCATCCGGACACCTCACTGATCATCATCGACACACTCCAGATGATCCGGGGCACAACCTACGACAACACCTACGCCAACGATTACCGCGACCTGTCCGCGCTGAAAAGGCTCGCCGACGCCCACGGTATCGCCATCCTGCTGATCCACCATCTGCGAAAGGAAAAGGCAGACGATGTGTTCAATCGCATCTCCGGCACCACCGCCATCAGCGGTGCGGTGGACGCCAGCTTTACGTTGGTGGAGGAGCAGCGCGGCAGCGGCAGGGCGCGGCTGTCCTGCATTGGCAGGGACATCGAATACCGGGAACTGGAGCTGCGCCGCAACGCCGACAACGTGTGGGAGGTGGCGGCGGACAGCTACCAGCAACCGGAGCTGCTGGGCGGCCGCATCATCTTTCTCCTCTCTGAATTGCTGCGCGGCAGCCCGGAATTTATCGGCACTCCCACCGAGCTGGCCCAGCGCATCGACCCTGACGGTAAGGAGAGCGTGACGCCGAAAAACGTGTCCCGCAAAATTCTGCAAAGCGTTGCGGCCCTAAGAGAAATTGGTATCACGGCGGTGGTGCGGAGAAGCAACGGAAAGCGGCTGATCGAGCTTCGCCGTGCCGGTAGTGCCAGTAACGCCGGGGCCGGAACCATCGTCCCTGTCGACCCTCTGGCCATGTGACCGCCGTGTTGGCCCGTGTGGGGGCTCCATGTCCGCTCTTGCGGCGCGGGACGGGAATGTACCCACGGAGCAAGCACGGGCACGCTGTGCGCCCTTTGTGGGCCGTCCGTGGGGAGCACCAACGGGGGCCCCCGCAAAGCCGCCCTTTGGCTTTGTGGGGAGAGGAGGAAGGAATGGAGCGTGCGAAGTCCTCGCCGCAGGCGGGGACGCAGCGGAGCGGAATTTCTTCCGACGATGCCAGCATCGCGTTTGTCTGGACGTCGGCTTCCGCCGCCGCCCCGCCAAACACAAAAGTGGGGCGCTGCCCCATACCCCGTATCACAGGAGGAAGCATGAACAAAGACGCGAAACTCAGCATCCGCATCTCCACGGGAGATCTGGAGCAAATCAAGGGCAGGGCAAAGCAGGCCCGGATGTCCCAGAGCGACTATATCACCCACTGCTGCCTGGGCCGGCAGGTGGTGGTGATTGAGGATCTAAAAGAAGTCGCCAAGCAGCTCCGGGCCATCGGCAACAATCTGAACCGGATTACAGTGCTGGCCAACATGGGCCGGATCAGCACGGTGGGCCTGAACCGCACGGCGGAGGAACTGGCCGGCATCAGCGCCTCCCTGCGGGAGCTTCAGGAGCGCAGGAGGTGGAGGCCATAGCCATCGTCCACTTTGTCAACTATCCCAAGGGCCAAAACCGCGCGTGTATGGCTGGGGTAATGCGCTACACGGGGCAGGCGGAAAAAACCAGGTGGGGGGATCGCCAACTGGTGAGCGGGGTCAACTGCCGCCCGGAAAGTGCCTACGACGACTTCCTGTGCACCAAGCTGCTCTACCACAAGGAGGGAGGCACCCTGTTCTATCATCTGGTGCAGTCCTTCCCCGCGGGGGAGCAGGTTGACCCGGCCACCGCCCACGCCGCCGCCTTAAAGCTGGCGGAATATTTCCAGGGACGGGAGGTGCTGGTGTGTACCCACACAGATCGGGATCACATCCACTCCCACCTGCTGGTGAACAGCGTCAGCTTCGAGGATGGAAAAAAGCTCCACACCGGCAAACGGGAGCTGGCGGAGCTGCGCCAACGCAACGATGCGGTGTGCGCCGCCCTGGGTCTGCCGGTGTTCCAGCCGAACCCGGCGCGCAGGCCGCGGCCCATGTCCGACGCCGAGTACCGTTCCGCCGCCAGGGGCGAGAGCTGGAAATTCCAGACCATGAACGCCATCGACCGGTGCATGAAGCGGGCGGCTAACCGGGATGAATTTATCCGCGAGATGGAGCGCCTGGGCTATGGCGTGCGCTGGGAGGCAGGGCGGCAGAATATCACCTACACCCATCCCAGCGGGAAAAAGGTGCGTGACCGCAAGCTCCTGGAGGAAAAATATTTAAAGGAGCGGATGGAACGTGAATTTGAACTCAGACAGCAGGCAATCGCTGGAGGAATTGAAACGGCGCAACGATGTGCCGCCCGAAGCCCCGAAGCCGCAGAGCGCGGAGGGGAGTACCCATCCCACGATGGAGGAGTGGCAGGAGCTGCACCGGATGCTGTGGGCCATGGGCGAGATGCTGGGCACGCAGACCGTGATCCTGGAGGAGCTGTCCAACCACCTGTCCACGCTGACAGTGCTGAACACGATGGGCAGCGATGCGGAGATCTGCCGCAGTTCAATGGAACAGATGCATCGGGACACGGAGACGATCCGGAAGCTGCTGGAGCGGGAGGCACAGCAACGGGAACAGGCTGGGAAGAAGAACGGGCGGCGTTTTTCGCCTCGCTGGCCCAGCGTCCAGCTGGCCCCGTTCGAGCCTGGGTGGCTGTTCCTGCCGTTGGGCTTGGCGCTGTTGCTGGGGCTGCTATTGATCTCGGCGCGGCTCTGGAGCGGGATCAGCGTCCTGTTTACGTGACCCGGCCCCACAGCGAGAGCAAGGCCCTCCGCCGTGAGCGGGAAAAGAAAGTTGCCGCCGGCCACAAGGCGGATGACCACGAGGACGAACCAACCTATCAACAAACGATGTAGATCCCGCAGGCGTGGGGGGAAAGGAGCGGCCTATTGACAAGCGTATCATTCAGGTAAAATATGGGAACCCTGTTATGGGGCCCCCGCAAAGCCGCCCTTTGGCTTTGTGGGGAGAGGAGGAAGGAATGGAGCGAGTGAAGTCCTCGCCGTCTGGCGGGGACGCAACGGAGCGGAATTTCTTCCGACGAGGGAGGGGCAGCCATGTCTGAGCAGAAATCCAACGAGCAGCGGAGGAAGGAAGCGGCGGCCCGGATGTGGCTGTCCTACTACAACCGGGTGCTGTACGAGCAGGGCGTCATCACGGAGCGGGAGCGCAACAGGATGGCGCTGAGCATCGACAAATGGCAGCCGCCCCAGCAGATGCTCTGACGACAGCAAGGGGATCGCAAATCAATCCGCGATCCCCTTGCTTTGATTCGTTCAATATGATAGAATGCAATATAGAAGATGATAAAACGAATTATAAAGGAGCGGAGCTATGGACATACACAGCATACGGCAGGCGCTGCGCACCAAGTCCATCTATGACATCCCCCTCCGGGTGACCTTCTACGCCCGGGTGTCCTCCGAGAGCGACGAGCAGCTCAACTCCCTGGGCAACCAGGTGAGCTACTACGAGGAATTCATCCGCAAAAACGCCGCCTGGGAATATGTGGACGGCTATGTGGACGAGGGCCTGTCCGCCGCCACCACCAGGAAGCGGGAGGACTTCCACCGCATGGTGGAGGACGGCAAGGCGGGATTGTTTGACCTCATCATCACCAAGGAGATCACCCGCTTTGCCCGGAACACCCTGGACTCCATCCTCTACACCCGGGAGCTGCTCAACGCCGGGGTGGGGGTGTTTTTCCAGAACGACAACATCAACACCTTCGACGAGGACAGCGAGCTGCGGCTCACCATCATGTCCGGCATCGCCCAGGACGAGCTGCGGAAGCTGTCCAGCCGGGTGAAGTTCGGCCACGCCCAGGCCATCAAGAACAATGTGGTGCTGGGCAACAGCCGCATCTTCGGCTATCGCAAGGATGGCGGGCGGCTGGTGGTGGACGAGGCCGAGGCCCCCATGGTGCGGGAGCTGTTCGAGCTGTACGCCACCGGGGACTACTCCATGAAGCAGATCGAGACCCTGTTCTGGGAGAAGGGCTACCGCAACCACAACGGGAAAAAAATTGCCCACACCACCATGTCCAACCTGATCGCCAATCCCAAGTACAAGGGCTACTATGTGGGCAACAAAGTGAAGGTCATCGACCTGTTCACCAAGAAGCAGAAATTCCTCCCCCCGGAGGAGTGGGTCATGTTCAAGGACGAGACAGGGGAGATCGTCCCCGCCATCGTCTCCGAGGAGCTGTGGGATCAGGCCAACACTGTGCTGAAAAAGCGCAGCGAGGACGTAAAGGGCCGGCAGGGCATCTGCAACCACGCCAACCTCCTGACGGGCAAGCTGTTCTGCACCCACTGCGGCGCGGCCTATTACCGCCGGGAGTCGGTGGATCGGCAGGGGCACAAAAACAGCAAGTGGGTGTGCTCCGGCAAGATCAAGAACGGCGCGGACTCCTGCCCCTCCTTCCCCATCTACGAGGAGGAGCTGAAACCCCTGCTCTTTGAGGTGTTCCGGGAGACGGAGTCGGACGCCGAGGCCCTCATCGGGGAGTACATCGAGATGTACAAGTCCCTTGCCGACGGCGGAGACACGGCGAAGCAGATCACCACACTCCGGGAACAGATCGAGCTGGCCCGGAAGAAGAAAAGCAAGCTGCTGGGCTACAACGCCGCGGGGCAGCTCTCCGACCGGGACTTTCTGGCCATGAACAAGGACTGTGACCGGGAGATCACCGAGGCCGAGCGGCAGATCTACGAGCTGGAACAGCAGCAGCTCTCCAAGGAAGAATTCCGCAAGCAGATCGACGCCATCCGCCGGGTGCTGGAGCAGGCCCACCGGGACGCCGTCCAGGGGCTCATCAGCAAGGAGTTCGTGGATAAGTATATCGACAAGATATTCGCCACCCCGGAGGAGGACGGCGCCCTGCGGCTGCAGATCAAGATCTTTACCGGGGAATCCACGGAAAAGTATCTGGAAAACCTCCGGGCGGGCGCCGCGAGGCAGGGCCGGGAACTCGCAGGTTGTACGGGCCACACGTTCAAGAAGATGATCGAGGCCTACGAGAACGGCCTGAAGTAAGCATACCCCGGCAAACCCGGAATCATGCGGGGCGGAGGCGGAGCTGCCAATGGGCGGCCCCGCCTCCGCCCTTTTCCAGAGGCCATGCGAAAAGGGTTTTTCCCCGCAAAACCGACCTTTTTCCTGTCCCGCCAAAAAAAGGTTGACAAGCCGCCCCAAAGAGGATATACTGAACAGGCATTTAACAATGAAAGGAGGCGCGCATGATGTTCAAGACCGCAGGGTTTAGCAACGGCAAGAAGCTGAATTTGTACCGTGAGGGACATTTGCGCGCCCTTGGGGTGGGTTGATCGCCTGCTCCAAGCGATATTTTGGGCTGCGGCGTCCCTCTTGTGGAGGGGCGCTTTTTTCGTGCCCATATTTGGAAGGGAGGAGTTTTATGGAGACGGAAGCCAAGCTGCCGGGGCGGGAAAAAACCGGCATCATCCTGCGCTATCTGCGGGGGAACTGGGGCTTTTTTGCTGCGGCCATCGCCCTGGCCTACGGCAACACCATCTGTAACGCCGTCATCCCCCAGATCATTCGGGTGACGGTGGACTCAGTGCTGGCCGACGGGGAGCCCAGTCTGCCCGCCGTCCTGCTGCGGCTGCTGCCGCTGGAGGCGCTGCGGGCCGACCCCCTGCGGGCCCTGTGGCTGGCGGCGGGGGCGGTGGCCCTGGCGGCGGCGGTGCGGGGCGTGTGCATCTACGGGATGCGGATTAACCTAGCCCGGGGCTCAGAGGGCTTTGTGAAGAAGATCCGGGACGATCTCTACAGCCACATCCTGCGCCTGAGCTTTGACTGGCATACCGCCCACGCCACCGGCGACATCATCCAGCGGTGCACCTCCGACGTGGAGGTGATCCGCACCTTCGTGTGCAACCAGCTCATGGAGGTGCTGCGCACTGTGTTTCTCATCGTGCTTTACACTGGCATCATGCTGGTGATGAACTGGCGGCTGGCCCTGGTGCCCCTGGCCTTTATCCCCATCACAGGGCTGGCCTCCGGGGTGTTTTACGGCAAGATCTCCACCCGCTTCCAGGCGGCAGATGAGGCGGAGGGGGAGTTGACCACCTGCGCCCAGGAGAACCTCACCGGCGTGCGGGTGGTACGGGCCTTCGGCCGGGAGCGGTTTGAGATCGACCGCTTCGCCCAGAAAAACGACCGTTTCTCCGCCCTCTGGGTGGAGCTGGGCAAGGTGCTCAGCGTGTACTGGGCCTCTGGCGTGTTTCTGGTGTGCCTGCAAATCATGGCGGTTATCGTGGCCGGAACGTCGGCGGTGGTGAATGGATCCCTCACCCTGGGCGAGTTTCAGGTGTTCATCCTGTATAACAGCGCCATGGCCTGGCCGGTGCGCTCCCTGGGCCGGGTGCTATCCGAGATGAGCAAGGCCGGGGTGTCCCTGGATCGGGTGGGCTACATCATCAAGTCCACTGAGGAGGGCGACCGGCCCTCCGCCCAGAACGTCAAACTGGCAGGCGACATCGTGTTTGACCATGTCACCTTTGGCTATGGCGGGCAGGAGGTGCTCCGGGACGTATCCTTCACTATTCCCTGGGGCGGCACCTTTGCCATCCTGGGCGGCACCGGCTCAGGCAAATCCACCCTAATGCACCTGCTGGACCGCCTCTATGACTTAAAGGAGGGCCAGGGCAGGATCACCATCGGCGGAGTGGACATCCGGGACATCAAGCGGGAGGATCTGCGCCGCCAGATCGGACTGGTGCTCCAGGAGCCTTTTCTGTTCTCCCAGACCATCCGGGAAAACATCGCCGCCACCCGGCCAGACGCCTCGGAGGCGGATCTGCGCGCCTGCGCCCGGGTGGCCTGCGTGGATGAGGCCATCGCAGATCTGGCCAATGGCTACGAGACGGTGGTGGGCGAGCGGGGGGTCACCCTGTCTGGCGGGCAAAAGCAGCGGGTGGCCATCGCCCGGATGCTGCTGCAAAACGCGCCAGTGATGGTGTTCGACGACTCCCTGTCCGCCGTGGACGCGGAGACGGACACGAAAATCCGCGCCGCCCTGAAGGAGCGGATGGCGGACGCCACGGTGATTCTCATCTCCCACCGGGTCACCACCCTGATGCAGGCCGACCGGATCCTGGTGCTGGATGACGGGCGGGTGGCGGACGTGGGCACCCACACGGAGCTCATCTCCCGCCCGGGCATTTACAAGGAAATCTATGACATCCAGATGAGCAGCGATGACCGCGCTCTGGTGGAGGAAAGGGGGGACGCATAATGGCCGCCTTTGACGAAAAAGAATACACCCAGTCCTTTGACCTGTCCATCTGGAAGCGGCTGCTGCCCATTCTGGCCCGGTTCAAGGGGCGCTACCTCAAGCTGATCGTGTTCACCAGCTGCGCCGATCTGGTGGACTCCATGCTGCCCCTGTTCCAGCTGTACGCCATCAGCCACTTCATCCAGGCGGGCACGCTGGATGGCCTTGCTCCCTTCTCGGCGGCCTACCTGCTGGCCATCATGGCGCTGGCCCTGCTGGTGGTAGCCAGCACCCGGCAGACAATGCACATTGAGATGTACCTGGGCCGGGATCTGCGCCGGGATCTGTTCGAGCATCTGCAAACCCTGTCCCTGTCCTTCTACAACGTCACCCCGGTGGGCTATCTGCTCACCCGGATCACCAACGACACCAACCGCATCGCGGGCAACCTGGCCTGGAATTTTAACGACATGATAGATGTGGCGGTATATGTAGTCAGCTCCTTCATCATCATGTTCGCCCTCAACTGGCAGCTGGCGCTGGTGGTCGTTCTGGTGGTACCCTTTGTGGCGATGCTGACGGGCTGGTTCCAACCTCGCATTCTTCACTGGAATCGGAAGGTACGGAAGATCAACTCCAAGATCACCGGGGCCTTCAACGAGGGCATCACTGGGGCCAAGACCTCTAAAACCCTGGTCATCGAAGATCAGAGCATCCACGGCTTCTGGGGGCTCACGGATGAAATGAACCGCTCCGCGGTGCGGGCGGCCCGGCTCAACGCAGTCTATATCCCCGTGACGCTGTTCTTCTCCTCCCTGACGGTGGCCATTGTGCTGCTGCGGGGCGGCTACCTGACGGTGGGGCAGGCGCTGGACATCGCCACCCTGTCCGCCTTCATCTCCTACGCCATGAACATCTTCGAGCCCATCCAGAGCATGACGGCCAACCTGGCGGAGTTTATCGCCGTCCAGGCGTCCATTGAGCGGGTCACCGGCCTGCTGGACGAGGCGCCCCAGATCACCGACACCCCCGAGGTCATTGAAAAGTACGGCGACGCCTTCCACCCCAAGCGGGAGAACTGGGAGCCCATCCGAGGGGACGTGGAATTTGACGACGTGACCTTCCGCTATCCCGACGGCGGGGACAACGTGCTGGAGCACTTCAACTTGAAAATACCCGCCGGCACCACGGTGGCCATCGTGGGCGAGACGGGGGCGGGCAAATCCACCCTGGTAAATCTGGCCTGCCGCTTCTTCGAGCCGACGGAGGGCCGGATCCTCATCGACGGCCGGGACTACCGGGAGCGCAGCCAGCTGTGGCTCCACTCCTCCATCGGCTACGTGCTGCAAAGCCCCCACTTGTTCTCCGGCACCGTCCGGGAAAACATCCGCTATGGCCGCTTAGACGCCACCGACGCGGAGATCGAGGCTGCGGCGAAGGCCGTCTCCGCCGACACGGTGGTGGCCAAGCTGGAGCAGGGCTGGGACAGCAGCGTGGGCGAGGGGGGCGACCGTCTGTCCACCGGCGAGAAGCAGCTCATCTCCTTTGCCCGAGCGGTGCTGGCCGACCCGCGGATCTTTGTGCTGGACGAGGCCACCTCCTCCATCGACACCCAGACCGAGCAGCTCATCCAGCAGGCCATCGATCACCTGCTGAAGGATCGCACCTCTTTTCTCATTGCCCACCGCCTGTCCACCATCCGCAAAGCGGATCTGATCCTGGTGGTGCGAGACGGCAAGATCGTGGAACAGGGCACCCATGAGGCGCTGCTGCGCCAGCGGGGCTACTACCACGACCTCTACAGCAAGCAATTCGCCGAGGAAAACTCGGCCAAGGTCTGGGGGGCGTAAGCCCACTCTCTCGAGAGACGGCCACAGGAAAAAATTACCCGGGCGTTCACCGCCCTTTGTAAGGAGTGCTGCCATGATCACGATTGAGGAAATCCCCGCGGAGCAGGCCGGCCAGTTCTGGTCCATCCAGTTTCAGTACCTGGTGGACGACGGAATCATTGCCGGCGACGAGGAACGGGCATATTTTTCCGGCTCAGAATACCGGGGCCACATCGAGGCGCTGATGAGGCGGGAGCCCAACCGGCTCCACATGATCTACTTTGTTCAGGACGGCGTCCGCATCGGAGCCTGTCAGTACTGCACCTTCAAGAGCGAGGACGGCAAGTGCTTTCTCCTGGACTTCTGGGTGTTCCCGGAGCACCGGGGCGGCGGCACGGGCCGAGCTTGCTTTGCCGCCCTGGCCGCCTATACCAGGGCGGACGGCGCGGCCTACTACGCCCTAAACTACGCTAAGGAGGACTCCCGCCGGTTCTGGCTGTCCAACGGCTTTGTGGACGACGGCGTGGACGAGTACGGTTCCCCGCTCATGGTAAAACGATAACAACAGTCCCCGCCGCATTGCGGCGGGGACTGTTTCATGTTGTCATGCCTGCACGTCCACCTGGGGAACCTGCATGGGGGCATCTACGTCCACGGTGGCCAGCTGGGTCCCCTCGGAGTATCCCTGAAGGGCGGCATCCATGGAGGCGTGGGCGGATATCCCCAGCTGCTCCGCCTGGGCCTTCAGCTCCATCTTGGTGGCAGTGAGCTGATCCGCCTGACGGTTGGCGATCTCCGTCTCCTTAAAGTAGCCCGACTCCCGGATGGCCCGCATGGCCTGGCTCTTGCGTAGCTCTTGGCGGAGGCGCTGCTCCTCCCGGCGGCGGTTTTCCCGAACCATCCGCTTCATCCGCGCCCGGGACAACTGCTCCCGGTTCAGCTCCAGCTTCTTCCGGTTGGCCCGGCCCACCGCCTTCTCCAGCTGCCCGGCGGCGGCCTTGATCTGGTCGGCGTGCTCCGGATCGGTGCGCAGGGCGGCCTTGAGCTGCATGGCCCTGCGGCGGGCGTACCCCGCGGCGGAGCCCGCCTGGGCCGGGGTGCGGGCCCGGCTGATCCGGGCGTAGGCCTCCAGCGGCGCGTCCCCGTACCGGGGGGTGACCTTCTTCAGCTTGTCAAGCTCCTTTTGGTGGGCGTCCGCCTTTTCCCGGGCATCCCGGAGCAGCTCCGACAGGGTAGGGCCTTCCTCCTCCCGCTGCTTCTTCATGGACTGGGCCAGCGGACTGGAATAACCGAAATAGTCCTCCTCCTGCTGGCCGATGGTCACCTGATCCTCGCGGGTAATGGCGGATATTGGCGCGGTACTCAACCGGGACACCCCCTTTCCTAAAAAAGCCTACACCATATTTATCGGCAGAAAAGGGCCCATGGGAAAGGGGATCCGGAAAAATTTGTGGGGACGCCCCGGCTCATCGCCGCCCGAAGGTCAGAGGCGTGCCCTCGGCGTACATTCTGCGAAACAGCCGCACCAAAATCACCACCGCCGCCGCGGCCAACACCGACTCGGCCAGGAACTGGGCGTAGGCCAGGCCGTACAGGGGGAACAGGCGGTTCAGCAGGAACAGCGCGGGGATCTCCAGCACGATCTTGCGCAGCACGGCAAAGAGCAGGGAGTACCGCCCCAGGCCGCAGGACTCGAACACGCCCACAGCCAGAAAATCCAGGGCCAGCAGGGGCAGGGCCAGGCACATCCCCCGGAGGAACCGGGCGCCGTAGCCCACCACCGCCTCGTTGTCGATAAACAGGCCCACAATGGGCGACGCCCCGGCGTAGTATACCGCGGTGATGGCCAAGAGGAAGGCACCGGCGATTTTGACGTTGAAGATCAGGGTGTCCTTCATCCGGTTTACATTGCCGCTGGCGTAGTTGTAGCTGATCAGGGGCATGATCCCCTGGGACAGGCCAAAGACAATCTGCATGGGGATCATGTTGACCTTGTAGGCGATGCCCATGGCGGCCACGGCGTCCGGGCCCGCGGCGGCGGTGAAGTTGTTCAGCACCGTCATGCCCGTCACATTCAGCAGGTTTTGAATGGCGGCGGGCACCCCCACGGCGCAGATTCCCGTCAGAATCCTGCCGCTGTGAGGCAGGAGGGCGGGGTTGATGGACAGGCAGGTCTTTCCCCTCCGCACCGCCAGCAGCACCAGGTAATACCCGCAGGCGGCGCAGTTGGACAAAAAGGTGGCGCAGCCTGCCCCCGCCGCCCCCATGCCCAGGCCCCAGGGGAGGATGAAGATGGGATCCAGCACGATATTCAGCAGGCAGCCGCTCATGGTGCCCACGCTGGCGTGGAAGGAGGCCCCCTCAGAGCGCACCAGATAGGCCATCACCACGTTGAGGATGGCAGGGGGCGCGCCGCAGGCGGCCGTCCAGAACAAGTAGTCTCCGGTGGCGGCGTCGGTGGCGGCGTCCGCCCCCAGCACCACCAGCAGGGGGCCCCGGAACACGGTCACCATCAGGGAGAATATCAGGCCACTGGCCAGGGCGCAGTAGAGGCCCACCGCGGAGGTTTTCCGCACAGTGGCGTAGTCCTTCGCCCCCAGGGCACGGCTCATCAGGCTGGACGAGCCTATGCCGAACAGGTTATTCACCGCGTTGAAGGCCAGCAGCACCGGCGCGGCCAGGGTGACGGCGGAGGTCTGGATGGGATCGTTGAGCAGTCCCACGAAGTAAGTATCCGCCATGCTGTAAAAAATGGCCACAAGGCAGCTGATCACCGTGGGCACGGCCAGAGTCAGCACCGCCCGGGGGATGGGCATGGTTTCAAACAGGTCTGATTTTTGGGTGTGTTCCATCGTTGCACCTCGACTGTTTCCAATGAGCTTTGTTTTCTCCATTATAGCACAGCCGCAAGCCGCCAAGCGGCTTGCGCGCCGCATTTTGCTGCGCAAAATGCCGCCCGCTCTGCGGGCCGCCGTGTATCACACGGCGTTTGTCGATATTATAGCATGGCCGGAGAGGAATGAAAATAGGCGCTGTCCCCCATTTTTGGGTTGCCGGAACGGGGAAAATGGTATAAACTATCTTCAAGCCAAGGATTGGAGGAATTGTAATGGAACTGAACATCGGCCTGAAGGGCCGCGCCGAAACCACCGTCACGCCGGAAAACACCGCCCAGGCGGTGGGGTCCGGGCTGGTGCCCGTGTTCGCCACGCCGTACATGATCGCCCTGATGGAGGGCGCCGCCGTCAACGCGGTGCAGGCGGCCCTGTCAGCGGACGAGGGCACAGTGGGCACCCGGCTGGACGTGACCCACGACGCCGCCACCCCCATCGGCCTGAAGGTGTGGGCGGAGGCGGAGCTGGTGGCGGTGGAGGGCCGGAAGCTCACCTTCGCCGTGGCCGCCTACGACGAGCGAGAGCAGATCGGCGGAGGAACCCATGAGCGGTTTATCATCAAGCCCGAGAAGTTCCTGGCCCGGGCCCAGGCCAAGGGCAAGGCGTAAAAAACCAGCCGTCCGCACCGCGGACGGCTGGTTTTTATCTGTCAGGCGTTGAACACGTACTGATCCAGCCGGTGGAACGCCTCCTCCACCCGGGAGAGAGGCAGGGCCAGGTTCACCCGGATATGGCAGGGGCCGTGGAACATCCGCCCGTCCTGCCAGGCCACCCCCACGTCCCAGCCCATCCGCTCCAGCTCGTCGATGGTGGCGCCGTGGGCGGCGCACCAGTCCGTGCAGTCCAGGAACAGCATATAGGTGCCCTGGGGACAGGATACTTTCACGCCGTCAAAATGCGCCGCGATATACTGGCAGGCGAAATCCACGTTGCCCGTCAGCACCTGCCGCAGCTCGTCCAGCCACATCTGCCCCTCTGAGGAGTAGGCGGCGATGAGGGCGTGCATGGACAGCACATTCATCTCGTTGTAGTGGCACAGGGAGGACTCCTTGTCCACCCGCTCCCGGAGCCAGGGGTTATAGATGACATGGTAGCTGCCCACCAGCCCCGCTAAATTGAAGGTCTTGGAGGGGGCGTACAGGGCCGCGGTGCGCTGCTGCGCGTCCTCGCTGATGCTCTGGGTGGGGATGTGCTGGTAGCCCTCCAGGGTCAGATCCGACCAGATCTCGTCGGACACCACGTACACGTCGTGCTTGCGAAACAGCTCCATGGCCCGCTCCAGCTCCCACCGCTCCCACACCCGGCCGCAGGGGTTGTGGGGGGAGCAGAACACGGCAGCGTGGATGTGGTGTTCCACGATCTTCCGCTCCATGTCGTCAAAGTCCATCCGCCACACGTTGTCCCCGTCCAGCGCCAGGGGGCTGTGGACGATGCGGTAGCCGTTGTCGGTGAGGGCGTGGGTGAAGCCGATATAGGTGGGGGAGTGGAGCAGCACATTGTCCCCCCTGGAGCACAACACGTTCAGCGCGGACACCACCCCGCCCAGCACGCCGTTCTCGTAGCCGATGTGTTCCCGCTCCAGCCCCGTCACCCCGTTGCGCGCCCGCTGCCAGCGGACAATGGCGTCATAGTACCCGTCCGTGGGGGAGAAGTAGCCGAAGGCGGGGTGTTGGGCCCGCTCTATCATGGCGGCGGGTATGCCGGGGAAGGTGGGGAAGTTCATGTCCGCCACCCACATGGGGATGGCGTCGAAGCCCTCCCGGGGGGCGCCGGGGCGGCCGGGCTGGCCGATGCCGTCCAGGGCGATGGCGTCCCGCCCGTGGCGATCCAGAATGGAGGTAAAATCGTATTTCATTGGGGAAAAACGTCCTTTTCTATGGAAATCACAGCAGGTGGAAGCTGACCACCAGCCCGGAGAACACGATGGACACGGTGGACACCAGCTTGATGAGGATGTTCAACGCGGGCCCGGAGGTGTCCTTGAAGGGGTCGCCCACGGTGTCACCGATGACAGCGGCCTTGTGGCACTCGGAGCCCTTGCCGCCGTGGTGGCCGGACTCGATGTACTTCTTGGCGTTGTCCCAGGCGCCGCCGGCGTTGGACATGAACACCGCCACGGCGAAGCCGGTGACGGACACCCCGCCCAGCAGACCCACCACGCCCTCCACGCCTAAAATCAGGCCGGTGACGATGGGCACGATGATGGCCAGCAGGGAGGGCTTCACCATCTCCCGCAGAGCCCCCTTGGTGCACAGGGCCACGCAGGAGGCGTAGTCCGGGTCGGCGGAGCCGTCCATGATGCCGGTAATCTCCCGGAACTGGCGGCGCACCTCCACCACGATGGACTGGGCGGCCCGCTGCACCGCACTCATGGTGAAGGCGGCGAACACAAAGGTGAGCATGGCCCCGATGAACAGCCCCACCAGCACCGCCGGGTTGGTGAGGGACAGGTCGATGGCCTCCGCCTTGGCGGACACGATGTCCACATAGCTCACCAGCAGGGCCAGGGCGGTGAGGGCGGCGGAGCCGATGGCGAAGCCCTTGCCGGTGGCGGCGGTGGTGTTGCCCAGGGAGTCCAGGGCGTCGGTGCGCTCCCGCACCTCCTCGCCTAAACCGGACATCTCGGCGATGCCGCCGGCGTTGTCCGCCACGGGGCCGTAGGCGTCGGTGGCCAGGGTGATGCCCAGGGTGGACAGCATCCCCACCGCGGCGATGCCGATGCCGTACAGCCCCTGGGAGAAACTGGCGGCGTAGTGATCGGAGGCGGTGGCCAGGGAGCCGCCGGCGGCGATAAAGGACACGATGACCGCCACGCCCACAATCAGGATAGGGGCGATGGTGGACAGCATCCCCAGGGACAGCCCGCCGATGATGGTGGTGGCGGCCCCGGTCTCGGTGGCGTCCGCCAGCCCCTTGGTGGGCTTATAGGTGTCGGAGGTGTAATACTCGGTGAAGTAGCCGATGGCGCAGCCGCCGATGAGCCCGCACAGGATGGCAATGTATACGCCCCAGTTGCCCAGCAGGAACCAGGTCAGCGGAGCGGCGGCGATGGCGGCCAGGACGGCGGCGGTGTAGGTGCCCTTCCGGAGGGTGCCCAGCAGCTCCCGCTGGGTGGCGCCTTCTTTCGTCTTGATGAGGAAGGAGCCCAGGATGGAGCACACGATGCCCACGGCGGCCAGCAGAATGGGCAGTAGCATGGCCTCCCATGCCTTGTCAGAGCCGGAGTAGGCCGCCACGCCCAGGGCGAAGGTGGCCAGGATGGAGCCCACATAGGACTCGTACAGGTCGGCCCCCATGCCGGCCACGTCACCCACGTTGTCGCCCACGTTGTCGGCGATGGTGGCGGGGTTCCGGGGGTCGTCCTCGGGGATGCCCGCCTCCACCTTACCCACGAGATCCGCGCCCACGTCGGCGGCCTTGGTGAAGATGCCGCCGCCCACCCGGGCAAACAGGGCCATAAAGGAGGCCCCCATGCCGAACATCACCATGGTCTGGGCGATCTGGGGGGCGTCATAGCCCGCGATGTACTTCAGGATGTGGAACCAGATGGACACGTCCAGCAGGCCCAGCCCCACCACCGTGAAGCCCATGACAGAGCCGGCGGAGAAGGCCACGTTCAGCCCCCGGTTCAGGCTTTCGGAGGCGGCCTGGGCGGTGCGGGCGTTGGCGCTGGTGGCCACCTTCATGCCCACAAAGCCCGCCAGGGCGGAGTACACCCCGCCGGTGAGGAAGGCGAAGGGGATGAACCAGTTGTCCAACTGCCGGAACACGCACAGCAGGATCAGAATGACGAACACCACCGCGAACACCTTGAAGACGGTGGCGTACTGGTGGCGCAGGTAGGCGTTGGCCCCCTCCCGGATGGCGGAGGCGATTTTTTTCATGGCGTCGTTGCCCTCGGAAAAGGACAGCACCCGTTTGGCCTGGAAGATGGCGAACAGCAGGGCGGCAATCCCCGCCGCCAGGCCCAGCCAGAATAATTGCTGCGTACCCAAAACGACATGCTCCTCTCTTGGCCGCCGCGGCACAGGCCGGGCGGCGTATTTCTATTTTATATTTTACACAAGCTGGATGCGTTTTGCAAGATAAAAATGCGTCTTTTCGGCCAAAAACCAAAAAGACGCATACAAAAGAACGATATTTTTTTCACAATCCTCTCAAGAGCGCTTCCAGGCGCTCCTGCTGAACAGCACCAGAATGGGGAACATCTCCAGCCGCCCCAGCACCATCAGGAAGGACAGCACCAGCTTGCTCAGCACGGAAAAGGCGGCAAAATTCCCCGCCGGGCCCACCAGCTCCAACCCCGGGCCCACGTTGCTGATGCAGGTGATGACGGCGGTGAGGGTAGTGCCGAAGGAGAAGTTGTCCAGCCCCACCACGATGGCCATGCTGAACACCAGAAACAGGTTGATGATGAAATAGCACTGGGTGGTATGGAGGGTGGCCTCGGGCAGGGGCGCGCCGTCCAGCCGCACCACTGACACGGCCCGGGGATGGATGATGGAACGCACCTCCCGGGCGGCGGAGCGGATGAGGATGAGGATCCGGCTGCACTTGATGCCGCCGCCGGTGGAGCCGGCGCAGGCCCCGATGAAGGTGAGCACCACCAGCAGCACCTTGGAGAACTCGGGCCACAGGTCGTAGTTGGCGGAGGAGAAGCCGGTGGTGGACACGATGGACGCCACCTGGAAGGCGGCGTACCGCACGCACTCCCCCACGCCGTTGTAGATGTCCCGAATGTTCCAGGCGATGGCGGCGGTGGACACCGCCACCATGATCAGGAAGAACCGCAGCTCGTCGCTTTTCAGGGCCTGCTTGGCCTTGCCGGTGAGGATGAGGAAGTAGACGGCGAAGTTCACCGAGAACAGCAGCATAAAGACGGTGATGATGATCTCCACCGCCGGATTGCCGAAGGCCCCCACCGAGGCGTTCCGGTCGGAAAAGCCGCCGGTGCCGGCGGTGGACATGGCGTGGGTCACCGCGTCGTACCAGTTGAGGCCGGCGATGCGCAGGCACAGCGTCTCCAGCACCGTCAGGGCCAGATAGATGGCGTACAGCACCTTGGAGGACTGGGAGGCCCGGGGCATCAGCTTGCTTTTCACCGGCCCGGGGCTCTCCGCCCGGATCAGGAAGTTGGAGCTGATCCCCAGGAAGGGCAGCAGGGCGGCGGTGAGCACCAGCACCCCCATCCCCCCCAGCCAGTGGGTGAAGGAGCGCCAGAACAGCAGCCCCATGGGCAGGCCCTCAATGGCGGTGAGGATGGTGGCCCCGGTGGTGGTGAAGCCGGAAATGGTCTCAAAGAAGCAGTCCACATAGGATCCGAACTGCCCGGAGAACCAGAAGGGCAGCGCCCCGAAGGCCCCGAACAGCACCCAGATCAGGCCCACGGTGAAAAAGCCCTCCCGGGCGAAAAAGTCTTTCTTGGGCTTGAGGAGGAACACGGGCACACAGGCCGCCGCCAGAATGATCAGGATGGCCGACAGAAAGGGAATGGGGCTCTCCCCGTAGATCAGGGCCACCCCCATGGGCAGCAGCATGGCCGCCGCCTCGATGAGCAGGGTAAAGCCGGTGATGCGCAACACCAGTTTGAAGTTCATGCCCTCAGCCCCCCGCCCGCAGGCCGCCGCCCTCGTAGATGTCATTGAGATCCAGAATGCCGCTGTCCCGGGCCACCACGATCACGTTGTCCCCGCTCTCCAGGGTGGTGGAGCCCTCGGGGATGATCACCTTCGCCCCCCGGACGATGACGGCGATGAGCACGCCCTTTTTCAGCTTCAGATCCTTCAGCGGCACGCCTAAATGCTGGGTGGAGGGGGCAGCCACGAACTCCATGGCCTCCGCCCGGCCCTCCGCGATGCGGTACAGGGCGATCATGGCGCTGCCCTTGGAGTTTTGCAGGCCCCGCACCATCCGCAGGATCTGCCCCGCGGTGGTGAGCTTGGGGGACACCACCGACTCCACCCCGGCGGAGTGGGCAATGGAGGTATAGTTCTGCCGGTTGGACTTGGCCACCACCTTGGACACCCCCGCCTGATGGGCGTAGAGGGAGATGATCAAGTTGTCCTCGTCCCGGTCAGTGAGGGCGATGAAGGCGTCGCTGGCGGCCATGCGCTCCTCGGTGAGCAGCTCCGGGTCGGTGCCGTCCCCGTGGATGATCAGGGAGTGGGGAAACTCCTCCGCCAGCTGGCGGCATCGGTCGTCCCCCTTCTCCACCACCTTGCAGCTCATGCCCAGCCGCTCCAACTGCACCAGCAGATAGAAGGCGATGCGGCCGCCGCCGATGATGAACACGTCCTTGATCCGGTGGGTCTGCCGGCCCAGCAGCTTGAAGAACTGGTGGACGCCGTTGGGGGTGCCCGCCACGTACACCCGATCCTCCCGGGCCAGTACGGTGGAGCCGTTGGGGATGAACACGTCGTCCCCCCGCTCCACGGCGCAGAACAGGATGGGCAGATCCTGGATCTTGGAGGACAGGGAGGCCAGGGAGCGCCCCGCCAGGAAGTCCGTCTCCTGGATGTGGAAGGAGATCAGCTCCACCCGGCCCCGGGCGAAGGTGTCGATGTTGGCGGCGGAGGGGAAGCGCAGCAGCCGGGAGATCTCCACCGCCGAGGCCAGCTCCGGGTTGATGAGCATGGTGACGCCCAGATCCCGCTTCAGGGTGTCCAGATCGTTGGCGTACTCGGTGCCCCGCACCCGGGCCACCGTGTAGGGCACCCCTAAGTTGTGGGCGCAGTGGCAGCACAGCAGGTTGATCTCGTCGGAGGCGGTGGCGGCGATGAGCACGTCGCACTCCCGGGCCCCTGCCTCCAGCAGCAGATCCCGGGAGGCGCAGTTCCCCTTCAGACACATCACGTCCAACTGGTTGGACAGCCGCTCCAGCACGGCGTCCGTCTTGTCCAGAATGGTGACGCTGTGCCCCTCGTCGGACAGGTGCTCGGCCACGGTGCCGCCCACCTTGCCCGCCCCGGCAATGATGATATTCAAAGCGATCAGCTCGATTCGTTAAAAAAATCGGGAAAACGCGGCCAAATCCCGCAAGGCGGCCGGGAAAGCCGCCCTGCGGGAATTGGAGTGGATTACTCTAACACCGCCCCCCGGGCGGCAGAGGTGACCAGCTTGGCGTACCGGGCCAGGTAGCCGCTCTTGATTTTGGGCTCGGGACACACCCAGGCGGCGCGCCGCTGGGCCAGGGTGTCCTCGTCCACCAGCAGCTGGATCTTACAGGCGGGTATGTCGATGGCGATCCGGTCGCCCTCCTCCACGAAGGCGATGGGCCCGCCCTGGGCGGCCTCGGGGCAGACGTGGCCGATAGAGGCCCCCCGGGTGGCCCCGGAGAACCGCCCGTCGGTGATGAGGGCCACGGACTCCCCCAGGCCCATGCCGCAGATGGCGGAGGTGGGGTTGAGCATCTCCCGCATCCCGGGCCCGCCCTTGGGGCCCTCGTAGCGGATGACCACCACGTCCCCCGCCACGATCCTGCCGGCGTAGATGGCCTCGATGGCCTCCTCCTCGGAGTTGAACACCCGGGCGGGGCCCTCATGCCGCATCATCTCGGGGGCCACGGCGGAGCGCTTCACCACGCAGCCCTCCGGGGCCAGGTTGCCCTTGAGCACGGCGATACCGCCGTCGGGAGAATAGGGGCTGTCGATGGGTCGGATCAGCTCTGGGTTCCGGTTGACTACGCCCGATAAGTTTTCGGCCAGGGTCTTGCCGGTGCAGGTCATGACGCTGGTGTCCAGCAGGCCCTTTTTGTTCAGCTCCGCCATGACGGCGTGGACGCCGCCCGCGCCCTCCAGATCCTCCATGTAGGTGTCCCCGGCGGGAGCCAGGTGGCACAGGTTTGGAGTTTTGGAGGAGATCTCGTTGCTCATGTCCAGATCCAGCTCGATGCCGCACTCGTGGGCGATGGCGGGCAGGTGGAGCATGGTGTTGGTGGAGCAGCCCAGGGCCATGTCCACCGTCTCCGCGTTGTGGAAGGCGGCGGCGGTCATGATGTCCCGGGGACGGATGTCCCGCTTCACCAGCTCCATGATCTGCATCCCGGCGTGCTTGGCCAGCCGCAGCCGGGCCGACCACACGGCGGGGATGGTGCCGTTGCCCCGTAGCCCCATGCCGATGGCCTCGGTGAGGCAGTTCATGGAGTTGGCGGTATACATCCCGGAGCAGGAGCCGCAGGTGGGGCAGGCGTTCTCCTCGTACTCCTCCACCCCCTGCTCGTCCAGCTTGCCGGCGTAGTAGCCCCCCACGGCTTCAAACATATGGCTCAGGCAGGTGCGCCGCCCGTCGTTGAGCCTTCCGGCCAGCATGGGCCCGCCGGAGCAGAAGATGGTGGGGATGTTCACCCGGGCGGCGGCCATCAGCAGCCCCGGCACGTTCTTGTCGCAGTTGGGGATCATCACCAGCCCGTCGAACTGGTGGGCCATGGCCATGGCCTCGGTGGAGTCGGCGATCAGATCCCGAGTGACCAGGGAGTACTTCATGCCCACGTGGCCCATGGCGATGCCGTCGCACACGGCGATGGCGGGGAACTCCACGGGGGTGCCCCCCGCGGCCCGCACGCCGGCCTTGACTGACTCCGCGATCTTGTCCAGGTTCATGTGGCCGGGGACGATCTCGTTATAGGAGCACACCACGCCGATGAGGGGGCGCTCCAGCTCCTCCTTGGTGTAGCCCAGGGCGTAGAACAGGGAGCGGTTGGGAGCGGTGGGCACGCCCTTCTTCACGTTGTCGGAACGCATATGCAAGCCTCCTTTGGGGTTGCGCCGCCGGAGGGGGCTTGGGGCCCGGGCGGCTTTTTCCGGTATTGTATCATCGACACAAGCCGCGAAGCGGCTTACGCGCCACTGTGTGGCGCGTAACCGGCCGAGCCGGTTACGCCTATGATGCGACAATGGCAACAGGCATTTTGCATACAAAATGCCTGCCCACAACGTGGGCCGCCGCGCAGAGCGCGGCGTTTGCCATTATTGTATCACAAAGAAACCGGGAGCGCAATGGAAAATCGGCAGATGTCCATGCGCTCCCGGTGCTGATTGACAAACTATCCCCCGGATGTTAGTATAAAGGCGGCGCTGTCGTGAAAACGGTAGGCGGTTGGCTACATAGCCCCGAAAGGGGGTGTAGAGAAATGCTGATTACTGTGACGTTTTATGTCCATAAATGGGCAATTACGGTTCAGGTAAAATGCAGAAACCGCCACTCTGCCAAGTGACGGTTTCCTGTGATCTTGTGAAACCTTTGCAAAGCTGAGCTAACCGCTTACCGACAGCGCTCTATATTTTTATTATACATCTCCGGGACAATTTGTCAAGTGCCATGCGCCCCCGGCACGGCAAACCAGCTTTCTCCGCGCCGGGATCGGCTTTTTCGCTTGACGCGTTTGACGCGGGGCCGCCGTTAAAATACCGGGCGAAACTGCCGCCCCCTGTTGCTGGACTTCCTTGCCCCCCGGGGCTATAATAGGCCGGTAAACAGGAAAGGAGCTGATTTTATGAACTTGGGAAGCAGCCTGTCCGCCGCCCGGAGGAAATCCGGCCTGTCCCAGGAGGCGGTGGCGGAGAAGCTGGGGGTGAGCCGTCAGACCGTCTCCAAGTGGGAGACGGACGAGAGCCTGCCCGACATCCGCCAGTCCAAGCGGCTGGCCCTGCTGTACCACCTGTCGCTGGACGAGCTCATCGACTTCGACCTGGACGTGCAGGAGATTCAGCGGGCCATCGACCGCACCCCCGATGCAGTGGCAGACAAGGTGGACTGGAACCGCGCCTGGGGGAAGAAGTACCCCATCCTGCTGACCTACCGGGAGCAGGTGGACGCCGCCCCCTACGCCCAGGGGCTGGCCCAGCTACTGGACAGGCTCAAGGGGGACTACGGCTACAGCGAGCTGGACGCCATGCTGGTGCTCAAGGACATCCTGGCCCGGGTGTGGCAGGAGCGGAAGCAGGGGTGACGCCCTCCCGTCACAGCCGGAATTCCATCTGCACGTCCCAGGGCTCGGCAGCGGAGTGGGCCGGATCCGGCTCTTCCGCCGCCACGCAACCCAGGGCCCAATAGGCGGCCATCACCTCGGCGGCGGAGTGGGCGGAAATATACAGCTTTTCCGCCCCCCGCGCCCGGGCGGCATCGCAGGCCATACGGAACAGCGTTCCGCCTACGCCCCGGCCCCGGAAGGGCTCCGACACGTAGAGCAGGGTCAGATCCGCGTACTGCCCCCGGCTGCCCAGCGGTTTCCCGGACAGGACGGCAAAGCCCACCGGCTCTCCTCCGGCCAGCGCCCCGAAAGCCGCGCCGCCGGCGCCCACCGCCGCCAGCACCGACCCGGCCATCCCCCGGCGCTGGGGGACGGCCCAGTCCTCCACATACTCCACCGGGCGCAGCACCAGCGCCCCGCCCTCCCGCCGCCAGCACTGCCGGACGTGCTGGCGGCGGATAAATTTGTCCAAGGAGCGGGGCCCGAAGTTTTCCCGGGTCAGGGGCACGTAGCTCAGCTCGTCCATGGCGTCCTCCTATGCCCGCTTGAACTGCTTTTCCAGCTGCTTTTGGGTCAGCTCGACGGCCACCGGCCGGCCGTGGGGGCAGTACTTCACCGCCCCGCTCATCACCAGCCGAGCCGTCTCCTTTAGCTCCTCCTCTCCGGTGCGCCAGCCGCCCTTGATGGCCGCCTTGCAGGCCATGGTGTGGAGCAGCTCGTCCCGGGCGGCGGCAGGATCCGCCGTCCCCGTCAGCCGCAGGCGGTGGGCCAGCTCCCCCAGGGCAGGTTCGATCTCCCCCGTCTCCAGGTAGTCCGGCACCGCCCGCACCGCCAGAGCGGAGGCGCCGAACTCCTCCACCTCGAAGCCGAACCGGGCCAGCAGCTCGGACTGCTCCAGCAGGATCTGCCGCTCCTCCGGCGGCAGGGAGAAGGTCACCGGGGTGAGCAGCTCCTGCACCATGGGCCGGTAGTCCGACCCCTTGAGCCGGTCGAAGTTGGCCCGCTCGTGGGCGGCGTGCTTGTCGATGAGCAGAACCTTGTCCCCCTGCTCCACCAGGATGTAGGTGTGGAACAGCTCCCCCCGGACGACCCAGGGTGTCTGCGACACAAGTGCCTGCGACACGAGCTCCTCCGGCGGCTCCGGCTGGGCGGGCTGCTCCGGAGTGGGTGCGGGTTCCGCTTTTTCCTCCTCCGCCGGGGTGTGGGCAGGTTCCGGCCGCTCCACCGGAGCGGGGATGGACGGCTCCTCCCGCGCCGGTGCGGGTTTTGGCTTCCGCGTCCGGACGGGCTGAGGCGCAAACTCCGGCTCCTCGTCCTGCCGGGGCGGGGCGGGCGGCTCCGTTCCGGCGGGGGCCGAGGCCGACTGCGTCTGCGGCGGTTCCTTTTCCGGCAGGGGCTCCACCCAGCGGAAGGGAGATTGTTTCCGCTCCGCCGCTGGGGGCTTTCCCTCCGCCGGGATGGGGCCGGTCGGAGGATCCGGCTGTCTCCCCGGCGCCATGGCTCCGGCAGGCCGGAACCGGGAGGCGGGCATGAACTGGGTTCCGTTCAGCGTCCTGGCCCCGTCGTGGAGGGGCAGGCTGGTCTGGTTGGGGGTGACGGTGTCTGTGGGACGCACCCCCGGTATGCTGGCCTGGGGCCGGGTGTGATCCCGATCCAGGGCGGACAGCACCGCGCCGTACACGGTGGTAAACACCGCTTGCTCCCGCTGAAACTTCACCTCGGTTTTGGTGGGGTGGACGTTCACATCCACCTCGCTGGGGCGTACCGTCAGGTGGATGACGCAGCCGGGGAACTTGCCCACCATCTTCTGGTTCTTGTAGGCCTCCTCCACCGCCGCCGTCATGATCCGGCTCTTGATGTACCGCCCGTTGACGAAAAAGTGCTGGTAGCCCCGGGTGCCCCGGCAGCAGGTGGGCAGGGAGGCGAAGCCCTCGGCGCTCATGCCGTCCCCGCTCCCCTTCACGGGCAGGAAGCCCAGGGCGATGTCCCGACCCATGACGGCGTAGACGGCGCTTTTTAGCTGGCCGTCCCCGGGGGTGAGCAGCTCCTGCTTCCCGTCCCGGAGAAACTTTACCGACAGCTCCGGGTGGGACAGGGCCACTCGCTGCACCACGGCAAACACCGCCGCCCCCTCCGCCGCGTCCTTCTTCATGAACTTCAGCCGGGCAGGGGTATTGAAGAACAGCTCCCGCACCGTCATAGTGGTGCCCTTGGGGCAGCCCGCCTCCTCCTGGGCGGTCACCTCCCCGGCCACTACGGTGAGGGCGGCGCCCAGCGTCTCCTCGTCCGTCCGGGTTAGCAGCTCCACCCGGGACACGGCGGAGATGGCCGCCAGGGCCTCCCCCCGGAAGCCCAGGGTGCCGATGGCCTCCAGATCCCGCTCGCCGGAGATCTTGGAGGTGGCGTGGCGCAGGAAGGCAGTGGGGGCCTGGGCCGCCGGGATGCCGCAGCCGTCGTCGGTGACGCGGATCAGCGCCATCCCCCCGTGGGTAATCTCCACCGTGACGGCGGACGCCCCCGCGTCGATGGCGTTTTCCAGCAGCTCCTTCACCACGCTGGCGGGCCGCTCCACCACCTCGCCGGCGGCGATGAGATCCGCTACGTGGGGGTCTAATTGTTTTATCTCTGCCATATTATACCTCAAGTAATATCGTGATGGGCCCATCGTTCTGGGAGAACACCTGCATCTCCGCCCCAAACTCGCCATGCTCCACCTGGAAGCCCTTCTCCCGGCAGGCGGCCATAAACCGCTCGTACAGCGGGATGGCCAGATCCGGCTTGGCCGCGTGGGAGAACCCCGGCCGCCGGGAGGAGGTGTCGGCGTACAGGGTGAACTGGCTCACCACCAGCAGGGCCCCGCCCACCGCCGCCAGGTTCAAATTCATCTTGCCGTTCTCGTCGTCGAACACCCGCAGGCCGCACACCTTGTCCGCCAGCTTGTCCGCCTGGGCCTCCGTGTCCTCCGGCCCCACGCCCAGCAGCACCAGGAAGCCCTGGCCGATGGCCCCGTTGACCTTGTCCTCAATCTCCACCCGGGCGTTCCTCACCCGGGTCACAACCGCTCTCATGGCAAGTCCTCCTTATACCGTCTGCGACCGTTCTCGTCAAAATTCTCCTTCAGCGCCCGCTCCACCGGGATCATGGACAGCAGCAGCAAGGCCACCTCCACCACCGTGATGGGCAAGCTCCACAGGCACATCCCGTCCACGGTGGGGCATAGCAGGGTCAGCCCCTGGCACACCACCGCCAACGGCAGCATGACAAGCCCCCGCCGCCCCCAGACCTGACCCATCTTCCGCTGGGCAAAGTTCCAGGTGTCCCGGTTTTTCATGGAGCGGGTGGTGCGGTAGCCGAACACGCCGTTGGGCTCCCTGGGCGGGTTGGCCTGAAACCGCCGCCCGTACCAGATGGCCACCGCCGGGATCAGAAGATTGCAGATCAGCATCAATACCCACATTCCGACCTTCATAGCGCCCCCTCCTTTTCCTCCATTATACACCGAAACTCCCGGCCTGTCATTCTTTTTTTGTCCACCCAGGCCCTATGTCACCCTTTCTCCCTTCTTTTCGCGGCCCGCCCATTCCGCCGTTGAAACCCCCGGTCAAATATGATACACTGGGTTCAAACAACCCAAGGAGGCCCGCCGTGAACCCATTGGACAAGCTGCCCCTCCCCCTGCTGGAGTGGTTCCGGGACAACGCCCGCTCCCTGCCCTGGCGGGACGACCCCACCCCCTACCACGTGTGGCTGTCGGAGATCATGCTCCAGCAGACCCGGGTGGCGGCGGTGCTGGACTACTACCGGCGCTTTTTGGAGGAGGCATCGGATGTGGCCGCCCTGGCCGCCCTCCCCGAGGATCGGCTGCTGAAGCTGTGGCAGGGACTGGGCTACTACAACCGGGCCCGGAACCTGCAAAAGGCCGCCCAGGTGATTGTGGATCAGTACGGCGGCGTGTTCCCGTCGGACTACGCCGCGGTGCGATCCCTGCCCGGGGTGGGGGACTACACCGCCGGGGCCATCTGCTCCATCGCCTTCGGGCAGGCCGTCCCCGCCGTAGATGGCAACGTGCTGCGGGCGTACGCCCGTATCTGCGGGGACGAGGGGGACATCGCTACCCCGCAAATGAAGAAAAAGGTGACCCAGGCCATCCTGGAGGCGATCCCCCTGCACGCGCCGGGGACGTTCAACCAGGCGCTGATGGAGCTGGGGGCCACGGTGTGCCTGCCCAACGGCGCGCCCCTGTGCGGGCGCTGTCCGGCCCGGGAGTTCTGCGTCGCCCTGGCCCAGGATCGGGTGGCCGATTTGCCCGTCAAGGCCCCCAAGAAGCCCCGCCGGGTGGAGGAGCGGGCGGTGTGGCTCATCTTCCACGGGGACAGGGTCGCTCTGCGCCGCCGCCCGAACCGGGGGCTGCTGGCGGGGCTGTGGGAGTTCCCCAACGAGCTATGGGAGGGCCCCCTGCCCCCGGACTGGGGGATCGAGGCCCTGTCCGACACCTATGCGGGGCAGGCAAAGCATATCTTTACCCACATCGAATGGCACATGACCCTGCGCACGGTGGAGGCGGCGGAGGACAAGCTGCCCCCCGGCTGGGTGTGGGCCAGCCGGGACGAATTGGCGGAGAAATACGCCGTGCCCAACGCCTTCGAGCGGGCGCTGGAACACGCGAAAGAGAGACTGAACGGAGGAGAGTAAATGGCAAAGCTGTATTTCCGCTACGGCGTGATGGGCTCCAGCAAGTCGGCCAACGCGCTGATGGTGCGGTACAACTACGAGGAGCGGGGCCAGCGGGCCCTGATGGTGAAGCCCGCCCTGGATCAGCGGGAGGGAGAGCGGGTGGTGAACTCCCGAATGGGGCTGCGCTACCCCTGCGTCTGGTTCGAGGAGCTGGAACAAATGCCCCCCGACGAGATCAAAAGCTGGCAGTGCGTCATCGTGGACGAGGCCCAGTTCCTCACCCGGGAACAGGTGCGGTTCCTCACCGAGCTGGTGGACGTTCTGAATGTACCGGTGATCTGCTACGGCCTGCGGGCGGACTTCAGCGGCCATCTGTTCCCCGGCTCGGAGGCCTTGCTGGCCTGGGCGGACATCATCGAGGAGGTCAAAACCATCTGCTGGTGCGGCCGGAAGGCCACCTGCAACGCCCGGTTCGACGCCAACGGCGTGGTGCTCAAGGAGGGTGAGCAGGTGGTTTTAGGCGCCAATGACTGCTACATCGGCCTGTGCCGCCGCCACTGGAAGGAAGGCAACCTGGGCCCCGACGCCGCAAGCAACGCGGAGCCGCAGGCCAAGCCATGATCTGTTCCCTCTGCCCCCGTCAATGTGGGGCCCTCCGGGACGAGTGCCACGGGGAGGGCTTCTGCCAAATGCCAGACCGGCCCGTGTGCGCCCGGGCCGCCCTCCACCTGTGGGAGGAGCCCTGTATTTCCGGGGAAACCGGGGCGGGGACGGTGTTTTTCTCCGGCTGCACCCTAAGGTGCGTGTTCTGCCAGAACGCCCCCATCAGCCGGGAGGGCTTCGGCAAGCCCTTGACGGACGACGAACTGTACGCCGTCTTTCAGCGGCTGGCGGATCAGGGGGCCGCCTGCATCGAGCTGGTCACCCCCACCCACTTCACCCACGCCCTGGCCAGGGTGCTGGAGCGGCCCGTCCCAGGGGGCCTGCCCGTGGTGTGGAACAGCGGCGGCTACGAGCGGGCGGAGACGCTGCGTTCCCTGGAGGGCAAGGTAGACGTGTACCTGCCCGACCTGAAATACGTGACCCCCGCCATCGCGGAGAAATACTCTGGGGCGGCGGACTACCCGGAAGCCGCCCAGGCCGCCATCCTGGAGATGTTCCGCCAGCGGGGCCCCGTCCGGTGGTCGGGCGGCCTGCTGAAAAACGGCGTATTGATCCGGCACCTGATCCTGCCCGGGCAGGTCAACGAGGCCAAGCGGGTGATGGACTGGGTGGCGGACGCCTTCCCGTCCGGGGCGGTGCTGTTCTCCCTCATGGCCCAGTACACCCCGGTGGGGGAGCTGGACGGCTTCCCGGAGCTGCGCCGCCCCCTGCGCCCCTCGGAGCTGCGCGCCGCCCGGGAGTACATGGAGAACCTGGGGCTGGCGGGTTATGTCCAAGAGTTGTCCAGCGCTGGGACGGACTGTATTCCCGCCTTTGATCTGACGGGGCTGTGATACTTTTTCTCGAGAGAAAAAGTATCCAAAAAGAGCTTGAAACCGTTACCGCCGTGGGTTAAATACGTAAAAGCTGCGTCGGCAACGGAATGCGGCTGGTGGAACCGCAGCCAAATTACAACGGGAGGTGTTCTGATGCAGGTCGAGATCACACAAGCCATCCCCCTGCTGGACGAACAGGGGAATCTCACCCAGCCGGGGTATGCCAAGCGGCTGCTGCCGGTGTATGATCGGAGGTCGGTCCGGGGCGGACTCACCCGCCTGAAGGAGTGGGACTACTACTACGTGGGCAACGACCGCTATGGCGTGGCCCTCACCGTGGCGGACAACAGCTATATGGGGCTGGACTCTATCTCCTTCCTCTCCTTTGAGGGAAAGCCCTGGGAGATCACCAAAAGCCCCATGTCCCCCTTCCCCATGGGCCGCACCGGCCTGCCGTCCACATCGGCGGCGGGGATCACCGCCAGCTCTGGCAGGCGCCACGCCCTGCTGTTCCAGGCGGCGGACGGCCAGCGCAACCTCACCGCCCACATGGATCACTTCCGGGGCCAGGAGCCCATTGACGTCCACCTCGTTCTGTCGGACGAACCGGAGGAGTCTATGGTAATCTGCACCCCTTTCCCCAAGCCGGGGCATTTCTACTACAACCAGAAGATCAACTGCATGCGCGCCCAGGGGACGGTGCGGATCGGGGACGATTTGTACCTGTTCAATCGGTCGGACTCCTTTGCCGTGTTGGACTGGGGGCGGGGCGTGTGGACGTACCACAACACTTGGTATTGGGGCTCCGCCTCCGGCCTGGTGGACGAGGCGGACTTCGGCTTCAACATCGGGTACGGCTTTGGGGACACCTCCGCCGCCACGGAGAATATGCTCTTTTACAAGGGGAAGGCCCACAAGCTGTCCAAAGTGGACTTCGGCATCCCTCTGCGCAACGGGAAGGAGTGCTATCTGCGGGTGTGGAACATGACCAGCGACGACGGCCGGTTTGAGATGGAGTTTCAGCCGGTGATTGACCGGGCCTCCTGCACCGACGTGAAGCTGATCAAGAGCGATCAACACCAGGTGTTTGGCCGGTTCACCGGCACGGTGGTGCTGGACGACGGGACGAGGCTGGAAGTCAAAGATCTGATGGGCTTCGCCGAGAGGGTGGAGAACAAGTGGTAGCGGAGCTGATTGGTAAAACCGGAGCAAACGGAAAGGCGGGAACCTGGGGCAGGTTCCCGCCTTTTTCACGCCTCCGTCATCCGCTCCTCCAGCCGCCGCCGGGACAGTTCCAAATACGTCTCCTCGCTGTCGATGCCGATATAGCGCCGTCCCAGGGCCTTGGCCGCCACCCCGGTGGACGAGCTGCCGCAGAAGGGATCCAGCACCAGATCCCTGGGCAGGCTGGCCGCCTCCAGGATCCGCTCCAGCAGGTATAGCGGCTTCTGGGTGGGGTGCCGCCCCTGCCGCTTCTCCCCCGGCGGGGTGATGGGGCCCGTCCACACATCCTTCATCTGTTTGCCCCCGTTGCGTTCCTTCATCAGCTCATAGTTAAACAGGTGCTTTGCCCCCTTCTCGTCCTTCCTGGCCCAGATCACTGTCTCCGTGCTGTGGGTAAAGCACCGGCAGGTCAGATTGGGGGGCGGGTTAGTCTTTTCCCAGGTAATATTGTTGAGAATCTTAAACCCCTCCTCCTCCAGCGCCATGCCGATGCTGTAGATATTGTGGAGGGTGCCGCTGATCCAGATGGTGCCGTTGGGGGCGAGGATCTGACGGCACAGCCTGATCCACCGCCGGTTGAAGCGGTGCTTGTCCGCCAGGGCGGGGGCCTTGTCCCAGTCTCCCTTGTTCACCGACGCCATTTTGCCCCCCTGACAGGTGATCCCGTCGTTGCTCAAGAAGTACGGCGGGTCGGCAAACACCAGATCCACGCTGCCAGGGCGAATCTTTTTCAGCAGGGCGAGGGTGTCCCCCAGCAGCAGCAGCTCGTTGTCTGTCTCATAGTAGGGCGTGACGCGGCCCTTCAGGTATTCTCTCATGGAAAAGCTCCTGTCTGTCTAAAATGGCCGGCCAGCCGCCCTCGTCAAAATCCAAATTCCCGAAACGCCTTGTCAAAGGGCGGATAGGCGATCCCCTTCTCGGTGATAAACCCAGTCACCAGCCTGTGAGCCGTCACGTCGAAGGCAGGGTTGTCCACCTTCACCCTCTCCGGAGCCATCCGGTGGGCGTACCACAGCTCGGTGACCTCCTCCGGCGGGCGCTCCTCGATGGGGATCTCCTCCCCGCACGATAAGCTCATGTCGATGGTGGACGACGGGGCGCACACGTAGAAGGGGATGCCGTAGTGCCGGGCCAGGATGGCCACGCCGCTGGTGCCGATCTTGTTGGCGAAGTCCCCGTTGGCGCACACCCGGTCGCAGCCCACCAACACGATGTCCACCTTGCCCTTTGCCATGGTGGCGGAGGCCATGTTGTCGCAGATCAGGGTGGTGTCCACCCCGGCAGACTGGAGCTCAAAGGCGGTGAGCCGCGCCCCCTGGAGCAGGGGCCGTGTCTCGTCGCAGTACACCCGTAGATCCGTCCAGCCCGCCTCCAGGGCGGCGTAGACGGGGGCCAGGGCGGTGCCGTACTTGGCGGTGGCCAGCGTCCCGGCGTTGCAGTGGGTGAGGATGCCGTCCCCGGGCCGCAGCAGGCCCAGGCCAAACCGCCCGATGGCCCGGCTGATGGCGATGTCCTCCTCCCGGATGGCGTCCGCCTCCCGCCGCAGCAGGGACTTCAGCTCCGCTACAGGCAGGGCCCGGTTCCCCTCCGCCGTCCCCAGCATCCGCGCCAGCGCCCAGGACAGGTTGACGGCGGTGGGCCGGGAGGCGTTGAGCTTGTCCGCCGCCTGCCGCAGGGAGGACAGGAAGTTCTCTCTGTCCTCAGTGTCCAGCCCCAGAGCCGCCAAGTACAGCCCATAGGCCGCCGCCACCCCGATGGCCGGGGCCCCCCGCACCCGCAAGGCGCGGATGGCCTCCACGATCTCGTCCGTCTCCGTCAGGGACAGGTACTTGACCTCCCCCGGCAGTAGGGTCTGATCCAGTATCACCAGCGCCCGTCCGTCCGCGGACAGGGCCGCGCTCTCCAGCGTCAGCGGATCCATGCTATCCCTCCTTGGAGATGTCGATGCCGAAATACTTCACGGACAGCTCGGTGAGGGTGCCGTCCGCCGCCAGCTCCCCCAGGATTTTATCCAGCTCTGCCCGCAGCGCGTCGCTGTCCGCCCCCTTCCGCAGAGGGATGGCCGTCTGGGTGACGTTGGGATCCACGCAGGCCACCTTGATGGGGGCCTCCGGGTGCTGGACAAGGTAGTCGTTGTAACTCACCTCGGCGTTGAGGGTGGCGTCAATCCGCCCCGAGGTCAGCAGCTCGATGGTCTGGATGAAGTCGTCCACCGGGGTGACGGTGGCCCCGTAGCTCTCCGCCACCTTGGAATAGGTGCTGTTCAGGGTGTTGGCGGTGGACTTGCCGTCCAGATCCCCCATGGACTGGATGGAGGTATCGTCCGCCCGGACAACCACCACCGTGCGGTTGTAGGCGTAGGGCACGGTGAAGTCGTACTTCTCCCGCCGGTTGTCGTCGATGTCCACGCCGTTGATGATCACATCATACCGTCCGGCCTCCAGCCCCGCCAGCAATCCGGTGAACTCGCCCTCCACGAAGTTCACCTTCACCCCCAACTTTTCCCCGATGAGCTGGGCCACCTCCACGTCGTAGCCCACCAACTCCCCGGCTTCGTTGTGGTAGCCCCAAGGGGCCCAGGTGCCCTCCAGGGCCACCGTGATCTCCCCTTTGGCCTGGATGCAGGCCAGCAGGTCGCCCCCCTTGTCCTCCCCCTTGGGGGCGCAGCCCGTCAGCAGCAGCAGGCCCAGCACAACAACTGCCACGGCGGACACCGCCGCGGCGAAACGCTTGAACTTCATGGCTAAAAACTCCTTATATTAATTCCCCATAAAACGACAAAATCGTTTTATGGGGGCCGCGGACCCGGGCCGGCGGCGCAGCCACCAGGAATGTTGTCAACACGTTTCCTGCGTGCCGGAGGCGCGGGGCGTGCAACGCCGCAATAAAAATATTTTTAATCTTTTTATCAGGAAACAGTTTATGTTTGATCCGTTTGCAGGAATACCCTGGTTCGCTCCTGCCTGGGCGCCTCAAAGATCTGCCGGGATGGCCCGGCCTCCACCACCACGCCGCCCTCCATAAACACCACCTGGCTGGACACAGTGCGGGCGAACCCCAGCTCATGGGTCACCACCAGCATGGTCATCCCCTCCTCCGCCAGCTGCCGCATGACAGCCAACACCTCCCCCGTCAGCTCCGGATCCAGGGCGGAGGTGGGCTCGTCGAAGTAGAGGATCTCCGGTTGGGCGGCGATGGCCCGGGCAATGGCCGTTCGCTGCTGTTGCCCGCCGGACAGCTGGCTGGGATAGTGATCCGCCCGGTCCAACATCCCCACCTTGTCCAAGGCTCGGCGGGCAGTTTTAATCGCCTCCGTTTTGGGGATCCCCCGGCCGGTGATCAGCCCCTCGGTGACGTTTTCCAGGGCGGTCTTGTTGAGGAACAGGTTGTAACTCTGGAACACAAAGGCGGTCTTTTTCCGCAGCCGCGACACATCCCGTTTGGCCATCCGGGCCAAGTCGAACCGCTCCCCATCAAAGGTAAGAACGCCTTCGTCTGCCCGCTCCAAAAAGTTGACGCACCGCAGCAGGGTGGTCTTGCCCGATCCACTGGGCCCCAAAATAGCCACCACGTCCCCTTTGTCCACCGACAGCTCCACACCCTTGAGCACCTTTAGCGCCCCGAAGGACTTGTGGACGTTTTCCACGCGCAACAGCATCGGCTACACCCCCCGGTTCTCATATGCGCTCAGCCGCTTCTCGCCTATGCGCTGGAGCCAGGTCAGCACGGTGGAGAACAGCAGGTAGATCAGCCCTACCTCGATATACAGCGCCAGGGGTTCGTACACCCGGGCGTTGATCTGCTCCGTGGCCCGGAGCATCTCCACCACCGTGATGTTGGCCGCCAGGGAGGTGTCCTTCACCATGGCGATGATCGAGTTGGACAGGGGCGGAAAGGCGGTACGCATGGCCTGGGGCAGGATGATCCGCCTCATCGTCTGTAAGTAGCTCAGCCCCGCACACAATCCCGCCTCCAGCTGTCCGGAGGGCACCGCTTCCAGTGCGGCCCGGACGGTCTCAGCGCAGTAGGCCCCCTCGTTCAGCGAGAACACGATGACAGCGGCGGGGAAGGGGGCGATGGTGATCCCCACCTTGGGCATCCCGAAGAACACCACAAAGAGCTGCACCAGCAAAGGGGTGCCTCGAAAGATCCAGATGTAAAACCGGCAGATCGGGGTAATCACCGGCACCCGGGCGAACTGGGCCAGGGCCGCCGCCACCGCGATCACCATGGCGATGGAAAAGGCGATGGCGGTGAGCGGCAGGGTCACCGTCAGGCCGGGGATAAGGATTTTGGGGAAGGAATCCACCAATATATCCAGCAGGCGGCTATCCATAGTGGTCACTCCTTACGTTGGGGGACGGCTTTCACCGTCCCCCAAGTATACCCCCGCCGCCGAGGAAATGCAAATACTTAAAACGAATATCCTATCATAGCCCAGAGGCATCATCGTTCCTCAGCACAGCTTGGCCCCGGCGGGGATGGCGTCGTCCACCATCAGCAGGTGGAGCCGCTCCTCCCCCTGCTCGGTGTGGACGGCGGAGATGAGCATACCGCAGCTGTCCAGCCCCATCATCTTCCGGGGGGGCAGGTTGACGATGGCCACCAGAGTCTTGCCCACCAGCTCCTCCGGCTTATAGTACATGGCGATGCCGGACAAGATCTGCCGATCCGTCCCCGAGCCGTCGTCCAGGGTAAAGCGCAGCAGCTTGGCAGACTTCTTCACGTTCTCACAGGCTTTGACCTTGACGGCCCGGAAGTCGGACTTGCAGAAGGTGTCGAAGTCCACCTGCTCCTCCAGGAAGGGCTCCACCTCCAGGGCGGGCAGGGCGACCTTTTTGGCCTCCTCCATGATGGCGTCCAATTCCTTCAGCTCCTTATCCATGTCGATCCGCGGGAACAGGTTGTCCCCCCGCCGTACCGTAACCGTCTTGGGCAGAGCGCCCCAGCTGGCGGCGCTGTCCCAGGTGGAGCAGCCCTCGTCCGCGCCGATCTGCCGCAGCACCTCCCCGGCGGACTGGGGCATAAAGGGGGTGAGCAGGATGGCGCACACCCGCAGGGCCTCCAGCAGGTGGTACATCACGAAGGCCAGCCGGGGGCCGTTGGCCTCCATGTCCCGGGCCAGCACCCAGGGGGCGTTCTCGTCGATATACTTGTTGGCCCGCTGGATCACCTTGAAGATCTCCTCCAGGGCGTTCTGGAACTGGAACTTCTCCATCTGTTCCTCGTACTTGTCCCGGAGGTTGGAGATGGCGGCCACCAGCTCCCCGTCCTTGTCCATATCCCGAGCCTGATCCTCCGGCAGGGTGCCGCCGAAATATTTCTCCACCATGGACACGGTGCGGCTCACCAGGTTGCCCAGGTCGTTGGCCAGGTCGTTGTTGATGGTCTGGATCAGCAGCTCATTGGTGAAGTTGCCGTCGGAGCCAAAGGGGAAGGAGCGCAGCAGGAAAAACCGCAGGGCATCCACGCCATACCGCTGGGACAGCAGGTGGGGATCCACCACGTTACCCTTGGACTTGGACATCTTGTCCCCGTTGAAGTTGAGCCAGCCGTGGCCGTACACCTTCTTGGGCAAGGGCAGTCCCATGCTCATGAGGAAGGCGGGCCAGTAGATGGAGTGGAACCGGACGATCTCCTTGCCCACGAAGTGGGCGTCGGCGGGCCAGAATTTCTCCACGTCGTCATATTTCTCGTTTTGATAACCCAGCGCAGTCATATAGTTGAACAGCGCGTCCAGCCACACATACACCACATGGCCCGGGTCGAAGTCCACCGGCACCCCCCAGGTGAAGGAGGTGCGGGACACGCACAGATCCTGCAAGCCCCCCTCGCAGTCGATGAAGTTGTTCACCATCTCGTGCACCCGGCTCTTGGGCTCCAGGAAGTCGGTGTTCAGCAGCAGATCCCGCACCCGGTCGGCGTACTTGGACGCCCGGAAGAAGTAGGCCTCCTCCTCCGCGTCCATCACCTCCCGGCCGCAGTCAGGGCACTTGCCGTCCACCAACTGGGATTCCGTCCAGAAGGACTCGCAAGGCTTGCAGTACTTGCCCTTGTAGGAGCCCTTGTAGATGTCCCCGTTGTCGTACATTTTCCGGAATATTTTCTGGATGGATTCCACATGGTAATCATCGGTGGTGCGGATGAACCGGTTATAGCTGATGTTCATCAGCTTCCACAGGTCCAGCACGCCGCCGGGGGCGGCCACGATGTTGTCCACAAACTCCTGGGGGGTGACGCCGGCCTCCTTGGCCTTGTCCTCGATCTTCTGGCCGTGCTCGTCGGTGCCGGTGAGGAACATCACGTCGTAGCCGCACAGCCGCTTGTATCGGGCCATGGCGTCGGTGGCCACGGTGCAGTAGGCGTGGCCGATGTGCAGCTTACCGGACGGGTAGTAAATCGGAGTGGTAATATAGTAGTTCTTTTTCTCATTCATCGGTGATTTCCTCCTCTATGCTTGCTTCCTCCGGGCTGGGCCGGGCCGAATGCTCCAAATAGGGGGGCAGCCGCCACAGCACCCCCGCCGCCGCCAGCAGTTGGGACAGCAGCAGCAGCGCGTCCCCGGTCTCAGCGGCCAACAGGGAGCCCCCCACCGCCAGCCGGGCGGACAGCTCCGCCAGCACGGTGGCCAGCGGCGCCGCGGACAGGATCACGGTCATGCCCGCCATCCACAGCAGGCGGCGGGGCCGGGGGGCCCCGGCGGACATACCGGCAAAGTCCATATAGAACCCCATGCCCGCCACAATGGCGATGAGCTGGGGGGCGTAATCCCATTGGACGGGGTTGGCGGCGTGGGCCCGGAAACTCTCCATCAGCCACACGCAGCCCGCCACCCCGGGCAGGGCGGCGGAAAAGCCTCCCTTGCCCCGCCTGCCGGGGCTCAGTCCGTCCCGGCCCATCTGGAGCAGGCCCAGGGCCGCCAGCAGCGCCCCCGCCGCCGTGGCCAGGGTGAGCATCCCATTGTTGCTGGGGGGCTGGACGCCGGCCTCCCGGGCCATCTGGTAGAGCTGGAACTGATCCACTCCCACCACGAACAGCACCGGCACCGCCAGCGCCGCCAGCGCCGCCGATGCCACCGTTAGGACGGGGAACACCGGATCCCCTCGGGTCACGAACACCATGTCCCAGCGGCGGGCCGGATCCGGTCCCCCCCGGCCCATGGCCAGCAGGATCAGCCACGCCCCCGCCATCACCAGCAGGCACACCAGGATCACGCTGGCCTGGGCCCCCGGTGTGGCCAGGCCGGTGTCCGGCTCAAAGGCGGAGGCCAGCTGCCACCGCCGCACCAGGGCCGCGGCCAGTGCCGCCGCCCCCACGGAGATCAGCCAGGTCGTCCGCCTGGATACGCTGTTTTTCATCGCTTCCACCTCATAATCCCTGCCAGTGGTTGAAGGGGAACAGCACCGCCAGCCCCCGGCCAATGACGCACCGGGTGTCCACGATCCCGATGTCGGGATGGCGGCTGTCGGCGGAGTGGTTGCGGTTGTCCCCCATGACGAAGATGCACCCTTCGGGCACCTCCACATGGTTGACCCCCTCCCCCCAGCCCGGCAGGCGCATGGGTTCGTTGATATAGTCCTCCTGAAGGGCCTGACCGTCCACGTACACCGTGCCGGTATTGTAGTCGATGTCCACCCGCTGTCCGCCGGTGGCGATGACCCGCTTGATGATGGAGTCCTCCTGGTAGTGCTCCTGGGTGAGCACCACGATGTCCCCCTGCTTGGGCTGGTAGCCCAGGGCCCAGACGAAGATCAGATCCCGCTCCCACAGGGTGCTCTCCATGGACGGCCCGCTGACCACGATCACCCGGGCCACAAAGGTGAACAGCAGCACAAACACCGCCATCATCCCCACCAGCACCCGCACATTCAGGTACAGATCCCGGCTGGCGGAGCCGTCCCGTTTGGCCCTGCCGCCGGCGGGATCCTGCCCCTCCTCCGGGGCGGGGCTGTCCCGCAACTCGTCTAACTTATCATCCATCCGATTGTCCCTTTCCATGGTTCAGGCCTTCCCCCGCCTCCGGCAATGTCTCCAGCGCCGCCGGATTGTCGTACACCAGCTGGAACTGGGCGGCATCCATGCTCTCGTGCTTCAGCAGGAATTGGGCCACCGTCTCTAATTTGTCCCGATCCCGCTGCAATATTTCCCGGCACTTCTCATAGGCCCCGTCCAGCAGGGCCTTCACCTCCCGGTCGATGAGGGCGGCGGTCTCCTCGGAGTAGGGCTTGGCCTGGGCCATGGAGCGGCCGATGAACACCTCGTCATGGCCCCCGCCGAAGGCGGTGTGGCCCAGCCGTCCGCTCATGCCGTATTTCGTCACCATGTCCCGGGCAATGGAGGTGGCCCGCTCCAGGTCGCTCACCGCGCCGGTGCACACGAAGCCCAGGGCGGTCTCCTCGGCGCAGCGGCCCCCCAGGAGGGTGGCCAGCGTCTCCTCCAGCCGCAGCTGGGTCACGTGATCCCGATCCTCCTGGGGCCGGTTGATGGTCATGCCCGCGGCGCTGCCCCGGGGGACGATGGTGATCTGCTGCACCGGATCCTGGGTGGGCAGGGCGTGGCTCACCACGGCGTGGCCCGCCTCGTGATAGGCGGTGATCCGCCGATCCTCCTCGATCCGGGCCCGGCTGCGCTTCTCGGGGCCCGCCAGCACCTTGATCACCGACTCCTGCACGTCCGCCAGGGTGATAAACCGCTGGTCCTTCCGGGCGGCCAGCAGGGCGGACTCGTTCATCAGGTTCTCCAGATCCGCCCCGGTGAAGCCGGTGGTCTCCCGGGCGATCTCTCGCAGATCCACGTCCTCCGCCAGGGGCTTCTTCCGGGTGTGCACCCGGAGGATCTCCTCCCGGCCCTTCATGTCCGGCCGGCCCACATACACCTGCCGGTCAAACCGGCCCGGCCGGAGCAGGGCGGGATCCAGGATGTCCTGCCGGTTGGTGGCGGCCAGCACAATGACCCCCTCGTTGGCGGAGAAGCCGTCCATCTCCACCAGCAGCTGGTTCAGGGTCTGCTCCCGCTCGTCGTGGCCGCCGCCCAGGCCGGTGCCCCGCTGGCGGCCCACGGCGTCGATCTCGTCGATGAACACGATGGCGGGGCTGTCCTTCTTGGCCTGGTCGAACAGATCCCGCACCCGGGACGCGCCCACGCCCACATACAGCTCCACAAAGTCGGAGCCCGAGATGGACAGGAACTTCACCCCTGCTTCCCCGGCCACGGCCTTGGCCAGCAGGGTCTTGCCGGTGCCCGGTGGGCCCACCAGCAGCACGCCCTTGGGGATACGGGCCCCCAGGTCGATAAACTTCTGGGGCTCTCTAAGAAAGTCCACCAGCTCCTGGAGCTCCTGCTTCTCCTCGTCCGCCCCGGCCACATCGTCAAAGGTGACCGTGCTGTCCTTGCCGCCCTCCACGGTGCGGGCCTGTCCGAAGCGGCTGACCCCCGGGCCGCCGCCCCCCTGGGAGGCGCTCTGCTGCCGGGCATTCAGCATCATCCACAGCACCAGCGCCAGCGCCGCCGAGGCCAGACAGGGGATCAGCACCACCAGCCACAGGGGCAGCTCAAAGGGCTTGCGGAAGTCGTATTCCTCCAGAATGCCCTTCTCCGTCTGCTCCTGGATCAGGGGCTCCAGCTCCTGCCGGAAGGCGTCCACGTCCGCCAGCTCGTGTCGGCGCACATTGCCGTCCCGCAGCTCCATGGTGAGCAGGCCGTTGCCGTCCACCACGAACCGGGCCACCTGCTCCCGCTGGAAGTAGCCCAGTGCGGCGGAATAGGTCACCTGGCCCCCCCGGCCCGCCCCGGTGAAGGCGGCCAGCCCCCACAGCAGGGCGGCGAGTATGACCACATAAAATAGAATGCTTACCAATCTGTTTTGCTGCTTCAACGTTTTTTCTCCTTCTCATCGTCGGGGCAAGCTCCATATCGCTCGCTTCCGCCTGCGGCGAAAGCTCGTTCATTTCGCTGCCCCTCCTCTCCCCACAAAGCCAAAGGCCGGCTTTGCGGGGGCCCCGCAACGGGCCCGCCCCATCGTTATGCGCCGTAGACGCTGGGCTTCAAAACCCCCACATAGGGCAGGTTGCGGTACTTCTCCGCGTAGTCCAACCCGTAGCCCACGATGAAAGCGTCGGGGATGGTGAAGCCCACGTAGTCGGCGGTGATGGGCTTGGTGCGGCGCTCCGGCTTGTCCATGAGGGCACAGATGCGGATGGAGGCCGGCTTCCGGGCCCGGAGCACATCCATGAGGTAGTACAGGGTGTTGCCCGAGTCCAGGATATCCTCTACGATGATCAGATCCTTGCCCTCGATGGAGTCGGACAGATCCTTTTTAATCTCCACCTGCCCGGAGCTGGTGGTGCCCGCCCCGTAGGAGGACACGGCCATAAAGTCCACCGTCACGTTCAAGTCGATGGCCCGGGTGAGATCGGCCATGAAGATGTAGGATCCCCGCAGCACGGAGATCAGCATGGGCTCCCGGCCCGCGTAGTCCGCGGCAATTTGCTGCCCCACCTCCCGGACGCGAGCCCGAAGCTGCTCCTCGGTGTAAAGCACCTGTTCAATGTCTGGATGGATCATGTTCATTCTCCTCTGCTCTTAGAATAATATGCAGGGCCGCCTCTCCCGGCTGGGCCAGAAACTCCCGGCCGGGGCCAAAGCCCCCCAGGGCCGCCGCCCGCCCAGAAGCGTCCAGCACGGGGACAAGCCCCCGGCGGCAGGCGGGCACCCGCCCCTCGATCATCAGCTTTTTCACCGTCTTGGCCGGACGCTTCCCCAGGGTGATCTGATCTCCCTCCTGCCGGGGGCGGATGAGGTAGCGATCCGGCTTCAAATAGAACTCCCGGGGGCTGACATATGCTTTCCCCGGACACTCCGCCCGGATACAGCGGATGATCCAGCTCCCCCAGCGGTTCTCGCCCTCCATCAGCTCTTTGGGGGCGGGCGGTTCCGGATCCTCCTGACGGGACAGCACCAGCAGCCCATACTGCCGCCGCGCAGTTCCCCCCGGTACGTCGATTTGGGCGGAGGGATCCTCCCCCAGGGCCAGGGCCAGCATTCCCTCCCGATGGACGGACTGGCCCCCCAGCCCCACCTGCTCCAAAAGCTGCCCGCAGGCCCGCAGGGCGATGGGCCGAGGCGCCTGGCGCAGATCGTCCACGTTGACCGCCAGCCCCCCTGGCACCTCCAGCCCCTTCCCGCTGATCCGGGCCGCCTGCCGGGACAGCTCCTCCTCGTCCTCCCGCAGGCGGTCGGCGGCGGCGCAGATGTGCTCCACCGCCCTCGGGTTCAGCTCCTCCAGCAGGGGCAGCAACTCCAGGCGCACCCGGTTGCGGGTGTAGGCCGGGTCGGCGTTGGTCTCGTCCTCCACATGGGGGACGTTGTGTTTCTCCAAATAGGCCTCAATCTCCCGCCGGGTCACGTCCAGCATGGGCCGGACGATATCCCCCCGGCGCGACTGGATGCCCACAAGCCCGTTGAGCCCGCACCCCCGGATCAGGTTCATCAGCACCGTCTCGGCGTTGTCCCCGGCGTGGTGGCCGGTGGCCACGAGGATGGGGTGCTCGTTGTCCCCCCGCTCCCAAGCGGCGCCCTCCAGAAAACGGTAGCGCAGGATCCGCCCCGCCTCCTCTACGGAAAGTTTATGTTGGAAGGCATACTCCTCTACGTTTTCCCGGCAGCGGAACAGCGAGACGTTTTGTTTTTCGCACCAGTCCCGGACGAAGTCCTCGTCCCGCTGGGCGGTGGGGCGCAGGCCGTGGTTGAAGTGGGCGGCGGACACCGTCCAGCCGTACTTCTCCCGCCCCTCCAGCAGGCGGCACAGCAGGTACATACTGTCCGCCCCGCCGGACAGGGCGCACAGCACCCCCGTCCCCGGGGGGATCAGATCAAAGCGAAAGGGGTCGCCCATCTCACAGATCCTCGTCATCGTATTGGTAAGCCAGGTTGCGGAACACGGTGAACTCCGGCCGCCACTCCATCATCACGGTGCCCGTCTCACCGTGGCGGTTTTTCGCCACGATGCACTCCGCCAGGTTGGGGTTCTCCGTGTCGTCCTCGTAGTAGCTCTCCCGGTGGATGAACATGACGATGTCCGCGTCCTGCTCGATGGCGCCGGACTCCCGCAGGTCGGACAGCATGGGCCGGCGCTGGCCGGCGCTGCGGCTCTCGTTGGCCCGGGACAGCTGGGAGGCGCAGATCACCGGCACGTTCAGCTCCTTGGCCATCAGCTTCAGGGAGCGGGACATATCGGACACGATCTGCTGCCGGTTCTCGTTGTTCTTGGGGGGGCCTCCCGCCGAGGTCATGAGCTGGAGGTAGTCCACGATCACCAGCCCCAGATCGTCGATGCGGCGGCACTTGGCGTTGATCTCCGCCACCGACAGGGAGGCGTCGTCGTCCAGGTACATCTTGGCCTGGCTTAAACTGGCCACCGCCAGGGCCACCCGGCCCCACTCGTCCTCCCCCACAATGCGCCCGGTGGTCAGCTTCTTGTTGTCGATGAGGGCCTCGGTGGCCACCAGCCGCAGGCCCAGCTGGGCCTTGCTCATTTCCAAGGAAAACACCGCCACGCTTTTCCCCGAGTGCTTGGCGGCCTCCACCCCGATGTTCATGGCCAGGGAGGACTTGCCCATGCCGGGCCGGCCCGCCACGATGATGAGGTCGGAGTCGTTCAGCCCGGAGATCCGCCGGTCCAGGTCCACAAGCCCGGTGGAGATGCCCGGGAACTCGCCCCCCTGGGCCTGCCGCTCCTTGATGGTATCCCACACCTCATTCATCACAGAGGAGATGTGGCTCAACCCCCGGGCGGCCCGGCCCTGCCGGATGGCGTAGATGCGCTGCTCCGCCGCCTCCAGGATCTGGGCGGCGGTGCCCGACTCGGCCCGCACCAGCTCCTCCAGCTCGCCGGCGGCCTCCCCCACCCGGCGCAGCAGCGCCTTGTCCGCCACAATGTCCACGTACTCCAGCACGTTGGCGGCGGTGGGGGTGATCTCCATCAGCTGGCGCAGGTAGGGCACCGTGTTGTCGTCATAGGCCCCCGCCTGCTTCATCCGATCCACCACCGTCACCGGGTCGATGGTCTCGAACCGGTTGAACATGGTGAACATCACGTCGAACAGCGCCCGGTTCTGGCGCATATAGAAGTCGTCGGGCCGCAGCCGCTCCATGACGGCGGGGACGCACCGCTCGTCGATGAGCATGGAGCCCAGCACCGACTGCTCCGCCATCACGGAATGGGGGAGCTGCAATTCCATCAGTTCGTCCGCGGGCATGGGTGGGGCCTCCTTTCAGCGGATGGGATGTTCAGTCGATTTTGGCCCCACACCTGGGGCACTCAAAGGTCTTGCCCGTCTTGGGCAGGGTCTTGCCGCACTTGGGGCAGCGCCAGTATTTATAGAGGATCAGGGCCATCACCACCCACAGCCCAAAGGCCAGGTAAAGAGGCCACACCTGCCGGAGAGACACCGCCAGCACCCCTAACAGAATGGCCGGCACCAGCAGCCGCCCGATGATGCCCTGGGCCTGCTTGGGCGTCCAACGGCGGGGGGCGGGGGGCGCTTTTTCCTTCTTCGCCATTTACTTCTCCTCGATGGCCAGCACGTGGATCACGCCGGACACCTCGCTGCCCAGCTTGCACTTCACATCAAAGGCGCCGAAGGACTTGATGGGCTCGGCCAGCACGATCTTGCTCTTGCCCACGTCCATATCAAACTGCTTTTTCAGCTCCTCGGAGATCTCCTTGCTGGTGATGGAGCCGAACAGCTTGCCCCCCTGGCCCGCCCGGGCCTTGATCTTCACCTGCACGCCCTCCAGCCGCTCCGCCAGGGCCTGGGCCGCCGCCTTCTCCTCAGCCAGCCGGGCGGCCTTGGCCTTGTCCTGCATTTTCATGGTGTTCACGTTCTCTGCCGTGGCCTCCACCGCCAGCTTCCGGGGCAGGAGGAAGTTCCGCCCGTAGCCGTCGGACACCTCCACCATCTGGCCCTTCTTACCCTGTCCCTTCACGTCCTGCTGTAAAATTACCTTCATGGTCGTTCCCTCCTATGAAATCCGAGCATATGCCCATGGGTTATGTTTCCTCTAATTTTTCCTTGTCGTTGTCAAAATAGCTGTCCAGCACCGCGATCAGCTCCCGGCGCACCTCGTCCACCGTCCGCCCCGGGATCTGGGCCCCCGCCGCCGCCGCGTTGCCACCACCGCCCAGGGCCTCCACGATGACCTGCACGTTGGTGGCGCCGATGCTCCGGGCGGAGAGGATCACCCGATCCCCGTCAGGATAGAGGACGAAGGAGGCGGAAATACCCGCGATGTTCAGCAGCTCGTCCGCCGCCTGGGCGGCGGTGACCCGGCCCACGGTGGCGTTCACCGCGGCGATGGCAATGTCCGGCCGGTAGAGCTTAGCGGCCTGGATGACGCCGTACTTGGCCACCGTGTCGTTCAGGTCGGTCTGGAACAGCTTGCGCACCTCGCCGGTGTCCCCGCCGGCCCGGCGGAGCATGGCCGCCGCCTCGAAGGTGCGGCCTCCGGTGCGCATGGTGAAGTTCTTGGTGTCCAGCATCAGCCCCGCCATCATGGCCTGGGCCTCCCCGGGCAGCAGGTCGGTGGGCTCCATCAGGTAGGCGATGAGCTCCGCCACCAGCTCGCAGGCGGAGGAGGCATAGGGCTCGTGGAAGTTCAGCGCCGCCCCCTCGATATAGGTGGCCGCCCGCCGGTGGTGATCGATGACCGCCACCTTGTTGCAGGAGGCCAGCAGCTCCCGATCCTGCACCTGCTCGGGCCGGTTGGTGTCCACCACCACCAGCAGGGACTGGGAGTCCGCCCGAACCATGGCCTCCTGGGGATCCAGGAACACGCCCTCATACTGGGGCAGCCTGCCCACCCGGTCGTACAGCTCGTCGGCGGGGGTGGGGCCCGGCTCCCGGACGATGTAGTGGGGGATCCCCTTCATCCGGGCGATGGCGCACACGCCTACCGCCGCCCCCACTGCGTCCATATCCGGTGATTTGTGGCCCATCACCAGCACCTGGGAGGCGTCCGCCACCAGCTCGCCCATGGCGGAGGCCATCACTCGGCTCTTGACCTTGGTGCGCCGCTCCGCCTCCTTACTGCGCCCGCCGTAAAATTCAAAGGTGAAGCGGTTCTTGATCACCGCCTGATCGCCCCCCCGGGACAGGGCCATCTCCACTGACAGGTTGGCGAAACGGTACAGCTCGTCGAAGGTGTCCCCGTCCACGCCGATGCCGATGGACATGGTGGCGGCGATGCCGGCGGGATTCACCACCTCCCGCACGCTATCCAGCAGGGAGAACTTTTCCGCCTTGAAGCCCGCCAGGTACTGCTCCTCAAAGAGGAACAGGAACCGATCCCGATCCAGCCGGAGGAAGATCCCCTTGGAGTCCTCTACCCATTGGGACAGCCGCTGGCTGATCTGGCTGAGCATGGCGGAGCGGATGTTCTCGTCCTGGCCGTTGATGGCGTCCTCGTAGTTGTCCAGCAGCAGCAGGGCCAGCACCGGCCGAGTGGCGTGGTAGATGTCCCGGGTGTCCGCCAGCTCCGTCACGTCCAGCCAGTAGGTGGTGGCCAGCACCGTCTCGTCCCCGCCGGCGGCGGAGCGAACCACGTCACCGAACACCTGGTAGCGCCGGCCGCCCAGCTCCACCTCCTCCGGGCACTCAGTTTTGCCCTCCAGCAGCCAGCGGCTGTCAAAGGTGGGGGCCAGATCCGCCAGCTTGGTGTCAAACAGGCCCTCCCGGTCGCCGGTGAGCCGGAGGAACCGCTCGTTGGACCACACCACCTCGTCCGTCTCCGGCCGGAAGATCACCAGGGGCAGGGGGCAGTTCAGGGTGCCGTCCCGGGTGGCCTGATCCATGCTGTCCAGCAGCTCCTTGAGATAGCGGTTGGCCGCCTTCCGGCGGCGCAGGCGGTCGGCCAGATAGGCCGCGAACAGCGCTGCCGTCGCCGCCAGCTCCACGGCGGCGGCGTCCCACCGGCCCAGCAGGCCAGTCACGCCGCAGAAGGCCAGCAGCACCGCAAAATACAGCCCGATCCGGGGGGCCAGCATCCGGGTCAGCTTCTGATACACCGCGCACACCTCTTTTCCCATTTTCCCATAGATAAAAGATTATACCAAATCGCGGCGGCAAAGGCAAGGGCGTGGCGGTCAATTCGGGAAAATACTTTTCCCCCGCGGCGCTCCGGCCGCGGGGGCGGCTGAAAAAGAAAGATCCTGGGAATGAAAAAAAGTGCTTGCATTTTCCCGCGGGACGTGATATTATACACCTTGCGTTTACAAGGGGCCGTTGCGCCCTTGACTTTTCATCGACAGAAAGAGGTGAATCCCCGTGAAGGAAGGCATCCATCCCAGCTACAACCACACCACCATTACGTGCGCGTGCGGCAACGTCATCGAGACTGGCTCGACCAGGAAGGACATCAAGGTGGAAGTCTGCTCCAAGTGTCACCCCTTCTACACCGGTAAGCAGAAGATGGTGGATACCGGCGGACGCGTCAGCCGCTTCAACAAGAAGTTCGGCCTGGGCTGAAACCCTGTCACTCCAAGACCCGCTGCACACAGCAGCGGGTCTTTCTCTTTTTTCATCCTGTCCCGCATATAATAGACCATATAAAACCAGGAGGTATCCCATCATGTTCCAGAAGGTCGATCCCAAATCCCTGACCCTGAACCCCTTTGCCGCCATCGGCGATCAGTGGATGCTCATCACCGCCGGTACCCCGGAGCGGCTCAACACCATGACCGCCTCCTGGGGCGGCCTGGGCGTGCTGTGGGGGGTGCCCATGGCCACCTGCTATCTCCGCCCCCAGCGGTATACCAAGGAGTTTGTGGACGCGAGCGGATACTTCACCCTGTCCTTCTTCGGAGAGAAGTACCGCCCCCAGCTCAGCCTGTGCGGCTCCAAAAGTGGCCGGGACGTGGACAAGGTGAAGGAGTGCGGCTTCACCGTGGCCACCGGGGCGGGGAATGCCCCTTACTTTGAGCAGGCTCAGCTGGTGCTGGTGTGCCGCAAGCGGATGGCTATGCCCATGGATCCCGCCCTCATGCCGGAGGACGTGAAGGACAAATGGTACAAGGGCGACTATCACACCATGTATTGGGGGGAGATCGTGGAGGCGCTGAAAAAAGTATAATTCCAAAGAAAACGAGGTAATTTACCCCATATGTTTGACAAAACCGAAGTAAAAGAGATCAACCGCGCCGTCCTGGTGGGCCTGAACGCCCCCGGCCTCACCATGGAGGAGAACGCCGACGACGGCTCCCTGGACGAGCTGGCCGCCCTGCTGGACACGGCGGGGGGCACCTGCCTGGCCACAGTGCTGCAAAACAAATCCGCCCCCGACCCCCGCACCTTCATCGGCGAGGGCAAGGCGGCGGAGGTCAAGGAGCTTGTCCAGCGTTTAGGCGCGGACATCGTGATCTTCGACAACCCCCTGTCCCCCTCCCAGCAGCGGGTGCTCACCGAGGAGCTGGGGGTGACGGTGATGGATCGCTCCGCCCTCATTCTGGACATATTCGCCAAGCGGGCCCGCACCAGCGAGGGGCGTTTACAGGTGGCCCTGGCCCAGTACAAGTACCTGCTGCCCCGGCTGACCGGTATGTGGAAGCACCTGGAGCGGCAGGAGGGCGCCATCGGCACCCGTGGCCCCGGCGAGACCCAGCTGGAGTCCGACCGGCGGCACATCCACCGGAAGATCGCCAAGCTGGAGGAGGAACTGAAGGACGTGCGCCGGGTGCGGGCCACCCAGCGGGAGCGCCGGGAGAAGAACGAGGTGCCCGTGGTGGCCATCGTGGGCTACACCAACGCGGGCAAGTCCACCCTGCTCAACGCCCTCACCGGCTCGGATATCCCGGCCAACAACCGGCTGTTCGACACCCTGGACACCACCACCCGGACGCTGGAGATCTCGGACACCTGCACGGTGCTCATCTCGGACACGGTGGGCTTCATCTCCAAGCTGCCCCACCAGCTGGTGGACGCCTTCAAGGCCACCCTGGAGGAGCTCACCTTCGCCGACCTGCTGTTACACGTCATCGACGCCTCCGACCCCAACTGGCGGGAGCAGGCGGCGGTGGTGGATCGGCTGGTGCAGGAGCTGGGGGCCGCCGAGACCCCCCGGCTGGAGGTGTTCAACAAGTGCGACAGGTTTGTGGGCGACCTGCTGCCCCACGGGGAGGACATGGTGTCCATATCCGCCCGCACCGGGGCGGGGCTGGACGAGCTGCTGTCCGCCATCGGGAAGCGGCTGGACGCCGGGGTGCGCCGGGTGGAGCTGCGCCTGCCCTACGACAAGGGGGGCGTGCTGGACGCGCTGTACCGGGAGGCCAAGGTGGAAAAGGTGGCGTACGGCGAGGTGATCGAGGTCACCGCCCTGTGCACCCCCAAGACCCTGGGACGGGTGGGGGAATATCTTGTGGAGGGCTAAAGTTCAGCCCAAAAAATAAAGGACGCGGAGGCATTGCCCTCGCGTCCTTTTTATTCGTTGTTATCATCCCTAAAGTCGAAAAGCTGCTTGGTTGTTACGCCCAGCGCATCGGAAAGCCTGAACAGCACATCAAAAGACGGCCCGACCTTGCCTAACTCAATTGAGCTTACATAGGTGCGGTCTATATCTGCTGCCTCCGCAAGCTGCGACTGCGACCAGCGCTTTTTCTTCCTATAGTACACTACATTCAAGCCAAATTTCATATATCGCTCCCAGTATTCCTCTTTCACGTAAACACCCCCATATGTGCATTTTACCAAGGGAGTATTTAGGATGGAACTGACGCACACCCGGCAAGGGCGATTGACAATCATCAAATGTTGTGTTACAGTATATCCCGTAGAAGGGAGGTCTTATTCAAAATGTCCATTGAATATGAACATCAGGATCCCCAGCACAAGAGCAATGAGGTAAAGGCCGGTGTAAGTCACATCGGATCCGGCACAACGTATTTGCTCACCGATCCCGTCATCCCGCCCGGAAAGAGGGTTCAGCGGATTGTAACCCCCGAGGGGCTGGTGAAGCATATGCTTGTGGATCTGCCGGAACCAGATCACAGGGATACACCTTGACAAACCGCGGGCGCCGCGCTATAATGGCAAATAGAAGGGCTATGCACCAAGCGGTCGGCCCTACAAGGTTCTAAGTTTCTTATCTACAAGAAACCGTCACTTGTCGGAGTGGCGGTTTCTGCTTTTCACAATTATCGTAACAGTAAACTGTCCGATATGGAGCGTGATCCGCATATAGTCACCCCCTTTCGGGGTTCATGTGACCGACCGCCTGTCAACTACTTGTTGATGTGCATAGCCCAGCCCTTTTTACGGGGCCGCTGTCAGTTTAACACGAATTTTGTCAAACCGCAAGGGGGGCTGTTCAAGCCCCCCTTTTTTTGATATAATAGCTCATCCCAGTTTACCAAGGAAGTGACAATGATGACAGAAAAGCAGCTTGCCGCCCAGGTGGTCACCGAGGTCAAAAAGGCCGTGGTGGGCAAGGACGACATTGTGATCAAGGCCCTGCTGGCCATTCTGGCCCGGGGGCACCTCCTGCTGGAGGATATCCCCGGGGTGGGCAAAACCACCCTGGCCATCGCCTTTTCCAAGGCCCTGGGCCTGAAATACAACCGGGTGCAGTTCACCCCCGACGTGATGCCGTCGGATCTGACGGGCTTCTCCCTCTATAACAAGGCCACAGGCCAGATGGAGTACCAGCCCGGGGCGCTGCTGTGCAACCTGTTCCTGGCCGACGAGCTGAACCGGGCCACCAGCCGCACCCAGTCCGCCCTGCTGGAGGCCATGGAGGAGGGGAAGGTGACGGTGGACGGTGTGTCCCGCCCGGTGCCCGACCCCTTCCTGGTCATCGCCACCCAGAACCCCGCCGGGGCCTCCGGCACCCAGTTGCTGCCCGACTCCCAGCTGGATCGGTTCGCCCTGCGGCTGTCCATGGGCTACCCCGCCCCGGCGGACGAGCTGGAGCTGCTCCAGCGCAAGCTCCGGGGAGACGCCATGGGGGAGGTGGCCCAGGCCGCCGACGCCCACCAGCTGGCGGAGCTGCGCGCCCAGGTGGAGCGGGTCTTTGTGGACGACGAGATTTTACAGTACATCCTCCAGTTGGTGCGGGCCACCCGGAACCACCGGGGACTGGCCCAGGGCGCCAGCCCCCGGGCCGCCATCTCCCTGTGCGCCCTGTGCCGGGGGGTGGCCTACCTCCGGGGCCGGGACTACGTGGTGCCCGGGGACGTAAGCTACATCTGGACGGACGCCATCGCCCACCGGCTGGTGCTGCCCGCCGGGACGGCGGAGGTTGGAACCCGGGCGGCGGACATCGCCGGGGAGGTGCTGGACTCGGTGCGCCCGCCCCGGCTGCGGTGACGTTATGTGGATCCGCCGCCTGATCTGGGCCGGGGCGCTGACGGCCGCCCTGCTGTTCCAGATCACCAATAACAACTACCTGGGGCAGTTCCTCACCGCCCTGTGCATCGTCCTGCCCCTGCTGTCCCTGGCCCTGTCCCTGCCGGGGATGCTCCGCTGCCACCTCACCCTGTCCGCCGACCCCGCCAGCCTGGATCGGGGGGGCAAGGCCCAGTGGGCGGTGGAGATCGACACCTGGGGCAGCCTGCCCATCGCCCGGCTCACCCTGCGGCTGACGGAGGAAAACCTGCTCACCGGGCAGCTCCAGCGGGCCAAGCTCAAGCTCACCGGGGTGGCCCGCCGCCGCCCTGCCCGGGCGGACGCCGTCACCGATCACTGCGGTCTGCTGGAGCTCCGGGCGGAGCGGGCCCGGGTGTGCGACTACCTGGGGCTGTTCAGCCTGCGCCTGCCCGACCCGGCCCCGGCCCGGCTGCTGTGCCGCCCCATCCCCGCCCAGGCCGAGGCCCCCCACATCCCGGAGGGAATGGGGGCCCGCCCCGTGGCTCAAAACGCCGCCCGCCGGGGCCCCGGGGAGGACTACGAACTCCGGGAGTACCGCCCCGGCGACCCCATGCGCTCGGTGCACTGGAAGTTGTCCTCCAAGTGGGATGAGCTCATCGTCAAGGAGCGGGGGGAGACGGTGACTCCTCTGCCCCTGCTCACCCTGGATCGCTTTGGGACGCCGGAGGCGCTGGACGAACTGCTGGATCGGGCCGCGGGCATGAGCCGCGCCCTGCTGTCCGTCCAGCGGCCCCACGCGGTGCTGTGGCTGGACGGGGCAGGGGAGCCCCAGCTCCACCCCGTGTCCGACGAGCGGGAGTACCGCCTCCTGCTCACCGCCCTGCTCACCGGCCCCGCGGGGGAGACGGGCCCCACCCTGGACGATCATCCCGAGCTGCTGGGGGCCGGTGTCCCGGCCTTCCGGATCCACATTTCCGCCGGGGAAGGAGGGGTCAGCCATGGCTGAGCAGGAAAAGCGCCTCTCCCCCCTGTCCGTGCTGGGGGACGGACTGCTGCTGCTGTGCGCCCTGCCGGGGCTGACGGCCAGCTTCCTGTCCCTGTACGGCCGCGCCGGGGTGTCACCCGCCCTCATGGGGCCCCTGGACTGGGCCGCCGCCCAGGGGGATCAGTTCCTGCTCCTGGCGGCGCTGTTCGCCCTGCTGTCCCTGTGTGTGTGGAGCCTGCCTCGGTTCCGGTGGACGGCGGCGGGAGGGCTGGCCGCCCTGTGGGCGCTGACCCTGTGGGGAAACTGGCGGGCCGTGTCCGCCGGGGCCGTCCTCACCGTCCAGTCGGTGGCCGACCTGTTCGCCTCCCGGGTAGTCTGGGGCCGCACCTTCGACTACGACTCCGGCCTGGTGCTCCAGGCCCAGCGGGAGGCGGTGCGGCTGTTCCTCCTGCTGGCCCTGGCCCTGCTGGCGCTGGTTCTGGGCTGGGTGGTGGTGCGGGCCCGCCGGTGGTGGATGGCGGCGCTGATCACCCTGCCCCCTCTGCTGCCCGGGCTGCTGGCCGACCTCTACCCCAGTTGGCCCGCCTTCCTGGCCCTGTGCGCCTGCTGGTGCGCCATGCTGATCTCCTCCCTGTGCCGGTGGGCCGCGCCCTCTGCCCGGGGACGGCTCACCCTGGCCGCCCTGGGGGCGTCGGTGCTGGCGCTGGCCGTCCTCACCCTGATCTTCCCCCGGGAGGGCTACACCCGCCCTCCCTGGGCGCTGAAGGCCCAGGAGGATCTGGCCAACCTGGCCAACCGGGCGGCGGACTGGCTCCCCCGGTGGGAGGACGGCCCCTTTCACACCACCGTCACCTTTGTGGGCTCGGCGGAGGAGGCGGATCTGGCCCACGCTGGCCCGCTGAGCTACTCCGGCCGGACGGTGCTGCGGGTGACGTCGGATTACGAGGGGCGGCTGTACCTGCGGGGCTCGTCGCTGGCGGTGTATGAGGACGGGGTGTGGAAGGCCCTGCCCGAGGGAACCTATGAGGAATACTGCCCCGTTGATGAGCACGCCCCCGTCCCCCTGTACTTCCCCGCCATGCAGGAGCAGGACAGCCCCACCTATACCATCACCGTGGACAACGTGGGCGCGGTGGGCACCTGCGTCTACGCCCCCTACTTCCCCACACCCCAGGTGGCCGAGGACACCGGGGCGCTGCCGGTGGAGGACTCCTATCTGGCCCGGAAACAGGGCCAGTGGGAACACACCCTGTCCTTTGTGGAGCGAACGCCCCCCAACCATGCCGTGCTTGATAGCGGCGGCTACGTGACCCTTACAGGCCCCGGCCCCAGCGAAGGGCAGATCGCGGCAGGCCGGTATGCCGAATATGCCTACAGCCACTACCTGGACGTGCCGGAGGAGCTGCGGGGCGCGCTGGAGGAGCTGGTCAATATGGCCTGGTCGGTGGGGGCGCTGGGCGCTCCCTATATGAGCGCCCCCAGCTTCTTCAATGGGGACGCCCCCCGCTACGCCGGGCAGCTGGCCGACTTCCTCAATACCTTCTGCACCTACGATCAGTCCGCCCCCGCCGCCCCCGAGGGGACGGATCCGGTGCTCTACTTCCTCAACGAGAGCCACCGGGGCTACTGTATGCACTACGCCTCCACCGTCACCCTGCTGCTGCGCGCCATGGGCATTCCCTCCCGGTACGTCAGCGGGTTCACGGCGGTGACCCAGCCCGACCGGCAGGTGGACGTGCCCGACCGGGCGGCCCACGCCTGGGTGGAGGTGTGGCTGGACGGCTTCGGCTGGTACCCGGTGGAGGTCACCCCCATCGCCGCCTTTGAGCAGCTGGCCCAGCCCGGGGGGGATAATCCGGATCCCCTGCCCTCGGCGGACGCCACCCCCACCCCCCAGCCCACGGACAACCCCGGCGAGACCCCCGCCCCCTCCCAGGGGCCGGGCGGCCAGACGGGGCCGGGGGAAGGAGAGGACGATCCCACCGGGAGCCTGGGGGCGGTGCTGCTGCCGGTGCTGAAGGGGCTGGCGGCGCTGGCGGGCCTGTGCGGCCTGCTGTGGCTGCTCCAGTCCGCCCTCAAGCGCCATCGGACACAGCGGCTGGCCGATCCGGATCGGAACCGGGCGGCGCTGTACGCCTACCGCTGCCTGGAGCGGCTGGAGCGCTGGGGCGGCCGGACGGATCCCCAGGCGGTGGAGCTGGCGGAAAAAGCCAAGTACAGCGCCCACACCCTCACGGAGGAGGAGCTGGCCCAGCTCACCCGCCTGCTGGACGGGGAGCGCGTCCGCCTGTCGGTGGGGCCGGCGTGGTGGCGGCGGCTGCTGTTCCGGTACGTCTGGGGAATGCCCCGCCCGTAATCGCTGAAAAACCAGGCCGTCCGGCTTTGCCGGACGGCCTGGTTCTATTTATTCCTCCCGCAGGCGGCCCAGAAGCTCCCGCACCGCGTCCATGTTGATGGGCTTGGACAGGTGGCCGTTCATCCCCGCGTCCAGGGCATGGCGCACGTCCTCGGCGAAGGCGTTGGCGGTCATGGCCACAATGGGGATGTCCTTCGCCCGGGGGTGGCCGCAGGCCCGGATCTTCCGGGTGGCCTCATAGCCCCCCATCACCGGCATCTGCACGTCCATGAGGATCATGTCGTATTTGTCCGGGGGCTCCTGGAGGAACTGCTCCACCGCCAGCTCCCCGTTGGACACCACCTCGCAGCGGGCCCCCTCCATGTCCAGCATCTCGCACAGGATCTCGGCGTTGAGCTCGTTGTCCTCCGCCACCAGGAAGAACAGGCCTCTGAGGGCGTCCTCCGGCGCGGGGGCGGCCTTGCCCTCCGGCCCGGTACGCAGGCTCTCCAGTGCCTGCCGGAAGGTGGACACAAAGAAGGGCTTGGGCAGGAAGGCGTCCACCCCGGCGGCCACGGCCTCCTCCTGAATGGCGCTCCAGTCGTAGGCAGTGAGCACCAGGATGGGGATCTCCCCGCCCACCTTCTCCCGGAGCTGGCGGGCGGTGTCCACGCCGCTCTGCCCCGGCATTTTCCAATCCAGAAGGATGGCGTGGAACTCCTCCCCCCGGGCCATGGCCCGTTCCGCCTCGTCTACGGCGGAGGGGCCGTCGGTGGCGTAGGCCACCTGGACGCCCGTGTCCTCCATCATCTCCCGGATATCCAAGCACACCTGCTCCTCGTCGTCCGCCACGAGTATGCGGGAAATCCCCCGGCGGCTCCAGAAATCGCCCTCGTCCAGCGAGGCGGGCAGGGCAAAGGACAGCTCCACGGTGAACACGCTGCCCTCTCCCTGGCGGCTCTCCGCCCGGATCACTCCCCCCATCAGATCCACCAGGTTCTTGGTGATGGCCATGCCCAGGCCGGTGCCCTGGATACCGCTGGTGGTGGAATTCTCCTCCCGGCTGAAGGGGTCGAATACGCTTTTCAGGAACTCCGGGCTCATGCCGATGCCGTTGTCCCGCACCACAAAGCGCAGATGGGCGTACTGGGGGGTGGTGGGGGCCAGATCTTCCACCGTCAGAGAGATGGCGCCCCCGCTGGGGGTGTACTTGATGGCGTTGGACAGCAGGTTGATCAGAATCTGGTTCACGTGCAGCTTGTCGCCCAGCAGCTGCTCCGCGGGGTGGCCCTTCACCTGAAACTCAAAGGACTGCTCCTTGGCGCGGGTCTGGGGCAGCAGGATGGTATAAAGCTCCTCCATCAGCTCGGGCAGGCTGAAGGGGGCCACGTTCAGTGAGGTCTTGCCGCTCTCGATCTTGCTCATGTCCAGCACGTCGTTGATCAGACTGAGCAGGTGGTGGCTGGAGGCGGTGATCTTCCGGGTATACTCCCGCACCTTGTCCGGGTTCTCCGCGTCCTTGGCCAGCAGCACGGTGAAGCCGATGATGGCGTTCATAGGCGTGCGGATGTCGTGGGACATATTGGACAGAAAGGCGCTTTTCGCCTCGTTGGCCCGGTTGGCCTGGGACAACGCCTCCCGCAGCAGGGTTTTCTGCTCCAGCTCCACCCGGGTGGCGTCGTCCACGTTGCGCACGCCCAGTACGATGCCCCGCCTGCCATCCCAGGCCCCCGCCCGGACGGCCTTGAGCTGGTAATAGGCCGCCCCCTGCCGGGACATGGCCCGGTAGTTGAGGTAGAAGGTCTTGTCCCGGGTCAGCCGCTCTCCCAGGGCCTTTAGGGTGCAGGCCCTGCGCAGAACCTCCCGGTCGCCGGGGCAGACGGTTCGGTCGATATACTCGTCCATGCTTTTCTGGAAGGCGCGGCCCCACCGGAAGCCCCGCAGCGACTCCTCCACTCCCTCCGCCATCTGGAGGGGGTAGCCGTTGCCGGTGTCCAGATCCAGGAAGTACACCAGGCGGAAGTCCATGCTGAGGGCCTGTATGAGCTCCATCTGGCGGCGCTCCTGCTCCAGCCGCTCCCGCTGCTCCTGCTCCTTCTGGGCGGTGCAGTCCAGCAGGAAGCGGCGGCACACCAGCGCGCCGTTCTGCCGCACCAGCTTCACGTTGCCCATGATATACAGCAGCCGCCCGTCCGGGTGGCGCACCCGGTAGGCGATGCCCACGCTGTCCCCCTCCTCCTTCAGGGAGCGGATGCAGGCCCGCAGCCGGGGCTTGTCGTCCTCCTCCACGGTAGAGGCGATGAGGTTGAAGCCGCCGGCCAGCAGCTCCTCCCGGCTGTTGAAGCCCAGTATGTTCAGCGCGGCCCGGTTGACGTTGAGGATCTGCCTGCCGTCCAGCGAGTGGGTCAGCACACCGCAGTCCATGGTGGTGAACAGGGACTCCAGCATCTCCGTCTTGCGGATCAGCTCCCCCTGGTACTCCCGCTCCCGGGTCACGTCGATGCCCACCCCCACGGTGCCCATCACGGATCCGTCTATGTCGTACAGGGGGGATTTGTAGGTGGTGAGGGTGCGCTGGCCCTCCCCCGTCTCGATGGTCTCCTCGGACACGCAGGTCTCCCGCTTCTCCATAACCTCCTGCTCGGACTGGATGCAGGCGGGGTCGTCCCGCTCCACGTCCCAGATGTAGGCGTGGCGCCGGCCCTGCACCTGCTCCCGGGTCTTTTTCACCGTCCGGCAGAAGCTGTCGTTCACCCGCTCGTGGACGCCGTCCTTCGTCTTGAACCAGATCAGGCTGGGCACGCCGTTGACGGCGGCCTCCAGAAAGTGCTCCCGCTCCCACAGATCCGCCCCCTGCTTCCGGCCCTCCTGCCAGCGCAGGAAGCGGAAGGGGATCTCCTCCGGGGCGGGATCGATCCACAGATCCCGCAGCCGGGGCAGATAAGGGGCCAGCCCGGGAAGCTGATCCCGGGACGCGGCGGCCAGCACCTCCGCCCCCTCCTTCCCGGCGGGGAGCAGGGCGTCCAGCACAGCGGGGCCGTCCATGCCCCGGAGATCCAGCAGGATCACATCCGCCCCGGCGCACAGGGCGGCGTCGGGTTGCTCACTTTCTGTAAAGGCGTGGGTGAACCGCTCCAGGGGCGGCGCCCCCCGCACGGCGTCCAGCAGGCCGCGATCCCGGCCCATCAGATAAAACCGGAGATGACAGTGATACATTTCGCTGAATCCTCCCAGGGGTGGCGCAGGCGGCGCCGCCCGTCCCCCTGTCGGCGGGGGGAAATTACAAAGTCATGGGCATTTTATCAAGTTTGCCCGCCGATGTCAACAGGTTGGGAAACGGGCGGGGGTTTGAATTCAAATCCCCGCCCGTTTCTCCGTCAAATCCGCTTCCAAACCGCCCCGCCGGGCACGTCGGTGATCTCGATGCCCCGGGCCTTCAGCTCGTCCCGGATGCGGTCGGCCTGGGCGAAGTCTTTCGCCTTTTTCGCCTCCGCCCGCTGGAGCACCAGCGCGTCGATCTCCGGGTCGCCCTCGCCCCGGACGAGAAAATCACCGGAACCGGTGGCGGACTTGGCCTGGGCCGCCTCCTTCTCTCGGAGGATCGCCGCCTTCTCCAGCAGGGACAGGGACAGCACACTGTCAAAACTGGCCAGCACCGCCCGCTTGGTCACGTCGTTCACCGGAGCCTTGAGCACATCGTACAGGCAGGTGATGCCCATGGAGGTGTTCAGGTCGTTGCCCACCTGAGCGAGAAACTTCTCCTTGAGCTGGGCGGCGGCCTCCTCGTCCACCGGGCCCTCCGTCCCGGTGAGGGCGGCGATGCGCTTGATCAGCTTGTTGTAAGCCCCCGCCGCGTTGTCCAGGTTCTCCCAGGAGAACACCAGCCCCTTGCGGTAGTGGCTCTGGAGGCAGAAGAACCGGTAGGCCAGGGGGTCGTACCCTTTCTCCTCCAGCAGGGAGACGGTCAAAAACTCCCCCTTGGACTTGGACATCTTGCCGGAGTTGGTGTTCAGGTGGTGGACGTGGAACCACTGGGCACACCAGGGGTGGCCCAGGTACGCTTCGCTCTGGGCGATCTCATTGGTGTGGTGGGGGAAGGCGTTGTCCACACCGCCGCAGTGCAGATCCAGATACTCCCCGTTGTACTTCATGGAGATGCAGGAGCACTCGATGTGCCAGCCAGGGTAACCCACCCCCCAGGGGGAGTCCCACTTCAGCGCCTGATCCTCAAACTTGGACTTGGTGAACCAGAGGACGAAGTCGTTCTTGTTGCGTTTGTTGGCGTCCTCCTCCACGCCCTCCCGGACACCCACCGCCAGATCCTCCTCGTCGTGGTCGTTGAACACATAGTAGTGATCCAGTTTGGAGGTGTCAAAATACACGTTGCCCCCCGCCACATAGGCGTACCCCTTGTCGATGAGGCCGGACACCACCTGGATGAACTGGTCGATGAGGCCCGTGGCGGGCTGCACCACGTCGGGGGTTTTGATGTTCAGCTTGGCGCAGTCGTCGAAGAAGGCGTCGGTGTAGAACTTGGCGATCTCCATCACCGACTTGTGCTCCCGCTTGGCCCCCTTGAGCATCTTGTCCTCGCCGGTGTCGGCGTCCGACGCCAGGTGGCCCACGTCGGTGATGTTCATGACGCGGTTCACGGCATAGCCCTCGTACCGCAGGAATTTCTCCAGCACGTCCTCCATGATGTAGGAGCGCAGGTTGCCGATGTGGGCGAAGTGGTAGACAGTGGGGCCGCAGGTATACATCTCCACCCGGCCGGGGGTGTGGGTTTTGAACTCCTCTTTCTTGTGGGTGGCGGAATTGTAAAGATACATGATATTGTCCTCCGTTTCAGGTTTTATCTTGTTCCGGCGTCGGGACGGTACAGACTCTGTCCAGCAGCTTCTCCAGCTGCTCTACCCGGTCGGATAGCGCCGCCAGCTTTTCCAGCGTGGGATTTTTCACGCTGGTCTGATCCACCTCGTCGGCGTAGTGGGTGGACTGCCCCGCGATGCGCACGATCTGGGCTGGGATGCCCACGGCGGTGGCGTCGGCGGGCACCTCGCTGAGCACCACGGCGTTGGCGGCAATGCGGGCGTTGTCCCCCACCTTGAAGGGACCCAGCACCTTGGCCCCGGTGGAGATGAGCACGTTGTTGCCGATGGTGGGGTGGCGCTTGCCCTGATCCTTGCCGGTGCCCCCCAGGGTGACGCCGTGGTAGATCAGGCAGTCGTCCCCCACCTCGGCGGTCTCGCCGATGACGATGCCCATGCCGTGATCAATCACCAGGCGGCGGCCGATTTTCGCCCCCGGGTGGATCTCGATGCCCGTCCAGAAGCGGCTCCACTGGGAGACACACCGGGCCAGGAATTTCAGGCGATGGCGGTATAAAACGTGGGCCAATCGGTGGTACAGGGTGGCGTGCACCCCGGGGTAGAGCAGGAAGATCTCCAGCCTGCTCCGGGCCGCCGGATCCCGGGCCTGGTAGGCCCGGAGGGTTTCCCCTAATCGGGTCATAAAAAGGTTCCTCCTTGTCCAGATAAAAAACAAAGCCCCCCATGCCCGATGGCATGAGAGGCGGCGGTACCGCGGTTCCACTCTCGTTTGTCGCTTTTGGCCGTGACGTGGCCGGACGGAGGGCACCCAAGTCCCCCTCGCTCCCGCTTGCAGTTCGTCCGGATCTTCCCCCAGGGCGGCTTTCAGCCCATGGCCGCCCCTCTCTGCCGGTTCCAAAACGGATTACTTCCAGGCGGCAGCCGGCGGCCCCGCCCGAGCGTTCCCCGCGATATTTGATTTTCACGCTGTTGTTGCGCTGTTTTATTATATTATCACGGGGCCCGGGGGGTGTCAAGCAAAATCGGCAGGCTATTTCCGGCGGAAATTCACATTTTGTTTACGCTTACCCCATTGACGCGGCCAAATTGCCGCGCTATCATAGGTATATTCCGAAATTTCCGCCGCGTAGGAGGTGAGCGCCCATGATCCGCCGTTCTCTGGCCCGCTTTATGGCGGGGCGCTATGGAGGGGATCAGCTCAACCTGTTCCTGATCCTGCTGTACTGCGTCTTTTATATCGTGTTCCTATTCACCCGGCTGCTGGTCTTTGAGCTGCTGGGCACCGTGGTGCTGGTGCTCACCCTGTTCCGCACTCTGTCCCGGAATCTGGAGCGCCGCCGGGCGGAGAACAACCGCTTCCTCCAGATCGTCCGCCCCATTTGGCGGAAGTGGGCCGCCTTCCGGGCCCGGGCCCACGACAAGGAGCACCGCTATTTTAAATGCCCCAACTGCGGCCAGTTGATGCGGGTGCCCAAGGGGAAGGGGCGGATCACCGTCCACTGCCGCGCCTGCGGGGCGGCCTTTGAGGAGAAAAGTTGACAGAAACGCGCCCCGCCGGTTGGCGGGGCGCGTTTGTCGCTACTGCTGTTCACCGGGGGATTGCTGGGCCAAAACGTCCTCTATTTTCTGAGCCGCGGTCTGGAAGCGGGGATCGCTCCAAGCATTCCGGGCGGCGTCCAACAGGCGCTCCGCCTGCTCCCGATCTCCCGACTGGAGCGCCGCGAGGATATTCAGAACCGCAATATTACCGCCGTAGGTTTTATCGTTCTCGTACTGCTGGAACAGGGATTGGCTGTCCCGGTACACCGCCATCGCCTTGTCTGGCTGGGCTGTCTCAAAGTAGCACTGGCACAGATTCACGCGGTGTACCAGCCGCACACCGGTGGTGTTCAGCCGTTTGTCAGGCAGCTCCTCCAGCATGGGAACCGCCGTGTCAAAGTCCCTGGCCTCCATATAACCGGCGGCCAGATTTAACCGCAGGACGGTTTTTAGGCTCTGACCCTTCGCTGTTTGCAGGAGCTTTTCTACTTCGCGTATGTATTCCTGGGGCTTTCCAGCCTTCAAAAGCCCGACGAGCGCCTGCATCTTCCGCTGGTAGGACAGGTTATAAAGGGCATTGACCAGCACCGCTCCAATAACAAGGGCAGGGGCCGCGATCCAATAGGCCCGCAGGAACGTGTCCAGCCCGATTTGAAGGCTCCGCTGGACAAAAAGGAGCAGCAGCCCCAGGCATACCCCGATGGCGATGATTTTCAACACCCGCTTCACCATTTTCGCCCCCCGATTTGAACTGTGCCCAATTCTACCACAAAGGGCCGCATGGTTCAAGTTTCCCGCCGACATTGAAAAAGACCGGGGGATGTGCTATCATTCGGCTATATCAAATTCCCGAGGTGACCCCCATGACCGACACCATCGCCGCCATCGCCACCCCTCCCATTCCCTCCGCCATCGGCATTCTCCGCCTGTCCGGGCCGGGGGCCGTCGCCGCCGTGGATCGGGTGTTCACCCCCTTCCACGGCGGACCCATGTCCACCCGTCCCGACCGGACCCTGGTGTACGGCGCCCTCCACGACAAGGACGGTGGGGTCATCGACCACTGCCTGTGCACCGTCTCCCGCTCACCCCACAGTTACACCGGCGAGGACACCGCCGAGCTGCAATGCCACGGCTCCCCGGCGGCGTTGGCCCTGGGGCTGGAGGCCCTCTTTGCCGCCGGGGCCCGGCAGGCTCTCCCCGGGGAGTTCACCAAGCGGGCCTTTTTAAATGGCAAGCTGGATCTCACCGGGGCGGAGGCGGCGGCGGATCTGATCCACGCCGAGAGCCCTGCCGCCGTCTATCAGGCCGCAGGCCAGCTGGGTGGGGCGCTGACCCGGATCGTGGACGGGATCTATGGCCAGCTCACCGACCTGTGCGCCCACTTCCACGCTGTGCTGGACTACCCGGATGAGGACATCGAACCCTTTGAGGCGGCGGAGCTGTCCCAAGCTCTGGCCCAGGCGGCGGGGGAGTTGGACGCTCTGGCCGACACCTACCGCCGGGGCCGCCTGCTGAACGAGGGACTGCCCTGCGCCATCGTGGGCCGGCCCAACGCGGGCAAGTCCACCCTGTTCAACGCCCTGCTGGGCCGGGAGCGGGCCATCGTCACCGATATCCCCGGCACCACTCGGGACACGGTGGAGGAGCGGGTCAATTTCGGCGGTGTGCTGCTGCGGCTCATCGACACAGCGGGCCTACGGGAGACGGAGGACGCGGTGGAGCGCCTGGGGGTGGAGCGCTCCCGGGCGGCGCTGGAGGGGGCGGAGCTGATCCTGGCCGTCGCCGACGGAGCAGCGGACTTCACGGCGGAGGACGAGGAGGTGCTCCGGCTGGCCGCCTCCTCCGGCAGGCCTTGGATCTGGGTGGTGAGCAAGCGGGATCTGACCGGGCCGTGCGCCCTGTGGAGCGTCGTTCCGGACGGGAACGCCCCTGCCGCCTGCGTCTCCCTGTCCGCCAGGACGGGGGAGGGCCTGGACAAGCTGGAGCAGGCGGTGGCCGCGCTGTTCCCCCAGCCGCCCCGGAGCGAGGCCGGGAGTATGCTCACCAATGCCCGGCAGGCGGAGGCGGCAAACCGGGCACGGTCGGCTGTCCGCCGGGGGGCTGAGGCGTTGTGCGCCGGGATGCCCCCCGACGCGGTGGTGGCCGACGTGGAGGAGGCCCTGTCCGCGTTAGGCGAGCTGACCGGCCGCACCGTGCGGGAGGACGTGACCGCTCGGATCTTTGCGCGGTTCTGCGTGGGAAAATAATTTTCCCCTTTACGTCCTCAAGATGATATGATATAATTCCTTATATCACATTGCAGATCACACCAGGATTGGGGGGATCAACATGGAGGAGCTGGCCGAGCTGAAGCGGCAGCTGATGGAGGCCCGCCCGGTGGGGTGGGACAGCCTGCCCGATATTCCGCTGTATATGGATCAGGTGGTGGGCTACCTGGCCCGGCAGGCGGCGGTCTTTGGCGACGGGGACGGGCTTACCTCCGCCATGATCAACAACTATATCAAGGACGGCCTGCTGGAGCGGGCCAACGGCAAGAAATACGGCCAGGAGCACCTGGCCTACCTCACCGCCATCAGCGCCCTCAAGCAGGTGATGAGCGTGCGGGAGATGAAGGTGCTCACCACCGTGGGCCGGGAGATGCGGGCTCCGGAAAAGCAGTACGAGTATTTCTGCAAGTACCTGGATCAGGCCATGTCGGACGCCGCCCACCGGCTGGACGAGAACACCACCGACCACGACCTGCCCAAGCTGGTGCTGGATCTGGCCATGCGCAGCTACGCCAATATGCTGGCCTGCCACCAGGCCCTGGCCATCCTGGCCCGGCGCACCGGCCATGAGGATCTGCTGAACAAGAAGAAATAAGCCGCGCGCGGCGCGAAAACCAATTTTGTTGTTTGGAGGAACTGAACCATGAGCAGCTATGTCATCATCACCGATTCGTCCTGCGATCTGCCCGACAGCATTGTCAAGGAGCTGGAGCTGGAGGTGCTCCCCCTGGCGTTTATCATGGACGGCAAGACCTACCGGAACTACCCGGACAACCGGGAGATGTCCCCCGAGGAGTTCTACAACAAGGAGCGGGAGGGCCTCATGGCCACCACCAACGCCGTCAACGTGGGCGAGGCCACCGACGCCATTGAGGCCGTGCTCAAGCAGGGGAAGGACGCGCTGGTGCTGGCCTTCTCCTCCGGGCTGTCCACCACCTACAACTCCTTCCAGATCGCTGCGGACGACCTGGCGGAAAAGTACCCTGACCGCAAGGTGTACGCCGTGGACACCCTGTGCGCCTCTCTGGGCCAGGGAATGCTGGTCTACCAGGCGGCCAAGCTGCGCCAGCAGGGCAAGTCCATCGAGGAGGTGCGGGACTGGGTGGAGGCCAACAAGCTCCACCAGTGCCACTGGTTCACGGTGAACGACCTGTTCTTCCTGAAGAAGGGGGGCCGGGTGTCCGCCGCCACCGCCGTGGTGGGCACCATGCTCCAGATCAAGCCCGTCATGCACGTGGACAATGACGGCCATCTGATCAAGGTGGACACCGCCCGGGGCCGCAAGGCGTCCCTGAGGGCCATCATCGACAAGGTGGCCGAGCTGGGGGAGGATCCCGCCTCCCAGACCATGTTCATCTGCCACAGCGACTGCCTGGAGGACGCCCAGTATATCTCCGATCAGGTAAAGGAGCGCTATGGCGTCAAGGAGATCATCATCAACCCCATCGGCCCGGTGATCGGAGCCCACACCGGCCCGGGATGCGTGTCGCTATTCTTTACCGGCAAACACCGGTAATCAAATGCCCCCTGCAGGGTACGCCCCTGTGGGGGGCGTTACTTTCTCTCACGTGGGAAAAGTAACGCCCCCGCAGGACGCTTCCTGCCCCCTCCCCGGGCCCGGGGAAATTTTTTTGCCCACCCCCTTGACAAAGGCGTATATACTGTTTATACTGTGTATATCGTATATATACAAAATACTGGAGCCGCTGACGAGCGGCCCCCAGCGAGGTGCACCATGGACATCATCATCAGCAATTCCGACCGGGCGCCGATCTATGAGCAGATCGTCCGCCAGCTGAAGGGGCTCATCCTTTCAGGCCAGCTTGCCGAGGGCGAGGCCCTACCCTCCATGCGGCTGCTGGCCCGGGATCTCCGGATCTCGGTGATCACCACCAAACGGGCCTATGAGGAGCTGGAACGGGAGGGCTTTCTCACCACCGTCCCCGGCAAGGGCTGCTTTGTGGCCGCCCAGAACCGGGAAACGAGGCGGGAAGCCGTGCTGTGCCAGGTGGAGGAGCATTTGTCCCAGGCGGTGGATGCGGCGAAGGCCGGGGCCGTGAGCCTGGACGAGCTCACCGAAATGCTTAACACGCTGTATAATGAGGAATGACTTATGACAAATTGTATTGAAATCAAAGGGCTTGTCAAGGAGTACAAGACCTTCACCCTGGGGCCCATCGACCTCCAGGTGCCCGGCGGCACCATTCTGGGCCTCATCGGGGAGAACGGGGCGGGCAAAACCACCCTGATCAAGTCCATGCTGGGCATCACCCGGCCCACCGCCGGCGCCGTCACCCTGCTGGGCACGGATCCGGATCACGCCAAGGAGGACATCGGCATCGTGCTGGACGACTGTTTCTTCTCCGAGTACCTGCGGATCAAGGACGTGGAGACGGTGCTGTGCCGGGTGTTCAAGACCTGGGATAAGGGACTGTACCGGGACTATCTGGACAAATTCGGCCTGTCCGGGACGAAGAACATCAAGGAGCTTTCCCGGGGAATGCGGATGAAGCTGTCCCTGGCGGCGGCGCTGGCCCACCGGCCAAAGCTCCTGCTGCTGGACGAGGCCACAGCGGGGCTTGACCCGGTGGTGCGGGACGAGATCCTGGACGAGTTCCTGGCCTTCGTCTCCGACGAGGATCACGCTATCCTCATCTCCAGCCACATCACCTCGGATCTGGAGAAGGTGGCGGACTACATCGCCTATCTCCATCAGGGGAAGCTGCTGCTGTGCGACGAGAAGGATCGCCTGCTGGAGAGCTACGGCCGGCTGGTGTGTGCCAGGGCGGATCTGGAACAGGTGGATCGGGGCTACCTCGTGTCCACCCGGAAAAGCCAGTTCTCCACCGAGGCCCTCATCCGGCACAAAAGCGATTTTAAGCGGCTCTATCCCCGCCTGACGGTGGAGCCGGTGACGCTGGACGAGCTGATGGTATTCATCGTAAAGGGGGAGCAAGCATGACCGGGCTGATTATCAAGGATTTCCTCATTCTGCGCAAGACTCTGCGTACCTATCTGTTCATCATGATCGTATACACGGCGATCGCCTTCAGCGGGGTGTGGACGGCGGACATCGTGGGGGTTCTCATGGTGGTTGTGTTGATGATGCTCCCCACGAACATCTTTGCCTACGACAAGCAGTGCCAGTGGGACACCTACGGTCTGGCCCTGCCGGTGGGCCGCACCAAAACCGTGGCCGCCCGGTATCTGTGCGTGCTGCTGCTGTGCGTGCTCAGCGTGGCGCTGACCGCCCTTCTGGGCGCGGCGCTGTATGCCGCCGGGCGGATGGAGGAACCCACGGAGTTCATGGTGACCTGTTCAGTGATGGGTTTGATGTCTATACTGGTAAACGCCATCATGTTGCCCTTCCTGTACAAGTTCGGCCCGGAGCGGGCCCGGATGATGTTCTTCGGAATCATGGGCGGGATCTTCCTGCTGTTCGCCGTGATCCTGCTCCCCCTGGGCGGGCTGGACTGGCTCAAGTCCCTGGAAATCGTCGAGCCCACCTTTGCGCAGGCGATCATCGTTCCCGCTGCGGCGGCCCTGGCGGGTCTGGTTCTGCTGGCCCTGTCCTTCCTGCTGTCCCGGCACTTCTACGGCAATCAGGATGTTTGAACGAAGCGGCCCCCTCCGTCCACCGGGCGGAGGGGGCGTTTTGCGCTCAGAAGTAGAACAGCTCCTCGAACTTTTTATCCAGCGCCACGCACAAGATCAGCGCCAGCTTGGCGGTGGGGCTGAACTGCCCCGTCTCAATGGAGCTGATGGTGTTCCGGGACACGCCCACCAACTCCGCCAGCGCCGCCTGGGACAGGCCCGCCTGGGTGCGGGCTTCCTTCAGGCGGTTTTTCAGCACCAAACTTTCGTCCATTACGCCATCCCCAGCAGGTCGCGCAGGTAAAGCGCGAAAAAGAACACGCAGAACCCCAGGTAGAGCAGGCCCAGCAGCAGCTCGTGGCGGCGGCGCAGCTTGACGAATTTCACCAGCATCCCGGCGGACATCATGCCGAACATCACCGTCCACACGGCGGGCTCCGTGCCCTTCTCTGTGAGGAGGCCCCGCAGGATGCTGACGACGCCGCACACCATGACGCCCACAGCCAGGGCGATGGCGTTGGCCCGGTTCAGTACCTCCGCCTCCACAAAGTCCCGGTTCTTGTTCTCCTCCCGGCTCTTTTTCAGAATTTCGTCTTTCTCCATGTTGGAACCCTCCAAGTTCGTGTTGCCAAGTTTACTTGGTGTCCTTATCATAGCACCGCCAAGTTTTCTTGTCAATATGCTTTGCAAAAAAACTGTGCAAAATTTTGCCCGCTTCCCCGCCGGGGGAAAACGGTTGCGCCCGCCGCCTTCCGTATGGTATGATAGTCCTATCTTAAATCCTAAACTCAAAAGGAGGCGCGCCATGGAACACCAGAAACCTGCCGTACCCCCTGAACACCGCCGCCACATCGGAATGCGCATTGTCAAGACGGTCATCGCCGTGTTTGTATGCGGCGTGCTGGCCTGGGCCCGGGGGCAGTCCGGCTTTTACTCCATGATCGCCGCCGTGGTGTGCGTGCAGAACACGGCGGGCAAGACCATTGAATCGTCCATCAACCGGATGATCGGCACCCTCATCGGCGGCGTGGCGGGGGTGCTGATGGTATACGCCATGGACGCGCTGGGGATTCTGTATGTTGAGCTGGCCCGGTACACCCTGTCCGCCCTGCTGCTTATCCCCATCATCGAGCTGTGCCTGTGGATCAAGAAGCCGGGGTGCGCCGCCATGGCCTGCATCGTGTTTCTGTGCGTCACCGTCAACCACAGCGTGGACGACACCCCGGTGATCTACTCCATTGAGCGGCTGTTTGAGACGCTGATCGGCGTGGCGCTGGCCTGCGGGGTGGACATTCTGCTGCCCTACCATACCCCCGCCCAGACCCCGGCGGCCCCGGAGAACGCCGCCCCGGCGGCCCCGGAGAACGCCGCCCCGGACGCCCCGGCTCCGAGGGGCCCGGAGGAAGTCCCGGCGGACGCGCCCCCGGTCCCGGAGGGCGAGGAGCCCGTCCCAGAGGACGATGCCCCGGAAGTTCCCCGAGCGGACGGCGGGGAGCAAGCCCCATGACCTATCAGGACATCCACCGGGCGGTGTTCCTGTCCCGGCCCAACCGCTTCATCGCCCAGGTGGCGGTGGGCGGACGGGAGGAGACGGTGCACGTCAAAAACACCGGCCGCTGCCGGGAGCTGCTGGTGCCGGGGTGCACGGTGTACCTGGAGGGGAGCGCCAACCCGGCCCGCAGGACGAAGTACGATCTGGTGGCGGTGGAAAAGGCCCGCCCGGGCCTGCCGCCCCTGCTGATCAACATAGACGCCCAGGCCCCCAACCAGGTGTTTGGGGCGTGGATGGGGGCGGGGAAGGGCGGGCCGCTGGATCTGCCCAGACCCTCTCTCCTCCGCCCGGAGACAACCTGGGGGAATTCTCGATTCGACTTCTACTGGGAGTTGTCGGGCGTGGCGGGCAACTTCCCACCCCGGCAGGGGTTTGTGGAGGTCAAAGGCTGCACCCTGGAGGAGGACGGCCTGGCCCTGTTCCCCGATGCCCCCACGGAGCGGGGGGTGAAGCACCTGCGGGAGCTCATAGCTTGCCGGGGGGCGGGGTATGAGGCGGCGGTGTGCTTTGTGATCCAGATGGCGGGGATGCGGGCCTTCTCCCCCAACGACCGCACCCACCCGGCCTTCGGCGCGGCCCTGCGGGAGGCGGCGGCAGCGGGGGTGAAGGTGCTGGCGGTGGAGTGCGCCGTCACGGCGGACAGTTTGGTCATGACCGCCCCTGTGCCCGTGGTGCTGTAACCGGAGAGGGAGGGCTTCCGCCCTCCCTTGATTTTTATGCGCCATGGTGATATAGTGGGCAATGTTAAAAAATCGGCAGGGGGGTGGCGATATGACCCAGGAGGACGTGGACAGACTGCTGGCCCGGGCGGTGGCCCAGGCCCGAGCCGTGAGCATCCCCGTGTCCCCACACATCTGCCCCCGGGTTCAGCTGAACCAAAGGGCCCGCACCCGCTTTGGCTGCTGCGTCCGCCGGGAGGGGCGGTACACCATCGAGCTGTCCGCCCAGCTGGCCCGGGAGGGCTCGGAGCGGGCGGTGATGCAGGTGCTGTGCCACGAGGTGCTCCATACCTGTTACGGCTGCTCCAACCATGGCCCCCGGTGGCGGGGATACGCCCAGCGGATGAACGCAGCCTATGGCTACGAGATCCAACGCACCGACAATTATGACGCCCTGGGCATTGAGGATGACCGCCCGGTGCGGTATTATGTGGTGTGCCAGCGGTGCGGACGGCGGATCCCCCGGATGAAGCGCTCCCCCCTGGTGGATTATCCCGGGCGGTACCGCTGCGCCTGCGGCGGCACGCTGCGGGTGGAGCCCGTGGCCGGGGTGCGGGCCATAGGCTATGAGAAAGGTGACGAGAGAACATGAAGCGAAGCGCCGGCATTTTGATGCCCATTTTTTCCCTCCCCTCCCCCTGCGGGATCGGGACGCTGGGACAGGCCGCCCGAGAGTTCCTGGACTTCCTCCAGGCCGGGGGCCAGAGCTATTGGCAGCTCCTGCCCGTGGGGCCCACCAGCTACGGGGACTCCCCCTACCAGTCCTTTTCCTCCTTCGCGGGCAACCCCTACTTCATCGACCTGGACGACCTGGCGGCGGACGGCCTGCTGGAACCGGCGGATTATCAGCGCATAGACTGGGGGGATCCACAACGGGTGGACTACGCCCTGCTGTACGAGAAGCGCTACCCAGTGCTGCGCCTTGCGGTGGAGCGGCTGCTGGCCGCGCCCCCGGCGGACTACGCCGCCTTTTTGGAGGAGAACGGGGACTGGCTGGAGGACTACGCCCTGTTCATGGCACTGAAGGGGGAAAACGGCGGTATCTCCTGGGATCAGTGGCCGGAAGGGGAGCGGCTGCGGGAGCCCAACTCCCTGGCCGCCGCCAAAACCCGGCTGGCGAAGGAGCTGGACTTCTGGCGAGGGGTACAGTATCTGTTTTTCCGCCAGTGGGACGCGCTGAAGGCGCTGGCCGGGGCCAAGGGGATCTCCATCATCGGGGATCTGCCCATCTACGCCGCCCGGGACAGCGCCGATATGTGGGCCGACCCCAAACAGTTCCAGACCGACGAGGATTTGAACCCGGTGGAGGTGGCGGGCTGCCCGCCAGACGCCTTTACCGCCGACGGCCAGCTTTGGGGCAACCCCCTCTTTGACTGGGAGCGGATGAAGGAGGACGGCTACCGCTGGTGGCTGCGGCGGATCGGGTTCCAGTTCCGGCTGTTCGACGTGCTGCGCATCGACCACTTCCGGGGCTTCGACGAGTATTACGCCATCCCCTTTGGGGACAAGACCGCCCGGAACGGCCGCTGGAAGCCGGGGCCGGGTTTGGAGTTCTTCAAAACCGTCCAGAATGAGCTGGGGAAGCGCCAGATTATCGCCGAGGATCTGGGCTTCCTCACCCCGTCGGTGCGCAAGCTGCTGCGGGACACGGGCTACCCCGGCATGAAGGTGCTGGAGTTCGCCTTCGACCCCAAGGGCTCGGACAGCGAGTACCTGCCCCACAACTACCCCCGCAACTGCGTGGTGTACGCCGGCACCCACGACAACGAGACCATCGAGGGCTGGCTGGCCTCCGCCGCCCCTGGCGCAAGGCGCTACGCCAAGCGGTACTTCCAGCTCACCCGGCGGGAGGGCTGGGCCTGGGGGGTCATGCGGGGGGCCTGGGCCAGCGTGGCGGATCTGGCGGTGATGCAGATGCAGGATCTGCTGTCCATCGGGGCGGAGGGCCGGATCAACATCCCCTCCACTTTAGGCGGCAACTGGCAGTGGCGGATGCTGCCCGGCCAGGCGGACGGGGCTCTGGCGGCGCGGCTGCGGCAGTCCATGGCCCTCTACCACCGGCTGCCCGCCCCCGCGGCCCCGAAGAAGGCCCAAAATCAGGAAAAAACGCCGGGACGGGCCAAGCGGAAGGCCGGAACCCGCTGATTTTGGTCATTTTGACCGTTGACGGGCCGGACAAAGCGGGGTATACTTGCCGCGGAAATTAATAACAGCGCCCCGGCCGCCGAGAACAGCGCGGGGCACGCAGTACGGTATGTCCGGCCGCGTCCAGCGCGCCGCCACTTTTGGAAAGGAGAACGTTGTCCATGGACGTGAAAAACCGCCTCCAGGAGATCACCCGGGCCAAATACGGGCTGGAGCTGTCCCAGTGCGGCGACAGCCAGCTCTACCACGCCCTGCTCCAGCTCACCCAGGAGCTGTCCACCGCCCGCCCCGCCCCCAAGGGGGAGCGCAAGCTGTACTATTTCTCCGCCGAGTTCCTCATTGGCAAGCTGCTGAGCAACAACCTGCTGGCCCTGGGCGTTTACAATGAGGTGAACAGCCTCCTGGCCCAGTGCGGCAAGTCCCTGTCCGCCATCGAGGACGTGGAGCCCGAGCCCTCTCTGGGCAACGGCGGGCTGGGCCGTCTGGCCGCCTGCTTCCTGGACTCCATCGCCGCCCTGGGCCTGCCCGGGGACGGGGTGGGCCTCAACTACCACTACGGCCTGTTCAAGCAGGAGTTTGCCCACCGCCGCCAGTACGAGCAGCCCAACCCCTGGATCGAGGACGAGGGCTGGCTCATCCCCACCGGCGAGGCATTCGAGGTGCCCTTCGGCTTCGGCCCGGTGAAGGCCAGGCTCTTTGACATCGCCGTGCCCGGGGCCAACAGCGGCGTGGCCAACCGGCTCCACCTGTTCGACGTGGAGCAGCCCGCCCCCGCCCCCGCCGACGGCATCGACTTCGACAAGACCGATCTGCCCGCCCGGCTGACCTCCTTCCTCTACCCCGACGACAGCGACGAAAGCGGGCGGCTGCTGCGGGTGTACCAGCAGTATTTCATGGTGTCCGCCGGGGCCCAGCTCATCCTGAAGGAGCTGGAGGAGCGGGGCTTTGCCCTGGACACCATCAGCGAGCACGTAGCCGTCCAGATCAACGACACCCACCCCTCCATGGTGATTCCGGAGCTGGTGCGGCTGCTGACCCAGCGGGGCCTATCTATGGACGCGGCGGTGGAGCAGGTGTCCAAGACCTGCGCCTACACCAACCACACCATCCTGGCCGAGGCGCTGGAGAAGTGGCCCCTCACCTTCATTGAGAAGGTGGCCCCCCAACTGGTGCCCATCCTCAAGGAGCTGGACGCGCGGGCCAAGGCCGCCCATTCCGATCCCCGGGTCGCCATCCTCCAGGGGGAGGCGGGCAAGGAGATCGTCCACATGGCCCACCTGGACATCCACTACGGCTACTCGGTGAACGGCGTGGCCGCCCTCCACACGGAGATCCTGAAGAACTCCGAGCTGCGCCACTTCTACGACATCTACCCCGCCAAGTTCAACAACAAGACCAACGGCGTCACCCTGCGCCGCTGGCTGGAGGTGTGCAATCCCCGGCTGGCCGCCCTGCTGGACGAGTGCGTGGGGCCTGAGTGGCGCACCGATCCCACCCGGCTGAACAAGCTGATGGACTTCTACAACGACAGCGCGGTGCTGGACAAACTGCTGGACATCAAGGCGGACAACAAGCACCGGGCCTCCGATCTGTTCGCCCGGGATCAGTACGGCATCCGGCTGGATCCCGACGCCGTGTTCGACATTCAGGTGAAGCGGCTCCACGAGTACAAGCGCCAGCAGATGAACGCCCTGTACGTCATCCAGAAGTACCTGGAGATCAAGGCCGGCAAGCTGCCGGCCCGGCCCGTCACCGTCATCTTCGGCGCCAAGGCCGCCCCGGCCTACGTGATGGCCAAGCACATCATCCACCTGATCCTGTGCCTGCGGCGGCTCATTGAGAACGACCCCCAGGTGCGGCCCTGGCTCCATGTGGCCATGGTGGAGAACTACAACGTCACCTGGGCGGAGCGGCTCATCCCCGCCTGTGACATTTCCGAACAGATCTCCCTGGCGTCCAAGGAGGCCAGCGGCACCGGCAACATGAAGTTCATGGCCAACGGCGCGGTGACCCTGGGCACCCTGGATGGGGCCAACGTGGAGATCGCCGAGCTGGTGGGCCCGGACAATATCTACACCTTCGGCGCGGCCAGCAACTACGTCATCGAGCTGTACGACCAGAAGGCCAAGGACAGCAAGAAGGGCTACCAGTCCAAGGTGTACTATGAGCGCCCGGCAGTGAAGCCGCTGGTGGACTTCCTGCTGGATCCCGCCCTCACCGCCCTGGGGGACGAGGCGGCGCTAAAGGCCCTGTGGACGGATCTCACCACCAAGGACTGGTTCATGGCCCTGCTGGACGTGGAGGCGTACAGCGCCGCCCGGGACCGGGCCATCGCCGACTACGGCGACCGCGCTGCCTGGGCTCGGAAGATGCTGGTGAACACCGCCCGGAGCGGCTACTTCTCCAGCGACCGCACCATCGCGCAGTATAACGAGGATATCTGGCACCTGAGCTGAGCAAAAAATGAGGCCCCCGCTCTCACGAGCGGGGGCCGTTCTCTTATTTCGAGGGCAGAATCGCCGCGATGGCCCCGGCGAAATTGCTGATGGGCATGGTCTGGAGCACCACCCGGCCCGGGCCGGTCACCACGGTGTTGAACAGGCCCTCCCCGCCGAACAGCACGTTCTTGACCCCCTTCACCGACTTCACGTCCACCGAGCAGGTGGCGTCGATCATGGCCAGGTTGCCGGTGTCGATGACGATCTGCTGGCCCGGAGCGAGGTCGTATTCCACCGCGGAGCCGTCGATCTCCAAAAACGCGGTGCCGTGGCCGGACAGCTTCTGCAAAATAAAGCCCTCGCCGCTGAAGAAGCCGGACATTCCCTTCTTTTGGAAGAAGATGGACAGCTCCACCCCGGCCTCAGAGGCCAGGAAGCCGGACTTCTGCACCACGATGGGGTGCTCCGGGGTGATCTCCACCGCCCGGATGGAGCCGGGGAAGCTGGACGCAAAGGCGATCATCCCCGGGCCGCCTTTGGCGGTGTAAATATTCTGGAACATGGACTCGCCGGAAAACATCCGGCCGAAGGCTTTGCCGATGCCGCCGGCGCTGGTCTGCATCTCCATGTTGGGGGACATCCACACCATGGAACCCTTCTCGGTGATCATGGACTCGTTGGCCTCCACGTCGCAGATGACGACGGGCATGGGCTCGCCGGTAATATTATAGCGCATAAGTATTCCTCCTTCTCATCGTCGGGGCAAGCTCCATATCCCCTGCTTCCGCCTTCGGCGAAAGCAGGCTCATTACGCTGCCCCTCCTCTCCCCACAAAGCCTGGGGGCGGCTTTGCGGGGCCCCTTTCAAACTATCATACACCCTTTGGGGGCGAAATACAATTTAAAATTTGCGAAAAGCGCCCTCAGCCCAGTCCCCGCAGGCATTCCGCCAGCGGGGCGATGTATTTTGGATCGCTGATGTCGTAGGATTGGCGGATGGCCCCCTGGAACGCCTCGTCCTCCGGGGTTTTGGCCTTTTTGCGGGACATGGCCCAGGCGGCGAATTTCATCATGGCCCGATCCACGCCGCCCATCTTCTCGTAGCACAGCCCCGCCTGTAAATAGAAGTGGGGGATGGCCTCCTGCTCCGCCGGGGTGAGGTTCTGCTCCCACACCGTCCGGATCCGCTCCTCCGCCTCGTTGGGCATGGCCCCGGTGGCGAACACCACCAGCCGCTTCGCCCCCCGGCTTTGCAGCAGCTTCTGGGCCTTCTTCCAGCCGTCGAATATGCCGGCGTGGAGCCGGGATCCGAACACCACGGCGGCATAGCCGGACAGGTCGGCGGGGGCCCGGGACAGGGGCAGGGCAGTGCAGCCCAGCTCCAGGGCCAGCAGCTCGGCGTACTTGCGGGTGAAGCCGGTTTTGCTGTTATAGAGGATGATGAGATTATTTGTCATTGGATGGTTCCTCCTCGATGTATTCCAGAATGTCCTCCACCCGGCAGTGGAGGATCTTGCACAGCAGGTTGATGGTGTAGGTGCTGATGTTCTGATTTTTGCGCAGGCGGTCAAGCTGGCCGTTGCTGAATTGGTACTCCCGGATCAGGCGGTATTGGGAGACGCCCCGTTCCTTCATGGTGGCCCACAGCTTGTCATAGACGATCATGTCCTGTTTCCCCCCTCGCGTGGTTCAAAAACGCCTGATAGGCCCGCTCCTGGCGGGCCAGGATCTCGTCCGCCGGAATCCCCGGCGTGGTGACGGAAAAAATCGTCCCCAGCCCCACAGTGTAGATCAGCAGATCCAGATGAAGCTGGCGGGCCGCCGCCTCGTCCAGCCCCAGCTGGGCGGCGATGGCCCCCGCCATGTCCGGGCTCGCCTCCTGTCGGTACAGCTCGTCCAGGGTGGACGCCCCCTCCCGGCGGCGGAGGATGAAGATCTTAAACAGCTCCGGCTCGTCCCGGGCGAACTGGACATGGGCCCGCCCGGTGCTCTGGAACAGGTTGTCCGGTTCAAGGCGGGCGGACAGGTAGTCCGCCATGAAGTCCGCCGTCCGCCGCTCCACCGCGCGGCGCAGCTCCTCCATATTCCGGAAGCAGCTATAGATGGGCTGGACGGAGCAGCCCAGACGGGCGGCGATGTCCTTTACCAGCACCCGCTCCATGCCGCCCTCCCGGGCCAGCTGGAAGGCGGCGTCCACCACCATTTCCCGTGTGATTTTCTGCTTCGGCACCCGCTCACCTCCTGGCTCCATTTAATATAAATAGTTTATATAAATCGATTATAATACAAGGCGGCGCGGTTGTCAAGCAAAAAGGCGGCGGACGCACCGCGTCCGCCGCCTTCCCGCAAAACAAAGGGAAACTCAGTTCTTCAGCCCCTCCGCCCAGGCGGAGTACCGCGCCACCTTGTCGTCGCAGTCCGCCCGGCTGGCCCCCTGGGCCAGTATGTATACCTTCACCTTGGGCTCGGTGCCGGAGGGCCGGACGATCACCGAGGTGCCGTCCGCCAGCTCGTACCGCAGCACGTTGGAGCCGGACAGCTCCATGGAGGTCTTGTCCCCGGTGGCGGCGTCCACCACGCTGCCGTCCTTGTAGTCCTTCCAGGTCTTGACGGTCTCGCCGCCGATCTCCTTGGGGGGATTGGCCCGCAGGCCCGCCATCAGGTCGGCCATCTTCTTCAGGCCGTCCAGCCCGGGCATCACCAGGTTCAGGGTGCGCTCGCCGTAGTTACCATACTTCTCGTACAGGGCCATCAGCGCGTCATACAGGGTCATGCCCTTGCCGGCGTAGTAGGCCGCCATCTCGGTGAGGGCCACGGCGGCGGTGACGGCGTCCTTGTCCCGCACGTAATCGCCCAGCATATAGCCGTAGCTCTCCTCGTAAGACATGATGACGTTGCCCTCACCGCTGCCCTCCAGCTGATCCTTCTTCTGGGCCAGGAACTTGAAGCCGGTGAAGGTGTCGAAGCACTTGAGGCCGTTGACCTCCGCCACCTTACGGGCCATCTCGGTGGTGACGATGGTTTTCAGGGCCACGGGGTTGGCGGGCATCTTGCCGGTGCGCTGCTTGGCCCCGATGAGGTAGTCCAGCAGCAGCACGCCGGTCTGGTTGCCGGTGAGCACCTTGAACTCGCCGTCGGCGGTGCGCACCATGATGCCCACCCGGTCGGCGTCGGGGTCGGAGCCCAGAATGAAGTCCGCCCCCTCCTTCTTGGCCAGGTCAACGGCCAGGTAGAAGCCCTCCGGGTTCTCCGGGTTGGGGGAGGCCACAGTGGGGAAGTTGCCGTCGATGACCATCTGCTCGGGGACGCAGATCACGTGCTTCATGCCCAGTCGCTTCAGGGCCTCGGGGATGAGCTTGTAGCCGGTACCGTGGAAGGGGGTATACACCATCTTGAAGGTGTCGGCCACCGCGTCCACCGCCGCCTGATCGTTGACCTGGGCCATCACGTTGGCCAGGAACTTCTCGTCGGTCTCGGCGCCCATGAGGGTGATGAGGCCGTCGGCCACCGCCTTGTCGTAGTCGGCCACGGTCACATCGAACACGTCGGACTCGCGCATGATCTTGGCCACCTGATCGGCATGGTTGGGGGGAAGCTGGGCGCCGTCAGACCAGTACACCTTGTAGCCGTTGTACTCCTTGGGATTGTGGCTGGCGGTGATGTTGATGCCGGCGATGCAGCCGTACTCCCGGATGGCGAAGGACAGCTCCGGGGTAGGCCGCAGGGATTCAAACAGGCGCACCGGTATGCCCGCCGCAGCCATGATGCAGGCGGCCTCCTTGGCGAACACGTCGGAGTTGTTCCGGCAGTCGAAGCAGACGGCGATGCCCTTTTTCGCCGCCTCGGGGCCCTCGTTCAGGATGACCTTGGCGAAGGCCTGGGTGGCGTGACGGATGACGTGGATGTTCATCCGGTACAGGCCCACCCCCATCGTGCCCCGAAGACCGGCGGTGCCGAACTCCAGCTGGGAGAAAAACCGGGATTCGATCTCCTTCTCGTCCCCGGCGATGGCGGCCAGCTCCGCCTTTTCCGCCTCAGACAGGGCAGGGGAGTTGAGCCATTGTTCATACGCTTTTTTGTAGTCCATTGGGATCGTCCTCCTCAATTATTATTTCCGTTACCCGCCCCGGAAGGAGCGGGTAACACAGAATTAAAATGCGAAATTGCCGTTGACAAACACGGGGATTTCTTTGCCGTCGCGGGTGGTACCCACGATGGACAGATCCTTCGTCCCCACCATGAAGTCCACATGGGTCATGGACTGGTTCAACCCCGCCGCCTTCTGTTCCGCCTCGCTCATCTCCTCGCCGCCCTTCACGCAGCTGGGATAGGCCGCGCCGAAGGCCAGGTGGCACGAGGCGTTCTCGTCGAACAGGGTGTTGTAGAACAGCAGCCCCGTATTGCGGATGGGGGAGTCGTAGGGCACCAGGGCCACCTCGCCCAGGTAGTGGGCGCCCTCGTCCACCTCGATGCCGTGGCGGAGGAATTCCTCGCCCTCTCCGGCGTGCACGTCCACAATGCGGCCATCCTTGAAGTCCAGGTAAAAGTCCCGGATCACGTTGCCGTCCATGGCCAGGGGCAGGGCGGAGTACACCCGGCCGTCCACCCCGTCCCAGCGGGGGGCGGTGAAGATCTCCTCGGTGGGGATGTTGGGCAGGAACTCCACCCCCTCGGGGGTGTGGTCGGTGGCCCCGGCCCAGACGTGGTTGTCCGGCAGGCGCACCGTCAGGTCGGTGCCCAGGGAATTGGTGTAGTGGAGGGAGGCGAACTGGTACTCGTTGAGCAGCGCCACCCGGCGGCCCACGGCGGCGGCGTGGTTTTTCCACCGCTCCACCGCCTTGCCGTCCCCGGTGATCCGGCACACGGAGAAGATGGCGTCCCACAGCGCGTCCATGGCTTCCTCGCCCTTCTTGTCCGGAAACACCTTCTCCGCCCAGGCCAGGGTGGGGTGGGCACCCACGCACCACTGGAAGCGGTTGGCCATCATGGCGTCGAAATAGGGTTTGGTGGGCTGGTTGCTGGCCTTCCGGCGGGCCTGTATGCGGGCGGGGTCAACCCCCTTGAGCAGCTCCGGGTTGGAGCCGGTGAAGGACAGCCGGGGGCTTTTCTGCTCCAGGAACCAGTCCACCCGGGCCTTCATATAGCTGGGGTACTCGTCAAACACGGCGGCGTCCGCCCGCAGAAACGCCTCCCGGGTGGTGAAGTCGTCCCCGAAGTAGGGCACCACGTTCCGGGCCCCGCAGTCGAAGCAGGCGGACACGCACTGGCGCATGAGGGGGGCGTACTCCACGTTGCCCTCGATGCTGGGGGTCTGCCCCGGCTGGACGTTCAGGCCCACCTCCACCAGCAGATGGGCGTACTCGCTAAGTTTGGCATCAAACTCTGGAACCATCGGTATCGTCTCCTTTACGCTTTCCTTGCGGCGCTTTGGCCAGCGGCGCGTCCGGCAGATCCGGCCCGCTCCGAGGATCCCGCACCCCGACCTGGGCAGTCTGCCAGAAATTTTCCGCCCTGTTCCATGATATATGGAAAGTATACCATATTCAAGGGGGAAACACAATTCGATTTGCATTTTTTTCTGGAGTGGAGTATAATGGCTTATCTTTTTTAGAGTAAAGGGGTAAAGCATATGCTCACCACCGTCATTCCCCAGGGGTACGCCCCCCTACTGAACCTATACGACACCCAGAAGGCCATCGGCCTGCTGAAGCGGCTCTTTGAGGACGACCTGGGCGGTGCGCTGAACCTGCGCCGGGTGTCCGCCCCCCTGTTTGTAGAGGCGTCCACCGGGCTCAACGACGACCTAAACGGCGTGGAGCGGGCGGTGTCCTTCGACGTGCCCGACGCAGGGCGGGAGGCCCAGGTGGTGCACTCCCTGGCAAAATGGAAGCGCATGGCTCTCCACCGCTACCAGTTCTCCGTGGGGGAGGGGCTGTATACAGACATGAACGCCATCCGCCGGGATGAGGAGCTGGACAACCTCCACTCCGTCTATGTGGATCAGTGGGACTGGGAGAAGGTCATCGCCCCTCGAGATCGGACGGTGGAGTACTTAAAGTCAGTGGTGAGTACCATCATCACCGCCCTGGCCAACACCCAGGCCACCCTGCGCTCGGTGTACCCCCAGCTCACCCCCCTGGCGCTGATCGATAGGGAGGTGGCCTTCGTCACCGCCCAGGAGCTGGAGGACAAGTGGCCCGAGCTGTCCCCCAGGGAGCGGGAGGACGCCTGGGTGAAGGATCACCCCACCACCTTCCTGATGGGCATCGGCGGGGCGCTGAAGTCGGGCAGGCCCCACGACGGCCGGGCCCCGGACTATGACGACTGGGGGCTGAACGGGGACATCCTGCTGTGGAACCCCCTGCTGGGCCGCGCCTTTGAGATCTCGTCCATGGGCATCCGGGTGAGCCCGGAGTCGCTGGACAAACAGCTGTCCCTGTCCGGCCACGACGAGCGCCGGGAGCTGCCCTTCCACCGCGCCCTGCTGGCGGGGGAGCTGCCCCTGACCATCGGCGGCGGCATCGGCCAGAGCCGGGTGTCCATGTACCTGCTGGGCAAGGCCCACATCGGCGAGGTGCAGGCGTCCATCTGGGATCCCCGCACCAGGGAGGCCTGCAAGGAGGCGGGCGTGATCCTGCTGTAAAGGGGGCGGAATGATGGAGGATAAAAAAGGAAGCCTGAACGCAGGCAGCGCGGCAAAGGCTGGCATCAGCTTTGGCAGCGCGCTGGCCATGGTGATCAGCTATACCACCTGGCACTCCGTGGGCTGGGCCATCATCCACGGGCTGTTGAGCTGGGTGTATGTGATCTACTTCATCATCCGATACTGAGAACAGGGGCCCCGCTCGTTCGAGCGGGGCCTGGTTTTTGCCGTCCGTCCGCCCAAAACGACCGTCCGTCCCGGATCGCTGGACATTTGGGGACGGGTTGGGTATACTGGGCATGACAAGAGGGGAGGGGATACCGTTGAAGGTGGAGGTGCAGATCGATCCGGCCCTGGAGGAACCGGTGGTGGTGCTCCGGGCCCCCATGCCCACCGCGGAGGTGGAGGAGCTGGCCCGCCGCCTCCGGACGGAGGCCGTCCCCCAGCCCTTCACCGTCTACACCGAGCGGGAGGCGGTGCGGGTGAGCCGGGCCATGGTGCTGCGGTTCTACACCGAGGACAAGGGCGTGTTCTGCCAGACGGGGAAGGGGATCTTCACCGTCCGGGCGCGGCTGTACGAGCTGGAGGAGGAGCTGGCGGGGACGAAATTCGTCCGGGTGTCCAACTCGGAGATTGTCAACCTTGACCGGGTGACGGCGCTGGATCTGACCCTGGCGGGCACCATCAAGATGACCCTGGAGGGCGGGACGGTGTGTTGGGTGTCCCGCCGGTACGTGAAGAAGATCAAAGCGGCTTTGGGATTGTAAAGGAGGGAGAACCATGACCGACACAAAGAGACAATGGCTGATCCGGGCCGCGGTGGGCGCGGTAGCGGGTGTCGCCGCCCACGTCCTGCTGGGCTACCTGCTGGGCTGCTTCAGCCTGTTCGGCCCCGCCCGTTTCAGCGGCTTTCACTTCCCGGACTGCAACCTGTACCGCTTCTTTGGCCTGGGCCGGGGGTGGGAGCTGGCGGGGATCGCGCTGTCCTTCGCCCTGTTCGCCCTGTTCGGGGCGGAGGTGGGCGTGGCCACCCTCCCCTTCGCCGACAGCGGCAGGGAGCTGGTGACCCGCTCGCTGATCCACTACGCCGTCACCGCCGCCACCGCCTGCCTGTGGGCAGGGCTGAACATCTGCTCCACCCCGGCGGACTACCTGGCCGTTCTCGTGCCCCTAACGCTGGTGTACCTCATCGTCTGGCTGGGCCGCTGGGTGGGGTGGTACACGGAGGTGGCCGCCATCCGGGAGAAGCTGGGGCTGGCCCCCGGCCCCTCCCCCCTCCACTGGCGGGAGTCCCTGCCCTATGTGGGCTTTGCGTGCCTGTTCTGCCTGGTGGCGCCTGCGCTGGTGTGGCTCTGCGACGATCACCGCATTCCCCTGCTCAGCATCCTGTACGCGGCGCTGATTCTGCCCATTGTAGGGTTCCTGTCCGGGCTGTCCCTGGGGCGGCGGCATGGGCTCTGCCCGCTGTACCCCATTGCCTGCGGAGCGGTTATCCTGGTGTTTCTCGCGGCGGCCTGGCTTTTTTATGACTTCCATCTGGGCTGGAGCCGGATCCCCATCGCGATGCTCTCCACGCTGGCCGGCAACCTGGCCGGGGCGGCCTGCCACCGGCAGAAGCAGCGGGCGGAAAACGCGGTTGACAAGGAGGCGTCTTAAATGAGCGGTGTTTCTTATCTGGCCCTGGTGGGGCTGGTTGTGGTGTTCGGCGTGCCCACCGCCCTGATGGCGGCCTGCGGGCTGGCTCAGCTCCGGCTGGCTCAGCGGCTCAACCCCTGCGCCTTCGCCCTGCCCGCCTCCTCCGGGCTGGCGCTGGGGCTGGCCCTGTATGTGAAGTCCCGGCAGTCCGGGCTGGCCCTGCTGGCGGCCCAGGTGCTGGTGTACTGGGCGGAGGGGGCCTTCGCCGGGTCGGCGGCGGGCTGGGCGGCAGTGTACGTGGCCCGGTATCAAAAGCGAAAGGGGTTGAAACTCCTGTGAAAAAGCAGACCCGGATTTACAACGTGATCTTTCCCATCTGGATCCTGATCCTGTTCCCGCAGCTCCTGGTGTTCGTCATCCCCGGCAACCTGATCGTGGACTGCGCCGTGCTGTGGTTCACCCTGCTGGCCCTGAAGCACGCCCAGAAGGGGGCGGTGGTGAAGAAGCTGTGGTGGAAGTTCTGGCTGCTGGGCTTCGCCGCCGACGCGATAGGGATCGTGTGGATGATCCTGGGCTGGTTCTCCTCCGCCTATGCCTACGACTGGATGGGAGCGGATGCCGAGTGGATCTGGGAGATGGGCCACTCCCTGATGACGAACGCCTTCCGCCATCCCGTGGCCTTCCTGTGGACGCTGGCAGGGGTGGCGCTGGCGGGTGTGTGCATCTACTTCTTCGACAAGCGGGCCATGGGCTCCTGCGAGCTGCTGGACGGCAGGCAGCGGCACATCATCGCCCTGGCGATGGCCATCGTCACCGCGCCCTGGCTGTTCTTCATCCCGCTGTATTGAGAAAAGGGAGGCTTCGGCCTCCTTTTTTCTGTGCGCCCTTGCAAATCCCGGAAAAAATGATATACTATATCCACGTTTGATCCCCGCCTCCCCAGGCGGGGCCGGGGAACCCCCTGCCGGCCGCGCCCGCCCCAGCGCCGGCGGCTCCCCAGACTATCAGGAATTGAGGGAACGCATATGGAACGCATCACCATCGCCTCCGTTTTCGCCGACGCCGATCGCCTGGACGGCCAGACTATCACCGTCATGGGCTGGGCCCGCACCATCCGGGACATGAAAACCTTCGGCTTTATCGAGCTCAACGACGGCTCCTGCTTCAAGAACCTCCAGGTGGTCATGGACGCAAACACCTTGGACAACTATAAGGACATCGCCGGCCAGAACGTGGGCGCGGCCCTCATCGTCACCGGCACGGTGGTGCTCACCCCGGAGGCGAAGCAGCCCCTGGAGGTGAAGGCCGCCTCCATCGCGGTGGAGGGCCCCTCCGCCCCGGAATACCCCCTGCAAAAGAAGCGCCACAGCGTGGAGTACCTGCGCACCATCCAGCACCTGCGGCCCCGCACCAACCTGTTCTCCGCCGCCTTCCGGGTGCGCTCCGTGGCCGCCCACGCCATCCACTGCTTCTTCCAGGATCGGGGCTTTGTGTATATCCACACCCCCATCATCACCGCCTCTGACTGCGAGGGCGCGGGGGAGATGTTCCAGGTCACCACCCTGGACATGAACAACCCGCCCCGGCTGGAGGACGGATCCGTGGACTGGTCGAAGGACTTCTTCGGCAAGCGGGCCAACCTCACCGTGTCCGGCCAGCTCAACGCGGAGAACTTCGCCATGGCCTTCGGCAGCGTTTACACCTTCGGCCCCACCTTCCGGGCGGAGAACTCCAACACCCAGCGCCACGCCGCCGAGTTCTGGATGATCGAGCCGGAGATGGCCTTCGCCGACCTGGCGGACGACATGGACATGGCCGAGGCCATGATCAAGCACATCATCAACTACGTGATGGAGCGCTGCCCCGACGAGATGGCCTTCTTTAACTCTTTCGTGGATAAGGGACTGGTGGAGCGCTTACAACACGTGGCCTCCTCCGATTTCGCCCGGGTGAGCTACACCGACGCGGTGGAAATACTCAAAAAGAATAACGACAAGTTCGACTACAAGGTGGAGTGGGGCTGCGACCTCCAGACCGAGCACGAGCGCTACCTCACCGAGCAGGTGTACCAGAAGCCCGTGTTCGTCACCGACTACCCCAAGGACATCAAAGCGTTCTATATGCGGCTGAACGACGACGGGAAAACGGTGGCAGCGGCGGACTGCCTGGTGCCGGGGATCGGGGAGATCATCGGCGGCTCCCAGCGCGAGGAGCGCATCGACATACTGGAAAAGCGTATGGCGGAGCTGGGCCTCAATCCCGAGGATTACTGGTGGTACCTGGATCTGCGGCGGTACGGCTCCTGCCGCCACGCGGGTTTCGGCCTGGGCTTCGAGCGGATGGTGATGTACCTGACGGGCATCAGCAACATCCGGGACGTGGAGCTCCACCCCCGCACTGTGGGCAACGCGGAGTTTTAATTCACGCCAGCGGCCTGGCGGCGCAAATGCTGACGGCTCCACGTCGGGGCCCCATCGCAGATGGGCGCGCGTCAGCGCGTCCAAGGGTTTGGCCATGCCAAACCCTTGCCGCAGGCGGAATTCACTTCCGCCGAGGAGTTCAATCACAAAGGGAACCCCAGCGAATGGAACATTCGCTGGGGAGGAGCTCCACCCACGCACCGTGGGCAACGCGGCGTTTTAAGCCTATAAAGCGAGCCCCGGCATTCAAGCAGTTTCCGTAAAGAAGTTAACGCCCGCTGAGAAGCATTTGCTTTTCAGCGGGCGTTGCCTTCACTTTTTCAATTTCAGGCCATCCTTGAACGCTTCCCCGACGCGTTCCGTCACCTTGTAATACCCATGGGTGTATGGATCAAAGGCAATGGCGTTCACCAGCGACATATTGAGCTTGCCGTCTGCCATGACCTTTTCGTCCGCGGTGACATTGACGACCTTTCCGATCACGCCGCAGCCGTATTTGCCATCCTGATACTCCACAAATTCACACTCGAGACACAGTGGAAACTCGTTGATCACCGGGGCATCCACCGCTTCGGCTTTGCTGGCGGTAAGGCCGCTGCGGGCGAATTTATCCGCAGCCGTGTTTCCGGATTCCACGCCGAAATAGTCCGCCTCCGCCACATGGGCGGCATCGGCTATGCTGACGGTAAAAGCGCCCCGCGCCTTAATGTTTTTCACCGTCTTATGGGTCTCGGTCAAATTGAGGGCCACGGTTCCCCGCTCTTGCATGGTGCCCCAGGCGGCGTTCATCACATTCACGCTGCCATCCTCATTGTAGGTGGCAACCATCAGAACCGGCATTGGGAAAATGCCCTCTGTGATGTTCAGCTTTGTTCTCATCATCATTACCTCACTTTTTCGATAGAGTTGACAGGATCAGCTATCCTGTGTATGATTATAGTGCTGCTGATAAATAATTCAAGTACTGTCATTTTTGATAGGTACTATTCGGAAGGATAGCGTACTATGATAAAGAACTATATTGAGAACGCGAATTTTGAGGATACCGGATTCAGCTATACGCTGTCTCTCATATCCGGCAAGCATAAAATGGTCATTCTGTACTGCCTTATGGAGTACGAGGTCGTGCGGTTCAACGAGTTGAAACGGTATCTGAAGAACATATCGGACAAAACCCTCAGTACAAACCTGAAAGAGCTGGAGGCAGACCGGCTGATTATCAGAACAGAGTATCCGCAAATCCCGCCAAAGGTAGAATACAGGCTCAGTGACCGGGGAAAATCCCTGATGGTTGTTCTGGATCAACTGTGTGTCTGGGGCGAACAGAACAGATTGGTCTGAACAGCAGCTATCTCCCCGCTTTATCGCACTCTCCCGCTGGCGCTTTCGCTGAAAGGTCATAAGTTGGTGACGCAGAATAAAAGGGCGGGACAAGCCTTTGTGGCCTGTCCTGCCCTTAATTTCTTAATGGGTTCTCGCCCCGCCAGGGGTTGTTTTGCATCCCTTGGCCGGCGGCTGGGAAAAATTATTATATTGTTTTTAATTTGGGGGTTGACTTTTCCGCCGTTCTGGATAAAATAGAGAGCACGCTAATCATTAGTGTGCGAACGATTTAGGAGGGTTCCCTATGGACGATCCGTCCGGCCTGCTGCTCCACCAGCTCATGCGGGCCCACCACAACGCCTGCACCGCCGCCCTCAACGCCCTGGGCCTGCGGGACATCGGCTCGCCCCGGCTGCTGCTGGAGCTGTTCCGTCTCCCCGACGACCCGGATCAGGCCCCCACCCAGAAGGAGCTGGCCGACCGGCTTCACAGCGCGCCGCCCACCATTGCCGCCTCGCTGAAGGTGCTGGAGCGGCAGGGCTACGTAGAGCGCCGCACCGACGAGAAGGACACCCGGCGCAACCGGATCTCCATCACCCGGAAGGGGCGGGACGCCATCACCCAGGGGATGGACGCCTTCCGGCAGGTGGACGCCCATATGTACGCGGGCTTCACCCAGGAGGAGCGGGCGCTGATGCGGCAGCTTCACAGCCGGATGCTGGCCAATCTGTACCAGATCGGCGGGGACAAGCGGCAGGATCCGCCCCACGATCCCCTGGGCCCGCCAACCGACCCTCCTCCAGACCCCTTTGAAAGGAAGTGCAGGACTTGTTAAAACGCATCGCCTCTTACATGAAGGGCTATGAGCGGTATGTCATCGGCTCCCCTGTGCTGGTGATTGTGGAGACCATCTGCCAGCTGATCATCCCCCTGCTCATGGCCCGCATCATCAACGAGGGCATCCTGAAGGAGGACATGGCCCCCATCTGGCAGTCCGGGGCGCTGATGGTGGTGGTGGCCTTGGCCGCTACCATTACCGGCGCTGCGGCGGCCAAGTGCGCCACCAACGCCGCTCAGGGCCTGGGCGCCAACCTGCGCCGGGCGGAGTTTGAGCGGGTGGCCTCCTTCTCCTTTGCCGACATCGACAAATTTTCCTCCTCCTCCCTCATCACCCGGATGACCAACGACGTGACCAACATCCAGAACACGTCCATGATCTGCCTGCGCATCCTCATCCGGGCGGTGACCATGCTCATCGCCAGCGTGGTGCTCACCCTGTCCATCAACCCGCGCCTGGCCCTGGTGGTGTTGGTGATCCTGCCCATCATGGCGGTGGCGCTGCTGATCCTGATGAAGATCTGCTTCCCCCTGTTCGAGAGGATGCAGAAGGCCCTGGATCACCTCAACGAGCAGGTGCAGGAAAACCTCATCGCCGTGCGGGTGGTGAAGTCCTACGTCCGGGAGGATCGGGAGCGGGAGAAGTTCATCGACGCCAACGACGGCTTCACCGCCGCCGGCCTGCGGGCGGTGCTGCGCATGGTGGCCATCCAGCCCGTGATGATGATCTGTATGTCCGCCGCCACCGTGCTGGTGCTCTATTTCGGCGGGCAGATGGTGCTGGGCCTGGAGATGGATCTGGGCTACCTCCAGACCGTGTTGGACTATATCATGCAGATCCTCATGTCCATCATGATGGTGGGCATGGCCGTCCTCCAGCTCACCCGCACCCAGGCCTCCATCCGCCGGGTGTTTGAGGTCATCGACGCCCAGCCCTCCGTCACCGACGGGGAGCGGCAGAGCCTGCCCGCCCCCCAGGGCCGGGTGGAGTTCAAGGACGTGTCCTTCCGCTACCAGACCGAGGGGGCCGGGGAGGACGTGCTGAGGCACATCAACCTGACGGTGGAGCCCGGCCAGTTCGTGGCCATCGTGGGCGGCACCGGCACGGGCAAGTCCTCCCTGGTGAACCTGATCCCCCGGTTCTACGATGTGCACAAGGGCCAGGTGCTGGTGGACGGGCTGGACGTGCGGGACTACCCGCTGGACGGCCTCCGGGGCCGCATCGGCATGGTGCTGCAAAACAACGTGCTGTTCTCCGGCACCATCCGGGAGAACCTCCTCTGGGGCAACGAGAACGCCACCGAGGAGGAGCTGATCCAGGCCGCCAAGGACGCCCAGGCCTACGACTTCATCATGTCCTTCCCCGAGGGCTTCGACACCTATCTGGAGCAGGGGGGCGTCAACGTGTCCGGCGGGCAGAAGCAGCGCCTTTGCATCGCCCGGGCCATGGTGCGCAGGCCGGCGGTGCTCATTCTGGACGACTCCACCTCCGCCGTGGACTCCGCCACCGAGAGCCGCATCCGGGAGTCCTTCCGGGACAACCTGCGGGGCACCACTGTCATCATCATCGCCCAGCGGATCAGCTCGGTGCAGTACGCCGACAAGATCGTGGTGCTGGACGAGGGCACGGTGGCCGACGTGGGCACCCACGACGAGCTGATGGAGAGCAGCAAAATCTATCGCGAGATCTACGACTCCCAGCAGGAAGGAGGGGACGGCAATGGCTGAGCACAAAGGCCCTCACGGCCCCGGCGGGCCCCATGGCGGGCCCCGCGGCGGCTACGGCAAACCCAAGGATCTGCGCCGCACCATGCTGCGCACCGTGAAGTATATCGCCAACCGGCCCGTCCTGCTCATCGCGGCGCTGGTCAGCGTGGTGGCGTCCGCCCTGCTGGGTGTGGCGGCCACCTACCTGCAAAAGCCCATCATCGACGGCATCACCAGCGCCTGGGCGGCAGGGGAGGCCCAGTGGCCTGAGCTTGCCGCCTGCTGCCTGCGGCTCATGGCCGCCTATGTGCTGGCGTCGGTGTGTTCCTACGTCCAGTCCAACCTGATGGCCCAGCTGGCCCAGAAGGGCTGCAACCGGATGCGCAAGGAGCTGTTCGACAAGCTCCAGGAGCTGCCCCTGAGCTACTTTGACGCCCACACCCACGGCGAGCTCATGAGCCGCTTCACCAACGACGCGGACAACGTGCAGCTGGCCCTGGAGCAGTCGGTGGTGCAGCTCATCTCCAGCGCCGTCACCTTTGTGGGCGTGGTGGCCATGATGATCACCCTGTCCCCGCTGCTGTTTTTGGCCTCGGTGGTGATGCTGGCCGCCGTCATGTCGGTGTTCACCGTGTTCGGCAAGCGCAGCCGGAAGTATTTCTCCAAACAGCAGGCCGCTTTAGGCGCGGTGAACGGCAACATCCAGGAGATGATCGAGGGCATGAAGGTGGTCAAGGCCTTCAACCACGAGGAGCAGGCCAAGGCCCAGTTCCAGGCCCTCAACGAGGAGTACCGCTCGGCGGCCAGCCAGGCGGGGTTCTACTCCTCCGCCATCATGCCTGTGGCCTCCAACCTGACCTATATCGGCTACGCCGTCACCGCCGTCTTAGGCGCCGCCCTGGCCATGAGCGCCGGCGTGAACGTGGGCTTCACCCTGGGCTCCCTGGTAACCTACCTGAAGTACAATCAGCAGGTCACCCAGCCCATCAACCAGATCTCCATGCAGATGAACTCCCTGCTGTCCGCCATGGCGGGGGCGGAGCGCATCTTCGCCGTCATGGACACCGATCCCGAGGTGGATCGGGGCCAGGTCACCCTGGTGCCGGTGGAGAAGGACGCCAACGGCTCCCTGTCCAAGTTCACCGGCCAGGGCCGGCCCAAGAACTGGGCCTGGAAGGTGCCCCGGAACTGCGGGCTCATCCTGGCCCCCGTGCTGGTGGGGGCGGAGGAGGCCGTCACCGAGCTGGGCCAGGCGGACGAGGAAAACGGCGCGCTGAAGCTGCTGCCCCCCGGCGCGGAGTCCAAAACCGGCCTGTGGGTGCGGATCGGCCCCGACGGGGCCCTCACCCCCATCACAGCGGAGGAGATGGCCTCCCACCGCTGGGCCTGGAAGTACCCCGGCCCCAACGGGGCCATGGGCTACCACCTCATCCGGGGCGCCGTGCGCAACGTGCCCGGCGAGGAATTCTGCTATACCGAGCTGCGGGGCGCGGTGCGGCTGAGCCATGTGGACTTCTCCTACGTGGAGGGCAAGCCGGTGCTGAAGGATATGTCCGTCTACGCCGACCCCGGGCAGAAGATCGCCTTCGTGGGCTCCACCGGCGCGGGTAAAACCACCGTCACCAACCTGATCAACCGCTTCTATGAGATCCAGGGAGGCCTTATCACCTGCGACGGCATCGACGTGCGGGACATTGAGAAGGACTCCCTGCGGCTGAGCCAGGGCGCGGTGCTCCAGGACACCCACCTGTTCACCGGCACGGTGATGGACAACATCCGTTACGGCCGGCTGGACGCCACCGACGAGGAGTGTATCTCCGCCGCCAAGACCGCCAACGCCGACGGCTTCATCCGCCGCCTGCCAGAGGGTTATCAGACGATGCTCACCGGGGACGGGGCCAATCTGTCCCAGGGCCAGCGGCAGCTGCTGTCCATCGCCCGAGCAGCGGTGAAAGATCCCCCCATCATGGTGCTGGACGAGGCCACGTCCTCCATCGACACCCGCACCGAGCGGCACATCCAGCAGGGCATGGACGCCCTGATGGAGGGGCGGACGGTGTTTGTCATCGCCCACCGGCTGTCTACCGTGCGCAACGCGGACTGTATCGTGGTCATTGAGCACGGCGAGATCATGGAGAAGGGCAGCCACGCCCAGCTCATGGAGGAGCAGGGGCGGTACTACCAGCTCTACACCGGGCAGTTTGAATTGGACTAAATTGGAAGGGGAGGCCCCGCGGGGCTTCCCCTTCTCCGTTCTCTGTGGTAAAATGGGGAAAAACGGGGAAAGGGGGCTTTGCCCATGTCCGTGGTCAGCCGTCAATTTCAGATGGTGTACCTGCTGCTGGAGCGGGGCCGCATGACCGCCGCCGAGCTGGCCCAACGGCTGGAGGTGTCCCAGCGCACGGTGCTGCGGGACGTGGACGCTTTATCCGCCGCCGGGGTGCCCGTCTACACCGCCCAGGGGGCCGGGGGCGGGGTGGCCCTGCTCCCCGGCCACGTGCTGGACAAGGCCGCCCTGTCCGACGAGGAGCAGCGGCAGCTCCTGCTGGCCCTGCAAAGCCTGCCCGGCGGGGAGGGGGATCAGGCCCTTACCAAGCTGTCTGCCCTGTTCCGCCGGGAGCCGGAGGACTGGCTCCAGGTGAACCTGTCCCGCTGGGGGGCGGGTACGGCGGACAGCTATAAGTTCCAGCTTCTGAAGCGGGCGGTGCTGGAGCGGCGGGTGCTCCGTTTTGACTACGCCAGCTCCTACGGCTCCACCCGGCCCCGGCGGGTGCTGCCCGCCCGGCTGGTGTTCAAGGGCCAGGGGTGGTACTTGCAGGCCTACGACCCGGAGCGGGAGGGCTACCGCACCTTCCGCCTGTCCCGCATCCTGTCCCCGGAGTTCACCGGGGAGGGGTTTCACCAGCCGCTGAACCCCCCGGAGGTGGACTATTCCGGCGAGATCCCGCCCCTGTTCCGGGTGTCCGTCCGGCTGCGCTTTGCCCGCTGCATGGCCTACCGGGTGTACGACGAGTTTGATCAGAGCTGCGTGTCCGTCCAGCCGGACGGCTCGCTGATCGTGGAGACGGTGTTCCCCGAGGATCAGTGGCTGTACGGCTACCTGCTCAGCTTCGGGGCGGCGGTGGAGGTGCTCTCGCCGGACACCCTGCGCCGACGGCTGGCCGCCCTGGGTCGGGAAATTTATTTTGCCCACACGTCGGAACCTGACACACCCTGTCAGGTTTTAGATGATACCATGGAACCATCCCAAACAGAGGAGGTTCCAACCATGGAACAATACAAAGACATGAAGTTCTGCCAGTCCTGCGGGATGCCCCTGGGCCCCGACACCGCCCACGGCACCGAGGCGGACGGCTCCCCCAGCGCGGACTACTGCTCCTACTGCTACAAGGACGGGAAGTTCGCGGGGGAGATGACCATGGACGAGATGATCGACTTCTGCGCCCCCATGATGGCCCAGGCCAACCCCGGCATGACCCAGGAGCAGGCCAAGGCCCAGATGCACCAGTTCTTCCCCATGCTGAAGCGGTGGAAGCGGTAGCCTCGAAATTGCCCCCGGATTTGCTCCGGGGGCTTCCCTTTTCCCAGTTCCTGTGCTATAATAAATCCTCACTTTCGTAGGATAGCGAGGGAAAGCAAATGAGGATTGTGGTGAAGATCGGCACCTCCACCCTGGCCCACGCCGCCGGGCGGCTGAACATCCGTCGGGTGGAGGGGCTGGTGAAGGTGCTGTCTGATCTGAAGAATCAGGGGGAGCAGCTCATTTTGGTGTCCTCCGGGGCCATCGGCATGGGAGTGGGCAAACTCAACCTCCCCGGCCGCCCGGCGGATATGCCCACCAAGCAGGCCGCCGCCGCGGTGGGCCAGTGCGAGCTGATGTATACCTACGACAAGCTGTTCGGCGAGTACAACCACGCCGTGGCCCAGCTCTTGCTCACCGGGGAGGACGTGCGCTTCCCCCACCGGCGGCAGAACTTTGTCAACGCCATGGAGCGCCTGCTGGAGCTGGGCGTGCTGCCCATCGTCAACGAGAACGACGCGGTGGCCACCGACGAGGTGGGGGAGGCCACCACCATCGGGGAGAACGACACCCTGGCCGCCATTGTGGCCGAGTGCGTAGGGGCGGATCTACTGGTGCTGCTCAGCGACATCGACGGGCTGTATACCGCCGACCCCCACCGGAGCACAGACGCCGCCCTCATTCCGGAGGTGCAGGAGATCACAGCGGATCTGCGGGCGCTGGCAGGGGATCCCGGCTCCGCCCTGGGCACCGGGGGCATGGCCACCAAGCTGAAGGCGGCGGACATCGCCATGGCCTGCGGCTGCGACATGGTGATCGCCAACGGCCGGCAGCCAGAGCTGCTGTATGACATCGCGGCAGGACTGCCTGTGGGCACCCGCTTTGTGGGAAGGAGGGAGGACGCATGACAACCCGAGAACTGCTGGAGCGGGCTAAGGGGGCCAAAGCCGCTATGGCCCTGGCGGACACCCTGATAAAAAACCGGGCGCTGCTGGCCATGGCCGACGCGCTGGTGGACAACACTCAGGCCGTCCTCACCGCCAACGGCCTGGATCTCATCGAGGCCAAGGGCACCGTGTCCAATGTGATGCTGGATCGCCTTGCCCTCAATGAGGAACGGATCCTCAGCATGGCTCAGGGGGTGCGGGAGGTGGCCGCCCTCCCCGACCCGGTGGGGGCGGTACTCACCCGCCGCAAGCGCCCCAACGGCCTGGTCATCGACAAAACCGCCGTCCCCATGGGGGTCATCGCCATCATCTACGAGAGCCGGCCCAACGTCACGTCGGACGCGGCGGCCCTGGCCCTGAAGGCGGGCTCCGCCTGCGTACTGCGCTGCGGGAAGGAGGCCCACCGCTCCGCCGCCGCCATCGTGTCCGCCCTGCGGGAGGGCTTGTCCGCCGCGGGTCTGCCCCAGGACGCGCTGGGGCTGGTGGACGACATCTCCCGGCAGTCCGCCGTGGAGCTGATGCAGGCGTCCGGGCTGGTGGATCTGCTCATACCCCGGGGGGGCGCTGGGCTCATCCGGGCCTGCGTGGAGCAGGCCACCGTCCCCGTCATTGAGACGGGCACCGGCATCTGCCACATCTACGTGGACCGGGACGCGGATCTGGACATGGCGCTGTCCATCGTGGAGAACGCCAAGTGTTCCCGCCCCAGCGTGTGCAACGCCGCCGAGGTGTGCCTGGTGCACCGGGACGTGGCGGCCGCCTTCCTGCCCCGGCTGCGGGAGCGGCTGGTGGAGGGCAGGAGGGGGAAGGGCCTGCCCCCGGTGGAGCTGCGGCTGGACGAACAGGCCGCCGCCCTCATCCCGGGCAAGCCCGCCGGGGACGAGGACTTCGACACGGAGTTCCTGGACTACATCCTGGCGGTGAAGGTGGTGGACGGCGTGGACGGGGCCTGTGCCCACATCGCCGCCCACTCCACCGGCCACAGCGAGGCCATCGTCACGGAAAACGCGGAAGCGGCCAAGCGGTTCACCGCCCTGGTGGACTCGGCGGCGGTGTACTGGAACGCCTCCACCCGGTTCACCGACGGCGGGGAGTTCGGCCTGGGCTGCGAGATGGGCATTTCCACCCAGCGGCTCCACGCCCGGGGCCCCATGGGGCTGGCGGAGCTGTGCAGCTACAAATACATTATCCAAGGGAACGGGCAAATCCGGTAACAAAAAACGCAGACCCGCGGCAGTTTTGCAGGTCTGCGTTTTTATGTTTCATCAAGCACCCTGTTTCGTCACCGTCGCAAAACGCAAAGGTCTGCACCTGTTGGAAGCGAGCTTCAAGTTCGCGGGTCTAAGACCCTTTTCGGTTCCTTTTTCTTTCAAGAAAAAGGAACAAACTACACCGGAATGGTCAAAAACGTCCGCAGCCCCTGACTGAGATCGGCGAACAGCGCCGCGTCCGGCGGGAAGAAGGTGAACCACACGATGAGCGCCCCCAGCAGGCCCGTCAGGATCCACGCCGCTGTGGACGTACCCGGCCACTCGCACAGCAGCCACAGCGTCCGGGGCAGCAGGAACCCCAGAGCCAGGGGCAGGAAAAACAGGATCAGATCCACGATCATGGACTCCCCCCGGAACACCACGTGGTACAGGTAGCCCGCCCCCAGCATCACCGCGCAGGCCACCACCGTGGACAGCAGCCAGGCGGGCAGGCCCAGCCCCTTGCCCCGGCCCAGGATCAGGGAGACGGCCAGCAGGGGGAAATAGATCAGCTTCACGTGCTCCCACACGCTCTCCCGCACCGGGGAGATGAGGGCGAACACCGGGTTGGGCAGCCACTGGTACAGGAAGTGGAGCAGCACCCCGGCCACGGCGGCCAGGGCGTAGGCCAGCAGCATTTTTTTGGTTGTTTTTTCCATAAACACACCTCGCTTTGGTATTAAGGATATGCCCAAGATGGGGCAAACTATGTTTGTCCCATTGAAAAAACGCGGGAAATCGCCGCGATTCAAATTTTGACACAGACAGGAAACCCTGCTAAATGCCGGGGAACTCCCACACATTTCCCAGCATAGAACCGAAAATGCGCCCAGTCATGGCACTGGTTCCGCCGCCCTTGTCAAACCCGCCTTACTTTGCCACGGTGAAAATCCGTCCCCGCCGCCATATTAAAAGGGCGGGCGCTGAGACGGCGGCGGTTCTTTTTTCCGCCGCTGTCCCTCCGCCCACCGGTTTCAAAAACGCGCGGTCAAGTTCGGTTCCGTCCCCGCAGGGAGCGAAACCGCCGGCCGGCCGCACGGAACCAAACGGCGCGGTCAAGCGTATTCCCGCCCCGACAGGGGCGGGAATACCGGCCAAACCCGCGTAAAAACAGAAGGCGGTGAATGGATTTGAATGAAGAAGCAAGACCATTTGTGGGGGCGGCGGCGCTGCGGGGCGCGGCGCTGCTGCTGGCGGCGGTGCTGACCCTGTGGCCCACCGTGGCCACGGCCTGGGCCAGCCCAGCTATTGTGGTGCCCGTGGGCCGGGCGGTGGGCATCAAGCTCTTTTCCGACGGCGTGGTGGTGGTGGGCACCTCCGAGGTGGCGTCGGAGGGCGGCAACGTGAACCCGGCCAAGGACTGCGGCCTGCGGGAAGGGGACATCATCACCCACATCAACGCCACCGAGGTGGACACCATCGAGGAGGTATCCGCCCTCCTCCAGGAGCTGGAGGGCCAGACCATGAGCATCCGGGCCATCCGGGACGAGAAGCAGGTGCAGCTCACCGCCACGCCGGTGCTGTGCCCTGCGGACGGGGCCTATAAGCTGGGCGCCTGGATCCGGGACTCCATGGCGGGCATCGGCACGGTGACCTTCTACGACCCGGCCACCGGCGCCTTCGGCGCCCTGGGCCACGGCATCAACGACACGGACACCGCCCTGCTCATGCCCCTGGAGAGCGGCTCCATCCTGCCGGCCACCGTGGCCGGGGTGGAGAAGGGCAGAAGCGGCGCACCGGGACAGCTCAAGGGCGTGTTTGACACCGCGTCCACCCTGGGCCTGCTCCGGGCCAATACCGCCGGCGGCGTGTTCGGCACCCTCACCGACGGCCATTGGGTAGACGGCGCGGCGGTGGAGGTGGCGGCCCGGGACGAGGTCTGCCCCGGCCCCGCCCAGATCCTCTGCAACATCTCCGGCGACCGGGTGGACAGGTTTGACGTGGAGATCGCCAAGGTGTTCGCTGAGCGGGAGGACGACTGCCGGGACTACCTGATCAAGGTGACCGATCAGCGGCTGCTGGACGCCACCGGCGGCATCGTCCAAGGGATGAGCGGCAGCCCCATCCTGCAAAACGGGAAAATTGTGGGGGCGGTGACCCACGTGATGGTGGACGACCCCACCAGCGGCTACGGCATCTACGTGGGCCGTATGCTGAACCTGGACGGGGCGGCGTAAGCCTTGACAAGGGCCGGGGCGGGTAGTATGATCCTTCTATCATCTTAAAAAGGAGAGATCCGCCATGATACCCACTCCGGAACAGGCCTGGGAGCTTTTGTGCGACTACAACGAGGGGAACTTCCACCGCAAGCACGCCCGCACGGTGGGGGACGTGCTGCGCTGGTACGCCGTGGAGCTGGGCCACGGGGACGAGGCCGACTACTGGGAGGCCGTGGGCATTCTCCACGACCTGGACTTTGAGCGCTGGCCCGACCAGCACTGCGTCAAGTGCCAGGAGCTCATGCGGGACAAGGGCATTGACGAGTCCCTGATCCGGGCGGTGGCCTGCCACGGCTGGCCCGACTGCGTGGACCTTGAACCCCAGCTGGAGATGGAAAAGGTGCTCTTTGCCGTGGACGAGCTCACCGGTCTCATCGGGGCGGCGGCCATGATGCGCCCCTCCAAGAGCGTGGACGACATGGAGCTCAAGTCGCTGAAGAAGAAGTTCAAGGACAAAAAATTCGCGGCGGGCTGCTCCCGGGACGTGATCCAGAAGGGCGCGGAGCTGCTGGGCTGGGAGCTGGACGACCTGATGGATCGCACCCTCCAGGCCATGCGGGCCAGCCCCAACGTGGACTGAGATGGAGCCATCTGCGATGGAACCATCTGCGATGGAGCCCGTCGCCCACATCCGGACGGAGTTCCCCGGGAAATTCGGCGTACCCCGGCAGGCGGGGCTGGTGCCCGAGCTGCGGGGGAGGGTGGTGTTTACGCCCCCCTTCCGCCGGCCGGAGGCCCTGCGGGGCATGGAGGGCTTTTCCCACCTGTGGCTGATCTGGGAGTTTTCCGAAAATAAAGAGGCGGGCTGGTCGCCCACGGTGCGGCCGCCCCGGCTGGGGGGGAACCAGCGGGTGGGGGTGTTCGCCACCCGCTCCCCCTTCCGGCCCAACCCCATCGGCCTGTCCTGCGTCCGGCTGGAACAGGTGGAGCTGTCCACGCCGGACGGCCCGGTGCTTCACGTGTCCGGGGCGGATCTGGTGGACGGCACCCCCATCCTGGACCTCAAGCCCTACCTGCCCTACACCGACTGCCGCCCGGAGGCGGTGGGCGGCTTCGCCGGACAGGCCCCGGAGCCCCGCCTGCGGGTGGACTTTCCCCCCGCCCTGCTGGAGCGGGTTCCCCAGGGGGAGCGGTCGGCGCTGCTGGCGGTGCTGGCCCAGGATCCCCGGCCGCCCTACCAGCGGGATCCGCAGCGTGTGTACGGCTTCGGCTTCGCCGGGCTGGAGGTGCGCTTTACCGCCGGGGACGAGGTGCTGACGGTGGTGGCGGTGGAGCCTGCCGCCCGGTGAGTAGGGGCTCTTGCCCCTACCTGCTTCCTCGGAAAACGAGCTTTTGACGATTCCGCTGCCCCCGGCCTCCGCCGGGGGCGGTTCAGCGTGGCGAAAAAGTCTTTTCGCCACGCTGAATGCAGATTTTTGGAACAAAGGACGTTCCAAAAATCCGTTGATTGAACGTGAAAGACACCCCTCCTGGGTTTCTTTCACACTATCTTCCTTCCCGGAATCGGAGCAGAAGCGGCTTTTGGGACGGTTCCTTCTTTGAAAAAAGCAGTTTGTTCGGAAATTCGCCCTTGACGGTCCGATTTTGCTATGGTATAATTCAACATTGCGTTGGTATGCGAAAGGGGGGCCGTTTTGATGCGGAACGATTTGGAGCATTCGTCCAAGGTCGTGGGCGTCAAGCAGGTTCGCCGGGCTCTGGCCAACGGCACAGCCCAGCGGCTGTACCTGGCCCGGGACGCCGACCCCCACCTCACCCAGGCCCTGGAGGAGCAGGCCGGTCACCAGGGCGTGGAGACAGTCTGGGCCGACTCCATGCGGGAGCTGGGCCGTGCGTGCGGCATTGCCGTGGGCGCGGCGGCTGCGGCTGAACTTTGAAACCCGCCAACTTTTTCCGATTTTAGCGAATAATCCCCGGATCATTCGTTAAAATATATATTTATTGAAAGGAGGAACATCATGCCTACTTTTAACCAACTGGTTCGCAAGGGCCGGGAGAAGGCCACCTATAAGTCCAACTCCCCCGCCATGCAGCACGGTCTGAACACCCTGAAGAACAAGGAGACCGATCTGCCCTCTCCCCAGAAGCGGGGCGTGTGCACCGCCGTTCGTACTTCCACCCCGAAGAAGCCGAACTCCGCGCTGCGTAAGATCGCCCGTGTGCGCCTGACCAACGGCTACGAGGTCACCGCCTATATCCCCGGCGTGGGCCACAACCTGCAGGAGCACTCCGTGGTGATGATCCGCGGCGGCCGTGTGAAGGATCTGCCCGGCGTGCGTTACCACATCATCCGCGGCACTCTGGACACCCAGGGCGTCAACGGCCGGATGCAGGCCCGCTCCAAGTACGGCGCCAAGCGGCCCAAGGCTGCCAAGAAGAAATAATTTTCCTTGAACATTATTTCTATGGACTGCACTAAGCGGCCCAAGCAGCTGAGAAGAAGCAGCCTGCTTCTTCATCCATCACGAGTTTTGCGCACACGCGCAAGGCCGAAAGCCTTGCCGGGCGTTTACCTAATATTGAATGGGTTCGCGCCTCGGACAGGCATTGTACGGAGATGTTTTTGAGCCCGCGCACCGCGCGGCGCTTGAAAAACTTCGAGTACCTGTGAATTCTAATTCTATATAGAAGGAGGGAAGCGAAGTGCCCAGACGTGGTAACGTACCCAAGCGGGAGGTTTTGCCCGACCCGCTGTATAATTCCGTCTTAGTCACTAAGCTCGTCAACAGCATCATGCTGGACGGCAAGAAGGGTGTGGCCCAGAAGGTCGTCTACGGTGCCTTTGACATCATCAAGGATAAGACCGGCAAAGAGCCTCTGGAGGTGTTCACCACCGCCATTGAGAACATCATGCCGTCTCTGGAAACCAAGTCCCGCCGTGTGGGCGGCTCCACCTACCAGGTTCCCATGGAGGTTCGGCCCGAGCGCCGGCAGACCCTGGGTCTGCGGTGGCTGACCACCTACTCCCGCAACCGCGGCGAGAAGACCATGAAGGAGCGCCTCGCCGGCGAAATCATGGACGCGGCCAACAACACCGGCTCCGCCGTGAAGAAGCGCGAGGATACCCACAAGATGGCCGAGGCCAACAAGGCGTTCGCCCACTACCGCTGGTAAGGACGGAGGACACAGACCAACATGGCGAGAAAAGTTTCTCTGGAAAATACCAGAAATATCGGCATCATGGCCCACATCGACGCCGGTAAAACCACCACGACCGAGCGTATTTTGTACTACACCGGCGTGAACTACAAGATCGGCGAGACCCATGACGGCACCGCCACCATGGACTGGATGGCCCAGGAGCAGGAGCGGGGCATCACCATCACCTCCGCCGCCACCACCTGCTATTGGAAGGGCACCAAGGATCAGTTCCCCCAGACCCGGATCAACATCATCGACACCCCGGGTCACGTGGACTTCACCGTGGAGGTGGAGCGCTCCCTGCGGGTGCTGGACGGCTCTGTCACCGTCATGTGCGCCAAGGGTGGCGTGGAGCCCCAGTCTGAGACGGTGTGGCGTCAGGCGGATCACTACAAGGTGCCCCGCATGATCTACGTCAACAAGATGGACATCATGGGTGCCGACTTCTACAACGTGCTGCACATGATCCACGACCGGCTCAAGGCCAACGCCGTGCCCATCCAGCTCCCCATCGGCAAGGAGGAGACCTTCAAGGGGATCATCGACCTGGTGGAGATGGACGCCGACGTCTACTATGACGAGATGGGCAAGGATATGCGGGTGGAGCCCATCCCGGAGGACATGATGGAGCTGGCTCAGGAGTACCGCACCAAGCTGGTGGACGCCTGCGCTGACATCGACGAGGAGATCATGGAGCTGGCCCTGGACGAGAAGCCCATTCCCCAAGAGCTGCTGCGCCGCGCGCTGCGCAAGGGCACTATCGACAACCTGATCGTGCCCGTCACCTGCGGCACCTCTTACCGCAACAAGGGCGTGCAGAAGCTGCTGGACGCGATTGTGGACTTTATGCCCTCCCCCGTGGACATCCCGCCCATCAAGGGCGTGAACCCGGACACCGAGGAGGAGGAGGACCGCCCGTCCTCCGATGACGAGCCCTTCTCCGCCCTGGCCTTCAAGATCGCCACCGACCCGTTTGTGGGCCGGCTGTCCTTCATCCGGGTCTATTCCGGCACGCTGAACACCGGCACCCAGGTGCTCAACTCCACCAAGAAGCAGAAGGAGCGCATCGGCCGCATTCTTCAAATGCACGCCAACCACCGGGAGGATATCGAGACCGTGTACGCCGGCGACATCGCCGCCGTCATCGGCCTGAAGAATTCCACCACCGGCGACACGCTGTGCGATGAGAAGCACCCGGTGATCCTGGAGTCCATGGAGTTCCCTGAGCCCGTCATCCGGGTGGCCATTGAGCCCAAGACCAAGGCCGGCCAGGAGAAGATGGGCATTGCCCTGATGAAGCTGGCCGAGGAGGATCCCACCTTCAAGACCTACACCGACGAGGAGACCGGCCAGACCATCATCGCCGGCATGGGCGAGCTCCACCTGGAGATCATCGTGGATCGCCTGCTCCGCGAGTACAAGGTGGAGGCCAACGTGGGCGCCCCCCAGGTGGCCTACAAGGAGACCATCAAGTCCGCCGTCAAGCAGGACACCAAGTACGCCCGCCAGTCCGGCGGCAAGGGCCAGTACGGCCACGTCGTCCTGGAGGTGGAGCCCAACGAGCCCGGCAAGGGCTATGAGTTCCTCAATGAGATCACCGGCGGCGTGATTCCCAAGGAGTTCATCCCCGCCGTGGACGCGGGCATCCAGGGGGCCATGCAGGCCGGCGTGCTGGCCGGCTATCCGGTGGTGGACGTGAAGGTTCATCTGGTGTTCGGCTCCTACCATGAGGTGGACTCCTCTGAGATGGCGTTTAAGATCGCCGGCTCCATGGCCTTCAAGGAGGCCTGCCGCAAGGCCGGGGCCTGCCTGCTGGAGCCCATCATGAAGGTGTCCGTCATCACCCCCGAGGACTACCTGGGCAATGTCATCGGCGACCTCACCAGCCGCCGGGGCCAGGTTCTGGGCCAGGAAGCCCGGCCCGGCGCCCAGCAGATCGACGCGCTTGTCCCCCTGTCCGAGATGTTCGGCTACGCTACCGACCTGCGCTCCCGCACCCAGGGCCGCGGCCAGTACACCATGGAGCCCCACAGCTACGTGGAGATCCCCAAGAGCATCGCGGAAAAGATCATCGCTCAGCGCGGGCGGAAAGAGGACTAAAATAGTAGTTGCAATTTCCGCCGCTATGGGATAGAATAATCCCATCATAGTTTTTTCTTTCACAAATTTAAACTTTAACCAGATTAAGGAGGAAACCCAAAATGGCCAAAGCAAAATTTGAGCGTACCAAGCCCCACGTCAACATCGGCACCATCGGCCACGTTGACCACGGCAAGACCACCCTGACCGCCGCCATCACCAAGTGGCTGGCCCTCCAGGGCTTCGCTGACTACAGCGACTACTCCAGCATCGACAGCGCTCCCGAGGAGCGTGAGCGCGGCGTTACCATCAACACCGCCCACATCGAGTACCAGACCGCCAGCCGGCACTACGCCCACGTTGACTGCCCGGGCCACGCCGACTATATCAAGAACATGATCACCGGTGCTGCTCAGATGGACGGCGCCATCCTGGTGATTGCCGCCACCGACGGCCCCATGGCCCAGACCAAGGAGCACATCCTGCTGGCCCGTCAGGTGGGCGTGCCCGCCATCGTGGTGTTCCTGAACAAGTGCGACCAGGTGGACGACGAGGAGCTGCTGGAGCTGGTGGAGATGGAGGTCCGCGAGACCCTGTCCTTCTACGAGTTCCCCGGCGACGACATCCCCATCATCAAGGGCTCCGCTCTGAACGCCCTGACCAACGAGTCCGGTAATCCCGACGACCCCGACTTCGCCTGCATCAAGGAGCTGATGGACGCTGTTGACAGCTACATCCCCACTCCCGACCGCAAGGCCGACCTGCCCTTCCTGATGCCCGTGGAGGATGTGTTCACCATCACCGGCCGCGGCACCGTGGCCACCGGCCGTGTGGAGCGCGGCCAGCTGAAGGCGGGCGAGACCGTGGAGATCGTGGGCCTGTCCGAGGAGAAGAAGTCCACCGTTGTCACCTCCATGGAGATGTTCCGCAAGACCCTGGACTATGTTGAGGCCGGCGACAATGTGGGCTGCCTGCTCCGCGGCATCAACAAGGACGAGATCGAGCGCGGCCAGGTGCTGTGCAAGCCCAACTCCATCCACCCCCACACCAAGTTCGTGGGCCAGGTGTACGTGCTGAGCAAGGACGAGGGCGGCCGTCACACCCCCTTCTTCAACAACTATCGTCCTCAGTTCTACTTCCGTACCACCGACGTGACCGGCGTCATCACTCTGCCCGAGGGCACCGAGATGTGCATGCCTGGCGATAACGTGGATATGAACGTGGAGCTGATCACCCCCATCGCCATCGAAAAGGGCCTGCGCTTCGCTATCCGCGAGGGCGGCCGGACTGTCGGCTCCGGCGTCGTCATTGACGTGGCCGAGTAATCTGACGCACAACGCAAACCAATCCCCCGCCCATCTGGGCGGGGGATTTTTTGTCCCTTTGTCACTTCCTCCGAAACTGTCAGCCCGCCCCCCTTGACAGCCGCCCCAGTTTCTGGTATGATCCTTTTTGCGATAAGGGAGTAATCAGCGGGGCTTCCCCGTTACCTGCGCCAACAGCATGGCGGCATTCCGTCTGGCCTGGTATGAAATGATGAGACTTATCCGCAGTTTAGGGCTGCGGGTAGGTCTTTTTTCTTTATCGCTTGTCCCTTCCCGATCATTCGACCCGGTTCTTTGGTATCATTAGATGGATCAAAAGGAGTGTTGCCCACATGAGCCAATGGTACGCCAAGTCCGACCGGCAGGTGCTGTCGGAGCTCAACACCAACCGCCAGTCCGGCCTATCTCCCCGGCAGGCCCAGGAGCGGCTGGAGCAGTACGGCCCCAACAAGCTGTCCGGGGCCAAAAAGGAACCCCTCTGGCTCCGCTTCCTCAACCAGCTCCGGGATCCCATGATTCTGGTGCTGCTGGCGGCGGCGGTGCTGTCCCTTATCTCCTCCGGCGGGGAGGACTGGGTGGAGGCGGTGATCATTCTGGTCATCGTGCTGGTAAACGCCGTCATCTCCATCTCCCAGGAGAACAGCGCGGAAAAGGCGCTGGAGGCCCTGCAAAAAATGTCCGCCCCCTTGGCCAAGGTCATCCGGGGCGGGGAGCAGATCCGGCTGGAAACGGACGCCCTGGTGCCCGGGGATATCATCGTGCTGGAGGCGGGGGATCTGGTGCCCGCCGACGCCCGGATTCTGGAGTGCGCCAACCTGAAGGCGGACGAGTCCGCCATGACCGGCGAGTCCGTGCCTGTGAACAAGCAGGCGGCGGACGCCCTGCCCGAGGGCACCGTGCTGGGGGATCGGGTGAACATGGTGATCTCGTCCACGGTGATCACCAACGGCCGGGCCGTCTGCGTGGTGACGGACACCGGCATGAACACCGAGGTGGGCCGCATCGCCGGAATGCTGCTGGGGGAAAAGGACGGGGACACCCCCCTCCAGCGGAAGATGGCGGAGATCTCCAAGACCCTGTCCTTTGTGTGTTTAGCGGTGTGCGCCGTCATGTTCGGGGTGGGCCTGCTCTACCACCGGCCCATCCTGGAGATGCTGATGGCCGCCGTCTCCCTGGCGGTGGCCGCCATCCCGGAGGGCCTGCCCGCCATCGTCACCATCGTGCTGGCGTTAGGCGTGCAGCGGATGGTGAAACACAACGCCATTGTGAAGAAGCTGCCCGCCGTGGAGACTCTGGGCTGCGCCGGGGTGATCTGCTCGGACAAGACGGGCACCCTGACCCAGAACCGCATGACCGTCCAGCGGGTGTGGACGCCTGGGGACAGATACCGCCGGGACGCGCTGACCATCGGGGCGCTGTGCAATGACACGGTGCTCTCCCCCGACGGCAAGACCGCCGGCGACCCCACCGAGACCGCCTTTGTGGACGCGGCCCTGGCGGAGGGGCTGGACAAAAACGCCCTGGAGCGGGAACTGCCCCGGGTGGCGGAGCTGCCCTTTGACTCTGACCGGAAGCTGATGAGCACGGTGCACCCTCTGAACGGGAAGTACCGGGTGATGGTGAAAGGGGCCCCCGACGTGCTGCTGTCCCGGTGCACCCGGGCGCTGTCCGGCGGGGAGGTATCCCTGAACGCAGCCCTGGCCCGAGACGCCGCCGCCGCCAACGCCGACATGGCTGAGCACGCCCTGCGGGTGCTGGCCTGCGCCTACAAGGACCTGGACGCGCTGCCCGGGGATCTGACCTCGGAGACGCTGGAGACGGAGCTGACCTTCGTGGGGCTGGTGGGCATGATCGACCCGCCCCGGATGGAGGTCAAGGACGCAGTGGCCCAGTGCTACGGGGCGGGCATCCGCCCGGTGATGATCACCGGGGATCACAAGCTCACCGCCGTGGCCATCGCCAAGGAGCTGGACATCTTCCGGGACGGCGACCTGGCCATCACCGGGGAGGATCTGGACTTCATGCCCCAGGAGCTGCTGGAGCAAGACGTGGACAAATTCTCCGTCTATGCCCGGGTGTCCCCGGAGCACAAGATGCGGATTGTAAAGGCGTGGCAGAAGAAGGGCATGGTGGTGGCCATGACCGGGGACGGGGTGAACGACGCCCCCGCCCTGAAGGCCGCCGACATCGGCTGCGCCATGGGTATCACCGGCACCGACGTGGCCAAGGGCGCGGCGGACATGATCCTCACCGACGACAACTTCGCCACCATCGTCAGCGCCGTGGAGCAGGGCCGGGGGATCTACTCCAACATCAAAAAGGCCATCCACTACCTGTTGTCCTGCAACATCGGGGAGATCATCACCCTGTTCCTGGCCACCCTGTTCAACTTCCACCAGCAGCCCCTGGTGGCGGTGCAGCTGCTGTGGCTCAACCTGGTGACCGACTCCCTGCCCGCCCTGGCCCTGGGCATGGAGCCGGTGGAGCCCACCGTCATGGAGGAAAAGCCCCGGCCGGCCTCCCAGCCCCTGTTTGACAAAGCGTTCTCCTTCCGGCTGGCCTGGCAGGGGGTGATGGTGGGCCTGCTCACCCTGGCGGCCTACTGGCTGGGGGAGTACGTGCTCAGCGACCCCAATCTGGCGGACGCCACCGCCAACACCATGGCCTTTGCCACGCTGACCTTCTGTCAGTTGTTCCATGCCTTCGACGTGCGCAGCGAGACCCAGTCCATCGCCCACCTGGGCCTGCTGTCCAACCCGGCCATGAACAAGGCGTTCCTGGTGGGCATGGGCTTACAGCTCCTGGTGCTGCTGGTGCCCCCCCTTCAGGCCATCTTCCGGGTATGCGCCCTCACCGGGGTGGAGTGGCTGGTGGTGCTGGGCCTGTCCCTGACGCCGCTGGTGATCTGTGAGATCGAGAAGGCCGTCCGGCGGGCCAGCGCCCGTAAATAGAGCCCTGCCGGTTCCAACGGGCGGCGGGCCGGGGCCCGTCCCGCCCTGCGGCCGCCACATATCGAACGCTGCGTCAAAAAGCGGCGGGAGGAAAAATCCTCCCGCCGCTCTGCTGTTTTTGTGCCTCCCGCTTACTTTACGCGAACCTCCTCCACAAAGGCACGGTGGAGGAAGGTGACAATGGTGCCCCGGTTGCAAACCGTGTCTGGGCTGAATTTGCCGCCGCCGGTGCCGTTGGTGACGCCCAGATCCACCGCCCAGGACACCGCTTCGGCGTAGTACATACTGGCGGGAATGTCGGAGAAGCTGGCGCTGCCGCCGCCGGGCCGACCAAAGGCCCCCCAGATGTAATCCATGGCCTGGGCCCGGGTGCAGGGCCCGTCGGGGCCGCCGTTGGCGCTCAGGTTGGTGAGCATCCCTTTGGCGTAGGCCCAACCCAGGGCGTCATAGGCAAAATTCCCGGGCTGGACACCCACCCAGGCGGGAGGCACGTACTGGGAATTCCTGGGTTCTCCCATGGCCCGCCACAGGAAGGTGATGATCTGGGCGTGGGTGCAGTTCTGGGTAGGGGAGAACTTGGTGTCGGAGGTACCGGTGGTGATATTGCCGGATACCGCCCAGTTCACCGCCTTGTTGTAGAACGCCCCGGCGTCCACGTCGCTAAACGTGCCGGCATAGCCGGACAGGGCGGCACGGAGTCTGCCCTGATCAAAGGTCTTGTAGGAGGCGTAGTAGACGGGCCGGCAGTTTTTGTCCAGCACCACCAAGGCGGGCATGGTGGCGGTGGCGCCTTGGGCGTAAACTCCGTCGCTACTGTCGCTGACATCCCAGAAAGCCAAGTCATAGGGGTTTGGATCCGCGCTGGTGGCGGCCACATGGACATAGGAAGGATTGGCCTCCACATACTCCCGCACCTGACGGATCCCTGCCGCATCATTTAGCCTGACCTCCATCAGGTAGATTCTGCCGCCGCGCACGCCCAGATCCGCCATCTCCGTCTGGACGGTCTTGAGGGTGGACAGGGTAGTGGTGCTCTCCACGCTACCCAGCACCAGCACTGACACGTCCGCCCCAATGGAGCCCAGGGTGTACTCCCGGTCGTCAAGGCTGCGGCCGCTGGGGGCGATCTCGTGAACCGTGAGGCCGGCAAAATCGGTTTCCAGTCCGGAGGCCGGATCGGGGGTGGGCTCCGGCGTCGGGGTAGGTGTCGGGGTGGGCCCGGACAGGTCGGCCGGCTTCAGCCCGGTGGAAGTTAGGGTGAGGATACTGCTGTCATAGACGGATCTGGTGTCGCTATCATAGGTGTAGGTGCCGGTGGTGGCGTTATAGTACCACCCGTTGGGCAGATCGTACCGCGGAGCGTAGATGGTGAAGCCGCTCCCCGTGGCGTTGGGTGATCCGGCCAGGAACCAGTCCCCCGACTGGCCCCGTTCACTGTCACAGGCCGTCAGATCCGCCATGTAGCTCCGGCCGTTGACGCGGACGGTGTTCCACATATGATCGCCGGTGGTGCGGCCGGTGGCCTGATAGCACTCAATATCATTAGAGAAGGACGACAGGTCGCACAGGTACTGAAATGCCTTGGAATAACCCTCACAGACAACGTTGGTTTGGGGGTTGTTGTCGAACACATTGATCAGCTGCCAAGGTGCACCGTAATAACCGTTCGCATCGCTGTACTTGACGGCGTCATGATCGTACTCCACCTGGCCGCAGATGTAGTCCTTGTAGGCCACCAGCTTCTCATAGTCGGATTTCCCGCTGTTCTGCTGCACCAGGTTCCGGGCATTGCCCATGGCGGCGGCCGCCGCCTTCGTTTTGTTGGTGTCGGGCTTGTAAATGTAATAGCGGTTCTCCCCGGGGACACTCTGGGCATAGTCCTGAGCAGTGTGGCATTCAAAGATCATCGAGCTCACCCTGTTGCTGCTGTTGTAGTGAAAACTACTTACCCAGCCCTCTGTCTTGTCAAACCAGTACTGCTCGTAGGGGCACTCCAGCAGCAAGGCCAGCTGAATGTTGTAGTCGTTGACCGAGAGCTGGCCCGGCCCTGTGCGATAAATGCCCAAGCTGGTGACGTCGAAGGTGAATACCGAGCTGTCTAACTGCCCATCGGCCACCTGGCGAAATTTTTCTTTCAGTAAATTGTAAAGGCCCCGCTCTGCGGCGCTCAGTTTCCCGCTGGCGTGGGTTGTGCTGTCCTTCCGGTCTATGCAGACTATGCCGCAGGACTCGGTGAAGGTTTCTTCTTCGGGCTCCCAGGCGGCGAAGGCCTGTCCGCTCAGTCCAAGGCACAGGGTGAACGCCAGGAAAAATGCCAGAATCCGTTTTTTCATGCTCTTCTCCTCTTTTCCCATACAGTCAGGGCCTCGGCCCCCATCCCCGCGTCCGATGACGCGGCGGTAGCTGGCGCCCGCTGCCATTATTATACGTGATCGGATCGGTGGATACAAGAAGTTTTTTACCCAACCCCCTCTGGATGGTTTTTTTTCACAAAAGCACCCGTTTTCCTGTTGATTTTTTGGGCGGATGAGTATATACTTTTGTATGGTTCTTTCCATCCCTAATTTACATTTCTGTTTGGAGGTCAACGTTCATGAAAGATTTATACGTCGTAAGCTGCTGCCGCACGGCGGTGGGCTCCTTCCAGGGCTCCCTGGCCAACACCCCCGCGTCCGACCTGGGCGCCGTGGTGGTGAAGGCCGCTTTGGAGCGCGCGGGGCTCAAACCCGAGCAGGTGGACGAGCTGATGTTCGGCTGCATCCTCACCGCCGGCCAGGGCCAGAATCCCGCCCGTCAGGTGGGCGTGAAGGCCGGCCTGCCCTTCTCCGTGCCCGCCTACACCGTGGGCATGGTGTGCGGCTCCGGCATGAAGTCTGTCATCGAGGGCGCCCGGGCCATCCTGGCCGGGGACGCGGACGTCATCGTCTGCGGCGGCACCGAGAACATGACCATGGCCCCCTATTCCGTTCCCGCCGCCCGCATGGGCGCCCGCATGGGCAACACCAAGATGGTGGACACCATGGTGAACGACGGTCTGTGGGACGCCTATAACAACTACCACATGGGCACCACCGCCGAGAACATCTGCGACATCTGGGGCATCACCCGGGAGGAGCTGGACGAGTTCGCCGCTTCTTCTCAGCAGAAGACCGAGGCCGCCCAGGCCGCGGGCAAGTTCGTGGACGAGATCGTCCCCGTGATGGTGAAGAAGAAGAAGGAAATGGTGGAGTTCAAGGTGGACGAGTACCCCAAGGCGGGCGTCACCAAGGAGTCCGTGTCCAAGCTGCGGGGCGCCTTCCCCGTGGGCCCCGACGGCGTGGAGGACGAGGTCGTCCACACCTTCGAGCTCACTGGCGTCCATGAGGCCGACGCCCACAAGCACGTCCAGCGGGTCACCGCCGCCAACGCCTCCGGCATCAACGACGGCGCGGCCGCCATCGTGCTGTGCTCCGGCGAGGCGGTGGAGAAGTACGGCCTGAAGCCCATGGCCAAGTTGGTGAGCTGGGGCCAGGGCGGCGTGGATCCCAAGATCATGGGCGTGGGCCCGGTGCCCGCCTCCCGTGAGGCTATGAAGAAGGCCGGCCTGACCATCGACGACATCGATCTGGTGGAGGCCAACGAGGCCTTCGCCGCCCAGTCCATCGCCGTGGCCCGGGAGCTGCACTTCGATATGTCCAAGGTCAACGTGAACGGCGGCGCCATCTCCCTGGGCCACCCCGTGGGCGCGTCCGGCGCGCGGATCATCGTCACCCTGCTCCACGAGATGCAGAAGCGGCCCGAAGCCAAGCGCGGCCTGGCCACCCTGTGCATCGGCGGCGGCATGGGCGTCGCCACCATCTTCGAGAAGGTGTAATCCGGTTCCCCTCGGCCTGGGCGGGCGCAGGCCCGCCCAGGCCGCAATAAAATATATTTTGGGAGGTAAGTTTCAATCATGGCTAAAATTACATCTATCACCGAAGCCGCTGCCCTGATCAAGGACGGTATGACCGTTATGGTGGGCGGCTTTTTGGGCTGCGGCGGCCCGGACAAGCTGATGCACGCTCTGGCTCTGTCCGGCGTGAAGGATCTGACCGTCATCTGCAACGACGGCGGACTGCCCGGCGGCCGTCTGCTGGGCGTGCAGGAGCTGATCCACAACGGCCAGGTCAAGCACCTCATCGCCACCCACATCGGCATGAACAAGGAAGTGGGCCAGATGATGAACGAGGGCACCATGAAGGTCACCCTGGTGCCCCAGGGCTCCCTGGCGGAGAAGATCCGCGCCGGCGGCTACGGCCTGGGCGGCGTGCTCACCCCCACCGGCCTGGGCACCCCCGTGGGCGTGGGCGCTGAGGACGCCTCCGGCACCGGCACCAAGGAAGCCATCACCATCGACGGCAAGGAGTACCTGCTGGAGCGGCCCATCCGCGCCGATGTGGCCTGCATCTACGGCTCTGTGGCCGACAAGTACGGCAACGTGAAGATCCACGGCACCGCCCGCAACTTCAACACCGTGATGGCCGCCGCCGCCGACACCGTCATCTGCCAGGCCGACGAGGTGGTCGAGATGATCGATCCCGACGAGGTTCTGATCCAGGGCGTCCTGGTGGACTATATTGTGGGAGGTAAGAACTAATGGAAAAGGGAATGATTAAGGGCTTTATCGCCAAGCGGGCCGCCAAGGAGTTCAAGGATGGCGATTTCGTCAACCTGGGCATCGGCCTGCCCACCATGATCCCCTCTTATTTGCCCGACGACGTGCACGTGATCCTGGAGGCCGAGCTGGGCATGGCCGGCGCGGGCACCAAGCCCGAGATCAATGACTTCAACGTCTGCGACGCGGGCGGCTCCTCCTCCTCCGTGGCGGTGGGCGGCGCCTTTATCGACTCCGCCACCTCCTTCGGCCTGATCCGCGGCGGCCACGTCAACGCCACCGTGCTGGGCGCCCTCCAGGTGGACGAGAAGGGCAACCTGGCCAACTGGATCATCCCCGGCAAGATGGTGCCCGGCATGGGCGGCGCCATGGATCTGTGCGCCGGCGCCAAGAAGGTCATCGTCACCATGGAGCACACCCAGAAGGGTGCCCCCAAGATTCTGAAGGAGTGCACCCTGCCCCTGACTACCCAGACCTGCGTCACCAAGATCATCACCGAGATGTGCGTCATCGACGTCACCCCCGAGGGCCTGGAGCTGGTGGAGATCAACCCCGAGTTCACCGTGGAGCAGGTGCAGGCCGCCACCGAGGCCACCCTCATTGTCAAGGGCGAGCCCAAGAGCATGATTGATTAACATTTTCCGCAAAAACGCCCCCACCTGATATGGTGAGGGCGTTTTTTTATTGTAGGGGAGGAGGCGCTGTGTACCCGTGGCACACGCCCGGCGCCGGCCGAACCGAAGGTGAGTATTACCCCTCCCGGGGAAAGGGTTTCTGACCCTTCAAGACGGGAGGGGCAAGCCCCTCCCCTACCGTGCGGCCGGTTACGGCGCCGAGTGCGTTGTCATTTGGGGATATGTATGGTCAGGGTGATCTCGCTGTCCGTCTCCTCCCGGCCGCATTTCGCGTCCACCCCGGCGGACTTCATCACCGCCAGCCCCCGGTTCACCGTGTTCAGGAACAGCCGCACGTCCCGGATTTTATACACCGGCGCCGCCTTCCGGGGCAGCTTCCGTCCGCCGCACAGGCGGTCGATGTACTCCTCCGTCTTGGCCACGTTGAGCTGATGCTTCAGAATGTATTCCACCGCCAGACGCTGCCGCTCCGGGCTGTCCAGCCGGAGCAGCGCCCGGGCGTGGCGCTCGGTGAGGTGGTGGGCGCGGAGGGTGTCGATGACGTCCTGGGGCAGCTTGAGCAGCCGCAACTTGTTGGCCACCGCCGACTGGCTCTTGCCCACCCGCCGGGCCGCCTCCTCCTGGGTGAGCCCGCCCTGATCCATCAGGCGGCGCAGGGCGGCGGCCTCCTCCCACACGTCCAGATCCTTGCGCTGGAGGTTTTCCACCAGGGCCAACAGCGCCGACGTCTCCCCGTCCGCCTCCACCGGCAGGCAGGGCACCGCCGGCAGGCCCGCCAGCTTGGCCGCCCGCAGGCGGCGCTCTCCCGCCACCAGCTCCCAGCCGGTGGATGTGCGCCGGACGGACAGGGGCTGGAGCACCCCCACCTGCCGGATGGACTGGGCCAGCTCCGCCAGCTCGTCGGGCTGGAACTCCCGTCGGGGCTGGCCCGGGTTGGGCCGGATGGCCCCCACCGGCAGATCCAGCACCTGTCGTTTGGACGTCTTGGGAAAGAGGGACATAAAAACCGCCTCCCTGCTTTAGTATGTGGGCTTGTCCCCATCATACCGCCCACAGGGAGGCGGATTCCATCGAAGGAGGGCGCGCCCCCGCAAAAAGGGGCGCGGGGGCCTTACCCCACCCCGTCGCTCTCCACGGGGCCGGGGGTGGACTGGGGCTGGCGCTGGGCCGCCAGCGCGCTCTGGTAGGCGGAGTATTTGCTGTAGAAATCCACCACGTCCAGCCCGTCCATGGCGGGGGCCCAGGTGAGCTCCGCCCCCTCCGCCAGGGGGGCCAGCTCCTGATCCAGCAGGTACTGGCGGCACTCGTCGGCGTAGCTCTGGAGATCCGCCACCTCCCCCCGGAGGATGATGTGGTAGCCGTAGCTGGACTCCACCAGCCCGGACATCTCCCCGGGCTTCAGGGCAAAGGACGCCTTCTCAAACTCGGGCACCATATCGCCGGGGACGGCGGTGTACCCGTCGGGGGCACCCAGGGCGCCGCTCTCGTCCCGCCCGTCCTCGCTGAGCTCGTTCATCAGCCGGTCAAACTCGGCGGCCAGATCCTCCGCCCCCTGGAGCTGGGCCAGGATCTCCTCCGCCTGCTTCTTTTTCTCCGCCACCTGCTCCGCGGGAAGGGGCTGGCGGTTGTCGTCCACCGTTTTGATCAGGATATGCTTCACCTGGTAGACGTAATTGTTCAGCATCTCGTCGGTGGCGGCGGGTATGATGGCCTCCTCCACGTTGTCATAGTAGGTGTCGGTGAGAAACAGGTACTCCAGCGATTCATCGGACAGACCGAAGGCGTCCTTCAGCAGCTGGTAGTTGTCCTCGCCGTCCTGTTTCATGGCGTCCCTGGCCGCCTGCACCTGGGCGTCGGTGGGCAGGCAGCCCAGCTCCGCCGCCCGCTGCCGTAGGACGGTGTAGTAGGCGGCAATATTGGCGGTGCTGTTTACCATGAGATCCGCGAAGGTATCCTCCCCGTTGGGGTCGGGCTTGTCGGTGAGCTGGAGGCCGAACATCCCGTACTGGGACACAAAGTTGCCGCAGCTCATGCCCAGCCAGTACAAAACCAGATCCGCGGGCAGCTGGGTGCCGTTGATGGTGAGCAGGGTGTCCGAGCCGGACAGTCCGGCGGAGAAGGCCAGCACGTCCTGGGACAGATCCACCTCCACGGTGGGCGTGGGGTCGGGATCCCCCGAGGGCTGGGCGGAGGGCAGGCCGGGGGAGCCGGTGGGCTCGCCGCCCGTGGGCTTGCCGGCCAGATCGCAGGCGCACAGGGTCAGGGCCAGAGCTCCGGACAGAGCCAGGGCCATAAGACGTTTCCAGTTTTTCATTTCATGCTCCAATCGTGAGATCTAAAATTCGTCAGGTGTCAGCCATACAGGGGATTATACACCACCGGGCCCTGAAATGCAACTCAGGATCCAGGGGCGGCCAGCAGGGCTGCGTACCGCTCCACCGCCTGGGCGGCGACGCGCAGGGGATCCTCCCCCTTCCTCAGCTTCAGGCTGAGGGCGGGCTTCTCCTCCGGGAGGAACACCATCCGCCCGGGGTACTGCCCCGCCAAGGCGGCGATGGCCTCCAGGCTGAAGCTGTCCAGCAGGAAGGACAGCGCCCCCGCCTTCTGGGTGATCTCGGTGATGGCGCACGCCGCCGCCTGCCCCCGGAGCAGGGCCACGGAGATCAGGTTGTTCACCTGCCGGGGCGGGTCGCCGAAGCGGTCGATGAGCTCGTCGGTCATGTCGTCCGCGTCCTCCGGGGTGCGGATGCGGGCGATGCGGCGGTAGAGATCCATGCGCTGCTCCGGGGAGGGCACGTATCTGTCCGGGATGGAGGCCGCCACCGTCAGATCCACTGCGCACTCCACCGGTCGGGCGGGGGCCTCTCCCTTCTCCTCCAGCACCGCCTCCTCCAGCAGCTTCAGGTACAGGTCGTAGCCCACGCTCATGAGGAAGCCGGACTGCTCCGGGCCCAGCAGGTTGCCCGCCCCCCGGATCTCCAGATCCCGCATGGCGATCTTGAAGCCGGAGCCGAATTCGGCGTACTCCCGAATGGCGGACAGCCGCTTGGCCGCCACCTCGGTGAGCACCTTGCCCTGGCGGTAGGTCATATAGGCGTAGGCCCGCCGGGGGGAGCGGCCCACCCGGCCCCGGATCTGGTGGAGCTGGGCCAGCCCCATCTTGTCCGCGTCCTCGATGATGAGGGTGTTCACATTGGCGATGTCGATACCCGTCTCGATGATGGTGGTGCACACTAAAATGTCCACCTCGCCGTCGGAGACCCGGGTCATCACGTCGTTGAGCTCCTCCTGGCTCATCTTGCCGTGGCCCACGGCGATCTCCACATCGTCTCCCAGCATCTCGCGTATGCGGGCAGCGGTGCGGCCGATGGTGTCCACCCGGTTGTGGAGGTAGTACACCTGCCCGCCCCGCTCCAGCTCCCGGCGCATGGCGTCGCACAGCACCGACCAGTCGTGCTCCAGCACATAGGTCTGCACCGGCTGGCGGCTGGCGGGGGGCTCCTCGATGGCGGACATATCCCGTATGCCGCTTAGGGCCATATTCAGCGTCCGAGGAATGGGGGTGGCGGACAGGGTGAGCACGTCCACCTGCCGGGAGATCTCCTTCAGCCGCTCCTTGTGGGTGACGCCGAACCGCTGCTCCTCGTCCACCACCAGCAGGCCCAAGTCCTTGAACCGCACGTCCTTTTGCAGCAGCCGGTGGGTGCCGATGAGCACGTCCACCGAGCCGTCCTCCACCCCGGTTAGGGTCTTTTTGATCTGGGCGGGGGTGCGAAAGCGGCTCACCAGGTCGATCTCCACCGGGTACTTGGCGAACCGCCCCCGGGCGGTGAGGTAGTGCTGCCGGGCCAGCACGGTGGTGGGCACCAGAATGGCCGCTTGCTTGCCGTCCAGCACGCACTTCATGACGGCCCGGAGGGCCACCTCCGTCTTGCCGTAGCCTACGTCGCCGCACAGCAGGCGATCCATGGGCCGGGGGGCCTCCATGTCCCGCTTGATCTCGGTGACGGAGCGGAGCTGATCCTCCGTCTCGTCATAGGGGAAGTCCTCCTCGAACTCCTTTTGCCAGGGGGAGTCGGGGGCGAAGGCGTACCCCGGCTGGCGCTGCCGCTGGGCGTAGAGCTGGATCAGGCCGCGGGCCAGATCCTTGACCGCCTTCCGGGTGCGGGCCTTGGCCTTTTCCCAGTCGGTGCCGCCCAGCTTGGACAGCTTTTTCTTTTCCGGGTCGTCCCCGCCGCCGATGTACTTGGAGATGGCGTCCAGTTGGGTGGCGGGGACGTAGAGGGTGTCGGTGCCGGCGTAGGCCAGCTTCACGTAGTCCTTGTCCACCCCGTCCACCTGCATCTTCACCATGCCCACAAAGCGGCCGATGCCGTGGTGCTCATGCACCACCAGATCCCCGGGGGTCAGATCGGTGAAGGAGTCCACCTTCCGCCGGTCTGCGGCGTGCTTTAAGCGCCTGCCCTTCCGCCGGGGCTCGTTCCCCCCCTCGGTGAGCACGGCGTAGGGGCAGCCGATGTAGTCAAACCCGGCGGACAGCCCCCCCACGGCGATGGTGATCCCACCCGGCTGGGGCAGGGCGTGGAGCTGGAAGTCCACGGCGGAGCGGATCTTCCGCTCCCGGAGGAGGGCCTGCAAATTCAGCGCCCGCTGCTCGCTGCCCACCAGCACCACCGACCCGGTGTTGGCCGACTGGAGCTGGGTGAGGTCGGCGGCCGCCGCGTCCAGGCTGGCCCCAAAGGAGGGGAGCTGCCGCCCCTGGGCGGTGAGCACCGCCTTGGGGGGCAGGGGGGTGGCGGAGGTGGTGAAGGAGTCCAGGAAGCACAGGGCGTGGTTGGAAAGTTCCGCCATCAGGTCGTCCATGCCGGCGGCAAAGACGGCGTGCTTCCCCTCCACCTTCCCGCTCTCCAGCAGGGTTTTCACGTCCTCATTGAGCTGCCACAGCCAGTTTTTGCCCCGCTCCGCCACCCGGCTGGACTCGGACAGGCACACAATGGCGTCCGAGGGCAGGTGGTGGGCGGCGGTGGCCAGGGTCTTGTACCGGGCGGGGAGGCGGCCGTCCCCCAGCCGCTGCCACTGTCCGTTTTCATCCTTCACGGGGAGCAGCTCGCTCACCGGCAGGAACTCCGCTTTGTCCAGCCTGCCCGTCCGCCGCTGGGAGGACACGTCAAACAGACCCATGGAGTCCACATCCCGATCCCAGAACTCCACCCGCACCGGGCTGTCCAGGCCGGGGGAGAACACGTCCAAAATGCCCCCCCGCAGGGCAAACTGGCCGGGGCCCTCCACCTGCTGGCACCGGGTATAGCCCAGGGCCGCCAGCCGGTCGGCCAGCTCCTCCGGGTCGTAGCTGCCGGACACGTCGATCTCCACCACGTGGGCGGCCAGCTCCTCGGGGGGCAGGGTGCGCTGGAGCAGCCCCTCCACCGTGGCGGCAATGAGGGGGGCCTTCCCCCGGGCCATGGCCCGGAAGGCGGCAATGCGCTGGTGCTCCCACTGGCGGGAGGCCACCGCACCCTCGTGGAATAAAAACTCCCGGGCGCAGATCAGGGTGGCGGGCGCGCCGGTCAGCGCCGTCACGTCGGCGGCGAGACGCTGGCATTCCCCCTCGTCGGCGCACACCAGCACCACGGGCGCACCCAGCCGGGTGAGCAGCCCGGCGGCGAAGTGGGCCCGGTGGACGGGGGACAGGCCGGACACCTCCACCGGCGAGCGCCCGCCCTCCAGGGCGGCCTCCAGCCGCTGGTACTCCGGCACTGTCTCTAAAATTTTGAGAAGTTCTTTCATGAAGCGACCTCAATTAAACCGGTTCATAGCCTTCTGGGCGCCGTCCTTCAGCAGGCAGGCCGCGGCCTCCGCCGCCCGCTCCGCCGCCTCGTCCAGCACCTTCCGATCCTCCCCCCGGAGCTTGCCCAGCACCCAGTCCGCCATGTCGTAGTCCGGGTGGGGCTTGCCTCCCACGCCGATCTTGATCCGGGGGAACTGATCCGTGCCCAGGTGCTGAATGATGCTTTTCAGGCCGTTGTGGCCTCCGGCGGAGCCCCCCGTCCGGATGCGCAGCTTGCCCAGGGGCAGATCCACGTCGTCCGAGATGACCAGCACATTGGCCGGGGGGATGTGGTAAAACCGGGCGGCCTCGCCCACCGCCTCGCCGGACAGGTTCATATAGGTGGTGGGCTTCATCACCAGCGCCCCCTGGCCCCCCACCGACCCCTGGGCGGTGAGGGCCTTGAACTTCACCCGGCTGATCCGGAACCGCCCTTTGTCCGCCAGAGCGTCCACGGCCAGAAAGCCCGCGTTGTGGCGGGTGCCGTCATACTTGTCCCCCGGGTTGCCCAGGCCCACAATGAGCCAGGACACCGGGAGCTTTTTTTGAAACAGCATGGGAATCAACCTCCTGAAAAGGGCACAACCGCTCCGGGGCACGCTGGCCCCGGAGCGGGTTTTCTCTCTATATTATGAGCGGTGAAGGGGCCCCCGCAAAGCCGTCCTTTGGCTTTGTGGGGAGAGGAGGGGCGGCGGAGCGGGCGAGCTTTCCCGCTTGCGGGGAAGCGAGTGAGCACAACCTGTCCCGACGTCAGCACCACAGCTTGGACACGGAGCGCTCCTCGTAGATCCGCTCGATGGCCTCGGCGAACAGGTGGGCCACGGACAGGTACTTGATTTTGGGGCACAGCTCCGCGATGTTCTCCTTGGGCTGGATGGTGTCCAGGAACACCACCTCGTCCAGCACGGAGTCGTTGATGCGCTGGAGGGCGGGGCCGGACAGCACGCCGTGGCTGGCGCAGGCGGTGACGGACTGGGCGTGGCCGATCTCCACCAGGGCCTTGGCCGCGTGGCACAGGGAGCCGCCGGTGTCCACCATGTCGTCCAGCAGGATGACGTTCTTGCCCGTCACGTCGCCGATGATGTTCATCACCTCGGAGGAGTTGGCCTTCTGGCGGCGCTTGTCCACGATGGCCATGGGCATATCCAGCTTCTGGGCGAAGGAGCGGGCCCGGGCCACGCTGCCCACGTCGGGGGACACCACCATGGTCTGCTCATGCACCGGGGCGAAGCGGCGGAAGAAGTGATCCACAAACACGGGGGAGCCCATCAGGTTGTCCACCGGGATGTCGAAGAAGCCCTGGATCTGGTTGGCGTGTAAGTCCATCGTCAGCACCCGATCCGCTCCCGCCCGGGTGATCAGGTTGGCCACCAGCTTGGCGGAGATGGGATCCCGGGGCTTGGTCTTGCGATCCTGCCGGGCGTAGCCGAAGTAGGGCACCACGGCGGTGATCCGGCCGGCGCTGGCCCGCCGGAGGGCGTCAATCATGATCAGCAGCTCCATCAGGTTGTCGTTCACCGGGGTGCTGGTGGACTGCACCACGAACACGTCGGAGCCCCGAACCGTCTCAAAGATGGAGACAAAATTTTCCCCGTCGGAGAACGCGCCGGTCTCGGCATTGCCCAGAGGGATGCTGAGCTCCTTACAGATGCCCTGGGCCAGGGCCTTGTTGGAGCTGCCGGAAAAAATTTTCAAATCCTTGCCGTGTGAGATCATGCTTCGCAACTTCCTCTCTTAAATCAGTCGTCTTTGTTGAGTGGGAATATTGTCAATCCAAGCCGGATTTCAGCACAAAAGCAGGTTGGGTGCCGTCGGAAGCATTATATCAGATATCCAGAAGTTTTGAAAGGTTTTTTCAGATTTTGGCTAAAATGTCCCATTTCACCAAAATCCCGTCGAAAAAAGGGGAGGAAGCAGTGAAAATGTCGAGATTCCGGGGATCAGCCCCGGGCGGGGGCGGGCAGCCACCGCTGGATGCGCCGTATCCGGTGGAGGTGCACTACCTCCAAGGTGGCGCAGAACTTGTCCGCCAGATTCACCGCCACCGCCACCCGGGAGCGGGGCAGGTGGACCGCCAAGGGGAACATATGGGACACGATGGCGTTTTTCTCCTTCTCGCTCAGATCGGGGCATAGGGCAGCGGCGTTACGCAGGGCAAACTCCGGGTGATCCAGGCACTGGTTGCCCGGGTGGGCGGAGCGGTCGGCGGGGTCGTAGAGGTACAGATCGTGAAGCAGGCCCGCCCGGGCGGCGGCCCGGTAGTCCCAGCCGAAGTACCGGGCCAGCCGGAAGGCCACATAGGACACGAACAAGCAGTGGTCAAAGCAGGTGGTGGAATAGTGCCGCGCCCACTGCTTCATGGAGGCCACCTCCCGGGTCTCCAGCAGGGGGGCCACGCAGTCCAGGAAAGCGGCGGTATTCAAATCGTGTTTGGACATAGAAAAAGACTCCTTTATTGGTGTCACATAAAGCCGTCCCTTGGGGGGAGGGCTGATTCCGTTCTTGACGACCGGCCCATTCTGTCAGGCCGTACATTGACATTATAGCAGGCCCGATCCGTTTTGTCAGCAGTCTTTTCCCATGTTTTAAAAGGAATTTTTGACGAAAATTTCCTCCCTTGACAGGTCAGTGCTTCTATGATATGATAACTGTACTAATACAGATAGGACACTACGGAAGGGAGGCGGAGCCATGCTCAGCCTAAACTACCGGGACAGCCGCCCCATCTACGAACAGGTGCGGGACGGGCTGCGCCGTCTCATCATCACGGGGGCCATCCCGGCGGGGGATAAGCTGCCCTCGGTGCGGGCCATGGCGGGCCAGCTGGCCATCAACCCTAACACCATCCAGCGGGCCTACGAGTCGTTGGAGCAGGAGGGCTACGCCTACTCGGTGCCGGGGAAGGGAAGCTTCGCCGCCCTGCCCCGGGACGTCACCGACAAGCGCCGGGAGGAGCTGCTGGAAAAGCTGGACGCCATCGTGCAGGAATTGGACTACCTGGGGATGAGCCGGGAGGACGTGGCCCGGCGGTGTACGCGGCAAGGGAAGGAGGAACCGCAATGATTGAGGTAAAAAACGTGGTCAAGAGCTTTGACGGCTTCCACGCCCTGGATGGGCTCACCATGACGGTGCCCCGAGGGGCCATCTACGGCCTGGTGGGCCCCAATGGGGCGGGCAAGTCTACCATCCTGCGCCACCTCACCGGGGCCTACCGGCAGGATTCCGGCGAGATCCTGCTGGAGGGGGCCCCCATCTACGAAAACCCCGCCGTGAAGCGGCGCATGGCGGGCATACCCGACGAGCTGTACTACTTCACCTCCGCCTCCACCCGGGACATGATGAAGTTTTACCGGGGCATTTACCCCTCCTTCGACGGGGAGCGGTATGAAAAGCTGAAGGCGGCCTTCCCGGAGGTGGACGAGAAGCGGCCCATCCGCCGCCTGTCCAAGGGGATGCAGAAGCAGGCCGCCTTCTGGCTGGCCCTGAGCTGCAAGCCGGACTACCTGCTGCTGGACGAGCCGGTGGACGGGCTGGATCCGGTGATGCGGCGGCAGGTGTGGTCGCTGCTCATGGGGGACGTGGCGGAGCGGGGCACCACGGTGGTGGTGTCCTCCCACAACCTGCGGGAGCTGGAGGACGTGTGCGATCACGTGGGCATCCTGAACCACGGCAGGGTGGCGCTGGAGCGCTCCCTGTCCGAATTGCAGGGGGGCACGGTGAAGCTGCAAATTGCCTTCCCCACGGATGATCCCCCCGCCCTGCCCGAGGGGGTGCAGGTGCTCCACACCGATCACACGGGGCGGGTGTATACCTACATCGTCCGGGGGAATCCGGAGGAGGTGGAGGCCCGGTTCAAGCCCCTGAACCCGCTGTTCCTGGAGGCCCTGCCCCTGACGCTGGAGGAGATCTTTATCTATGAACTGGGAGGTGAGGACTATGCGGTCCGGGACATCGTTCTTTAACGGGACTGTGTTCAAGAAAACCGTCCTGCGGTTCTGGCCCCTGTGGGGGGTGTACTTTGTCATCTGGCTGGTACTGCTGCCTCTGAACGGGCTGATGACCCTCCAGTACAGCACCGGGATGGGCTTCAACGGCGCCATGGGGAATTTCGCCATCGACACCGTGCCCGCCACGGCCCAGGGCTTTGGCCTGGGCCTCATGGTGGTGTTCGGCGCACTGTGCGCCATGGCGGTGTTCGGCCACCTCTACAACCCCCGGTCGGCCAACTTCTTCGGTTCCCTGCCGGTGCGGCGGGAGGGGCTGTTCCTCACCCACTACCTGGCGGGGCTGGCCTTCCTCCTCGTGCCCAACCTGGTGATCTGCCTGCTCACCCTGCTGGTGGAGCTGGCGGGGGGCGTGATGTGCTGGGCCGGCCTGGGGTTCTGGCTGGCGGTGATGTGCGGGGAGGGGTTCTTCTTCTACTCCCTGGCTGTAGCGCGACGAGATTTTTGAGAAATGCGGACAAGATAAATGAGAAAAAATAGCGCCGTTCTTAGAAGTAAATCCGAGCTCGCCCACTTGCGCCGACCGCCCCCAGCGAGGGGAGCGGCCCGAGCGAGAGGGCGGGCTTTTTAAGGCTCCGGGAGGGAGCGGCTTTTGCCGCCCCTCCCTTGCCTTTTAGCCCGCTGTAGGGTAGTTACTCCCCCGGCTCCTCCGAGGCCCCACCCTGGGCCTCCTGGGGGGCTTCCTGGGGCTCCGGCTCACTGTACTCCGCCCAGCCGTAGACGCCGGGCTCCCATACGTTGCCGTCCACCTCGGAGACCCACTTCTTTCCGTTGTGGGAGGTCTTCGCGTCCTTGCTGTAGGCGTCATGCGCTCCGATGGGCTGAACCCACTCCGGGAACTCCTCGAGGGGGTTGCCGATGGGCGTCCACATCGAGGGTGTCTCCGAGGGCTTGCGGTTCTGCCCGGCGTCCTTGACGTCGTGGATGGAGCGGTAGAGCTGGCCCTCGTCCTCGACGATGTCGCCCGCCTTGCCTCTCCAGTTCTCGTCCCATTGGACAAAGAGGTCGGGGTGCTCCGCGATTGTCGTCTCGTCGAGCTGTTCCTCCTGGGCCATCTTGACGAACATGAGGGCCGCGACCTCCTGGGCCGAGGCGCTGCGCCGGGCCTCCCGCTGGATTTCAGAGACAGGCCGGGGCGGCGTCAAATAGCTAATTCCGTTTTGTTCGCTCATTCAAAAGCACCTCCGAAGCCGGAGACGGAGATTTCCCCGTCATACCCCTCATTCTTGACGAGCTTGAAGCGGACGTTCACGCCCCACTTGTCCGCCGTCTTTGTCGTGTTGGTGAAGTTGAAGACCCGGTTGAGGAAGACCATCGCCGTGATGTCCTCCCACGTCGGAACCTCATCGAAGGCATTGTTGCAAGCCTCCACGAGAACGGTCGCGCCCTCGGTCTTCCAGGTGGGCGTGATGAGGATTTTTGAGGCCCTCGCGTCGGTCTCCTCGGGGGCGGCGAGCTGGAACTCGATGATCTTCTCATCCTTGGAGAAGTTCCAGACCCTCACGCTCGTCGCGAAGTTGCCGTCGACGGCCTCGACCCGGAGCTGGTGGGCCCCATTGGTGAGGGTGAGCCACTCATTCCGCGAGAGTACGATCGTTTCCGTCTGCCCGAGGGTCGCTTGATAGCTCCTGATCTGCTTATCGTCCACGAACTCGGTGACGACCACGTTGTCGCCCTCGACGTCGGTGACGACGTACTCCTCGGCAAAGTTTCCCGTTTGAAGCCCGAGGTCGGTGTCCTGCCCGGAGATACTCGGCGCGGAGTTGGTGCGCTTGAAGGTGACGCGGCGGTAGGCCGTGCCGCCCTTGCCGTCTGTGACGGTGATCTTGAGGGTGTTGACCGAATTGAGGCCCAGGTTGTAGAGCTGCTCCGCTGTGATGGAGATGGAGAGCGTCTCACCCTTCGGGGCGTTGTTGATCGTGCGGAGCTCCTGATCGTTGAGCTCCTCCTTGACGGTGAGGGTGTCCCCGTCCGCGTCGTTGACCGTGTACTGATAGGCGAAAGCGAGGTTTTTGTCGCCGAGGTTGGTGTCGATGCCGGAGATCGTCGGGGCGGAGTTCGTCCGGGTGAACGTCCACGTCCGAGTGGCGGTTCCGCCCTGTCCATCCGAGACGACGACCTTGACCGTGTGCTTGCCGAGGCTCAATTCATCGACCGCGACGGAGATCGTGTTTTTCGATTTTCGCGTCGGGGCGAACGACTTCGTCGTTCGCCCATCGATCGACTCCGTCGCCGTCAAGACGTCGCCGGAGTCGGCGTCGTCGACCGTGTACTCGATCGTGAAGTTGCTGTTCTTATCTCCGAGATCGCGGTCACTGTCAGAGATCAGAGGGTCAGTGTTCAGGACTTCAAGGACGGGGCGGAAGCCGAGAGGGACGCTCCGATCGGACGCCGAACCGTTGCCCCAGTAGCGGGCCGAATAGTACCCACGGTACGCCCGGAGCGCCGCGTTCGCGGCGTATGTCTCCTGACACCAGGAGTAGACGCCGAACCAGTTCCAAAACTGGTTATGAGTAGAGCTCTTGTCGGTGCTGTTGAGCGTGGTGTCCAGGTCGGAGGAGAGAGGGGCCGGAAGCCCGGAGATAACCTCCTCGCGGGTGATGAACCTGTCCCACTCGTTATTGGTGGGTGTTCCTCCCGAGTACCAGTCGGACGTCCGGGGGCCTGTGCCGCCTGTGAGGACGCGGCATTTATATTTTGCCCCGTCGATGGTGACGGTCTTCCCTGTGATGTAGCCTTGCTCGTTCAGATCATTCCATGAGACAGAAACGAGGATGACCCGGTCGCAAATGAGGAGGGTCTTGCTGCCGTCCTTGATCTTGTGCCATTGGAGACGGTTCGCGGCGGCGCTTGGCGTGTTGCCGAGGGTGTAGTTCGCCATGCTGCCGGACATCTGCGGGATGTCGCCCGTCTCGAGTCCGCTATAGACTCCGCCGTCAGGCTGCCACGGCTTTGTGGGCCGTTTGAGGATTGTACCGTTGTTGTAGAACCCGCCGAGCTGCACGGTTCCGAGATATTGCGCCATATGGGAGCTCTCCTTCCACTTTGATGAAGCGGTAGGGCGCGAATATCTTCTTCGCGAGGTTGTAGGCGCTTGCCCAGCGAGCGAAGCCGAGCCAGGAGTTCACCTCTTGCTGTATCTCCCGCCGTGTCTTCTTGCCCTCCCGGAGCTTCGCGATCATGGCCTTGACCTTCCGCTTCTCTTTCCGCTTGGACTCGGTTCGGAGCTCGAGATGGGTCGCCTTGTTCTTGTAGCCGTAGGCGTTCACGCCCTGCCGCATATAGAATATTTTGGTCTTGCTGTTGAGGTCGAGATGCAGCCGCTTCTTGACGAACTGCTTGATCTTAGCAAGCCACTCCCTCGCGGTCTCTTTGTCCGGCGCAATAATGACGGCGTCGTCGGCGTAGCGCGTGTAGAGCTTCGCTCCGAGGAAGCGGATGCAATATTGATCGACTTCGTTGAGCACGATGTTCGCGAAGTCCTGAGAGCTGACATTCCCCAGGGGGATGCCCGTCTCTCCCTCCGGGCTTGAGTCGATCACTTTGCAAAGAAGCCGATAGAAGCGGAGGAGGTCGTCGTAGAGTTCCGGGTGCTGCTTCTTTAGCTTCTTGAACCGCTTCGCGAGGAGCTTTTTGAGAATGTCGCGGTCGATAGAGTAGAAGAACTTCTTGACGTCGATCTTGATGACGGCGGCGTTTTCGCCCCACTTCATACGGGCGACCCTCATGTCGTGCTGCACATTGAAGGCGGCGCGGATGGGGCCCTTGCCATAGAGGCAAGCGTAGGAGCGATCGACGAAGACGGGGCGGTAGATGTCTTGCAGCGCCTCGTGAACGTCGACTTGTACGATCTTGTCCCGGAGCGTGGGGATGTGGAGGCTCCGCTCCTTCGGCTCCGTGATCGTCTTGTGACGGTACGGGCCGGGGTGGTATTCCTTCTTCCCCTTCTCCGGGCGCGGGCCGATCGCCTTGAGCTCCCGCCAGAGAACGACGTTGTTGACTTCGGAGAGGAGGTCGTAGTTGACCGCCTCCCGCGTGTATTTCCGAGGGCCCCGGAGCGAGTTCTTGTAGCCGAGCTCGATCATGCCCCACCCGACCATTTCCTCATAAGGACGAAGCGGGCGTATTGGTGGGACGACGGGGTTCTTGACCTTCTGCGAGGTCTTCACTAATATGGGGAATTTCGTCATCGTGGCATCCTTTCAGTGTAGAACGGCTTGGCACCTATGACGCGGGTTTCTACCCACATTGTAGACGTCCCTCCGCCCTCCCCATACGAGAGGGCCGGGCGGAGCTCTTTCACTGTTTTTACGCCGTCAAAGACATGGCGAAGGATTACCTCTCCCTTGAAGTATAACAAGGACGCGCACTCGAAGCCGTAGCCGCAAATGACGCAATAACCTACAAGGCGGGGCGGAAGCCGAGATTGACGTTCCGATTGGACGCCGAATTGTTGTTCCAGTTGCGGGCCGAATTGTACCCACGGTTCGCCCGGTTCGCCGCTCATCCAGAGATAACCCTAATAGGTGATACTTTTTGCCGTGTATTCAGTTCCGGGGAGGATTGAGGAAATACTTCTGCAAACCTCCGATAATGCGCCCCAGTTCGTTGAGCTTTCCTTGCAGCTCGAGGAGTTTCTTTTGCGTGATGTACTTCTGCGTCCGGGCGACCCCAAACAGGACGAGGAGGAGAGTCTTCTCGGCGTCCGCCTCGTCGAGCCACTCAAGCCGCTTTTTGACGACCTTGAGATTGTTCGCCATGACGGTGGCCCGGATGAGCTTGTAACACGATTGCTTGATCTCCTGTGAGAGAGAAAACTTTTCCGCCTGGGGGAAGTTCTTTAGCAAGGGGTAGACATCTTTTTCGAGAAAGATTTCAGCCTTCTTTTGCAAAGTCGACGGTTCTGCCAACGTACACACACCTCGCACTTCTTATGAGGGCGATCTCCGTGATGTCTCCGAAGAACTCGAAGCCGTAGTCGGTGAGCTTGACCTTCGCGGGTTGTCCCGTGATGGCGCTGTGTCCCTCAATGACGAGGTCGGCCTTCCCTTCGAGAATGAGACCTCCCTCGGTCTTGAGGGCGAGCTTGTCGTCAGGTCTGGCCCGACATTCTTCACACGTCGGGCAAAGCTCGCCGAAGAAGTTCCCGAGTATGCAGCTTGCTTCCTTGAGGGTGCAAGCGACCCTATACATAGATTTTCCGAGCCCGGGGGTCGTAGACGCCGGAAATGATGAGCACCGCATCCACGGAGTCGAAGTTCTTGAGGAAGACGTTGTTCACCATATTGTTGAGCGTGGCGTCCTTCAAGACCTTGATCTCCTGCTGGTTGTCGGCAATCAGTCCCTCATGAAGAATGACGGCTTCGCGGTTCATGTAGATGCCGTCGTCCATGTGGTTCATGTTCGTCTGACTCACGGGCGTCCCTTCCTGGATGGTTTCCCCCGTCTCGACATCTACGACGTGGTCGAGCCATCCGATCTTTTCGTAGGGTTTCATTTGACCTGTACCTCCATTTCTTTTTCAGTTATTTTGTATTTGAAGGCCACATATAGCCCCTTGCTCGGTGGTTTCTCGAAGACGCGGTCGGACGCCGCGATGACGTCGCCGTCCGTGTCCACGAGCTGAACGTCGCCCACGGTGCCCGTGACCGTGTCGTCGAAGTAGACGTAAATCTTGACCTCGTCCGCACTCACGAGACGCCGGAAGGGCTCGACCGTCTTCGGCTCGCCGTTCAGTGTATAGGCGGCGTGGTCGATGGAGTCGGCGAGCCGCCGCCCGATCTTCTCAATGCCGACCGCTGTGATCGTCCTGCTCATGATTTCTTTTCGCCTCCTGCCGTGTAGGTAGTCTCGGAGCAGCGGAGCCCCGAGGAGCACATAGGATAGGTTCGACCGCCGACGCTCGCCATGTGGCCCGCCTCTACCTCGGAGGAGAGGCCCTCATACATGACGTAGGCGTAGGGCTGGTAGCACTCCTCGGAGGCCGCGATCGTGCCGACCTTCGGGAACTCCACCTCGCCCACGCTGTCCCCACCCTGGGCCTCGACCTCGCTCTTGAGGAGGTGGCCGATGCTTGCAATATGGGGCCAGACGCCGCAAACGATCTCATTACATCGCGGATAGTGGGAATAGCCTGTTATGAGCTCGGAGCCGATCTCAATGACGGCCCCGGCCTCCGAGCCATAGGCGGGCTTGCTGCTGCCCTCCTTGACCTTGCAGACCTCGGCGTCGATGACGTTGAGGTCGTTGACGCCGCTCTGCTGCGAGCCCTTGAG
>JAETOJ010000035.1 GCA_021768085.1 Bacillota bacterium
CCAGCGCCAAAATTTTTCAATGGCGGTGGCTTGGTTTTCTGTGCTCTTTTTACGGCACCCCAAAAAATAGCGTTTCCCTTTAATTTAGCTCTTGACATTTGTTAGCAGGTCTGTTAGCTATCGTTTGGAGCGGCCCCGCCCTCGTGAACCCGGGGCACATGATGAATCAGCTGCGCGCCCTCGCTGTGCTCGTCGGAATACGTGAGGATGAACTGCACGTCCTGATCCTCCGGCTCATAGCGCCCATGGTAGAACACAGGGGCGCCAAAATGGGCCGAGACCTGGGTGGCCCGGAACATGGCCCCCACCACCTTGCCGCACAGAACATTGAAATACTCCTTGCTGAACTCCTCCAGATCCTCCTGGGACACCGCCTCCTCGTGGAAGGAGTTCTGGGCCATACGAACCAGCAGGGCCGTATCGGCGCAGAGGGTGAGGCTGGTGTCGAAGCCCTTGTCAAACGTGATGTGGACGGTACAGAGATCCTCGCCCAGGGGCTGGTTTCCCTGGTACAGCCGGACGCCGGCGGTGCGCTCCGTCACGTCCTGTAGGGCCTGATCCAGGATCTGCTCCAGCCCTTCCTTTGTCATAGCGCTGTTCATGGGTCACGCCTCCTGTCCGTCTTGGGGCGCACTGCCCTGGGGTTGGGTGCTGTCGGGCTCGCCGCCCTGGGGCTGAGCGCTCTGGGGCGGCGCGTCCAGCACCCGGCGGATCCGGTTGAGCAGATCGTCGGGAGCGAAGGGCTTCAGGATATAGTCCTGAATGCCCAGAGTGATGCCCTCCAGGACGGAGTTTTTATCCTCCATGGCGGTGAGCATAATCACCGGGACGTCGGCCCGATCCGGCATATCCCGGATCTCCCGCAGGGTCTCATACCCGTTTTTGGGGGCCATCCGGATGTCCAGCAGGATCAGATCCGGCTTCACCTTTTCCAGATACCGCAGGGCCCGGGCCCCGGAGTTCACCGTGACCACGTCATAGTGCTTCCCCAGGGTGTCCGCGATCCGGAGCAGCACCGTGGCCGCGTCGTCCACCGCCAGGATGCACTGGCGGTTCGCCTGCCTGCTTGTGTGTGTTGGAATCATGTCATCCAGCCTCCTTATCAAGCGCGTCGATCAGCTTTGCCAGCAGCGCCTCCGCGTTGTCGTCTTCAAACAGCTTCAGCTGTCCCTGAATCTCCCGCAAGCCCCGCTCCGCCGCCGGGGGGAGGTCGTGGCTGAGCAGCTCCTCCACCATCCGGGCGCACTCCTGAGATCGGAAGTCCTCCAGCTCATGGAGGGCCGCCTCCACCTGCTCCCGCAGCTCCTGGGGGGGCAGGGCTGGGAGCTTTTCCTCCTGGGGCTGCGCCTGCTGCCGCTGCTCCAAAAAGGCCCCGATCCGCTCCAGAAGGGCCTGGTGGGCGGCGAGCAGCTCGGGGAACTGCCGGGCGATGAACTCCCGATCCCCCTGGGCGGCGGCGTTCTCCTGGGCTCGGGCCAGGTTGGACACCTCCATGGCCCCGATATTGGCTGCGGCGCTCTTGAGACCGTGCACCTCCGTGCGGTAGTCGGACAGGTCGGCCTGCGCCGCCAGCTCCCGCAGCAGCTCCGTCTTGCGCTGCCCGTCCATGTGGTACAGTTCCAGCAGCTCCACGAAGCCCGCCTCGCCGCCGGTGTAGTAGCGCATGGCCACGTCCATGTCGATCCCCTCGATCTGGAACGCGTCCGGATTCAGGGGGGCGGTCTCCTCCTCCTCGGCCCCGGTGTCCGCCTGCCGGCGATCCTCCGGCACCCAGCGGGCCAGTAACTGGCCCAGCTCTTTCCGATCCAGGGGCTTGGCGATGAAGTCCTGGAAGCCGCAGCTCAGGAACTTCTCCCGCATCCCCTCCATGGCGTTGGCGGTGAGGGCAATGATGGTGGGGGACGTGCCGTTCTCCCCGCAGTCCCGGCGGATGATCTCCGCCGCCTCAATGCCGTCCATCATGGGCATCATATGATCCATGAAAATGATATCATACCGGTTTTCCCGCACCAGGTCGATGGCCTCCGGCCCGCTTTCCGCCTCGGTGAGGTCGAAATTGTACCGCTTTAGGAAGCCCCGGGCCACCTTGCGGTTGATCACGTTGTCGTCCACCACCAGCACCTTCACGCCGGGGGCGGTGAACTGCTCCGTCCCCTCCAGCTCCCGGGCGGAGGAGTCGGGCACCTCGGCGATGGTGCGGCTGTCCACGATCCGCTGGGGGATGACGATGGTGACCACGGTGCCCTGACCGTAGACGCTGTCCACGCGGATCTCGCCGCCCATCAGCTCCACCAGGTGTTTCACGATGGCCAGCCCCAGCCCGGTGCCCTCCACGCTGCGGTTTTTCTTGGAGTCCACCTGGCGGAAGTCCTCGAAGATCTTCTCCAAATCCTCCTCCCGGATGCCGCAGCCGGTGTCCTCCACCCGGAAGGTGAGCAGCTCCTCCCCTTCGTTGGGGCCGGGCCGGCCGGTGACGCTGGCCCGGACATAGCCCTCCTTGGTGAACTTGATGGCGTTGTTGATGATGTTGATGAGGATCTGCTTGATCCGCCCCTCGTCGCCGTTGTAGCGGCAGGGGAGGGTTTCGTCGCAGTCGTATTTCATGATGAGCCCGCGCTTGGAGGCGGCCATGTCCATCATGCCCACCACCTCGCCCACCACGGTTTTCAGATGGTAGTCGGTGTATACCAGCTCCATCTTGCCCGCCTCAACCTTGGACAGATCCAGAATGTCGTTGATGATGGCCAACAGGTTTTTGGCGGCGGACTGCACGTCCTTGGCGTGGGCGTAGAGGGAGGGGTCGGTGCACTCCTCCATGATGATGTCATTGAGGCCGATGATGGCGTTCATGGGGGTGCGGATCTCGTGGGACATATTGGCCAAAAATTCGCTCTTGGCGATGTTGGCCTTTTCCGCCTGCTGCCGCACCCGCTTGATCTCGTTGATGTAGGCCTTGATGTCGGTCATGTCCAGCACCAGGATGACGCAGCCCTGCCTGCGGCCGCTGTCGTCGATGATGTGCTTGCTGTGGCACTCGTAGTTCTGCCCGTTGATGGAAAAGCTCCAGGGGATGTTCTCGTTGAGCATCTCCTCCCGGAAGTCCTCCACCACCCGGATATTCTCCCCCAGCTTGTGGGCGGGCAGGCTGGTAAAGATGCGGGCCGCGGCCCGGTTGTAGCTCACCAGGCGGTCGTGATCGTCCAGGGCGATGACGCCGTCCCCCAGGCTTTCCAGCACCTTCTCCGCCGCCAGGTGGCGGAAGTCGTAGTTCCGGCGGCTCCACACCACAATGACCACCATGGCCATGGAGATGGCCAGCGTCACCGGCGTCAGGTCGAACACGTTGGCCAGCTTGAACACATAGGCCACCAGCACGATCACAGGGAGGGTGGAGATGATCAGGATCGTCTGGTACTGGCGGTTGACCTGCTGATCCGAGCGCTGGCGGATGGCCCGCACCAGGGTGATGAAGCACAGGATATAGGGGATGATGATGCGGGTGATCATGAAAACGGCGTACAGGGGGCCGTAGGAGATGCTGACATAGTGGAACCCGTCCGTGGTGGACAGCCACTGGAATTCCTGGTAAAACAGGCCGTTCCAATTGAAAAACACCGTGGGCAGCACCAGGAAGTCAACGGCGGCCAGGATCCGCAGGAACCGCTTTGGGGGGCGGGCGTAGCAGTAGGTGTAGATAAACCAGCAGTAGCACAGCGGCACGAAGGTGGAGCCCACATTTTCTATAGTCACCGCGGTAATGGCGGCCTCCACCGTGGAGGCGGTGAGCTCCAGCAGGTAGCCCACATTTTGCACCAGCGAGCCGCACATGATGAAGATCAGCAGCTTTTGCTCCCGGGCGCCGTCCCCGTTGAGCAGGAGGATCAGGGCCACAAAGGTCAGCCCGATGCCGAAGCATTCCAGCAGTATGACAGCATTTACCATGTTACCATCACCCGTTCACAGGACGCCCTCCAGCCCCAAGGAAAGGGAGGCGAAACGCGAAAGTTTTGTACCCATAACAATAGTACATTTTCGCCATATTGTCAAGGAATAGCGCCCGTATTTCTCAACCAGCTGGATGTTCCTCAGAGGCTCCGGATTTGCTGGAGCGGGGCCGCCGCAGGATTGCGCTGATCTGAGTATGGCCATGGGATACTCGGGTTTTGTCTAATTTGGCAGGGCCCAACGCTTTAGTGCTCCATTAAAAAGCTGCTATATCTACGGTTCTTCCTGCTTTGTACTGGCCCGATAGTACACAGCGGGGTACGGACATACACATACTGTCGTTTTCGGTTTGGACGAACACAGAAACCGTTCAGGCCGGATGGGAGCTTTTTGCCCGCGGCAAGCCTGACGGTCCAACGGTGCCGTGACCTGCTCTTTACGATCGCTTTAATTTGATCTTTTTCGCCAAAATTAAATTTCTTTCGACATAGTTCGACATAATTTCGCTTTGTAGTTCGGTATAATGGCCGTAGTTCCACCCACTATAAAAAGAAAGAAGGCAATGTATTATGCTGGAGCAAACCTTGGAACACAAAAAGCAAACCGCGCTTCAATTTGTGCAAACCCTCGCCATTCCCGCTCCCAAGCCCCTGCTCACTGCCCAGGAGTCGTTGACGCTGCTGGACTCCACGCAGGCCGGCGCGGCAGTAAACGATCAGTCCGTGGTCTGCTTTGTGGAGGGGCTGAACGCACAGCTGAAGTCGGACGTGCTCAACTCCACGCTCTTGGCCCAGCTGGCCGCCTCCGCCAAGTTCCCCCGGGATCCAAACACCTTCCAATATAATGTGGTGGGCTGGTATAACTGCTATACGGAAACGCTGCAAAAGGTGGGCTGGAACATCCAGGGCCTGTCCTTCTCCCAGCATGGGGTGTCTGGCAGCACGTTCCAAGTCAATGAAGTGGTTATGCAGCTTCTGGCCGGCATGGTGACCCACAGCGCCGGGCTGATCGTTCAGAGCGCTCTGGAGGCACTGGACGTGGCCAAGGTAAAGGCAAAGGAGTCCCGGGCGCTCACCCTGTGGAAGTCCCACACAGACACCGACGCCAACGGCTCCTTCCAGGTTGCCTGCTGCTCCGAAAGCGAAGGGTGCGCCGCGATGGCGTTGGGAGCGTTTTACATGACCAGCCGGAATAAAATCCGACACGTGTTGTGGTGCGACTACTCCTCCTCCGATACCAATGTCCAGTGCGCCAGTACGCAGGTGGTGCTAAACAACGATGTTTACAGCGTGGTGCGTAGCGCAGTCAGCCAGAAGCTGGGCACTGCCGCCACCAGCTTTATCGCGGATCTGGATATCGGCCTATGATTGAGCTCAGTCGAACCCTGTCGCCCCCGGCGACGCCGGAGAAGCCGACTCCAGCCCCGGGAATGCTGACAGCAAAGGAGTATCTGACCGCGGCTGATGGCGTGTTGATGGAGGGCGGCGACCGGCCTGATTTTCTTCAGGAGGTGAAGAGCGCCATCCCGATAGGCAAAGGAGAGGCCCGATGCCATTACATAAGCTACAAAGTGATCTGTATGGGCATTGTCGGCGTCATCAACGGGGGCCTTGCAGACGAGGGGGACTTTCTGCTGCTGTCAGGGCTATACAGAGGTGTGTTCGGATCCGGCCTCAATCCTCAGCAGGCGGCAGTGTCGGCCCGCCAAAGCATCAAAAATATTACATTACAAGCCGCCGAGGGTGCCGATGCCAGCGGGCTCCTGCCGGAAGCCACCAGCCTGCTGATCAATTTAAACTCCTCAATCGCCAATCTTAGAGCTGGAGATCAGAGCTGGAACGCCTCCATTCAATACCAATATGATCCGCCGCACTGGTGGTATGCAGAATCTTCCCGCGTATACTGGGATGAAACAGGAGAGAAAAAACAGGTTCCGTTTTTTTTGCCCCGGCCTAAACCCCGGCGACTTCTACCTGAACACACGGGAACTGATCCGGCTTCAATATCTGGATCCTTTGGCCGACTTTCTGCCCGACATAGGTATTTACACTGCGAAGGATGAGTATGGGAATCCGTTTATGTTTTCATCCAACAACGTGTTTGCCCTGCCGGACGAGTCGTACGAGTATCGTAGCAGTCTCCACTTTGAATCCTGGGTCTGAGAAGTGGCCTGAACTTCCCCACCTGGCCTGAACGGGCATAGAAGCCGTTCAGGTCGGTGGGGGACTTTTTATCCCAATCCAAGCCTGACGATCTTGCGGACGCGGCGGGCTGTTCCTTTCTGAAATGTAATTGATTCGGCACAACACCGTTCAATTACAAAGGTGCTTTTTCGCCAAAGCGAAAAAGCACCCACAGTTTTTCCTGTTTGTCAAGTGTTTTGAACCATTCTTATCATAGCTCTATCCAGATATCCCTCCATGGGTTTAGGTTATTGACATGACTCGAAGCTTTATTGAATCATCCCGCCGCTTGAATTTTCTCACTTATGTCCTTGCAGTCCTATTCAGGTGTGGATAATCATGGGATCATCCTGCGGTCTCCTGCCTGCCCCACCCCGCGCAGGAGGTACAGCCATGGGAGCAGCCCCAGATCTCATCGGCCACCTCCGCCCACGCCTCGGCCTTTTTCTCGCACTTGGCGGCCAGCTCCCGCACGTCCTCTGGGAACTGAAGGTCGGTGGAGTGCGCGCCGGACTGTTCCACCGCCTCCACCAGCTTTTCCGGGTTGTCCAGCAGGGGACAGGGCCGCAGGTGGTTGCCGTTCCAGGGCTGGCCCTTCTTGTAGGCGGTGAACAGCGGGGCCCGGAGCGCCTCCACCAGCGTGTGGGTGCGCACGTTGGTGTCGGAGTAATGGATGAAAGCGCAGGGCTCGTAATCCCCGTTGGCGTTGATATGTAAGTACACCCGGCCACCCGCCAGGCAGCCCTCGGAGTATTCCCCGTCGTTCCAGAAATCCAGGGTAAACAGCGGCTTGGTCTCCCGGAATTTCCGCACCTGCTCATACATGAACTTGCGCTGTTGGGCGGTCACCATCAGCTCGGGCACCGCCTCGTTCCCGATGGGCATATAGGTGAACAGCCAGCAGAACCGGGCGCCCCAGGCGATCATCTGCTCAAAATATTCCTCGGAGCCGATCATCTCCACGTTCTTGCTGGTATAGCAGCAGGAGATGCCAAAGGGCAGCTTCTTCTCCCGCAGGATGGACATAGCCCGCTCCACGGCGGCGAAGGTGCCCGCGCCCCGGCGGAAGTCGGTGTCCTCCTCGAAGCCCTCCACACTGATGGCGGGGATGAAGTTTTTCACCCGCAGCATATCCTCCGCAAAGGCCTCGTCGATGAGGGTGCCGTTGGTGAAGGCGGTGAACTGGCAGTCCGGGTGGGCCTCGCACAGCCGGATGATGTCCGCCTTGCGCACCAAGGGTTCGCCGCCGGAGTACAGGAAGAAGTAAGTGCCCAGCTCATTGGCCTGGCTGATGACGCCGTCCAGCTCCTCATAGGTCATGTTGAGCCGGTTGCCGTACTCCGCCGCCCAACAGCCGGTGCAGTGGAGATTGCAGGCGGAGGTGGGATCCATGAGGATGGCCCAGGGCACGTTACAGCCGTACTTCTCCCGGCTCTCCGCCTGCTTCTGCATCCCCAGTACGCTGGCGTTGAAGAAGAAATTGCGGACGGTGGCCTTCAGCACGCTGTGATCCACCTCCTCGCACAGCTTGACCACGAACTTGTTCCAGTTATTGTCCGGGTCGGCGAATACAGGGCGCACCGTGGCAAGCTGCTGGGCCCGCCCGCCGGTGACGTCCAGCGTCTCCACCACGTCCAGCAGCCGGGGCATATTGTGGGCGGGATCCTTGAGGACATAGTTGACAGCCATGTCCAGCGCCAGGCCCTGGGCTTTGTTGAATAAATTACTCATGATAGGATATCCTTTCTATTCTTTATTTTTGCGGCTTAATAGCGTTCCCGGCTGGAAAAAATAGCGGCCAGGATTGCCGATACCATGGCGACGCCGGCCGCGGCGCCGGCTACGATTGCAAATACCCGTCCCATCAGGACACCCCCTTTGCGGTCATTCCCTATCGGTCAGTGCGGCGTCATTGTACCAGTGGTTTATGTTCGATTTGCTAACGGATTATTTGCGAAATATGAAAATGTAGAAATTTATCGAATTTGGTTCCAGGAAACGGAAATTATCTGGATTAAGCAAATTAAGCTGATGACTTACTTCGGCAGCTCTGTGCAAAGCCTTATGATGTCCCGGCATGACCCTCTCCCGTTTCCATTTTGCAGCGTGGATGTAAGTCGGATAGGAAAACAGGAGCATACCAGTCCAGCAGTTAGTACCGCACCCTGCATGAAAAAATTTCACGCTGCGCAATCACCATTTCAGCGGTGTGAACTCCTGTTCCAATCAAAACTGTGATCAGTGCGGTCAGCAGCCCGCCGTCTCCTCCGGGGTGCAGTCCCCGCTTTTCAGCAGCTCTGCGATGCCCACCAAGAAATCCATAGTGCTTCTCCTTTCTACCTTTTCGCTTTGATGGGGCTGCTTTAGCAGGGAAATATGTGTGGAATGTCAAGGCTTTGTTGTTAAAATATGAAAAACGCCCTCTGAAGTCCAGAGAGCGTTTCCGTGGCTATGCGTCAAATCGGATGACTACGTTCAGCGCGGCATAGGGGTGCCCGGCCAGTTCCAGGGTCTGGAGAAGCTTCTTCTGGCCGAACTCGTGGGTGATGATGGAGGCGATGTCATACTCGCCGCTGGTCATGATCGCCATCACGTCCTCCGGGAAATAGCCGCCGGAGCTGATCAGCACCTTTTTGGGCGTAGGTCATGTGCAGAATGTCCACCGGGCGCTTGCCCGACGCCACCGTTGCCGCCAGGGGCCGCAGGTGTTGAATGGGCTGCCTCGCGCTTCTCCGCCTCTGCCTTAGCGGCCTCCTGACGGGCTGTTTCCTCTGCGGCAAGCCGGGCCTTGGCTTCCTCAACGCTCTCTCCTTCGCGGGTCAGAAACTCCCCCACAAATTTGTCTGTGATCTTGCCAAAGCCGCTGACCACACTTTCCTCGACCTTCTTGTATCCGCCGACGACTCCGCCTTCGATTTTCTTATAGCCATCCACCACCGCCTCTGCGATTTTCTCATTCGCCTTTACAAATTTGGACTCTGCCATGTTGTATCACTCCTTAATTTAATTATACTCTGCGCCGTTTTGCGCAGCGCATTAATCATGGATGCCCTTGACCAGCGGGATCAGCATCAGCAGGATGACGATGCCCACCAGGCCGACTACGACGCCAAGCACCATCTGCTCAAACACCATGACCATGCACATCCCGACACCCAGAACCAGCGCACCCAGCACGCCTATCACCACGGAGAGAACGGTCTTACCGTTGAGCTTAATAGGAGCCTTGCCGGTCATTTTGCGCCAGACGAGCAGGGTGATGAGCAGGATGACCAGACCGATCACACCGCAGATGATGCCTTGCTGGAACATTCCCCATTCCGGCAGCAGGGCCATACACATACCCAGCGCGAAGAAGACGCCACCGATGGTGCCAAGGATTAGAGTGATAAAGCTGCTTTTTTTCATGATGAATGCCTCCCTAATCAGTTTTGTTTGGTGTTCAGCCTTTGCCTGCTGACAAGTGCTATGATACGGCATAATCGTTTGAGGGTTGTTTGCGTTTTGTTTGCGAAATATGAAAAAGCAAATCACTTTCTGGCAAGGCTGGGTGCTTCTCAGGTTCTCCTGCTGACGGGCGCCCCGTCGATCTCAATGGATGTCTCGAAGCCTATCTCGCCGAGCCGTTGGAAAAAGAGCTTTTCCAGTTCCGGAAACGCTCCCCGACGGGTGAAGCCGATATACGGCTTTCCATTATAGGAGGTCACGCCGCAGTTATATGGCGCATTTTTCCGGGGCGTGACCCGTTCAACAGAGGGGCGCAGCTCCTTTGGGAAGGTCGCTGCGCCCAAATTGGATAAGGTTAGGCAGGAACCCTGGTCACCGAACAACAGGCTGCCCGATTTCAGAATGCCCATCTTCAAAGGACAGGGGGGCGTGGACGGCCAGCGCCCGCAGGAAGATAAAACCGCCGTAACCGTCGGTCAGAGCGTGGAAAATCTACACCGACAGTTTCCTGCCCCGATAAAGCACCCGCGTGGCACAGAGCCGCTCCATTCCGTCAAAGCAGAAGCTGATTTCCCTGCTCGCAGATCTCATAGATCTCGTCATATTTCTGCTCCATCAGCTCCGTAACCACCTTGGCCCGCTTTGCCGCCAGCTTTTTGAATACAAAATAGGGCAGAATCCAGCCGAGAAAGCCGGGGACGGCCACGATAAAGGACGGCACCCACAGGGGCGGCTCGTGGGTTACCAGAAAGACGGACCCGGCCATAAACACACACCCGATCAGGCCGATGACGATGGCCGCGATGGTGGCGGCGGTGGTCTTGGAACGCTCCAGCTGATCCAGCTCGGCCATGCAGGCTTCAAAATGGCGCTGTAACCGGGTCAGCTCCACTTTGTTGATGATCTTCCGATCTCGCTTCAGGGTGACCGTCCCGTTTTTCGTCCGCTTGTCCACCGTCCAGCCGAAGCTGGGGTAGCAGTCCAGATACATGGAGGCCCGGTTCCCCTTGGTCTCCACCTCCTTGTACTCATAGCCGATGAACCCGGCGCTGTCCTTTTTGATCTCGCTCATTGCTGCTCACTCCTTATGGGGATTTGGACGGTGAATGTACTCCCCCGGCCCGCCTCGCTGTCCACGGAAATGGAGCCGCCGCAAAGGTGCAGGATGCGCAGCACCAGCGCCAGCCCCAGTCCGTTGCCCTCGGTGGAGTGGGAGGTATCCCCCTGATAGAATTTATCAAAGATATGGTTGATGGTTTCCTGGGTCATGCCGCAGCCGGTGTCGGAAATAGAGACCTTTACGGTATTGGCCGTGGAGGTCTGCCGGAGGGTGACTGTCCCTCCCGGCTCCGTAAACTTGACGGCGTTGGACAACAGGTTGTTCCACACCAGTTCCAGCAGGCTTTCGTCCGCCTCGATGGTGACCGCGTCCTCCATGTCCGCCTCAAATTCAATGTCCTTCTCCTCCCAGCGGCTCTCAAACAGCAGGGCGCACTCCGCCAGCTGCTGGCACAGGTCATAGGGCTTCGGCGCGAGCCGGATCGTCTGCTTTTCCAGCTTATTCAGCCTCAAAATATTGCCGATCAGGTCGGCCAGACGGCGGGTGGAGCGCAGGATGGTCTGGGCGTGCTCCGCCTGCTCAGGGGGCAAAGTCCCGTCGTTGAGCAGGGTCGCTGAATTGCTGATAACGGCCAGCGGCGTTTTGATCTCGTGGGAGACGTTGGAAAAGAAATCGGTTTTCAGGGTCTCAATGCTGCCCAGCTCTGCCACCATCTTGTTGAAGTCCAGAATCATTTCGTCCAAATAATCCTGCTTGTCAGCGGGGTGGACCGGGGGAACATAGACCGAAAAATCGCCGTTCGCCACCTGCCGGGCGGCCTGGGCGAGCTGCTTCAGGGGCCGTTCGTAGGCGCTCTTTGTCAGCTGCGAGATCAGAGCGGTCGTCCCCGCCGCGATGAGGCTCCAATAGAGGATAGGAATGTTTACCCTGATAAAGTCGCACAGCTCCAGCCGCGTCAGCAAAATGATAAAGCCCATATGGATGCCGGAGGCCAGCAGCAGTCCAGCAAGAATGATGCCGAACAGGGCAAGAGGGAGGCGGCTGGAACGGATGGCGTAGCCCGGCGACCTCATTTCAGCACCGCCTTGTAGCCCAGACCCCGCACCGTCTTGATCTCGAACCCGTCGCAGCCCGAGAATTTGTCCCGCAGCTTGGTGATGTAGACGTCTACCGCCCGCAGGCTGGTTTCGCTGTCCACCCCCCAGAACTCGTCCATGAGCTGGGCCCGGGAGAAGGTCTTTTTCGGGTAGGACAGCAGCTTGTAAAGGATGTTGAACTCCCGGGTGGTGACGTTCAGCTCCTCGCCGTCCACCTCCGCCGTCATGCCGTCCGCGTCCAGGGTGAGATTGCCCACGGTGATCTTCCGTTCCACCTCAATGTTGGCCCGGCGCAGCAGCGCCCGCACCCGCAACAGTAGCTCGTCCAGCTCGATGGGCTTGACCATGTAGTCGTCGATGCCCAGCTGGAACCCCTTCTGTTTGGCGGGCATATCATCCCGGGCGGACATGAACAGGATGGGGATATGTTTGTTGAGCTGCCGCACCGTCCGGGCAAACTCGAAGCCGTCCACCTCCGGCATCATGATGTCCGAGATGATGAGGTCGTACAGCCGGTTGTACATCTCGTCGTAGGCGTCATTGGCGTTGAGACAGCCCTTGACCTCAAAGCCGCTGTCGCTGAGGTAGGTGCATACCAGTTGGTTCTGCTTGGGGTCGTCCTCTAACACTAAAATGTGGATCATTGGGAAGTCCTCCTGTCCGTTTGCTCCAATCGTTTTCGCTGTATTCCCGCGTTGATCACCATGTAAGCCGCTACGCACAACACCAGCAGCCACACCACGCCGCCTGTGGCGGCGGTCATCATCAATTGAAATTCGTATTCGCCGCCGAAAGATGACAGCATGGCGGTCTCCAGCGTGAATACGCCCACCAGGGCGGTGGTCAGGTTGAGCGCCTTGGCCGCAGACAGCACCGGGCTGCGGAATTTTCGGTACTTGACGGCGTTGGAGACAGCCAGCCCAAAGCTGTAGAACACGTACAGTGCCACCACATAGATCAAAGTGCCGGAGTAGTGGTAGCTCTGTCCGTGCAGGACGATTTCCATGGCGATGACCGCCAGCGGGATCTCCGACACCAGCAGGAACAGGCCGGTATTCCGATAATAAACCAGCTCCTTCGCTGCGTCCTTGTCCTCTGGCCCGGTGGGGACGTGACGAATGAGGTGGAACCGCACCGCGCACAGCAGCAGCTTGTAGACCGCCAGCGCCCCGTCCCAAAAGGAGACATATAGGGCGGCGTAGGCCAGCTTGAACGCAGCGTAGCACAGATTAATGACGAGGGACAGCATCAGGCCGGAGCGCACTTTAAAATAGCTGTCCGTCAGGTAGCGATGGGAGAGCGGCACGCTGTGGATGGCCTGGCGCAAAGCGGGTACCGCTGTTTTGACAATCCATGCCACAACAACCGTCAGCGCGTAGGCCGACAGCACATAGGAGAAGTAGGCAAAGGGATGATCCGCTCCCAGCACGCCGAAGGTCAGGTACAGCCCGCCCCCGCCCAAAACAGCCAGCAGGGTGGCCCATTTTCCGCCGGGAAAGATCGCTTTCTTCAACCACGCCGGTGGACGTTTCATGCCGCCGCCTCCTTTCTGACCCACATTATACCATGCTTTATTTGTGAAGCATTAGAGTTTTGTTTCTGTAATATTAATTTTAGCTGCAGCGTGTTTTTTATAGTTCAGAAACAAAACAACAACAGAGGTCAAACACAGCCATGGGATCCTCCCTCCATCATCATTCAATGGGAGGGTTCGATATGGAAAAGCTGTATATCGTAACAGGGCCGCTGTCCTTTCTGTGGAGATTGGGTTGAGTGGAGTGGGGCACTCGGGGCGGTGGAGGTTCATCGCCGGCCTTTGTCCTCGGGCTGGCAGGGACGGCGTCGGCGCCGTCCTGGGTGTCGGGTTCGACCTCCGCCAGCGCCTGCTCGAACGGTCCGATCACGAACTCCCACTGGGTGTAGCTGCGCCCCAGGCGGGCGCTCTGCCGTTCCAGATGGGCCTTGATGTGCTGGAAAAGCTCCTCGTTGATCTGGAAGGCGAGGGTGCGGTTTTTGCCACTGGCCATGATTGCGGTACCCCCGTTTCCTTTCAGTTTGGAGTATTCGGTGATGAGGGCTGTGATGTACTGGCTGGTGGTTTGGCCTGCCTGATCTTTTCTTTGCCGCTGGTGCAGGTCAATTGGAACCTGGGCACAGAGATTCTTGGTGGCTGCCATGGCTGTTTCTCCTTTCCCTTGATGGTGACTGCAGTATAGCCAAAGGGGCAGGACAAAGCCATTGCCAACACCACCAAAGAACCCCACACTTTTGAGAGGTTGACGGGCCTGGAAAGCCATGGGTTTGGGCTCCATTTGCATCTTCCATTGCGTAATTTTGAAATCACGCTCACGATTTTCATGAATGGCCTTATTTTGTTCTGATTGATTCCAGTGAAAGCGGATAAAACACAAAAAATCCGCACATAAGTGCGGATTTTTTGCCTGCATCTTTTTTCTCAATGCAACTTGGTGCGCGAGGCGGGAGTCGAACCCGCACGCCCTTGCGAGCACTGGCACCTGAAGCCAGCGAGTCTACCAATTCCACCACTCGCGCAAATGGTTTGGCGCTCAACGCAAGACTTATCATAGCACGGCCTCCGCCCGTTGTCAACAGTTTTTTTCACCCTGCCGCAAAAATAAAGATGGCAATGCCAGCCCGCCTGTGATACAATACAGCGTGGCGAAAAAGTCTGCCCGCCGCGCTGAGCGCGGATTTTTTGGCGGCCTCCATCGTCCTGCCGCCGTGCGGTTTCATTATTTATTAAGATGACGAGGACTCTGTTTATGGAATACGAACCTGTAAAAATCGGCCTTCCCCGGGCCCTGCTCTACGCCCGCTGCCGGGTGCTGTGGCGGGCCTTTTTCCAGGAGCTGGGCGTGGACACCATCACCAGCCCCCCCACCGACCGGGAGATCCTGGAACGGGGTTCCGCCCTGGCCATCGACGAGGCGTGCCTCTCCCTGAAGATCTACCTGGGCCACATCCAGGCTCTGCTGGGCGCCTGCGACTATATCCTGGTGCCCCGGGTGAGCAATTACGGACGCCACCGGAGTATGTGCACCCGCTTTGAGTCCACCCCAGACCTGGTGCGCAGCGTGTTTCGGGGAAGCGATCAGCGATTCCTCTCCTACGATGTGGACGAGGAGATGGAGGGCAAGTCCGAGGAGGCCGCCTTCCTGGAGCTGGGCCGGGTCCTGGGCCGCCCCCAGAAGGCAGTGAAGCGGGCCTACCGGCTGGCGAAAAAGGGGTCGCTGGTCCACCACAAGGAGCGGGTGCGTAAGCAGGAGCAGCTCCTCAAGCAGGAGGGGCTGAAGGTGCTGCTGGCCGCCCACAGCTATGTGGCGGAGGACGCCTGCATGGGCCGCACCGTTACCGACTATCTGAAAAAGGCGGGGGTGATCCCCCTGCGGGCGGATCTGGTGGATCGGGACGCCGCCCTCAAGCGCAGTAAGGAGCTGTCCCCCACCTGCAAGTGGGAGATCAGCCGGGAGCTTTTGGGGGGCATCGTCCTGCTTCGGGATCAGGTGGACGGAATCATCCTGCTCAGCGCTTTCCCCTGCGGCCCCGACGCCATGGTGAATGAGCTCATCACCCGCCGGGTAAAAGGCATGCCCATCCTCAACCTGGTGATGGACGCCCAGAGCGGCACCGCCGGGGTGGAGACCCGGCTGGAGAGCTTCATCGACATCATCCGGTTTCAAAGGGGGGAGCTGTAAATGGCGGAGGCAAAGACAAGGAGTGTCTCCTTCCCCCGGTACGCGGAGTACAACTGCGCCTTCCAATACATTGTGGAGCAGGCCCTGGGCTGCAAATACGTCATGCCGCCCCCCCTCACCAAGCGCACCATGGAGCTGGGCGCCAAGTACAGCCCCGACTTCGTGTGCACCCCCTTCAAAACCATGCTGGGCAATATGATCGAAGCCCTGGAGGCCGGGGCGGACACTCTGCTCATGACCCACGGCCTGTGCCGTTTGGGCTATTACGGGGAGCTGCTGGAGCAGATCCTGCGGGATCTGGGCTATCAGTTCGAGTTCATCAACCTGTCCGAGTATGATATGTCCAAGAAGAAGGAGTATCTGCGCATCGTCCGCCGGTTCAACCCCAAGGTGAACCCGGCCCGATTCCTGGCCCGGTTCCTGGAGGGGGTGCGCATGGTGGAGTACCTGGACGAGATCACCGCCCTGTACTATCAAAACTGCGGCTTTGACGCCATGGACGGGGCCTACCGCCGATCCTATCAGGACTTCCTCACCGCTATGTATACCGCCCAGAGCCGCTCCGACATAGAGGCGGGCTACCGGACGGTACGCCGGGCCTTCTCCTCCACTCGGCTGGACAAGCCCCAGCGGCCCCTGCGGGTGGGCATCGTGGGAGAGTTCTACACCGTTATGGACGGCTTCTCCAACCTGGAACTGGAGCAGAAGCTGGCGGACATGGGGGTGGAGGTGCACCGCTGGATGAACGTCACCAATCAGTTTCTGCGGTACGGCAGCGGGCAGAAGAATCTGCGGGTGAAGATCCGGGATCTGTGCCAGTACGACATGGGTCCCACCTCCACCGCCAACATCTGGTACGCCCGGGAGTGCGCCGAGCGGGGCTTCGACGGCATTGTCCACGTGAAGTCCGCCGCCTGCACCCCGGAGATCGACGTGATGCCCGTCCTCCAGAACATCGGGGCGGACTACAAGATCCCGGTGCTCTACCTGACCTATGATGCCCAGACCAGCGACGTGGGGCTCATGACCCGGCTGGAGGCGTTCTACGACATGATCCACATGAGAAAGAAGGTGCTTTGACGTGGAACACGCGTATTTAGGGGTGGATGTGGGCTCCATCTCCACCAAGGGCGTGATCATTGACAAAGAGAACAACATTTTGGCCAGCCAGTATATCTGGACACAGGGAGATCCCATCGGCGCGGTGAAGGAGCTGGTGGGCCTGCTGGAAAAGCAGTTTGACAAGGCCAATTATGAGATCGTGGCCACCGGCACCACCGGCTCCGCCCGGAAGCTGGTGGGGGCCATTTTGGGGGCCACCATGGTGAAGAACGAGATCACCGCCCACGCTGTGGGCACCACCGCCTTCTACCCCGATGTGCGTACCATCCTGGAGATCGGCGGCCAGGACTCTAAGATCATCCTGGTGGAGAACGGGGTGGCCGTGGATTACGCCATGAACACCCTGTGCGCCGCGGGCACCGGGGCCTTCCTGTCCAGCCAGGCCAAGCGCTTAGGCATCGAGGTGGAGGACATCGGAGACTACGCCCTGCGCTCCACCCACCCCACCCAGATCGCCGCCCGGTGCACCGTGTTCGCCGAGTCCGACCTGGTGCACAAGATCCAGATGGGCCATCCCCGGGAGGACATCATCGCCGGCGTGTGCAACGCGGTGGCGGCCAACTACCTGAACAACGTGGGCAAGGGCAAGAAGATCCTCTCCCCGGTGGTGTTCCAGGGGGGCGTGAGCAAGAACAAGGGGGTGGTGGCCGCCTTCGAGCGTACCCTGGGCTGCCCGGTGATCGTGGATCCCAACGGCCACCTGATGGGAGCCCTGGGCGCGGCCATCCTGGCCAGGAAGGGCAGTGGGCGCAAGACTTTTGACTTCAACCTGGTGAACATGGACTTCCGCACCCGGGAGGCGGGCTGCGGCGGCTGCCCCAACCAGTGCGAGATCATCTGCGTCTACCGGGGGGACGAGCTCATCGACTCCTGGGGCAACCGCTGCGAGCGGGGGGCCAACCTGCGGTGACCGCCTTGACAAGCCTGGGCGAAACGTGGTATTCTATAGTGTAAATCCCGCGAAAAAGGTTGTGACTATCCGCCCCCTGGGGCGGTTTTTCAGGAGGGTTACCCATGCAGGAATTTGAAAAGAGATATGATGGCCTTGCGGTGGAGAAATCCATGCAGGAGTTCTGGCAGGAGAACGAGGTATACAAATTCACCCCCGACGCCTCCCGGCCCATCTACTCCATTGACACCCCGCCTCCCACGGTGAATGGCAAGCTCCACATCGGACACATCTTCAGCTACACCCAGGCGGAGATGATCGCCCGCTACCGCCGTATGCGGGGGTTCAACGTGTTTTACCCCTTTGGCTTCGACGACAACGGCCTGCCCTCCGAGCGCTTAGTGGAGCAGGAGAGCGGCGTGAAGGCCAAGGAACTGCCCCGCAGCGAGTTCTGCGAGAAATGCGTGGCCACCACCCAGAAGTACGAGGCGGAGTTCAAGGAGCTATGGCAGTCCATGGGCTTCTCCTGCGACTGGAACCTGCAATACTCCACCGTCAGCCAGGAGGTGCAGGCCCTGTCCCAGAGGTCCTTTATCGAGCTGGCCAAGGCGGGCCGGGCCTATATCAAGGAGTCCCCGGTGCTGTGGTGCACCGAGTGCCAGACCTCCATCGCCCAGGCGGAGCTGGAGACCAAGGATCTGGACTCGTCCTTCAACTATATTCCCTTCGTGGGGGAGGAGGGGACAATTGAGATCGCCACCACCCGGCCCGAGCTGCTCTACGGCGTGGTGTGCGTGTTCGTCAATCCGGAGGACGAGCGCTATAAGAAGTACGTGGGCAAGAACGTGAAGGTGCCTCTCTATAACTTCGAGGTGCCCGTTATCGCCGACGACAAGGCCGCCATCGACAAGGGCACCGGCGCCGTCATGTGCGCCACCTTCGGCGACACCACCGACGTGGAGTGGGTGGAGCAGTACGGCCTGCCCTATAAAAAGGTAGTGATGCCCGACGGCCTCATCGCCCCGGAGGTGCCCTTCGTGGGCGGGATGCACGTGAAGAAGGCCCGGAAGGAGATCATCCGCCTGCTGGATGAGGCCGGCCTGCTGCTGAAAACCGAGCCCCTCACCCACACCGTGTCCGTCCACGAGCGGTGCGGCACCTCGGTGGAGATCATCCCCTCCAAGCAGTGGTATATCGACATCCTGTCCATGAAGGACCAGCTGCTGGCCGCCGGGGACAAGATCAACTGGTATCCCGCCTCCATGAAGAACCGCTACGTCAACTGGGTGGAGAACCTGAAGTGGGACTGGTGCATCTCCCGGCAGCGGTACTTCGGCGTGCCCTTCCCCGTGTGGTATTGCAAGAAGTGCGGCAAAGCCCACTTTGCCGACTTGGACAGCCTGCCCGTCAACCCGCTGGAGACCCCCTACAACGGAACGTGTGAGTGCGGCTGCACCGAGTTTATCCCCGAGTCCGCCGTGCTGGACACCTGGGCCACCTCGTCCATCACCCCCCAGATCAACAAAAATTCCGCCGCCAAATACGGCGTGGACGGGGACTTCCTCCCCATGGGTATGCGTACCCAGGCCCACGAGATCATCCGCACCTGGGCCTTCTACACCATCGCCAAGAGCCTGTACCACACCGGGGACATTCCCTGGAAGGACATCATGATCTGCGGCTTCGTGCTGGCCAAGCCCGGCGAGAAGATCAGCAAGTCCAAGGGCAACGCCAAGCTCACCCCCCAGGCGCTGATCGAGACCTACTCCGCCGACGTGATCCGCTACTGGGCGGCCAGCGCCCGGCTGGGCACCGACACCTACTTCGACCAGAAGGAGATGCAGGACGCCTCCAAGCGCACCATCACCAAGGTGTGGAACTCGTCCAAGTTCGTGCTGTCCCACCTGTCCGACTTCGACCCGGCCTACGTGCCCAAGGTAGAGGTGCCGCTGGACAAGTGGCTGATCGAGCGCACCAACGAGACGGTGCGGGAGGCGGGCCGCCTGCTGGATCAGTACGAGATCGGCCTGGCCCGGAAGGTCATCGACGACCTGTTCTGGAAGGATCTGTGCGACAACTATATTGAGATCGCCAAGGAGCGGCTGTACGAGCCGGACGTCCACGGCGTGGAGGAGCGGAAATCCGCCCAGGCGGCCATCTACTACTGCCTGCTGAACGTGCTGAAGCTGTACTCCATCTATATCCCCCATGTGACGGAGTATATCTATCAGAAGGGCCTGCGGGAATTCGTGGGCACCACCTCCATCCACCAGACCCTGTGGCCCCAGGTGGACAGCGTGGACGAGAAGCTGATCCGCTTCGGCGAGCAGATCAAGGACGCGGTGTCCCTCATGCGCAAGTACAAGTCGGAGAACAACCTGTCTATGCGCTCCGACGTGGACGAGTTCGTGGTGGAGGGCTCGAAGGAGTTCGAGGACTGGTTCAAGGCCACGGAGCAGGATCTGTACGCCTGCTCCCACGCGAAAACTGTGATTTTCAAGTATACCGAGGAATAATAAATGAGAACGGGCCGCCCGACCGGGCGGCCCGTTCCCTATGCGTCGTCAAAAAAATGTTTTGGGGCGCTGCAACAATCCGCCCCCTTGGGGCGTGTTATAGTCAGAAGGGAGGGGTCAGATGTGGATCACTCCAACCGGTTGGAAGAATTGGTAAACAAACACGAGCACACCCTGTACCGCGCCGCCCTGGCCATTTTAGGCGATCCCCAGGAGGCGGAGGACGCAGTACAGGACGCCTACCTGCGCTATCTGGAAAAGCGGCCGGAGCTGCGGGACGAGGGACACGAAAGAGCCTGGCTGCTGAAGGTAACGGCCAATCGTTGCAAAAGCATCCTGCGCCAGCGTCGCCGCCATCCCGCGGTAGAGCTGCTGGACGTGTACCCCGCCCCCGACGGGGAGAGCCGGGAGGTGGCGGAGGCGGTGCTGTCCCTGCCCGCCAACCAGCGCTCGGCGGTGCACCTGTTCTACTACGAGGGCTACAGCTCGGAGGAGATCGGGGCCATCCTGGGCCAGCGGCCTGGGACGGTGCGCTCCCACCTGAGCCGCGCCCGGGAGGCGCTGAGGAAGTATTTATCTGACAACGAAGGAGGATAATTCCATGAAGCAATACAAAAAGTATATGGACAATATCCAGGCCAGCGACACCCTGCACCAGCGGCTGCTGAACCTAAAAGCGCCGCAGAAGCGTGCCCCGGTGTGGAACAAATACAAAGGGGTGGCGGCGGTGCTGGCGGTGGCCCTGCTGACCGGGCCGGTGCTCTACGCGGCGACCCGGCCTGAGCCGCTCCTGCCGGAGCTGGAGCACGAAAACCTGGAGGGCGCGGATTTGGGCCGGCCCGATATCGCCATCATCGAAAATCCCGGCGAGAGCCTGGATCCGGGGATGAAAACCATCGGCGGCTATGAGGTGTACGGGGAGGACAGAGGCCCGAATACGGCGGTATCCTATTATATGCTGCCCTATATCGAGTACGGCATGGCGGACGATATGGCCCAGATGGCGCTGGATTGGGACGTGCCCCCCGGCAGCGTGAAGCGGGATCTCACCCAGGCGGACTTTGCCGCCTTGTTCGGCGGGGAGGACGCCCTGTCCGTCCACCTGGGCTGGGGAGGCTGGGAGATCACCGGCTGGGCGGCGTGGACGGCGGACGGCTCCTTCTGGGGGGCGTTTATCAACGGATACAAGGGCCCGCTGGATCATTTTGAGTTCGCCTTTACCGCCGGGGACGTGCTCCCCCCCACCTGCATCGCCTACGGGGAGGACGGCGTGGTCAACCAGATCTGGGATGTGCCCGTCACCGCCTGGGGCCACAACGGCAAGGACGGTTGCGGCCGCCGGGTGGAGCTCCTCCACGACGGGTACGGCTTCCGCTTCGACCTCACCGCCACCGACGTGGGGCAGGCCGAGGATCTGATGAGCCGCGCCACCCGTTTGATCATCGTGGATGGGGTGGCGGCGGACAGCATCACCGCCGACGGCGCGGTGCTGGCCCACCCCTGGAAGGCCGACCCCAACTACTCCGTGGGCGAGCCCAACTGGAACGACGGCGCGGACGAGTATGACAGCGACTGTCCCTACTGCGTAGACGGCACAGCGCACACCCACCCCCACCTCCCCAGCGGCGAGATAGCCAAGGGCCCGGACGATCCCGCTGCGGGGAACCTCCCCGATGGGGATCCCGCCGCCTATGAGCCCCAGGCGGAGCTCCCCTCCTGAACCAAAGAGAAACGAAACTCCCCCCGGAGCATTGCTCCGGGGGGAGTTTGTCTGCCGGTCAGTCCACCTGCGGCTCGCAGGCCACCACGCCCAGCTCCGCCAGCTGATCGATGCCCTTCTGCACCCAGGGGCGGAAGTCGATGGAGTAGGGCACCGTGTCGTCCACGGTGTACTCGCTCTCCGTCGTGTATCCCACGTCCCCGGAGGCGGCGGGGGCGGGATCCTCCGTCGCAACGGCGCCGGTGCCGATGCTGACGCCGCCGGCCTGCCCCACCGAGAAGGAGTTGGACTGATTCCTCATGCAGTTCTCCGCGTGCCAGAACCAGTCGCCGTCCATCTGGAACCACTCCATCCAGCCGAAGTCATCCACCGTACCGCCCAGCATCAGGTAGCCCTTCTGGCCGGTGGCGGGGTCGGTGCGCTCATAGAGATAGGGGGTGTCCTCGCTGATCTTGTCGGTGATGTCCAGGCGCTGATCGTCCACGGTGAGCCACAGCCGCCCGTTTTCGTCCACCTCGGCGGGGGGGACGGCGTCCAGACGGTCGTAGTAGGCGGTGTCCGTGTTGGGATCCACCGTCACCGACCCGCCGCCGATGAAATGGTACACCTGGGCGGGCAGGCCCGCCGCAATGGACAGCACACAGCCCACCGCCAGCGCCGCCGCCAGCGCAATCGTGCCCGCCTTGGGCAGGCGCCGCTTCCCTGTATCCGTATGTTCCATCATGTTCATGATTTCCTCCTTTTTTTGGTCACTCAGCGCAGCCTGTTCCATCATGTGCCGGTATTCCTTCCGCATTGTCACTCAGCTCCTTTTTCAGCATGGCCCGGGCGCGCTGCATCCGGGTCTGAACGGCGGTGCGGGATAGATGCAGGATATCCCCGATCTCCCCCTGGTCATAGCCCTCCCAGTAGTAGAGGTGAACCACCGCCCGGTATTTGGGGGGCAAGGTCTGCACCGCCGCCCACACCGCCCGGTCGGGCTCCTCCCGAAAGGGGACGCTCTCGTCCAGCTCCCCCACGTTTCTACGCCAGAAGGAGCGCAACTGGCTCCGGCACAGGTTGGCCGCGCAGGTGAGCAGCCAGGCCTTCTCCTTCCCGGGTAGCAGGACGGCTTTGCCTTCTGCCAGCTTGAGAAAGACGCTTTGGCACACGTCCTCCCCGTCGGCGCGACAGCCCAGATAGCTGTACGCCAACCGGAACACGTCGTCGCCGTATTGGCGGAACAGTTCCGCCAGCTTTTCCTGATCCATGGGCTTGCCCCCTTTGCGTCGGCTGTGCTTGGTTTTATGTCTGTGCTTTGTGGCCACACCTATAAAACGATTTAACACCCGAACGTATCACAACGCAAGCAAAAATTTTTGGCAGGGACCCCTGCGGGGGGCGTTACTTTCTCTCGCGCGAGAGAAAGTAACCAAAGAGAGCGCTTAGGGGGTGGCCTCCGGATGGAAACGGCCCAAAGGGCGGGCCGCTTCCATAGTCGGCCACCCCCTAAGAACCCCCGGAAGGTCAAGGGCACGCCGATTTTAGTGCGGTGGGGAGTGACCGGCTTGAGGGGGTGACGAACGGATTTCCCTTCGGTTTCCGGCCCACACCGGGCCTGGGTTTCTCAGACACTGAGAACGCGGGGTTCTCTTTTGAACGCCTGAATTTCTCAGGCTAACCGCTATGCTCCAGGAGCGCGCCCGATTGCCGCCGCGGCAGGCACCACACGACCTCCAGGCGCACTGTCCATGGATCCCACCCATTTCTCAGTACCCACACCATTCAGCGGCAGCGGCGACAGGGGGGGCTGCGTCCGTATCCCCTCCGCGCCGGAAGGGTATCCACCCACCCCCCGATCTGACAGCCCCCGTAAATGGGGGATTCTTAAGGGGGAGACCGCCTGAGCGCGAAGCGCGATCCGGCGGTCTCCCCCTTAAGCGTGTCTTTCGGTTCCTTTCTGCACGAG
>JAETOJ010000083.1 GCA_021768085.1 Bacillota bacterium
CGATCCAGGAAGATGTCCGGGTTTTCCGTGGCGTACTCCGGCATCAGGGGCGCGGCGGGGGACTGGCAGTGGTGGACACACCCGTGGCACAGGGTGCCCTCCAGGCAGTCCTCCAGGAACATCCGCCGGACCTCCTTCATTTTATCACCGTACCAGCCCTCTTTCAAGGTTACTTTGTTCAAATCCGCCACAATCAGCATATTCTCAAAGTCCGCGTTCTCCACGGACAGATAGCCCTCCCAGGTGACGCACAGCGCGTCAAAGGGCAGATTGCAGCGCCGGGTCTGCTCCTTGTCGTGGGTGCACTTCAGCTGCCAGTCGATCTCCGGCATATAGCCCCCCTGGTTGTATACGTCCTTGAACACGATCTGATCCGCCAGACCGTCGAACACCTTGAAGTAGTCGTCCCTGGTGTGCTCCGTGTACCGGGTGAGGATGCCGGTGAGGTAGATCTTGAAGTCTCGGCCGCTCTCTTTCCGGTACTGGTTCAGGTACACCAGATGCTCCATCACCTTGTCAAAGTCGTCCCGGCCGTGGATGAACTCGTACAGCTTCCGCTCCGGCGCGTTGACGGAGAACTTTACGCTGTCCACCCCTGCGTCCACCACCGCCCGGATCCGCTCCGGGGTGGCCAGCGAGCCGTTGGAGGTCAGGTAGACATAGGTGTAGCCGATGTCCTTGGCCAGCTTGATGTACTCCGGCAGCTCAGGTACCAGGAAGGGCTCCCCGGTGGCGTACATTCCCACCTCCCGGGCCCCCAGCTCGTAGGCCTGCCGCAGCACGCTGTCCACCATCTCCGGCGCCATTTTGCCCACCTTCCGCTTCATCTTCTGGTGGGCGCAGAACAGGCAGGCGTGATTACAGGCGTTGGACAGCTCCAGCAGGAAGTTGGTGGTGGGGAAGGGGGGCTTTAGGGTATACAGCTCGTTCCGATCCGCTTTCTTTAGGCGGACGCGCTCTTGTAAATCCATAATCTGTTCTCCTTTATTCCTCCGGAATCGGCGCAAAGATTACTGTTGCTCCCCGCCCGGAGGGGCGGGGCAGCAATATGCGCTTTACTCCTCCGGAATCAGCGTCAAAATCTCCTTGATGGGCATACAGTACGCCTCGTCCGCTTCCTTGGCCCGGCGGCAGCGCAGGATGGTCTCCGCCGTCTTTTGCATGGCGGGGTAGCCGCTGCGGATCAGGTGGTTGGCGTAGATCACCACATTTGCCCCCCGCTCCTTCCACTCCTCCTCGGTGACCGTGTTGAAAGAGGTGGGCACCAGTACCAGCACCGTGTCCCGATCCTTCTCCCGGAACCGGCGGCAGAACTCGAAAATTTCGTCCGGCTCCTTCCGCCGGGAGTGGATCATGATCCCTCCCGCCCCGGCCTCCACATAGGCGAAGGCCCGGGCCAGGGCGTCCTCCATCCCCCGCTCCAGGATCAGGCTCTCAATTCGGGCGATGATCAGGAACTCGCTGGTTTTCAGCGCCTTCTTCCCCGCCGCAATCTTCTGGCAGAAGTGCTCAATGCTGTCTTGCTGCTGGTTGGCCTCCGTCCCGAACAGGGAGTTGCGCTTCAGACCCACCTTGTCCTCGATGATCACCGCGGACACCCCGATCCGCTCCAAAGTGCGCACCGTGTAGACAAAGTGCTCCGTCAGGCCGCCCGTGTCCCCGTCCAGGATCATGGGCTTGGTGGTCACCTCCATGATCTCGTTGATGGTGTTCATCCGGGAGGAGAAGTCCACCAGCTCGATGTCCGGTTTCCCTTTCGTGGTGGAGTCGCACAGAGAGGACACCCACATCCCGTCAAACTGCCGGATCTCGCCGTTCTCCAGCACCGCCGCCTTTTCCGCAATGAGGCCCGTCAGCCCGTTGTGGGCCTCCATGCAGGTGATGAGCCCCTTGCGCTCAATCAGCCAGTTCAGCCGCCCCCGCCGCAGGTCCGGGATGGACGCCTGGGAACGGGCCGCCGCCTCCAGCCGGTCATACTC
>JAETOJ010000084.1 GCA_021768085.1 Bacillota bacterium
AGGGCAGCTATGAGGAACAGGCGTCCCTCCATGCTGTTGACAATGTGGTGGAGTACGCCGCCGATGATATGAAAACCGAGCGCCGCTCCTATGTGTCCTGCCTGAACTGCCGGGAGGATACCGCCGCCGCTCAATTCATGGAAACAAAGCGGCTATGGGGCAAGCTGGGGGGCCGGGTGTGCTATCACGGCTATCAATCGTTCAAGGCGGACGAGGTAACGGCGGAAACCGCCCATGAGATCGGCATCAAGCTGGCCCAAGAGTTATGGGGAGACCGCTTTGAGGTGGTGGTGGCGACCCACTGTAATACCGGCCATTATCATAATCATTTTGTGATAAATTCGGTGTCCTGGGCTGACGGCTACAAATTCTACAATTCCCCCGCCGACTATGCCCGTATGCGGGAGGTGTCAGACCGGCTTTGCCGGGAGTATGCCATTTCTGTCATTGAGAACCCCGGCGGGCGGGCCAAGCACTACGCCGAATGGCAGGCCGAGCAGAACGGCAAACCCACCCACCGGGGCACCATCCGGGCGGACATTGACCGGGCCATCCTCGCCTCCACCACCGAGCGCGACTTTCTCCGGGTGATGGGTGAGATGGGTTACCAGCTCAAAATAAGGGGCAAGGGCGGCAAGCCCCTGAAATACCCGGCGCTGAAACCGCCTGACGCTGGCGGTTATTTCCGTTTCCACAAGCTGGGCGCGGGCTACTCCTTGGACGAGATCAAGGAGCGTATTCTGCACAACCTCCAAAAGCAAGTGCCATTCCCGGAGATGGTGCATCGCCCGCCCCGGCGCTACCGGGTGCGGGGAAAGCCACGGAAGAAAATCACCGGCCTGCGGGCGCTGTACTTCCGTTACTGCTATGAGCTTCACATCATCGTAAAACGACCGGCATCCGTCAAACGGGTGTCTTTTTTGTTGCGGGAGGACATCGCCAAGCTGGACAGGCTGGACGCGGAAACCCGGTTTTTGGGAAAACAGCACATCAGCACCATCGGGGAGCTGACCGCCCATCGGGAAACGGCGTCGGCGGAGATCGACGCCCTGACCGCCCAGCGCCAGGAACTCCGAAAGGAGCTGCGGCGGCTTGACCGGCAGGGTGACACCGTGGCTGTTGACGAGGTAAAGCAGAAGATCAGCGCCCTGTCCAGCCGTATCAGGGCGGCACGAAAGGAGGTGGTCTTATGTGACGGCATCGCCCAGCGTTCCGGGCAGGTCAAGGAAAACCTGGAACGGCTGGTAGAGCAAAAGGAAACTGAAAGAAAGGAGCTGACACAGCATGAGCTATTCAGGCGACGCGGCGGAGCAGGTCGTGAGGCTGTCCCTGGAAACAGGTGAGGTGGCGGTGAAGCTGGCTGGTGAGGGTGCCAAGCAGCTTGCCATCCTCTTGTATGCCATCCTCCGGGAGCAGAAGAAAACCAAGGGCAAGACCCGGCTGACCAATATGCTCCGCAGCGGTAAGGAGCTGAAGGTGTTCGCCGTAAAGGACAGCGACCTCCAGCTCTTTTGCCGGGAGGCCAAGAAGTACGGCGTTCTCTACTGCGTCCTGAAAGACCGGGACGCCACGGACGGTCTGACCGACATTATGGTGCGGGCCGAGGACGCCAGCAAGATCAACCGCATTTTTGAGCGGTTTAATCTGGCTGCGGTGGATATGGCCGAGGTCAGGAGCGAGATTGAGCGGAGCCGACAGGAGCAGCAGAGCGACGCCCCGGAAGCGCCAGCGGCGGCGGAGCCAATGTCCGAGCAGGAGGTGGACGAGCTGCTGGACGCCATGCTCTCCCCGCCCCCGGAACAGGAGGGCGAGCTGCCCGTCCCGGAGCGCACCGCCCCCGAACAGGACACGGACGAGTTTTTGGAGGCGGTGCTGGGTGGCCCTCCCACCAAGGAGAAAGGACAGACCGAAAACCCCACCGAAGCCCGGAACGAGAAATCCCGTCAGTCCGGGCCTACCTCAAAGC
>JAETOJ010000085.1 GCA_021768085.1 Bacillota bacterium
AGGGCAGCTATGAGGAACAGGCGTCCCTCCATGCTGTTGACAATGTGGTGGAGTACGCCGCCGATGATATGAAAACCGAGCGCCGCTCCTATGTGTCCTGCCTGAACTGCCGGGAGAATACCGCCGCCGCTCAATTCATGGAAACAAAGCGGTTATGGGGCAAGCTGGGGGGCCGGGTGTGCTACCACGGCTATCAGTCCTTTAAGGCAGACGAGGTAACGGCGGAAACCGCCCATGAGATCGGCGTCAAGCTGGCCCAAGAGTTGTGGGGCGACCGCTTTGAGGTGGTGGTGGCGACCCACTGTAACACCGGCCATTATCATAATCATTTTGTGATAAATTCGGTGTCCTGGGCTGACGGCTACAAATTCTACAATTCTCCCGCCGACTACGCCCGTATGCGGGAGGTGTCAGACCGGCTTTGCCGGGAGTACGCCATTTCCGTCATCGAAAACCCCGGCGGGCGGGCCAAAAATTACGCAGAATGGCAGGCCGAGCAGAACGGCAAGCCCACCCACCGGGGCACCATCCGGGCGGACATTGATCGGGCCATCCTCGCCTCCACCACCGAGCGCGACTTTCTCCGGGTGATGGGTGAGATGGGCTACCAACTCAAAATAAGGGGCAAGGGCGGCAAGCCTCTGAAATATCCGGCCCTGAAACCGCCCGACGCTGGCGGGTATTTCCGTTTCCACAAGCTGGGCGAAGGCTACACGTTGGACGAGATCAAGGATCGTATTCTGCACAACCTCCAAAAACAAGTGCCATTCCCGGAGGTGGTGCATCGCCCGCTCCGGCGCTGCCGGGTACGGGGAAAGCCCCGGAAGAAAGTCACCGGCCTGCGGGCGCTGTACTTCCGTTACTGCTATGAACTTCATATCATCGTCAAACGACCGGCATCCCTCAAGCGGGTGTCTTTTTTGCTGCGTGAGGACATCGCCAAACTGGACAGGCTGGACGCGGAAACCCGGTTTTTGGGAAAACAGCACATCAGCACCATCGGGGAGCTGACCGCCCACCGGGAAACGGCGTCGGCGGAGATCGACACCCTGACCGCCCAGCGGCAGGGACTCCGAAAGGAGCTGCGGCGGCTTGACCGGCAGGGCGACACCGTAGCTGTTGACAGAGTAAAGGACAAAATCGGCGCCCTGTCCAGCCGTATCAGGGCGGCACGAAAGGAGGTGGTCTTATGTGACGGCATCGCCCAGCGTTCCGGGCAGGTCAGGGAGAACCTGGGACGGCTGGTGAAGCAAAAGGAAACCGAACGAAAGGAGCTGACACAGCATGAGCTATTCAGGCGACGCGGCGGAACAGGTCGTGAGGCTGTCCCTGGAAACAGGTGAGGTGGCGGTGAAGCTGGCCGGTGAGGGTGCCAAACAGCTTGCTATCCTCTTGTATGCCATCCTGCGGGAGCAGAAGAAAACCAAGGGCAAGACCCGGCTGACCAATATGCTCCGCAGCGGCAAGGAGCTGAAGGTGTTCGCCGTAAAGGACAGCGACCTCCAGCTCTTTTGCCGGGAGGCCAAGAAGTACGGCGTCCTCTACTGCGTCCTGAAAGACCGGGACGCCACGGACGGTCTGACCGACATCATGGTACGGGCCGAGGACGCCAGCAAGATCAACCGTATCTTTGAGCGTTTCAACCTGGCTACGGTGGATATGGCCGAGGTCAGGAGCGAGATCGAGCGGAGCCGACAGGAGCAAGAGAGCGACGCCCCGGAAGCGCCAGCAGCGGCGGAGCCGATGACCGAGCAGGAGGTGGACGAGCTGCTGGACGCCATGTTCTCCCCGGCCCCGGAGCCGGGGGAGGAACTGCCCGTCCCGGAGCGCACCGCCCCCGAACAGGACAAGGACGAGTTTTTGGAGGCGGTGCTGGGTGGCCCTCCCACCAAGGAGAAAGGACAGACCGAAAACCCCACCGAAGCCCGGAACGAGAAATCCCGTCAGTCCGGGCCTACCTCAAAGC
>JAETOJ010000086.1 GCA_021768085.1 Bacillota bacterium
ACCCTGCACCGGGCGGTCACCAGCAACGCCGTGGCCCTGTGCGGCCTGTACCAAGGCCCGCTGGACACCTACCTGCGGGAGAATCCGCACCTGAAGCGGATCGTCCTGTGTCTGGATGCGGATGGGCCGGGGCAGGAAGCCACAGAGAAGTTCCAGGCGGAATATGGGCAGAAGGGCTATGACGTATCCACCCGAACGCCCGCCCAGGGTAAGGACTGGAACGAGTGTCTGCAGCAGCGAGGCCGTGCCAGAGAAAGGGGGAAATAGGACTCCCACGGCAGCCCAGCGAAGCGGGTGCCGTGGGAAAAGGAGGAGCAGCGAAGTGAGCGAACCCTGCCGCTTGCGGCGGGGCGAGGGATACGGAGCTTGCGACGACGCAGTCAGGCAACGGCCAGATAACCGTATCATTCAGGCTCAAAAAAAACTAAAAATGGAGGAATTATCCCATGAAACGCATCTTTACTATCCTGTGCGCCCTTGCCATCGTTATGGCCGGGAGCGCCACCGCCCTGGCTGCGGAACCCGCCGATGGCGGCCAGAGCGCCAGCTACTACCCCATCTCCGTGGAGGAGTATACCTATGGCGACTTTGACGAGCTGCGGATCAACAAGACCTATCAGCTCTCCCTGTCGGACGATCCCAGCCTCATCCCCACCGGGAACTTCACCCGGAACGGGCGGCACTACTACCTGCTGGACATGACCCGGAAGGACGAGGTGGGCGTGGACATCCAGACCCACACCGAAACGGTCACCCAGGCCAGCGACACCAACAGCCTGGAGGCCATCCTCCAGCGGCTGGACGCGGAGATGGAGGTGACCACCGAGGACGGCTACGTTGGCGTCCTGCGCCTGGACCACACCAGCGTCCAGGTCACCACGGACGGCTACGCCACCAAGACCAGCACCCTCACCGCCAGCCGCAGCTACCCGAATTTGTCTGAGGCGGACGTGTCCCTCATCCCCAAGAGCATTGAGGACAAGGGCAAGACCCTGACCCTGGGGGATGTGAAGTGGAGCGAGTCCATGGACGTGGACGGCGAGGGCAACCCCGTCACCCGCTATACCGCCACCGCCAGCTATACCGGAACCGCCTCCAGCCGGTACGCCACCGGCTACACCGTCAGCGCCAGCTACACCGGCGAAGTGTCCAAGGCCAACTGCGCCGTGGTCACCTACACCGCCATCTTCGGCAGCGAGAAAGCCCCGGAGGAGTCCAAGACCCCGGACGGCGATGAAAAGCACGATCCTGATCCCGGCCAGACGGAGAACCCCAGCGGCACAGAGGCCCCGGATACCGTGAAGGAGCCTGCGGATCTGTCCGGCCTGAAGCGGCCTGTGATGATCGGCGTGGTGGTGCTGGCCCTGGGCGTTGGCGGTGTGTTCGCCTTTAAGAAGTTCAAAGAGAGGAGATGAAGCCCTTGAAATTCCGCAGTTTTCTGCTGGCCATGATGCTGTGCGCCCTCTGCTGCGTCCCGGCCCACGCGCTGGAATACAGCTTTGACGCGCCGGAGGACTACCTCTTCGGCCAGCCCACCAGCGATGACACCATCTACGAGTGGGAGGACCCCAACGTGGACCGGAGCAAGAACACGGCTCTCGTGGCCCCCGGCTTTGGGACCCCTACCAGCTACCTCCCCGGCAGCGGCGAGTATCTTACGCCCAACCTTGTCCCCGGCGCACTCAGCGGCGGGCTGGTGAATCAGGTGGGCGGCGCCAACATCAACGGGGGCACGGTGGGCGGTTCTGTCGTCCCCGGCCAGTACCCCTCGGTGGGCGACGGCAGCGTCACCATGACCCAGATCCCCGGCGGCACCCCCACGGATATTGCCCAGAGCAATACCACGGGCGGCTACACGGAGGTGACCAGCGGCCTCTACTACTCGGACGGCAGCCTGGGGACGCTGAAGA
>JAETOJ010000036.1 GCA_021768085.1 Bacillota bacterium
CCCTTTCCGGGCACTTTTTCTGCCCTATGGGGAGTCTATCTTTTTTCCCTCCTCTCCGCCACATAATTACATTTTTTCCTCGGCGTTTTCTTACATTTTATCACTGGCGCTGACATCAGCAGGTCGGTCATCTTGGCGCTGACCTCCTGCCGGGTCTTGCCGTAAAGGGATTTTTGCTTCTGTTTGCCGTCAGCCATGATACCGATAGTCACACGGGCCTCCCAGGTTCCATCCGGGCGTTTGCGGATGGAGCCTTCATTTTGTCCACGCTTCTTTGCCATTGCTTACTCACTTCCCTTTTAACGTTATTGTGTTGTGGGCACCTAACCTTGCCCCGGTGCGTCTGTAGATAAAGCAGAGAGCTTATTATACAGCTCCTTTGCTACTTCCTCAGCATTTCTCTTGGACAGATTTAACACAATGTCTACTTGTGGAAAACGTTTCTCAAGAGCCACAAAGCCAATATCACCAAGAGCCTTTACCGCCTTACAGGCATCGTCTATTGCCGCTTGAAGTGAGTTTCTCAGTATCAGCATATATTCCGCTGAGCGACTATCAACGGTGATACGCTTACCTTGACCGACAGTATATGTGAGAGGTCTATTTTCAGTGGTGTTTTTGTCAAGTTCATCAATTAGCGTGGTGATTGCTGTAATTCTCTCTATAACCTCCATAGTAAGGTCGAAATGCTCTGTGTTATAGGGTTTTCCTTCTGTCGTTCGGTAGGAGCGGGTGTTTTGGGTGATTGCTTCAAGATAACACTCACGCCTATCAAAGCTCATAAAGTCCAAGCTCTCACGAAAGTTTTCCTCAACCATCTGGTCATAGGTCTTCATCCTGTCATGGCTTTTGAAATCCTCACGCCCCAGCAGGAAATCAACGCTGCAATCGAAATAGTCAGCAAACCGCATCAAGGCATCCAGTTCGGGTCTGCTCTTTCCCTTGATGTAGCTGTTAATGGACTGCTTTTTGATTTCCAAAGCGTCTGCAAGTTGTACTTGGCTTAGTTTGCGCTCATTCATTAGCAATTCAAGTCGTTCTCCAAAAACGTTTGCCATATTATCACCTCAACACCCATTATACTACGTTACGCCCAAAAAGTAAATGTCGAAATTACTCGAAAAGAAAAATAATTTTTATATTGATTTTCAGTTGACATCCAAGTAAAATTGACTTATACTATATAGGTGAAATTTGAAGTTACCAAAGTGGTGGCTTCGGTGCAAAGGAGGTGGGTATATGAATGATTATTACGGAACAAACAACTTGCCCTTGGTCCTGCAAGCAAAAGACATCCAAGCCATTCTGGGAATCTCCAAAGGGAAAACCTATGAGCTGATGAACTCAGCGGGTTTTCCCACCATCTTTATTGGAAAACGTATGGTAGTTCCCAGGGACGCATTTCTTGACTGGCTCAACGATGACAAACGGAAAATTAAAAGGAGGCCGATTTATGTTTGAAGATTATCTTTTCGATTTTATCAGGTTGCCATTACGTGATAGAAGAAGCATTGAGAACGCAAGGTGGAAGCTGAAGTATATATATTCTTTGAATTACCTTAATTCCCAAATGAAAAGTGCGCAGGAGTTTGTAAATACTGTATGTTCTATGCTTAGGGAAAGCTATTTGATAACAGCTTGCGCAGACGGGACACACAAGGCAAGGCTGGCTATTCCTTATGGCGTTGATGATGAAAATGAAGTTTTAGGTTCCAGAACATTTGGCTATATTTTCAAGAAAGATTTCTTTTTAGACTGCACCATGATTTATGACAGAATGTGTGAGACCGAACAACACGTTGACCGATATAAGCAAGTGTTTTTTAGCAGGCTGATTCGGGCAGGAGTATTAAAACCATGCCTTCACCCTTTGCAGTATAGATGGTTCAAACAACATAGAGACCTTCATCTTGTCCCTGAACAGCTGGACCACAAATTTTATTGTGTCCCTAACAGTGTGCTAAACATGAAAATAGGAGATTTTGCCGGGATATATCAAGATAGTTAAACTTTAATCAAATGGAAACAGCCCCAGCCTGTAACAAGGCTGAGGCTGTCGCTTTTTGTATGTGTTGCTAATCTCCAAATCCGACAATCCAGACCCAATCGCCGTCAATCGGGTCAATCAAGCGTTTGTAGTCCCATGCCCCGGTTCCATCCGGGTACCAAAAGTCCATAATGCGAGGAATATCAAGTTTGCGGACACATATCTCCCGCTCCCATCCAATTCTTTTGCTAATACATAGAGAATCATCAAGTTTATCCATAGCAAAGTATATCCGCTTGCTGTCTGGAAACTTTGGATATATGCACCGTCTGCCACCTTCCCACAGGGCCTGTTCCTCACTCATAGCGAACATCACTTCCACCGGACAAGGATTGAAATCATCATAGTCTATTGCCATGAAACTACCCCCATCTCCGAATGTTGTACTGCCTTTTAGCAACCTCATTCTTTTCCTGCCAGATTTTCAGCTTTTCCTGCTGGGGAGTAGTCTTGAAGCTGTTTACCCGGTCATACTCCGCAACGTGGTCATAGACGCAGACAGCGGCCTTGAAATCAAAATCATCCCATTCACATTCACAGCCCTCGCCTTGGATCGTCCCACGCCATTTCTCACAGTGGAGGCAGGGCGTTCTCAGTTCCACAAGCTGGATAATCGCATTGAGCTTTTTACAATAGATGCACCCGCATTCATCAGCGAACAACGCATGAATTACTTTCATTTGATACCTCCTATGCAATCACATTTTCCACCCAGTCCAACAATTTTTGTTGAAGCTCGGCGGTTGACGTGGTAATGACAAATTCCTGTCCCCGACAAACGGAGTTCAATTCTGCATAGCCATCCTTCAAAACTGGCCTATTATCACCTTGCCAAGAGATGGAGATACCATTCTCCGCAAAGAAGGGCGGCAAGGCCCACAGCCGCCGACTGTCCTGACCCTTCTTTGTCAGCACCAGCTTATCATCATAGCGGAACGTGCCGTATGCGTCCGGGATATAGAGCCGGTTATTGCCCCGCTCCGCATTAAAAGCGTGGGGGTGCTGGGGACAGCGGGCTTTGATCTCCACGGGGTCACGCAGGATTTCCCCAACCTTCATATAACCGTAGATGATATGTAGGATGGGAGCGCCACGGGTATACTGTAGTGTACCATCCTCCCGGTATTCCGTCTGGCGGTACATCCCATAGAACAGGAACACATCACCAATCCCCACGCCCATCTTGTCCAAGTGCGTGGCAGAGGCGTCACACTGTCCATAGGCTGGTTTCCAACTGCTCCCTCTGCCGCCCAGTCCATTGTATATGTCCGGGTCAAGGTGGCAGGTCGCATTCTTGGCAAAGTCAAACCGGGGGCTGACCTGCCGGATGATTTCCTGTAAGCTCTGGCCCTTGTAGGTCAAGTCCGCATAGGGTTTCCCGCTCGTGCCGTCCGGGATGGGAAAGGACAGCAGCGTACCATCCGGGAGGATAGGGCTGGGGATTCCACCGGCCCTGCTGTCCATGCCTTTTCTGCTGAGAATTACATTCATAGTTGCGCCTCCTTTTGCTATATGCCGACATTTTAGCACATAGCAGAGGAAAAAGCAACACAGAGCATAAGTTAATAATGCACCCTGTGGATTACAGACCGCCTATGCAATTAGTATCATTTGCATATACTATCAGCGTTGGAGGATACCACATGGAACATCAGGCATTGGGAAAGCGGATTCGTGAGGAACGGTTAAAGCTGAATCTCACACAGGAAAAGCTGGCAGAGGACGTGAACCTCTCCACGGCCTACATAGGCCAGATTGAACGGGGAGAACGCAGTCTGACGCTGGATAATCTGATAGCCGTGGTCAATCGGCTGGGGGTATCGGTTGACTATCTTCTTTCTGATTCCGTAGTTCCGGGAGACGATGGACAGTACCGCCTATGGAGCCAGCTCATGAACGGCAGGACTGAGGATGAAAAGGCTCTTGCGGTAAACATGGTCAAGCTCATGTTCGGCTATCTGGACGAACAATCTTGATTTTGAGATGGTGAGGGGGACGGCCCCGCTGTCGAGCGGGAACGCCCCCTTCTGCTGTCCAGAAATCACCGCTACGGCACGTTTCCCGCTCCTCCTGGGAAATTACTCAACAGAGGGTAGGCGCACCGTATAACGCATTCTAAGCCGTTTTCCGTATCAACCCTAAATTCTTTAAAATCGGCTTAAATTCGACCATTCAAAGCCATATGGCTGAAATTGATGGGTTTAAAATATGTTTTAAGAATCTTTAAATCCCATTCGTTCAGATGGATGATGGATAATCTGCTGATTTCTAAATTTTTTAAAGATACCCCCAGTTTAAATTTAAACTTTAAACTTTTCGGGGCTGATACCTGGCTTTGAGAATAACATATTCGGTGTCATAGGCCAAGCTGCTCCATCGCTCATAGGTTCTTCTTACGGGCTGTTCATCATAAGTCAAATAGTCTCTTAGCTCTTGCGCAGTATAATCCGCTGTGTCCAGTGCCTTAGTAGTTCCGTAGAATACCCCATAGGGCTGAATCTGGCGAACACCTTTCAAAGCAAGGAACAGGCATTTGAAGTTTTCATAGGTCATGGGGGTGTTATCCTCTGAACACGTCTTGGTAACATATCCAAACAGGCTTTCAAGGTCATCGGGCTGACATTTATCAACTACACAGCTATATCGGCCAAGGCCGCTGTCTTCTCCAAGGATATTATCAGCAGTGAGCCGTTTCCCGTTCACCAGTAGCCACCACATACGCTGGATAATGATTTCAAAGTCAGAGAACAGCCTGTCTTCATGGCCCTTCGAGCGGGAGAACTCATTGAAAATATGCTTATGCTCCAAAGCGTTACCGTTCCCCAAAACGGCGACAACATGGAAGTGCGGGTGATAGCAGTCCTCTTTATAGGTGATTTCCAGAGTGCGGATACAGCCTTGGAAGCCATACTGCAAGAGGTCCATATCCCGCACTTTTATGTTTCCATCCAAATAGTTTTTGAGCTTCTTAAAGCAACGGGACATATGGTGTACTGTCGCTCTCAAATCATCCCCACAACAGTTAGGCACTGTCAGCGTTATATGATACAAGGAATCCCGAAACGGCTCCAGATAGGGAAGGTAGCGGCTTTTACGCACCATTTTATTCGCCTGGTTGCAGTTATGGCAGAACTTGTCTTTACATCGACAGGTTCCCTCTAACACTTTCACCCGGTTAGCTTCATAGGTTACGGTCCGCCAGAATTGATTACAAGTCCCAATATGGTTGGACCGTCTGCCTATCGACCGAATCATGGCAGTAGGTAACTCTTTATTTCTTACAGCCACATAGGCCATACGCCAGTAGTACATCTGCACCCGGTCATTCATAGCGATGTTCCGATAGACACGCTTCATATGAGGTCGTGTCACCTCTTTCACCATCACAGCCGGTTCCATAATCCCATAATCCATATTGCTGTCCATACTCATAAATTCTCCTGTTCTCTTGGCTTATTACGCTTAGTTCTATTACAATAGATAATATCAGTGTGACACGGAAAATGCTTGGCGTTCCCTGACAGAGAAGCTACTATAAATAAAGCGCCATTCGCCATTTCCTATGTGGGGCCGCTGGGACAAGTCCGGCCCCAGGTTGTACCCTTACCTTTACCCTTAACGCCTTGACGCAGAGCGGAATTTATGGTATATAATGGACAAGGAACAACACCGATTTCTGAAATAATGATACACAACGGGAGGCTATGAATATGGTAGGATTTGGGTTTAGAATGTTCCGCTTCAACGTCTAACCCCCATGCCTGCACCAGGGGCCGTCGCTTTTGCGGCGGTCCCTTTTTCCGTTTTCCTCTTTACTTCCGTAAAGCGTCGTGCTACAATATGGCTTGGACGGCGGAGCAGGAGACAGATCTTCCTCCGCCGCCCAACCAAGTTCACGGGAGGATGTCCTATGCAAAACCAGCTTCACAAGCCCTGTCCCCTGCTGTATCAGGCGGTGCTGTCTCTCCAGACACCAGAGGAGTGCCGCGCCTTTTTTGAGGATCTGTGCACCGTGGCGGAGCTGAAGGCCATGTCCCAGCGCCTGGAGGTGGCCCAGCTTCTGGACGAGGGGCTGATCTACAACGACATCCTCCAGCGCACCGGGGCGTCCAGCGCCACCATCAGCCGGGTGAACCGGGCGCTGCAATACGGGGCCAATGGCTATAAGACCGTGCTGCCCAGGGTGAAGTCCTGATGGATGCCTACACGGTGCTGGCTGGGAGCTATGACAGGCTCACCGCCGACGTGGACTACGGCAAATGGGCCGACTACGCCCAGCGACATTTCCGCAGGCTGAAGCACCCGGTGGAAACGGTACTGGAGCTGGGCTGCGGCACCGGAAGTCTGACCAGGCTGCTGGCACGACGGGGGTACGCCGTCACCGCCATGGATCTGTCCCCCGATATGCTCACGGTGGCGGAGCAGAAGTGCCGGGGGCTGAACGTGCGCTTTCTGTGCCGGGACATGACCGAATTCGGCCGGCTGGGGCCGGTGGACGGGGTGGTGTCCGGCCTGGACAGCGTGAACTATGTCACCAGGCCCAAGAGCCTACAGCGGATGTTCCGGAGCGTGTTCGACAGCCTGTCCCCCGGCGGGCTGTTCCTCTTTGACGTGAAAACCCCCGCCGCCCTGGAGGGGGCGGACGGCCAGACCTGTCTGGATGAGGACGACGACCTCTACTGCGTGTGGCGGGCGGACTACCACGCCCGCCGCCGCGTATGCGGCTACGGCCTGGATCTGTTCCTCCGGCAGGAGGACGGAAGCTGGCTGCGGGAGGGGGAGTACCATGAGGAGTACGCCTACACCATGGAGGAGCTGGAGGACTTCCTCCGGGAGGCAGGCTTCCAGAGTGTGAAGCAGTATGGCGGCATGACCATGACCGCCCCCAGGCCGGGGGCCCAGCGGGTGTTTTTCGCCGCCGGAAAGGACGGATAGAACCGTATGGATCAACTCATTCGCGTCATCGCCAAGGACGCGCCCATCAAGGCCATGGCCATCACCGCCCGGGACACGGTGGAGCGGGCCCGGGCCATCCACGACTGCTGGCCGGTGGCCTCCGCCGCCCTGGGGCGGCTGCTGATGGCCGCGTCCATGATGGGCGCCGTCATGAAGGAGGAGGAGGGCTCCGTCACCCTGCGAGTGCGGGGCGGAGGGCCCCTGGGCGCCCTTACCGCCGTGTCGGACAGCTCCGGCAATGTGCGGGGTTATGTGCAGAACCCCGCCGTGGACGTGCCCCGGAAGGCCAAGGGCAAGCTGGACGTGGGGGCCGCCGTGGGCTGCGACGGCGATCTCACCGTCATCCGGGATCTGGGGATGAAGGAGCCCTACATCGGCTCGGTGCAGCTGGTGGGGGGCGAGATCGCGGAGGACGTCGCCGCCTACTTTGTGGAGAGCGAGCAGGTGCCCACCGCCTGCGCCCTGGGCGTGCTGATTGCCCCGGATCAGACGGTGCAGGCCGCCGGGGGCTACCTGATCCAGCTGCTGCCCGGGGCGGACGATGCGGTGATCTCCGCGGTGGAACGGGGCGTGGCCCGCTTAGGCGCGGTGAGCGCCCGGCTGGACGGGGGGATGGCCCCTCTGGAGCTGCTGCGGGAGATACTGGCTGACTTTGAGCTGGAGGTGCTGGAGACCGTCCCCATCGAATACCGCTGCTACTGCTCGGAAGAGCGGGTGTCCCGGGCGCTGATCAGCCTGGGGAAGGACGAGCTGGACAAGCTGATCCGGGAACAGGACGGCGCGGAGCTGACCTGCCAGTTCTGCGACAAGGTGTACCGCTATTCCGCCGATCAGCTCCGGGCCCTGCGGGATGGGCTGGGCAATCCCGGGGCCACAGAGGCGTAGGAATAACACAGAGGCCGTCCCGCGATGCGGGACGGCCTCTTTTCGCGTTGGAACGGGGCTGGGCTTCAAATAGCCCCGTCTGCGTTTACTCCTCGTCCGGCTGGGGCGCAGGGGCGTCCTCCGCCCTGGGCTGCTCCGCCTGCGGGGGGCTCTGGATCACAACCGTCTTGTCCGGCCCGGCCGCCAGCCTGCCCCCCAGCATACCGGCCACCAGGGATTTCACGTCGATGCCCATGCTCTGGGTGATGCCCTCGGTGACCTGGGAGGTGCCGGTGATGATGTCCTCCAGCAGCTTGGCGCTGTTGCCCTCGCCGTACATGGTGATCTTGTCCACCTTGGACAGGGGCTGGGCCACGTACTTGGCGATCTCGGGCAGGGCCTGCATCACCATCTCGATGACGGCGGCCTCGCCGTACTTCTTCATGGCCTCCGCCTTCTTGTCGATGCCCTCGGCCTCCGCCAGCGCCTTAGCCCGGATGGCCTCGGCCTCGGCTTTACCCACAGCGGCGATGCCCTCCGCCTCCTGCTCCTTGGCGAACTTCTGAGCCTCGGCGATCTTCATCTCCGCCTGGGCCTTCTGCTCCTGCTCGTAACGGGCGGCCTCCGCGTCCTTCTGCCGCTTGAACAGGTCGGCCTCCGCCTCCTGCTGCTGGCGGTAGCGCTCCGCGTCCGCCTTGGCCCGGATCTCGGCCTCCAGCGTCTGCTTCTGCACCTCAACCTCCGCCTGCTTCAGCTCGGCCTGGCGCTGGGTCTTGGCGATCTCGGCGTTGACGGTGGCGGTCTCGATGCTCTTGCGCTGCTCCTGGCTCTGGATCTCGTAGGCGGCGTCCGCCTCCGCCTTCTTGCCGTCCGCCAGAATCTTCAGCTCCGCCCGGCGGATATCCAGCTCGGTCTGCTTCTGGGCGATCTGGGTGTCCGCCTGCACCCGGGCCTCGTTGGACTCCCGCTCCGCCTGGGCCTGGGCGATGGCGATGTCCCGGTCGGCCTGGGCCTTGGCAATGGCGGCATTTTTCTTGATGAGGCTGGTGTTGTCCGCGCCCAGATCCTTGATCAGGCCGTTCTCGTCGGTGACGTTCTGGATGTTGCAGGACAGGATCTCAATGCCCAGCTTATCCATGTCCTTGCTGGCCTTCTGCATCACCTGGTCGGAGAAGGAATCCCGGTCGGTGTTGATCTCCTTCAGGGACAGAGTGCCGATGATCTCACGCATATTGCCCTGGAGGGAGTCCTGGAGATCCCGGGTGATCTCCTCGGGCTTCTTGTTCAGGAAGTTCTTGGCCGCCAGCTTAATGCCGTCCGCGTGGGGAGAGATGCGCACCTTGGCCACGGCGTCCACGTTCACGTTGATGAAGTCGCTGGTGGGGACGGACTGCTCCGTCTTGATATCCACCGTCATCTGTCCCAGGTACAGCTTATCCAGCCGCTCGAAGATGGGCACGCGGATGCCGGCCCGGCCGATGAGCACCTTGCTCTCTTTTTTCAGGCCGGAGATGATATACGCCTGATCGGGGGGCGCCTTGACGTAGCCCAGCAGGATGACGACGATGACGGCGATGACCGCGATCACGATGGGGATCACAATCTGAAGGTTGAATGGCATGAGGACTCCTCCTTTCAAATTCTGCACAGGGTAGTTCTTCTATCTCAAACAAGCCGAGACAGCGGCCCCCGGGCGGACGCCCGGAGCCTCTCGACGGCTTGTAATCTTCTTCAATCCGGCTGATCTAACTCCCCGGCCACGTCCCCCCGCATGGCGGCAAGGCGCTCCAGCGCCTCCACCTCTGCCTCCAGGCTCCGCCGGTTCCACTCCTGCTGCACCCGCCCGCCGTCGGTGAGCACCTGGGACAGCACCCCCGCCGCCCGCAGGCACAGGGCGGCCTCCGCCGCAACCTCCGCTCCGTCCCGTTCCGCCCGGGCCAGCTCGCCCAGGGCTCGCTCCAGAGTGGGGAGGTAGTCCGCCTCCAGCCGGGCCTTTGCTCGCTCCGGTAGGCTGTCGTAGCACCGGAGAAGCTGCCTCTCCAGGGCGTCCACCGCCGAGCGCACATAGGGCGTCCCCACTGGGCCGGCAGCCCGCTGGATCCGGGCACGGGCCCCCTGAGCGCCGCCGCGGGGGGCGGTGGAGCCCATAAACCGCCCCATGACGGCGATGAGTTCATCAAACTGCCGGGATACCCCCTCCAGCCGCCGCTGCCAGGAGGTGTAGTCGCCGCCGTCCCCTCCGGGGCACGCCTTCAGGATGGGGATCAGCGTGCCCTCGACGTCCAGCAGCTCCCGAGACACGGCGGATAGACCATCCTCGTACTCGTCCAGGATAGTGAGATCTTTTTGGGCCAGCAGGTCGGCATTCCGGCTGGAAAACAGGGTCTGACAGGCGGTTGAGGCCCCCGCCGCCTTGTCCTTCAGCTCATCGCCGGACAGCAGCCGGATCCGCTCCATAGGCAGGCCGGTGATGGAGGCGGGGATGGCGGTGTGTATGGCGGTGAGGGAACGGCGGATCTCCCGGCACAGCTTCTCCAGCCGCTCCTGCCGGGGGGCCAGGGCGGAGGCCGGTTCCCCCGGATCCTGCCCGGGAGCGGAGTCCCGCCGCTGGGGAGCGTGGGACTCCGCGGTGATCTCAAAGGGAATCCGCTTTTCTTTCCCCACTTTTTTCGCAAAAATAGTGAAGGCGGTCGTCATCGTCAATCCCATCTCCTTACAGGCCAGCTCCATGTCCCGTTTGGTGTCCTCGTCGATGCGAAAATTGATCATCACCTGTGCCACGTCAATCACTCCCCTTCGTACAACTCTATTATATCATTTGTAAAGCAAATTGCAACATTTTTCTTTACAGCTGCCGTATTTTTTGATGCGCCCCGTACCCGCCCCATTGCAGGGAAGGGCGGCAGAGCCCTGGACATAGGAAAAGGGCCCGCGGATCACTCCGCGAGCCCTTGGTGTGCAGGGTTGGGGACAGGGGGCTTACTTCAGCTCCACCTTGCCGCCGGCCTCCTCGATCTTCTTCTTCAGTTCCTCGGCCTCGTCCTTGGACACGGCCTCCTTCAGGGTCTTGGGGGTGCCCTCCACGGCAGCCTTGGCCTCGGCCAGGCCCAGGCCGGTGATCTCGCGGACAACCTTGATGACCTTGATCTTGGCGGCGGCGTCGAAACCGGCCAGCACCACGTCGAACTCGGTCTTCTCCTCCACAGCGGCGGCGGGGCCGGCGGCGGCGGGGGCGGCCATGGCGGCGGCGGAAACGCCGAACTCCTCCTCCAGGGCCTTGACCAGCTCATTGACTTCCAGAACGCTGAGGCTCTTGATCTCCTCAACCATAGCGGTGATCTTCTCGCTTGCCATGATGATGTTCCTCCTTAAATTTCAAAGATTAAAGTATGTGTGCCGCTCACTCGGCGGCGGGGGCAGGCTCCTCCGCGGGGGCGGCTTCGCCGTCCTTCTCCGCGATGGCCTTCAGCACGACGGCCAGGCTGGTAAGCGGAGCCAGCATCATACCGAGCAGTTGCGCCATCAGCGCGTCCTTGGAGGGCAGCTCGGCCATGGCGATCACATCGTCCAGGGGGAGCACCTTGCCGTCCATGAAACCGGCCTTGATGTTGAAGCGGTCGCCCATCTGCTTGGCGTGCTTGTTGACGATACGCATGGGGGCGATGGGGTCGTCCTTGGAGATGGCCATGGAGGTGGTGCCGTTAAGCACCCCATCCAGCTCGCCCAAATCCACGTCGTCCAGCGCGCGGCGTAGCAGGGTGTTCTTCACCACGGCGTACTCCACACCGTTCTCCCTCAGCTCATGGCGCAGGGCGGTGTCCTCGGCCACGGTGATGCCCTTGTAGTCCACCAGGACGCCGGAGCTGGCGGCCTTCAGGTTGTCCACCAGGGCGGCCACCACGGCCTGCTTCTCACTGAGAACCTTTGCGTTAGGCATTGTTTAAGTTCACCTCCGGGTAATTTATCGTGGCAGGTGTTTTTCGTTGTCACGCTCGCGTTGGACACGCTTTCGTCTCAACTTCCCTCCGACTCGGGGTGGCCTCCAGTCCATCCGAGACGGCATGTCTACACTCGCGCTTCGCAAAAAAAACGCCGCCTTCGTGTTCACACGAAAACAGCGCAAGCATCACAGTTCGGCTGCATTCTCGGCGGGATTTACGGCGCAGGCCACCCGCTGTCTTTGAACACTTTTTGCATTATACCCCGGCGGAACGTCTCTGTCAAGAGGGAATGGGAAAAAGTTTTCGTTTTTGCGGTGTTCCCCCTTCCCCTTTCCCCTTCAAACGTTTAACATGGGTTCCGATCCGCCAATATCCACGGACGCTACTCAGAAAAGGAGCTGTTAACCATGCCGCACACCTATGCTCATTCCAACCGCATCACCCTCCGTCCCCTGGCCGCCTCTCCAGCAGTGGGCTTCCCTCTGCCCCACGCCGGCCCCGCCACCAACGCCAACGTCTCTCTGGGGAGCTGGCTGGAGCTTTGGATGGACGATCAGATCGAACCCTGCCGGGCGGAGACCACCGTCAACGGCTACCGAAACATCATACGCAACCATCTGCGCCCCGCCTTGGGCCGGGTGCGGCTGGCCGACCTGACCCCGGAGCTTATCAACGGCTACTATCAGTGGCTGTCGGAGGAAAAGGGGCTGGCCCCCAACACCATCCGAAAACACCACGTCCTCATACACACTGCTCTGAAAGCTGCCTTCCAGCAGGGGGTGATTCCGGTGAACCCCGCCCAGCGGGCCACGCCCCCCCGGCCCACCTCCACCGACGTGCTGTACTACACACCTGCTCGCCTCAGCCGCCTGCTGCGGGAGGTGGAGGGCCAGCCCTTAGAACTGCCGGTGAAGCTGGCCTGCCACCTGGGGCTGCGCCGCAGCGAAGTGCTGGGACTGCGCTGGCGGGACGTAGATCTTCAGACGGGCCTGCTGTCCGTGCGCTGGGTGCGCACCACCGTGGGCTACCGGGTGGTGGAAAAGCCCCCCAAGACCGCCGACAGCTGCCGCACCCTGTCCATCGGGGCGCTGGACGGCCTGCTGGAACTGCTCCAGGAGCTCCGGGCCCAGCGGCAGCTGGACGACCTGCCCTGCGGCCCGGACGACTACCTGGTACTCACCCCAGATGGGGTCCCCTGGCACCCTAACGTGATGTCCGCCGACCTGGCCGACTTCGTAGCGGAGCACCGCCTGCCCCCTATCACCTTCCACGGCCTGCGCCACACCTTTGCCAGCATGGCCAACAGTGCCCGGGTGCCCATGTACCAGATCAGCCGCGCCATGGGCCATGCCAGCCCCAACATTACCCAGCGGATCTACACCCACCTGTTTGACCAGACCCACGGTGAGGTGCTGGCCGCGGTGGCCAACACCATCGTCAATGCGGGCTTCACATCCATCACTTCCGCCTGACGGCGAAAGATCACTGGCCACGCCCCATTTCTTCTTCCGGCGCCGCAAAGGGCGCCGCCCCCTCTGGGGACAGCGCCCTGTCCTTGCTATTCATACTCTCCCGGTGCGAACACCCCGGCGGGCAGAAGATGGCTCAAGCCCACCATGGCCTCGTCGAAGCCGCCCGAATCAAAGGAGGTAGCGGGACATCGCAGTTCCTCCCCGCTCCCCTGGTTCAGCGGGAAGGACGCCAGCACCCGCAGCCCCCGCCCCGGCTCACACACCGGGAACAGCCGCCCACCATGGAGCGCGGCAATCCGCCGGGACATCGCCACGCCGATCCCATCCTGCCTCCAGTCGGGGAGAGCCGCCTCGCCGCCCCCTCCAAAGAGGGCCGCCGCCCGCTGGGGTTGCAGGCCCGGACCATTGTCCTCCACGGTGAACACCGCGTCGTCCCCGTCCCGCTTCAAGGTTAGCTTCACGGCTTTACCCGCCGCGGCCCCATTGGCCACCAGCTCCAGCAAGAGCTGCCGCACCAGCGCCCCGTCCGCCCGGGCCAGCAGACACTCCGGGCAGTCCACGGTCAGCTGCACCCCCGCCCGATCCAGCAGGCCCTCCATCCGCTCCCCCAGATCCCGGGTGAGGGCGGCCAGATCCACCGGCCCAGGGTTGATGGCCCCGCCCAGCCGGGTGCACAGCTCCATCCGGCCCACAATCCGCAGCATCCGGCAAATGCCCTGGTTCATGGCCGCCAGATAGCCCTTGCTCTTTGGATCCCAGGCGCAATGCTCCAAAAGCTGGCTGGCCGCCGTCATCTGGGCCAACTGAACTCGCAGCTGGGCCGCCGCTCTGGACGTCTCCTGCTCCATATGTTCCAACTCCATCCCTCGCCGCCCCCTTCTGTGTCTAAATTGCCCTTTCCCTATGCTATGCAGATCTTGCGCGGGCTCTCCTGGGAATGGCTTCCACTTGCTGCCGCTTTGTCGAATTTTGTCGAATTTTTTTCATTGTACCAGACACGGGCCAAATTGGCAAGCGGTTTCCTCCGGGCCGTCCGTATTGACAATAAAATTAAAATCCCTTATAATAACGGTTTATGTGACAACAAGCGATCATCTTTAAATTTGGATGGGAGGAGACGAGCCATGGCGGAGCACTCCGCGCCGGAAAATAAAATGGGCGTCATGCCGGTGAACGCCCTGTTACTAAATATGGCCATACCTATTATGATCTCCATGCTGGTGCAGGCCCTTTACAATGTGGTGGACAGTTACTTCGTGTCCCAGATCAGCCAGGACGCGCTGAACGCGGTGTCCCTGGCTTTTCCGGTGCAGAACCTGATGATTGCTGTCAGCGTAGGCACCGCCGTGGGCGTCAACGCCCTGCTGGCCCGAAGCCTGGGCCAGGGCGACCGGGAAAAGGTGAACCGCACGGCGGTGAACGGCGTATTCCTGATGGCGCTGAGCTGCCTGACCTTCATGGTGCTGGGGCTGAGCTGCTCCCGGCTGTTCTACACCGTCCAGACCGATATCCCGGGCATCATCCGCTATGGCGCGGACTACCTGAGCATTGTATGCGGCGGGAGCGCGGGGCTGTTCTTCGCAGTGCTGATGGAACGGTTGCTCCAGGCCACCGGCCGTACCTTCTATACTATGATCGCCCAGGCGGTGGGGGCCGTCACCAACATCATCCTGGATCCCATCCTCATTTTCGGTCTGGGCCCCTTCCCCCGGATGGAGGTGGCGGGGGCGGCCCTGGCCACCGTGCTCGGCCAGATCCTGGGCTGCTGCGTGGGCATCTTCTTCAACGCCACCCGGAATCCCGAAGTCATCATGTCCTTCCGGGGCTTCCGTCCCCATGGCCCCACCATCCGGGAGATCTATTCCGTGGGCCTGCCCGGCATCGTCATGCAGTCCATCGGATCGGTGATGGTGTTCGGCATGAACCAGATCCTCATCGCCTTTACCGACACGGCCACCGCGGTGTTCGGCATCTATTTCAAGCTCCAGTCCTTCTTCTTTATGCCGGTGTTCGGCCTCTGCAACGGCATGGTGCCCATTGTGGCCTATAACTTTGGGGCCCGCAAGCCGGATCGGATCGTCAAGGCCGTCAAGCTGTCCATCCTGTACGCCACCCTTCTGATGATCCTGGGCTTCACCGTGTTCCAGCTGTTCCCCGGCCCGCTGCTGGAGCTGTTCCGGTCGGAGGAGGATATGTCGGGAAGCCTGCTGACCATCGGCATACCCGCTCTGCGCATCATCGCCTTCAGCTGGCTGCTGGCGGGCTTCGGTATCGTGTCCGGCTCCGTGTTCCAGGCGCTGGATCACGGCGTGCTCAGCCTGACCACCTCGCTGGTGCGCCAGCTGGTGGTGCTGCTGCCGGTGGCCTTCCTGTTGGCCCGGCTGTTCCAAAACCTGGACGTAGTCTGGCTGGCCTTCCCCTTCGCAGAGCTGTTTTCCGCCACCCTGTGCGCCATTTTCCTCCGCCGGGTCTATCGGCATGAGATCCTGCCCCTCGCCTCCCAGCCGGAGGCGTAATCCCTCCAAACGCAAAACAGGCCCCGAGCCCGCCACCATTGGCGGAGGCCCGGGGCCTGTTTTAGTTTTTGTAGGAAAAATGGTGCTGCCGGTAGTACTCCAGACAGCGGAACCGCCGCACCAGCTCCTGCTGGCCCGGGGTGAGCTCATCGTCCCACAGCAGGGCGCCGTCCGCCGTCATGCGCCTGCCCTGGACGTGTATGACCGGGATCTCCCGGCGGATCTCGTCCATCGCCTGCATATAGGCGTCCCCCTCCCAGCCAAGCTGTTCAAAAAGCACGTTCATCAGGAAACAGGGAGAGATGTCCGGCCCTGTCCCCACCAGGTCGTGGCCGATGGCCTCCTTGGCCGCGTCGTTGGCCCAGATCAGGTAAGGGGTAGACCAGTAGTTATAGAAGCTCCTCAGATCCTCCCAGAACAGATCGACGCCCACGGCGTCGTACACCGAGTTGTTGTTCCCCAGCCAGGGCTTGTGATCGCCGAACACCACCAGCACCACCGGCTCCTCCGCACCCCGCAGAGCGTCCACCAGCTTCGTCAGGTATATCTGGGTGTTCAGCACCGAGCCCAGGTAGTTGGCCAGGATGGTGCGCTGCTCCAGGGGCAGGTCATAGTTCTTCACCAGGCCGTCCACCCCGTCCCACCAGCACCGGTCGGTGCTGTACGGCCCGTGGCCCTGGTAGGTGACGGAGAAGGAGAACAGCGGCTCGTCCTCCTCCAGCCGCTCCAGCACCGTCTCGGTGAGGTCGGGCAGGAACAGGTAGTCGTTGAGGGTCTGATCGGCACCGTACACCGGCCCGTAGTAGTCCTCGGTGAACCGGTACTCGTCGAAGCCCAGATAGCGGTTGATATTGACCCGGTTGTAAAACCAGTTATTGCCGGGGTGGCCGCCGAAGGCCTGATAGCCCTGGTTTTTTAAGTACCACACGTAGGAGGAGGTATTGGAGCGGTAGTTCACGTCCTTGGGCCCCATGCCGGTGAGGAAGGCCCGCTCGGTGTCCACGGTGCCGCCGGCGAAGATGTTGGTGAGCAGGTTGCCGGTGTAGCTCTCCGCCTTTAGGGCATGGTACTGGGCATATACGTCCTGGGCAAACTCGACGCCCTCGAAGTCGGTGAAGTCGGTGAAGGCCTCCAGCATGAGCCCCACCACGTTGACCTTTTTGTCCTCCGGGATGTCCTTGTCCTCATATTGGGCCAGCAGCTCCCGCACCTCCCGCTCCGAGTAACCCTCCGGCGGGTCGGGCAGAGCGTCCTTCACGCTGTGTAGGAAGGGGTAGAGCAGCCCCCGGGCGATGTACTGCTGGGTGGACGACCATTGGTTGAGGTGCTGAATGCTGGCGTTGGCGTCATAGATGCCTTCGCTGGCGTATACCGGCACCAGGGCGGCAGCGCAGGCCAGCCCGGCGGCGGCCACCGCCGCCCGGAACCGGCCCCGGGGCCTGCCTCGGGCCAGCAGGGCCGGCAGGATCACGCACACTGCCGCGCACAGCAGGGCCACCACCACCTTGCTGGAGAGGAACAGCTGATACTGCCCCGCCATCTTCCCCGCCTCCCCCAGGATGAGCAGGTCGGAGGCAATGACCGGGTCGTCCCGGAAGGCCAGCTTGTAGTAGTTCCCCACCGACAGGCCCAGCACCGGCAGGGCGGTCAGCAGGCAGGCCAGCCATCCCCGCCCGGTGGCGGCGTACAGCAGTGCGGTCAGCACCAGGGGGGGCAGCAGGTTGAGCAGGAGCAAAACCGGTTGGCTGAGGTAGTCCAGCAGGAGCACCCGGGCGCTGAAGCCCCCCGTGGCCAGCAGCAGAGAGGCCAACCCCAGGCCGACGGCGGCCCCGGCCAGCACCAGGGCGTTCCACAGCCAGAAGGCCGCCCGCCGCTTGGGGGACAGGCCGTCCGCCGGGCGGGTCTGGAACAGGAAGCAGGAAAAAATAGAGTTCATCAGGGTTTCTCCGATCCTTTCGGGTTTCTCTTTCTGCCGGGGCATACGCCCCGGGCCGCGAATCGGCTCCGCGCAAAACGCGCGGCGCAGTACACAGTATAACACAGCCGCCCCCGGATTGCACGGGGACGGCCGCATTTTTTTGATAGAAAGTTTTTGAAGCCGTGCCAGCGGCCGCCGGGGCCGAACCTTTTTAGTAGGCCAGCTTGTCGTCCAGCCAGCCCTTCAGCTCGCTGATGGGCACACGCACCTGATCCATGGTGTCCCGATCCCGGATGGTGACGGCGTGATCCGCCTCCGTCTTGTCGTCGCCCACGGTGGCGAAGTCCACGGTGACACAGTAGGGGGTGCCGATCTCGTCCTGCCGGCGGTAGCGCTTGCCGATGGAGCCGGCGTCGTCGTAGTCCACCATGAAATACTTGGACAGCTCGGTCTGAATCTCCCGGGCCTTGTCCCCCAACTTCTTGGACAGGGGCAGCACCGCGCACTTGAAGGGGGCCAGCGCCGGGTGGAGGCGCAGTACGGTACGCACGTCGTTCTTCTCGGCGTCCACCACCTCCTCATCGTAGGCGTTGCACAGGAAGGCCAGCAGCATCCGCTCTACCCCCAGGGACGGCTCGATAACATAGGGGATATAATGCTCGTTTTTCTCCTGATCGAAATAGGTCAGATCCTTGCCGGAGGTGGTCTGGTGGGCGTTCAGGTCGAAGTTGGTGCGGCTGGCCACCCCCCACAGCTCGCCCCAGTCGGTGAAGGGGAAGGCGAATTCAAAGTCGGTGGTGGCGTTGGAGTAGTGGCTCAGCTCCTCGGGGTCGTGGTCACGCAGGCGCAGGTTCTCGTCCTTGATGCCCAGATCCAGCAGCCACTGGTGGCAGAAGTTCTTCCAGTAGGCAAACCACTCCAGCTCGGTGCCCGGCTGGCAGAAGAACTCCAGCTCCATCTGCTCGAACTCCCGGGTGCGGAAGATGAAGTTGCCCGGGGTGATCTCGTTGCGGAAGCTCTTACCGATCTGACACACGCCGAAGGGCAGCTTCCGCCGGGTGGAGCGCTGAACGTTGACGAAGTTGGTGAAGATGCCCTGGGCGGTCTCGGGGCGGAGGTACACCGTGTTCTTCGCGTCCTCGGTGACCCCCTGGAAGGTCTTAAACATCAGGTTGAACTGGCGTATGTCCGTCCAGTTAAACTTGCCGCAGCTGGGGCAGGCGATCTGGTGCTCATCAATGAACGCCTTCATCTCCTGCTGGCTCATGGCGTCCACGCTGTGGCCCAGCTCGAAGTTGTGCTCCTGGCACCAGTCCTCGATCACCTTGTCGGCGCGGAAGCGCTCCTTGCACTCCTTGCAGTCCATCAGCGGGTCGGAGAAGCCGCCCACGTGGCCGGAGGCCACCCACACCTGGGGGTTCATGAGGATGGCGGCGTCCAGCCCCACGTTGTAGGGGTTCTCCTGGACGAACTTTTTCCACCAGGCCTTTTTCACGTTGTTTTTCAGCTCCACCCCCAGGGGGCCGTAGTCCCAGGTGTTGGCCAAGCCGCCGTAGATCTCGGATCCGGGGAAGATGAAGCCTCGGCCCTTGCAAAGAGCCACAATCTTTTCCATGGATTTTTCACTGTTTTTCACAATATCATGCTTCCTTTCTGCTGATTCGGCTCAAAACGAAAAAACGCCCCGAGCCCTTTGGCTCAGGGCGAACGAAAACGTCCGCGGTTCCACCTGATTTCGCGCCGGCTGACAGCTCCGGCGCGCACTCTTGCCCGGTAACGGCGGGGCCGCCGGGCCATTTCCTGCCCGGGCTCGGGAGGGCCTTCCCGCCGCGCCTTCGGGGGACTCGCACCGTCCGTCCCCTCTCTGAAGCCCCGTGCGCGGGGTACTGTTCTCCGTCATCGCTGATTGGCAGACATTATATCACCCTCTCCCCCGGCTGTCAAGTGGGCCCGCCCCAAACGCGCCGCCGGGGACCCGAAAAAAAAGCCCCGGATTTATACTTTTTTCATTTCCTTTTTTAAAATAGTATGTTATAATGTATTATCCGATAAATTGCGCAGGAGGGAACGCCATGCAAAACCGCGTCACCATCACCGTAGGTGGATTGAAATACACCCTGCTGGCCGCCGAGGGGGAGGATTATGTCCACCGTGTCGCCAGCTACGTCAACGACAAGCTGAAGGAGACCAGCGGTCAGGGCGGCATCTCCCAGATGGACGGCGCCATCCTCACCGCCATCAACATTGCGGACGAGCGCTTCAAAGAGCAGGAGGCGTCGGAAAACCTCCGCCGCCAGATCAAGGAACTGCTGGAGGAGAACTCCAAGCTGAAGTCGGAGCTAAGTGAATCCAAGCGGGAGATCTTCAAGCTCCAGCAGAAGCGGTAGGCGCACACCGGCCAACAAAGCCCTTCCCCTACAGATACCAAATTTCTAAGAAGGAACGAGAGAGAACCTATGGAGATACTTGCCCCCGCAGGAAGCCCCGAGGCCCTGCGCGCCGCGGTGTGCGCAGGGGCGGACGCGGTCTACCTGGGCTTTGGCCAATTTAACGCCCGCCGGGGCGCCCGGAACTTTACCCGGGACGAATTCGCCTCGGCGGTTTCCTACTGCCATCTTCGAGGCGTGAAGGTGTACCTCACCCTCAACACCCTGTGCTCCGACCGGGAACTGCCAGACGCGGTGGACTGCGCCGTCCAGGCCTCCAAGCTGGGGGCGGACGCGGTGCTGGTACAGGATCTGGGCCTGGTGCGCTCACTGCGGCAGGCCGCCCCCGATCTGCCCCTCCACGCCTCCACCCAGATGTCCCTCCACAGCCTGGACGGCGTGAAGCAGGCCGCCGACCTGGGTGTCACCCGGGCTGTGCTGGCCCGGGAGCTGTCCCGGACGGACATCGCCTACATCTGTGAGCGCTCCCCCATCGAGATCGAGGTGTTCGTCCACGGGGCCCTGTGTATGTGCTACTCCGGCCAGTGCTTTCTGTCCTCCGTCATCGGCGGGCGCAGTGGCAACCGGGGTATGTGCGCCCAGCCCTGCCGCCTGCCCTACGGCTGGGGGGATCTGGCCGACGGCTACCCCCTGTCGCTGAAGGATATGTCGCTGGCGGGCCATTTGCAGGAGCTCCAGGACATGGGGGTGGCCAGCGCCAAAATCGAGGGGCGGATGAAACGGCCCGAATACGTCTATATTGTCACGAAGGTATACGCCGACGCCCTCCGGGAGGGCCGGGAGCCCACCGCGGACGAGCTGCGCCGGCTGGAGCAGGCCTTCTCCCGGCAGGGCTTTACCGACGGCTACTACCTGGGCCAGACCGGCCCGGATATGTTCGGCGTGCGGGAGGAGACCAAGCCCCCCCGGGAGCTGTTCTCCCACGCCAGGGCGGCCTATGAGAAGGGGGAAGGCCCCGGCGTGCCAGTGAAGTTCTACGCCATGATCCGGCCCGGGGAGCCCATCCAGGTGGGAGTGGAGGACAGTGAGGGCCGGGTGGCCACCGCCGCCGGCAAGATCCCCGAGCCCGCCCGCCGCCGTCCCACCTCCCAGGCGGAGGTGGAGGCCCAGCTGGGCAAGACCGGGGGCACCCCCTTCACCGCCGCCGGGATGCGCACCCTGGTGGAGGGCGGGCTGAACGTCCCCCTTTCGGCGGTGAACGCCCTGCGGCGGCAGGTGCTGGACGAGCTGTCACGCCAGCGCACCGCTCTGCCCCAGCGCCGCCACGGGGAGTACAAGGTGGGGGCCCGGTACGAGAACCGCCGGGAGGAGCCGGAGCTGTACGTCTCCCTGCGCCACGCGGGGCAGCTCACCTTTGAGCTGGTGAAGGCCAAGCCCGCCCTGATCACCCTCCCCGCCGACGAGATCGCCGCCCACCCGGACGACGCAGCGGGGGCCATCCAGCGGGGCGTAACCGTGGCGGCGGTGCTGCCCCGGATCTGCTTCGACCGGGAGCTGCCCAGGCTCCGGGAGGACTTGGCCGCCTGCCGGGAGATCGGCGTCACCGACGTCTACGTGGGCAATCTGGGGCTGGTGCCCCTGTGCAAGGAGCTGGGCTTCAACCTCCGGGGGGACTTCGGCCTCCAGGTGTTCAACAGCCAGGGGCTGAAGGAGTACAAGCGGCTGGGCTTCCAATCCCTCACCGCCTCCTTCGAGCTGAAGCTGGCCCAGATCCGGGATCTCAGCAAGGCGGTGGACACCGAGATCATCGGCTACGGCCGCCTGCCCCTGATGATCACGGAGAACTGCGCGGTGAAGAACCAGTCGGGCCAGTGCACCTGCGGCAATGTGAACCAGCTGATTGACCGGAAGGGCGTCCGCTTCCCGGTGGAGAAGGCCTGGGGCTGCCGCAACGAGCTGCTGAACGCCAACAAGATCTTCCTGGCGGACAAGCCGGAGGACTGGAAAAAGGCGGGATTGCGGGCCGTCCGGCTGCTGTTCACCACGGAGAACGGCGTGCGTGGAGTAGGGGCGGGCGATCTGCGCCCCCAGCCCCATGGCCGCGCGGAACAGGGCCTGGTCGTGGAGCTCCTCCAGCTCCAGGCTCAAATTGGTAAGTACCTCCAGCAATTCCCGGCCGCCCTCGCCGAGCCTGAGCTCAATTTCATCTTCTATGTCGGACAGGCGGGCTTGCAAGTCTTTTGCTTTCCCGCTGTCTTTATCCTGTTGACTGGCCCATTCATCTACCATATAATAGAGCTCGTTTATCAGTTCTGTCATAGCAAAACCTCCGATTTTTCGATATTTACATTTTTATTATACTACCGATTTATAAATAGTCAAGAGGCTTTATGGAAATTTTAGCACAACGTATCAAGGAACAACGCCTTGAAAACAAATTAAAACAAACAGAAGTTGCCGATGCTATTGGGGTCGCCATCAGCACCTATTGCAGTTATGAATACGGCCAACGGGAGCCCGGTGCCACCGCAATTGCAAAATTGGCACGGCTTTTCCATGTATCCACTGACTACCTGCTGGGCGTAAACGAGCCAGCGCCGGGTGGAGTGGGGAAAATCATCCTCGCCTCCAAGTCTCCCCGCCGCCGGGAGCTGCTGAAGCAGATGGGCATTGAGGACTTCAAGGTCACCGCCCCCAACGTGGACGAGTCCGTGGAACCCGGCCTCCCCCCTGCCGACATTGTGGAGCAGCTGTCCCTGCGTAAGGCCACGGCGGCGGCCAACCGGGCCGGTCCCAACGATCTGATCATCGCCGCCGACACGGTGGTGGCCCTGGACGGCAACGTGCTGGGCAAGCCCCGGGACGAGGAGGACGCCTTCGCCATGCTGTCCGCCCTGTCCGGGCGGGAGCACCACGTCTATACCGGCGTGACGGTACTGCGGGGCGGCGAGCGCGTCACCCGGCACGAGGAGACCGCCGTGGCCTTCCGGGATATAACGCCGGAGGAGATCCGGGCCTACATCGCCACCGGCGAGCCCATGGACAAGGCGGGGGCCTACGGCATCCAGGGCCTGGGGGCCCTGCTGGTGTCCGGCATCCGGGGGGACTACTGCAACGTGGTGGGGCTGCCGGTGTTTCGGCTGGGCCGGATGCTGTCCGGCCTGGGGGTCGATTTGCTGGGGCGCAATCAGGAACAGGCAATGCCGTGAGGCAGTTTTTCGTCTATTCGGCTGTTCCCGCCCAACAGGGTGGGAACAGCGTCAAACTGACCGGATAGGAGCACAGATCCATGAAGCAATTCTTTCGTAACAACGGCGGCCTGCTGCTGGTGGCGGCGGTGCTGCTGGCCGGCGTCCTCACGGTGGGGGCGTACATTTTAGGCTACGACCCCTTGTCCGGGGCGCTGGAGCTGCTGGCCACCCCCTTCCGGGCTGCCTCCTCGGCGGTGACGGGCTGGGCCCAGGAGCAGTATGACAAGTCCTTCCAGTACGAACAGGCCCAGGCCGAGATCGACGCTTTGCGCCGCCGGGTGGCGGAACTGGAGCAGGACGCCATCGCCGGGCAGGAGGCCGTCCGGGAGAACGAACGGATGCGAGATCTGCTGGGCCTGGCCGAGCAGCGGCCGGAGCTTCAGTACCGGGACGCGGCGGTGGTGCGCCGGGCCTCGTCCAACTGGACGTCCGATCTGACCATCGACCGGGGCACCTCCGGCGGGGTGGAGGCCGGGGACTGCGTCATCGACCAGTACGGCCACCTTATCGGTGTGGTGACTCAGGCGGATTTCAACTCCTCCCTGGTGACCACCATTCTGGATCCCACCCTGGAGCTGGGGGGCCGGATCGCCCGCACCGACGAGGATGCTATTTTGAAAGGGGACTTCTCCCTCATGCTGGAGGGGCTGGCCCGGCTGTCCTACCTGCCGGAGGAGGCCCGGCTGGTGACGGGGGATCAGGTGATCACCTCTGGGCTGGGGGGGATGTATCCCCCGGGACTGGCGGTGGGCACGGTGCGCTCCCTCGTCACCGAGGAGGACGGCCTCACCCGATACGCCCAGGTGGAACCCGCGGCGGACATCAACGGGGTGCAGTACGTGTACGTGATTGTGGACTACGGAGCATAAATACAGCGCGGCGGAGGGATCCTCCGCCGCGTTTCCAGAGAAAGAGAAGGTGATCCCCATGGCGGAAATGACTCCCATGATGAAGCAGTATTGGCGGGTGAAGGAGGAGCACCCGGACTGCCTGCTGTTCTTCCGGCTGGGCGACTTTTACGAGATGTTCCACGACGATGCCAAGCTGGGGGCAGAGGAGCTGGGCCTCACCCTCACCACCCGGGATCGGGGCAAGCCGGAGGAGGATCGGGTGCCCATGTGCGGCGTGCCCTACCACTCCGCCCAGAGCTACATCGCCCGGCTCATCAAGCGGGGGTACAAGGTGGCCATCTGCGAGCAGATGGAGGATCCCGCCACCGCCAAGGGGCTGGTGGATCGGGACGTGATCCGCATCGTCACCCCCGGCACCGCCATGGACGACGTGATGCTGGACGAGAGCCGGAACAATTACATCTGCGCCGTCTACCGGGACAGTGCCGGGGCCGCCCTGGCCCGGTGCGACCTGTCCACGGGGCAGTTCGCCGCCGTTCCCTATCTGGGCAAGGGCTTCCTGCCCCACCTGCTCAACGCCCTGGCGGCCTGCCCCCCCAGCGAGGCCATTTTGTCCGATGCCGCCGCCTCCGACCCCGACCTGACCACCTTTCTCAAGGAGCGGCTGGGCTGCCTGTGGCAGCAGGGGGAGGAGGTGCGCTTCCGCCCCGTCCAGGCGGCCCAGGCGTTGGTAGACTGCGGTCTGCGGAAGGAAGATGAGCCCCTGCCAGAGGAGGACGGCCCCCGGCTGTGCCTCCAGGCGTCCGGGGCGCTGGCAGCCTATCTGGCCGAGACGCAGAAAACCAGCCTGGGCCATCTCAACTCCGCGGCCCCAGAGGGCGGAGCGGAGCAGGACTTTATGGAGCTGGATCTCACCGCCCGGCGCACCCTGGAGCTCACCGAGACCTTCCGGGGACAGGACAAGAAGGGCTCCCTGCTGTGGGTGCTGGACAAGACCAAGACCCCCATGGGCCACCGGATGATCCGGGCCTGGATCGAGCAGCCCCTGCTCTCCCCCGCCGCCATCGCCCGGCGGCAGGATCAGGTGGCCGCCCTTTTAGGCGACGCGGTGGCCCGGGAGGAGCTGATCCGCACCCTCCGCCGGGTGCCCGATCTGGAGCGGCTCATCGGCAAGGTGGTGTACGGCTCCGCCAACGCCCGGGATATGCTGCTGCTGGGCACAGGGCTTTCGGTGCTGCCCGAGCTGGCGGATCGGGCCCGGGACGCGGCCGCCGCCCTGGAGCCGCTGGCGGAGGGGCTGGGCGGGCTGGAGGAGCTCCAGGCCCTGCTGCTGTCCGCCATCCGGGAGGACGCGGACGACAACCGCCTGCCCTTCACCATCCGGGAGGGGAACTTCATCCGGACGGGCTACAACGCCGAGGTGGACCGGCTGCGGGACATCCTGGATCACGGGGCGGATCTGCTGGCCGCCCTGGAGGGCCGGGAGAAGGAGCGCACCGGGATCAAGAGCCTGAAGGTGCGCTATAATAAGGTGTTCGGCTACTACATCGAGGTGTCCAAGAGCTACTACGACCTGGTGCCGGAGGACTACATCCGCAAGCAGACCCTGGTGAACTGCGAGCGGTTCTTCACCCAGGAGCTGAAGGATCTGGAAAACGAAATTCTCTCCGCCCAGAGCCGGGTCACCGCCCTGGAGTACCAGCTGTTCCGGGAGCTGCGTGAGGCCGCCTCCGCCCAGGTGCGCCAGGTGCAGGAGGCCGCGGCCTGCGTGGCCCGGCTGGACGTGCTGGCCTCCTTCGCCGCCGCCGCGGCCCAGGGGGGGTACTGCCGCCCGGAGGTGGACGCCAGCGGCGTCATCGACATCAAGGAGGGCCGTCACCCGGTGGTGGAGCGGATGCTGGACGGCTCCCTGTTCGTGCCCAACGACACCCGGATGGACGGGAAGGACAACCGCCTGGCCATCATCACCGGGCCCAACATGGCGGGCAAGTCCACCTATATGCGGCAGGTGGCCCTCATCGTGCTCATGGCCCAGATGGGCTCCTTTGTGCCCGCCCGCTCCGCCCGGATCGGGGTGGTGGACCGGGTGTTCACCCGGATCGGGGCGTCGGACGATCTGGCGGCGGGCCAGTCCACCTTTATGGTGGAGATGACCGAGGTGGCGGCCATGCTCAAAAACGCCACCCCCCACTCCCTGCTCATTCTGGACGAGATCGGCCGGGGCACCTCCACCTACGACGGTATGTCCATCGCCCGGGCGGTGCTGGAGTACTGCGCGGACAAGAAACGCTTAGGCGCGAAAACCCTGTTCGCCACCCACTACCACGAGCTCACCGAGGTGGAGCAGTCCATTGAGGGGGTGCGCAACTACCACATCTCCGCCAAAAAGCGGGGGGACGGCATCGTGTTCCTGCGGAAAATCGTCCCCGGCGGCGCGGATCAGAGCTACGGCGTGGAGGTGGCCAAGCTGGCCGGGGTGCCGGAGCGGGTGGTGAACCGGGCCCGGGAGATCCTGTCGGAGCTGGAGGGGCAGGGCGGCCCCTCCCCCGCCCCGCGGACGGCCCCGGAGCAGCCGGACGGCCAGGTGTCCCTGGGGGATATGGCGGGGGCGGCGGTGCTGGACGAGCTGCGCAATACCGCCGTGGAAACCCTGACGCCCATCGAGGCGCTGAACCTGCTGTACCAGTTGAAGCTGAAGCTGTGAGAACGGCTCCACCGCCAAGTTGGCGAAATACCTCTCACCTCCCTTGTCACACCCATATTATCATAAATTTGTACCGCGATTGCACCTATATTAGCGCAAAGATCAGATTATTTTGTGCACATTAATTATTACAGCCCGTTCACAGGGCAAGCGAAAAGCCGGGGCACAGGCCCCGGCTTTTCCTTTTATTGTTCCATTAGAGCTTCCATTTCGTCGATCAGCGTGCCGAACAGATCCAGCGCGTCCTGAACGGGCTGGGGGGAGGCCATGTCCACCCCCGCCCCCCGGAGCAGGTCGATGGGATCCTGGGAGCAGCCGCCGGACAGGAAACCCAGCATATCCTTCACCGCGGGGGCGCCCTCCTTCAGGATCCGGCGGGACAGGGCGATGGCGGCGGAGTAGCCGGTGGCGTACTGGTACACGTAGTAGTTATAATAGAAGTGGGGGATGCGGGCCCACTCCAGGGCGATCCGATCGTCGGTCACCATGTCCGGGCCGAAGTACTTGGCGTTGAGGGCCTTGTACTCCGCGCACAGCAGTTCCGCCGTCAGCGGCGTGCCCTGGGCATTGAGCTCACCCATGCGCAGCTCGAACTCGGCGAACATGGTCTGGCGGTACAGGGTGCCCTTGAACTGCTCCAGGAAGTGGTTGAGCAGCCAGGCCCGCTGGGTTTTGTCGGTGGTGCGGGCCAGCAGGTGCTCCATGAGCAGGGCCTCGTTGCAGGTGGAGGCTACCTCCGCCACGAAGATCACATAGTCCCGGTAGACGATGGGCTGGGTCTTGTTGGACAGGTAGGAGTGGACAGCGTGGCCCAGCTCGTGGGCCAGGGTGAACATACTGTCCAGGTCGTCCTTGTGGTTGAGCAGGATATAGGGGTGGGTCACCACGCCGCTCATATAGCCGCCAGAGCGCTTGCCCACGTTCTCGTACACGTCGATCCAGCGGTTGTCCAGGCCCTCCTTGATGATGGCACGGTACTCCTCCCCCATGGGGGCCAGGGCGTCGTAGACGGTGGATTTGGCCTCCTCAAAGGGGATAACCTTGGACGCGCCCGCCACCATGGGGGCGTAGATGTCGTACATATGCAGCTCGTCCACGCCCAGCAGCTTTTTGCGCAGGCGGACATAGCGGTGGAGCTTGTCCAGGTTGGCGTTCACCGTGTCCACCAGGCTGCGGTACACCTGGGGCGGCACCCGGTTGGAGGCCACGGCGGCGGCCAGAGGGGACTCGTACTTCCGGGCGGCGGAGAAGAAGCGGCGCTTTTTCGCCTCCGCGTCCAGCAAGGCGGCGGCGGTGTTGCGGAAGCCGCCCAGGGTGTCGTAGTAAGTCTCGTAGGCGGAGCGGCGCAGATCCCGATCCTCGCTCATCTCATAGGGCACGAAGGTGGCGTTGGACAGGGGCAGGCGGTTCCCTTCCCCGTCCACCGCGTCGGGGAAGGTGAGATCAGCGTTGGAGAACTTGGAGAACACCTCGTCCGGGGCCTGGGCCATCTCCCCCGCCGCGGCCAGCAACTTCTCCTCCCCGTCGGACAAGGTGTGCTCCTTCTTGTCCTGTAGGACGGCGAAGTACCGGCGGTACAGCGTCAGATCCGGCTGGTCGGCGTAGAACCGCTCCAGGGTTTCCTGGGGAATTTTCAGCAGCTCCGGGGTGTCGAAAGCGGTGGCGGAGCTCAGCTCCACCCATAGGGTGCCGCCCTTGCCCGCCATGGCCTGGTACGTGCCGTTCCGGGTATCCTCGTCCTGACGCAGGCTGGCGTACTGGTAGAGCCGGCTGACTTTCTCCACCGTCTTGTCGCACAGGGTCAGGTAGTCATAGAGGGTCTGGGCGCTCTCGCCCAACCGTCCGGCATAGCCCGCCAGCACGGGGATGGCGGCCTGAACCTCCTCAAATTCCGCTTCCCACGCCTGGTCGGTGGGGTAGATATCCGCGGTGTTCCAGGTGTATTCCACCGGAATCTCGGATCGCTGGGGGATTTTCTTCGCTTCTGCCATGGTGTATGGCCTCCTTCTTGTTCGGTGGGGATATCATACCATATTTAAACAGGGCTTACAAGGGCAGAAAACAGCGGGCCCGCCGGGGGAGGATAACTCCCGGCGGGCCCGCTGTGGGGTACGGCGAAGCGGTTTGGGCGATCCGCCCGCCGCGCCTTTTGTCGATCAGCGGGCTCAGTACTCCTTGGGCATGATCAGGGCGGCGATGATATACACCCACAGGGACAGGCCCGCGAAGGCCACCAGCAGAACAGTGGCCACGCGCACAACCGTGGGATCGACATTGAAGTAACGGGCAATGCCTCCGCACACGCCGCACAGCAGGGCGTCGGGGCCGGTGGTACGACAGAGACGTTTCATAACAATATGCTCCTTTCTCAATTCAGCGCGGCAGCAGGCCGGGATTGCGCACCGTGGCCCCCGCGTAGGGCAGGACGCCGCTGACTACCCCGCAGCCGTCCAGGGCCCCCTCGTAGAGGGTGGGATCCGGGCATCTGCGGCTACAGGAGACGCTGGGGCGGCCAGGGCGTATATCAAATACAGCGAGGTTTTTCATCAGATGGGCACCTCCTCAGCGGCGATCCAGCGACACGTCGCCGCTGACGCTGGTGACGGAATAGACGGGGTGGTCGCCGGTACAGTCGCCGTAGACGCACATCCCGTTGACGTAGTTGACGGGGAAGGAGCAGGACAGCTCGCCGCTGACGGTTTTCATCCGCGCCGAGAAGGGCCCCGCGTCGGGAATGCGGGCCTCCACGTCCCCGGACTTGGAGGACAGCTCCATGGCCTCCGGGAAGGTGGAGACGGCCGCGCTCACATCGCCGCTCATAGAGCCGCACCAGAGGCCGCCCGCCGCGCCGTCCAGCTCGATATCACCGCTGGCGCTCTTGGCGCTGACCCGCCCAAACTGGCCCCGGAGGGAGATATCGCCACTGGCGGTCTCCGCCCGGAGCTCCGCGCAGGCGCCGGACAGATCCAAGTCGCCGCTGCCGGAGCGGAAGGAGAACTGCCTGCAGTCCGCCAGGCGGAGGCTGAGATCGCCGCTGCCGGTGGTGACCCTGAGCTGGTCGATGTCCAGCCCGTCCCGGTCGAACTCCACATCGCCGCTGCCAGTGGTGATGGAGATGGTCTCCCAGCGGCGGCTGGGCAGGTAGAGCTCCACGTCGGCGGAGCCGATGCCCCGGCGGGAGAAGAAGGAGGAGCTGGCTGTGCGGCCCTCCCGGATGGTGAGCACCCCATCGGCGGAGCAGGTCACGTCCAGGTCGTCTACGTCGCCGTCGATGATCACCCCGGCGTCGGCGGCCTCGCTGACGTGGATGGTCACGTCCCCCGCCCCGGTGTGCACCTCAATGCCCCGGAGATCCTTCAGGGCGGTGACGGAATAGGAGCCGTCGTCCTGGTGCTCCATGCGGGAGTCGGAGCCGGTGAACCGGGGCCCCTGGGACTGCCCCCCCTGGTACTCGCCCCACTGGGCGAAGAAGCCGCCCTTGGCCTTGTCGTAGCCGAAGCCGTAGATGACGTCCTTCTTTTCCTTGGGCCCCGCGCCGGCGAAGAAGCGGCCCTCGTCGGAGTCCAGCTCGGCCTCAAACTCCCAGCCCTTGCCCTCCTGGGGCGGGACGGGGGGAGTGGGCGGCTCAGGCGGTGTGGGAGGCGTGGGGGGCACCGGTTCGTCCGGCTGGGTGTTGAAGTGGACGCGGACGTGATTGTTTTCCTTTTCCACGGTGGTGCGGCGCTGGATGGCGTCCTTGGCCTGCTTCGCCGCCTCCTTCACCTGGTCTATGGCCGTCCGGCAGATCTCGCCCACGTTGGCCAGGATGGCGTCCAGGTCGCTCTGGCCGGCGTTGGGGTCGTAGTTGTAGCGCGCGCCGCCCTGCCCGTCCGGCTGGCCCTGGGGGGCGTCCCCGGCTTCCATCCGGGCCCGCTGGGCCTCCGCCTCAACGCGCTCCGCTTCCGCGGCCAGCCGCTCGGCCTTCAGATCCTCGGGCTCGTTGTCGTTGATGGTGATGGGCGCTCCGTCCCCGGCGGGCTCCACCCCCAGATAGGCCAGCAGCTCGTCCACATCACCCAAGTCGTCCAGGGCCCGCTGGAAGGCCTCCTCCTCGGGCACACCCGCGCCGTTCATCTCCAGAAAGCGGCGGTACAGGTTGTCGGACAGCTCCTCGATGAGCTCGTCCTTCTCCTCCGACGCGGGGGCGGCGGTCAGGCGCGCGGCCACAGCGTCGATCAGCTTTACCTTCATTTCATCCATGGTGTTCATCCTCCTCCACTGAAATCAGCGCGTCCAAAAGCGCCCTTGTGTTTTCCCATTCCTGGCGGCTCTCCGCCCAGCGCCTGCGGCCCTCGTCGGTGATGGCGTAGTACCGCCGCCGGGCCCCGGGGCCGTCGTCCCCCCAGTAGGAGGCGATGAGCCCCCCCTGCTCCAGCCGCTTGAAGGCGGTGTATAGGGTGGCCTCCTTCAGGCCATACTCCCCCTGGGTCAGCTGCTGAATGTTTTTATTGATTTCATAACCATAGTTGTCCCCGCGCATCAATTGTGCTAAAATAATGGTGTCCGTGTGTCCGCGCAGGGTATCCGCGGAAATTGACATGGCGTCCTCCCTTCTGTTGGTTGGCGGTCTGTTGATTGCTGAGATACCCAGCTGTTTAAGATACCTCATGAGCCGAAGTAACTTGATGTGCTTACTATAACACGAGATACCTCGCCTGTCAAGGTATTTTATCAAAAAAATTTTTCCGGGTCATTTTATGCCCGGAACCATAAGGAGATGTTGCAAATGAGCGAGTGCACCCACGACTGCTCCTCCTGCGGCGAGAGCTGCGGAGAGCGCACCAGCCCCCAGGACTTCCGAAAGCCCGCCAACGCCCTGTCCTCCATTCAAAAGGTGATCGCCGTGGTCAGCGGCAAGGGAGGCGTGGGCAAGTCCGCCGTCACCTGCACCCTGGCCGCCGCCATGGCCCAGAGGGGGAAAAAGGTGGGCATCCTGGACGCCGACATCACCGGGCCGTCGGTGCCCCGGGCCTTTGGCATCAGCCAGCGGGCAGAGGGCAGCGAGGTGGGCATCTATCCCGCTGTCACCGAGGGCGGCATCGAGCTGATGAGCCTGAATCTGCTGATGGAGCGGGAGACCGACCCGGTGGTGTGGCGGGGCCCCGTCATCGCCGGAGCGGTGGAGCAGTTCTGGACGGACGTGGTCTGGGGGGATCTGGACTATCTGTTTGTGGATATGCCTCCCGGAACCGGGGACGTGCCGCTGACGGTGTTCCAGTCCCTACCGGTGGACGGGGTGATCGTGGTGTCCGCCCCCCAGACGCTGGTGGGCATGATCGTCACCAAGGCGGTGCGTATGGCGGAGATGATGGACATACCGGTGCTGGGGTTGGTGGAGAACTACTCCTTCTTCCGCTGCCCCGGCTGCGGCCAGGAGCACCCGGTCTTTGGGGAGAGCACCATCGACGCGCTGGGGGCGCAGCTGTCCCTGCCGGTGCTGGCCAAGCTACCCATCGACCCGGCCCTGGCCCGGGCGGTGGACGCGGGGAAGGTGGAACAGTATGAACCCAACCCCATGACCGCAGTGGCGGAACTGCTGGACAAGGAATAAGGCCAAAATCCGGCCCGGGGCAGGGCTCCGGGCCGGATTCAACTTTTTTTGCGGAGGGGCGAAAAAAAGGTTGACATTTCTTCGGAAATGAGGTATATTATCACTTGCCCCTGCTGAGGGCGGCAAACATGGCGGCGTAGCTCAGTTGGCTAGAGCACTCGGTTCATACCCGAGTTGTCACCGGTTCGAATCCAGTCGCCGCTACCAGACCCAAAGAAGCGGCGAGGCCGCTTCTTTGGGAGCCCCTTCCACAGAAAAGCCCGCCTTGGGCACCCTGGCCCGGTGGTCAAGCGGCTAAGACACCGCCCTTTCACGGCGGTAACACGGGTTCGATTCCCGTCCGGGTCACCAATATGGAGGCTTAGCTCAGTTGGTTAGAGCGCTTGCTTCACACGCAAGAGGTCACAGATTCGAGTTCTGTAGTCTCCACCACCTTCCCTCTCAAAATCATACGATTTTGAGAGGGAATTTTTATTTTGCATCACTTTTCTTGCGGTTTCTATTTTGGCATTTGGGCCTTGACCACATAAATGACCACAGACAGAAAAAATCTGCCCCCGGCTGGGAAGGGGCAGATTGGGGGGTTGGTTTGGACAGCACCGCGGGATGTCCTTGCTGATTACAGCGTGGTAAATCTTTCCCAATTTTCACGTGAGAAGATCCTTTTTTCTCGTCCCCCTCGCTTTCTTTTGTACTGCCAGCGCCATGGCCGCTTCCCATTTCCCCTCAGCGGCCAAATGCTTTGCCTCTGCAACCTCTGCTTTCGTCTGCCGGATCAGCCCGGCCAGTTTTTCCTCGCATTTGGCCTTGGTGTTGGCGTAGATATTGCGGGAGTGGATTTTTCCATCGGGCCACTTGGGGGAGAATTTTCCTTCCCAGAGATGGTCGTTGATCTGCGTCACACAGCCTGTCCCCGGCTTGCGGATTTTGCCCTTGTAGGGTTCAAACGGAACCTTTGAGGGTAGGTCGGACGTTTTGGTGGGTAAACCCTCGCCGTGGCCGTTCGGCGGCTCACACTTGCCAATTCCCCGGTCAATTTTTGCCGCCGCCGTCTGCCGCATGGCGTCGGTGACGTGCGTGTAGACATTCAGCGTAGTCTTGGCGGACACGTGTCCAATGATGGTGGACAGGGTTTTCACGTCCATTCCATTTTCCAGGGCCGTGGTCACGAACAGGTGGCGCAGGTCGTGGAAGCGGACTTTTCTGCACCCCGCGTGTTTTAAGATGGTCTGGAGGCGTTTCCGAACAGTGGCCGGGTCAAGGGGCGAGTCCTCCTTTGCCGGGGAGGGGAACATCCAGCGGGAATTGATTTGCCCGTGGTATTCCTCAAGCACACCCGCCAGAGAGTGCGGTAGGACGATGGTGCGCAGGGCGGCTTTCGTCTTAGGCGCAGATATAACCAATTCCCCATTTGCCCGATAAACCTGGCGCTGGATGCGAAGCTCCCCGGTGTTGAAGTCCAGATCGTCCCATTGGAGGGCCAACACCTCACCCCGGCGCAGACCCGTGGCCAGCTCCAACAGGAACAGTTCGAAATACCCTTCCTCCTTGGCCTGGATGAGAAACCTCTGCATCTCCTCCCGCGACAGCACCTTCATCTCCTTGGTGTTCTGATGCGGGAGCTTGCAGTCTGTGGCAGGGTTGATACGAATGAGGCCATCCTGTACTGCCCGGTCCAGCGCCGTCCTGATCCGGGTGTGGCAAGACCACACAGTACGGTCTGAAACGCCCTCCCCGTAGAGTTCGGCGCGGATCAATCGACCATTCTTTTTCAACTTGGTATAAAATTGCTGGATTTCATTTGTGCCCAATTCAGACAGCGGAATTGCCCCCAGCGCGGGGATGATATGCTTGTAGATGGCGTTTTCGTACCCGGCCTGGGTAGTGGGCCGCAACTTGGGTTTAGAGTAGTTTTGATACCAAAAGTCCAGCCATTCACCGAAGGTCATATCCGGCTGGAGCTTCTCTGTTGGCTGCCCGGAACAGGTTTCCTGCAAAGCTTTCAGCTTATCCAGACACGCCGTTTTTGTCTTTGCCAGCACGTTTTTGGTAATGGGCAGGTTCTTCTCGTCGTAGCCCACCACTACCCGGCCCTCCCAGCGGCCGTCCTTTCTCAGGTGGATGCTTCCTTCGCCCCGTTTTCTGCGTTTTGCCACGGTTTCAGCTCCTTTCCGAAGATATCCTCCATGAAGTTCCCCACAATGGCTGCCGCCTGCTTCTGCATATCGCCGGTGACGTGTGTATAGGTATTCAGCGTGAACGCGGCGTCGGTGTGACCCAGGATGCCCGAGAGGGTTTTGGCGTCCACCCCGCTGGCCAGTGCATGGGTGGCGAAGGTGTGACGCAGTCCGTGGAAGGGGATACTCTGCGTGATCCCGGCCTCACGTAGCAGGGATTTCAGCCGCCGGTAGGCCGCGTCGGGGGAGATGGGCTGCTCCGGCTTGAACGGATTGGGGAATATCCACTTGCCGGGAAACGTTTCCTGGCGCACCCGGAGCATATCCGCTGTGCTCTGGGGGAGCAGAATCTTGCGCCGTCCTCGCCCGGTTTTCGTTTCGCCAGTCTCAAATCCGCCGCCTGACATTCTGTGCAAGGTGCGGCAGATCTGCAATGTACCCGTTTTAGGATCAAAGTCGCGCCACTGGAGGGCGCAGATCTCACCCCGGCGCAGACCGGTGGTGAGTTCAGTGTAGAAGAAGTCATGCCAGAGCGTGTCGGCTTGGATGGCTTCCATGAATTTGTCCAGCTCTCTGTCAGTGAGGACACGTTTGGCCGAGCAGTCTGCTTTCGGCAGCGTCAGGCCCTCGGCAGGGTTGCGTGGGATGATGTGGGCTTTCACAGCATCCCCGAAGGCGCGGTGGAGCATGGTGTGGATACGTCGGATGGTGGCGGCGGATAAGGCGCGGCCATGCTCCGGGTGTTCATGTATCCGACCCTCTTTTTTCAGCTTGGTGTACAACCGCTGGATATCCGCTGGGGTGATGGAATTCATTTTCTTGTTCCCCAGACGTGGCTTGATATACTGCTCGGCATACATCCGATAACCGCTCATGGTGCTTTCCCGCAAGCGCGGGGCAGCGTACTCGTCCAGCCAGCGATCCAGCCATTGGGCCAACGTCATCCGGCTGTCCTCACACAGCTCCACATCCCGGAAGACCTCAATATTTTGGTGAAGCTTGGGCAGAAGGGCTTTCTGCGTGGGCGCAAGGACGTATTGGAAGATGGGATCGCCATCCTCCTTGTGTCCCACCACGATGCGGCCCTCCCAACGGCCATCCTCTCGCTTGCGTACCATACCGTCGCCGGACGGCCTGCGCTTTGCCATGGTCAGTCACCTCCAGTTCTAATATCGCCGTCGTTGTCATCCATGCACTCGGCCATGATCCGAACGCCCAGCCGAAAGCCCAGGATGAAGTTTTCCATAGCGGTGATACTGTCAATTTCCTGCTGTGATTCTATGAGTTTCTCCAAAACCGCTTGCCCGGCTTCATCAAGCCGCTCCGTGAGTTGGTTTTCGAAACGGGCCACCCGGTCTGTTGCCCGCCTCAACTCCGAATTGGGGGCCATGTCCTGCGCATTGGGTGTGATGTTGCCGTAGTAGAGATCTTCTAAAGTGTTTCGCATGATTCTCGCCTCCTGTAGCGACACACCATACCACAGGTTGGTGGAAATAGCCATGGGCATCGGCGATAGTTATCAGAACAGACACATATTCTTGACGGTGCGTGGCAGGGCTTTTCTTTGGTAACACTGGTGCAATTCACAGCCGCTCACAGCGACCCACAAAGGGGCCAACACCGCGCCTCACTGGCGCAAGGTGTACGGAATGCCCCCTGCTCTGTGGGATGGGCACAAACTGCCACACAGGGGCTAACACGGGGGAAACAACTTGGGCGGCGCTCCGCAGGTGTGGAACGCCGCCCGCTTTTGCTTGAGAACGCCTATTCCGGATAACGTGTGTAGAGGGCATACCCAGGTTGTTCCTCCAACCACCACTTGAAGTACTGCCCGCCCCAGCGGGCATGGTTGTTGAGACCGCTTTCGGTGACCTTGACATAATCGTCCGTCTTACTGATCACAACTACCACGTGGCCGTTTCCGCTGTTGTCATAGCGGATCAGGTCGCCGGAGCGGATCTGCTCCCAACTTGGGTTGTCTACTTTCCGCCATGGAAGATCGCCAAACGCAGCATCCGAACACAGTGTAGCCCAGCCGGAGCAGTGGGTGCCCCGGTGGTAGGGCCCGCCGCTGATGGAGCGGTAGGGCGTGGGGTACACTGTCCCGGTGGGATAGGTTTCCCGGAGCTGTGCCAGGGCGGCCTGCACACTTTCCTCCGTGGGGGCGGATGGTACTGTTGAGGTTCCCTCCCAGTAGGGCTGGGTGCTGTCGACGTGGACGGAGTTAGTTGCGGCGTCATAGGTCACGCCGAAGTCTACCGCTCTGCCGATGTCCCGGAGCCGGACATAGTTGTTGCCGCCGATGGAGTAGGCGGTCATGCTCACTCGCTGACCGTCCACGTAGATAGGCTGGGTACTCAGTGTGGCTGTGATGTTGGTAGCTGCTTGCGCGGCGGGGCCGCTTAGGGCGAGGCCGGCGAGGATGCCGATCCCCATAAAGACTGCTTCCCGTTTTCTGTTCATGATTTGCTCTCCTTTCAGTATGGTTGTGCTTTTTGCAAACACAACCATGCCGAAGGAGGGCCGGGAAGTCAAGCACAATCGGGGCGGCGGCTCGGAGAAAAATAGAGGAGCAAACGAAGCACATTGCACAGCGGGGTGTTCCTATTGTTTTCTGTGGCGCAAAATTTGCATGGGGTTACATGGTCATGCCGCCCCAGCCCGGCTCCACATGATCGTCCGGCTTGTGGCCCATGGCGATCTTCTTTTCCTGGATTCTGCGCCGTAGCTTGCGGTCGGTGTGCTGGCCCTGGGTACTGTCCATCGTTCGGGCATTGTCTTGGAAGATACGGCCTATCGAATGGAGCAGACTGTTGACCACCAGGATGGCGGAGGGCAGGGAGGGGCCATCCTGACGCTCTAACAGGAGTTGGGCGTAAGGGTGTCCCTGTTCCGCCGCCTGGGTCAGCCAGTAGACGGCCTGCCCCATGTCCTGGGGGATAGCCTCACCCTCCCAGTACAGCTTGCCCAGCAGATATTCGGCGTAGGGGTTGTCCGCTTCCGCCGACATTGTGAGCCAAGGCAGGGCCTCCGCCATCTTCCCATCCTTGAGAAGCTCCTTGGCCAGACGGTAGGCGGCGTACTCGTGCCCTCTCTCGGCGGCCTGCTTTAACCAGCGGATGCCCTGCTCACGTGTCAACGCCGATATGAAATTGTAAGAAAACGCCGAAGAAATTTTGTCATTTTTCGGCGGCGGGGGGTAACAAAAATCAGGTACTGCCTTGCTCAAAAAGAGTGTTCACGATTT
>JAETOJ010000087.1 GCA_021768085.1 Bacillota bacterium
CCCAAGACCATGGGGGCCTTTGCCTCCGGCTACCCCAACAGAACGCTGGAGCAGTTTAAGGAGCTGCACCAAACCGATGTGCGGGGGATCAACAGTCTCACCGAGGACGAATACAAATACGCCACACAGATGGCGGTTTGGGCCACCTGCGGTCAGGTGTCCGTCCCCGGCACAGCCTTTTCCGCTGGCCGGGACGTTCTGGCGGAACCTACCGCCGACGCCCAGCAGATACGCATTTTTGACAGTGTGAAAGCCATTCTGCGTCTCGCCAACGGTTGGAGCAAGTACCTCTACACCGGGATGTATATTCGGGCCGAGGAAAATCAGGATGTGCGCGGCGTGGAAGTCGTGCATGAGCGCGGTCTGGCGGGAGCTGCCGAAAGCAATACGGACGGCATCAAAAAAGAAACCATCAACGGAAAAGCGTATTACACCCGCATCATGTATGTGGCCTCCGCCACCTCCACCTGGATCGACGGGCGCAAGACCAAGGTGTACTCCACCGACGCCCCCCAGGGCACCATCTTCACTTCCGAGAATGGCACCCTGCTGGAAACGGTGCAGGAGAACGGGGCCACCTGTTACAAGGTGGACACCAGCAAGCTGCGAACCACCAACCTGAACGCCAACGGCGAGGAATACTACGGGGCCTTTAAGGTTTGCATCCCCGTGGACACTGCCGCCGATGAGGGCAGTTTTACCGTTAAGGCTGTCGGCGGCGTCGCGCAGTACAACCTGTTCCTGGCGTACAACCCCGCTGCATCGGAGCAGTCCTATATTATCTCCGACCCCGGCTATACCACCTGTGACGCCCAGGCCCCGTTTAAGTGGACGACCACCGAGGATCTGCCCGAAACCGCCAGCCTGCAAGTGATTAAGGCCGGGGCGGGGGGCGCTCCTCTGGAGGGGGCAGAGTTTACCCTGACTGGCGATGGCGGCACCACCGTCACCGGCACCACAGACCGCAACGGGCAGATCGTCTGGCACGACCTGCCCGCCGATGAAAAATACACGCTGGCGGAAACCAGCGCCCCGGAGGGCTATCAGATCATCGCCCCCATGAACGTCACCCTGACCCCTGGCCGCACCGAGTACCTGACCGTCACCGATGACGTGGAGCATGGCTTTACTATCAAAAAAATCGACGCACAGAACAAGGGCAGCTTGCAGGGGGCGGTGTTCCGCTTTGAGCAGATCGACGGCTCCTATATCACCACCGGCATCACCGGCTTTGACGGCACCATCTCTTTCCAAGGGGATGAATTACCCTACGGCTCCTATCGCATCTCGGAGCAGACACCGCCCCAGGGCTATGTGAAGTCTGACCGGGTGGAGACGGTGGAATGGGATGGCACCAAGGATGTTCTCATTACCTGGGAGAATGTGCGGGACATCAGCCTGACCATTATTAAGGTGGACGAGCAGACCGGCGTATCTCTGCCCAACGCCTCTTTTGATGTGTATGCGGACGGCAAACTCATTACCTCCGTCACCACCAACGACAACGGCGAGGCCCGCGTGACCGGCATCCGCAAGGAAGCCTATATTGAGATCGTGGAAACCGCCGCCCCCGCCGGGTATGTGCTGGACAAGACGCCCCACGGCATCCACATCGACCCCTACGACCCGGCCACCGAGGACGATCCCGTGCTGACCGTCACCAACCGGGCACGGCCCGCCCTCCGCATTTTGAAGTATGACCTGACCAGCAATTCCCCCATGCCCGACGTGACCTTTGAGGTATGGCATGACGGCGACCTGTTCGGGGAGTACACCACCAACGCCAGCGGCGAGATTTTTCTGTATGACCTCAACCCCGGAACGTACCTTGTAAAAGAGGTTGCCACCGATGACGCGCA
>JAETOJ010000037.1 GCA_021768085.1 Bacillota bacterium
GTCCTGCCAAGGGCACAGCTGGGTAGCTACGTTCGGACGGGATAAACGCTGAAGGCATCTAAGCGTGAAGCCCCCCCTAAGATAAGATCTCTCATCCTAAATGGAGTAAGGCTCGATGTAGACTATGTCGTTGATAGGTCGGAGGTGTAAGCGCAGTGATGCGTTGAGCTGACCGATACTAATAAGCCGAGGGCTTGACCTTACAATGAGACATTGTGCAGGCTGCTTGTGGAATTCACGTTGTTCAGTTTTGAGGGTGCGCCGAAAAGGGACACCAAGCGACATAAGGCCCGTTGGTCAAGTGGTCAAGACGGCGGCCTCTCACGCCGCAAACGGGAGTTCGACTCTCCCACGGGTCACCAACGCTCTATGCACCTTTAGCTCAGTTGGTAGAGCACCTGACTCTTAATCAGGGTGTCCAGGGTTCGAGTCCCTGAAGGTGTACCACTCCCCCTGGAGTGGGGACACTCTGGGGGGAGACAACAAAGATTTTAGCCGCGTGAGCGGTTGAAATAATAGCCCAACGCAAAGCCCAGCGAAGTGGGTTTGCGTTGGAGAGGAGACGTGACGGAGCGAGCGAACCTTGGCCGTAGGCCGAGGCGAGCGATACGAAGTCCACGTCGATGAAGTCGGTGTTGATTGCAGTGAGGGTCCACCCGTTCCCATCCCGAACACGGCAGTTAAGCTCACTTGCGCCGAAAATACTTGGCTGGCGACGGCCCGGAAAAATAGGTAATGCCGACATAAAGAAAGCGGACAGTCTGCGGACTGTCCGCTTTCTTTGATTGCCGGGGTCAATGTCCCCGGTGCTTTTGCCTGTGCCTCTCCTGCCGGAGTGCGAGCTTCCGCTCCCGCTCTGCTTCCCGGCGTTCTCTGGAATCGGCCTGACGCTGTACCTTTTGCTGTTCCCGCTGAAGTTGGAGGGCCTGCTGGGCCTTGGTGCCCTTGCCAGTAGGCTGGACGGCCTTCCGGGCTTCCCGCAGCAGGCGCTTTGGGTTGGGAACAGGGGTGGATTTTTGCGCTCCCGCAACCGGCGGGCTGAATTGCAGCTCCCGGTAATTTCGGAGCAGCCATTCCAAAACCTCCTGATCACGGGGCTCCCGGCCAAAGGTGACTTTGCAGACCCGGCAGCCGTCCCCGTCCTCCCGCTGATACAGTCCCACCCAGAAGGGTGGTTCGAAATACACCGTGAGGCTTGCCTTGGAAACGCACATATTCAGTTGTCCTCCTTATGAATTCTTCACGGAGAAGGGACAACCAAGGAGGCAGGTTACTGGCGGAAGGGAGGGCTCCCGCGCCCCGACTACCCGACGGGGACTGTGTTTTTATCTCCGCGGGAAAGAGTATAGCATATTTTTTGGAAAAAGTACAGCGGCAGGTATAAAGCCTGCCGCTGCTCTGCGGTCAACTCCAGCGTTCACAGCTGTTTATACATGGCCTCCGCGTCCGCCTTGCCCACGATGTCGGCGGTGGACAGCACCTCCACCCGGATGAGCTTTTCGCCGAACTTCAACTCCAGCACGTCGCCGGACTTCACGTCATAGGATGCCTTCACCGGCCGACCGTTGGCGGTCACTCGCCCGGCGTCGCAGGCCTCGTTGGCCACGGTGCGCCGCTTGATGAGCCGGGACACCTTCAGCCACTTGTCCAATCGCATATTGACTGTACCTCCCAAAAGAGAAATGAGGCAGGGCCGGCGCCCTGCCTCACCGGGGTTTTTGTCACTGAGCCACCGTGTCCTTCAGAGCCTTGCCGGCCTTAAACACGGGCACCTTGGAAGCGGGGATCTGGATCTCCTCCTTGGTGTGAGGGTTGCGGCCAGTACGGGCGGCGCGGGCCTTCACCTCGAAGGAACCGAAGCCCACCAGCTGCACCTTCTCGCCCTGAACCAGGGACTCGGTGATCACGTCCACCACGGCGGCCACGGCGGACTCGCTGTCCTTCTTGGACAGGCCGGTTTTCTCGGCCACGGCGTTGATCAGATCTGCTTTATTCATGACTTTTCCTCCTGTAAATCTGTGTTGAACTTGCGGTCTTGCCGCAGATTTATACTTAAAGCGCACATTGGCGCTGTTAAGTCCCGTTGCGTGCCTTGGCCTCCCGCCAGAGGGCGATCTGCTCGCAGTCGGACAACTTGTCCAGACTGAGCCCCCGCTGGCTGGCCAGCGCCTCCGTCCTGCGGAACCGGTCGGAGAACTTGTCGCAGGCGGCATGGAGAGCGTCCTCCGGGTCGGCGTCCAGGAAACGGCCCACGCAGACCGCGGCGAACAGCAGATCCCCCAGCTCCTCCACGGGATCCCCGTCTCCCGACAGGGCTGCGGCCCTCAGCTCGTCCAGCTCCTCGGACAGCTTGTCCAGCGCGCTGGACACGTCCCGCCAGTCGAAGCCGGCCTTAGCGGCCTTTTTTTTCATCTTCTCTGCCCGCCACAGGGCCGGCAAGGAGCGGGCCACCGCGTCCACCGCATCGGCCTGGGTGGCCTGTCCCTTCTCCTTCTTTTTCAGCTCCTCCCAGTTGGAGAGGATCTCAACCGTGGAGTGGACGGCCACATCGCCAAACACGTGGGGATGGCGGTAGATCAGCTTTTTACATACGCCGTCGGCCACGGCGTCCAGATCATACCGCCCCGCGTCCTCCTCGATGGAGGAGTGGAACACCACCTGGAGCAGCACGTCGCCCAGCTCCTCCCGCAGATGCTCCGGGTCGCCCTCGTCGATGGCCTCGGCCACCTCGTAGGCCTCCTCCAGGAAGTTGCGGCGGATGGAGGCGTGGGTTTGCTCCTGATCCCAGGCGCAGCCGCCTGGATGGCGCAGGATGTGGACGATTTCACGCAGATCCTGGCAGTTATAGGCGGGTTTGTTTGTCCAGTTTACCATAGTGTCACCTGAATTGCAATAGATTTCCCACAAGTATTCGAGGAATTTTGTAAAAATGCGGAAATTTTCAGGGAGTTTTCAATGAATCCGCAAGAGCCGGGCGATTTTATCCCCCTTGGGCATGAGGGCCAAATCCTCCTTGGAGATGGCCTTGGTCAGCAGGATCAGGGCGAAGTAGACGATCACCGCCACCCCGATGGCGGCCATCACCGCCAGGGCGTTGCCCTTCCAGGAGAGCACGGCCTGCCCCGCCTCGTTCAGCAGGGTGGAGCCGTCATCTCCCAGGGCAAGAAATAGTGGAACCTCCCGCTTCAGCAGGGAGTCGATCCGGATGAGCAGCTGCCCGACCAGCCCATTCACCGCCCAGGCGGCGGCGCCCATGGCGGCCGCGGCGGCGGCGGGCTTGGCGAACACCCGCACGTAGCTCAGGGAGCGGGGCAGGGCCAGCTTGATGATCACCAGATCCAGGATGGCGATGACGCTGAAGCAGGCCAAGGTGCTGATGGCGCCGCCCTTGATGTTGATATCGGGCTTGCCAATGAGAATATAGCCCACAATGAGCTTCAAAATACAGCCGATGAGGGTAGTGACCATGGGCAGGGTCACCAGCTTGTGGGCCTGCATGATGGAGTTGCTCACCAGCATGAAGCACACGGCGATGGACGCGATGCCCAGCACGGACAGCATCCACCCCGCCAGCTCCACATCGGTGGAGGGGTAGAGCAGGCGGATGATGGGCTCGCCCAGCACGAACAGCCCCACTCCGGCGGGGAAGGCCAGCAGGGCGGTGGTGCGCAGGGTGGTTTCGCTGATCTGGGCCCCCTGCCGGTAGTTGCGCACCGCCCGGGCGGCGGACACCGCCGGGATCACGCTGGAGGTCAGGGGCACCATGAAGGAGGCGGGCAGGTTGTAGAGGGTCATGGTTTTGTTGTAGACGCCCTTCAGGGTGCGGGCGGCGTCCTCCGTCATGCCCAGGGCGTCCTGGAGCCGATCCATGAGGATGGCGGAGTCCAGGATATTGGTGGCGGCGATGATGGACGCGCCCACGGTGATGGGGACGGCCAGCTTGACCAGGGTGGAGAGGATCTCCTTACTGCTGTCGGGCACGTCCCGGCCCTTTTTCTGGCGGGAGCGGCGGGCCCGGTAGCACCAGTACATATAGAACATGGCCAGCGCCACGCCCACGGACACGCCCAAAATGGCCCCCGCCGCGGCCAGGGACTCGTCCATCCCCGCCTTCATAATGGCATTGGCCAGAAGCAGACCGATGACCAGCTTGCAGATGGCTTCTATGATCTGGGAGATGGCGGTTGGGGTCATGAGGGAATGGCCCTGGAAATAGCCCCGGAGGGCGGACATGGGGCAGATGAAGAACACCGCCGGGGCCAGGGCCAGAATGCTCCATTGGGAACGGCTGTTATTCATGGCGGCGGCCAGCTGCCGGGGGAACACCGCCATGATCAGGAAGCTGATGACGCCCAGCACGCAGAAGGCCCCCACCGCGATTTGGAACACCTTGTTTACCTGGTTTGTCCGGCCCAGGGCGTTGGCCTCGGACACCATCTTGGACAGGGCCACCGGCAGGCCGCCGGTGGAGATGACGATGAGCAGGGAGTAGATCTCGTAGGCATTATTGAAGTCGGCGAAGGCCGCGTCGGTGAGGATGTTGCCCAGGGGCACCTTATACAGCGCGCCAATGAGCTTGACGATGACAATCCCGGCGGTCAAAATGGCGGCGCCGCCGAAGAATGAGTTCTTTTTGGGGGTGGAAGCAGACATATCCTCAGACCTTTCCCGTCACTTGAAAATAAGGGGCAGGGCGTACTGCTGAACCTCGGCCTTGATGCGGTTGAGATCCAGGGTCAGGAAGGCCCCATTTTGGTATATGACCTTGCCCCGGGCCATATTCATGCACACGTTGGAACCGTGGGCGGAAAACACCAAATTTTCCGCCGGGTCGTGACAGGGGATCAGGTTGGGAGCGTCGAAATCCACCAGAATCAGGTCGGCCGTGCAGCCCGCCGCGATCCGTCCGGTGTTTCGGCCCAGGGCCTTCGCGCCGTTGACGGTGGCCATCTCCAGGGCCTGTCGGGCGGTGACAGCCATGGGGTCGCAGGCGGCACCGTTATGGAGGACGGCGGCCAGCTTCATGTCGGCAAAGGGATCGATGCTGTTGTGGGAGCTTACCCCATCGGTGCCCAGGGCCACGTTCACCCCGGCCCTGGCCATGGCAGGGATGGGGGCGATACCCGAGCCTAGCTTCAGGTTGGAGTAGGGGTTGTGGATGCAGGACACGCCCTTCTGGGCCATGACCGCCCAGTCCTCCGGGGTGGTGTAGACGCAGTGGGCGGCGATGGCCCGAGTGTCCCACACACCGTACTGGTTCAGCGTCTGGATGGGGGTAAGGCCCTGGTGGCGGCCCTTACAGTCCTCGTGCTCCTTTTTCGTCTCGGAGATGTGGACGTGCATTCCCAAGCTGTGCTCCCGGGCGAAGTCCGCCATCCACCGCCATAGAGGGGCACTTGAAGTATACTCCCCGTGGATGGACGCATCGACGAGGATTTGTCCGCCCCCTGCGCCGTGCCACTGCTGGAACAGGGTGCGCTGGTTGGCGCAGTCGCCGCACTTCTCCGGGGAGAAGTCCGCCGGATCGCCGAAGTACACCCCGCCCACTGACAGGTTGGCGGAGATGCCCGCGTCCATCACCTGCTGGGCGATGACCCCGGTGCGCATATACATATCGGCGATGCAGGTGACGCCGGAGGCGATCATCTCCGCCAGCCCCAGCCCAGCGGCGGCGGCCAGGGAGCGGTCGTCCCACTTGGCCTCGGCGGGGAAGATATAGTCGTTGAGCCAGCTCTGGAGGTCGTGTCCGCCGCCGTACCCCCGCATGAGGGTCATGGGCACGTGGGTGTGGCAGTTGACGAAGCCGGGCATCATCACCATGCCCGTGCAGTCGATGGTCTGGTCAAAGGCTCCCTGGGGCCGCGTCCCACCCACATAGGAGATGTCCGTCCCGTCCACGGCCACAAAGCCGTCCCGCAGGGTGGTGAAGTCCCTGTCCATCAGCAGGGCAGTGACGTTGGTAAACAGCGTTTTCATGACAGGCGTTCCTCCTTTACAGCTTCTCCAGGCAGGCCAGCACCAGCCGGGAGAATTTGTCCTTGGCCGCGGCGGCGGCGTCCAGCACCTCCTGCTCGCTGAGGGGCTGATCCAGGATGCCCGCCGCCATGTTGGACAGCAGGGTGAAGCCCAGTACCTCCATGCCGCAGTGCCCCGCCACGATGGCCTCCGGGGCGGTGGACATACCCACCGCGTCGCCGCCCAGGGCGCGGACGGCCCGGATCTCCGCCGGGGTCTCGTACTGGGGGCCGTAGCAGTAGAAATACACGCCCTCCCGCAGGGGGATGGACAGCTCCGCCGCCGCCTTCCGGGCCACCTCCTGGAGGCGGACGGTATACAGGTGGGAGGCGTCGGGGAAGCGCACGCCGAACTCGGGGAGATTGGCCCCCCGGAGGGGGGACTCGGAGAACATCTTGATCTGGTCGGTAATCAGCATGAGATCCCCGGCCTGCCAGTCGGTGCGCACGCAGCCGGCGGCATTGGTGACGATGAGGGTGTCGCAGCCCAGCAGCCGCAGGACGCGGACGGCGTAGGACACCTCGTCATAGTCATAGCCCTCATAGTGGTGCATCCGGCCCTGCATGACGGCCACAGGTCGGCCCGCCAGGGTGCCGAATACCAGCTGGCCCTTGTGGCCGGGGGCGGTGGATGCCTTAAAGTGGGGGATGTCCCCATAGGGGATGGCGGTGGGGTGCTCCACCACGTCGCCCAGGAAGCCCAGGCCGGAGCCCAGCACCATGGCGACTTTGGGGATAAAGTCCCCGATTTTTTCCTTAATGTAATCAGCACTCTCCTGATATTGGGCGAATGTGTATGCCATAGCCGCAACCTCCCATGATAAAATTTTATTGAATCAATATAGTCTACACCAAACAGCCGTAAAAATCAATGAACAGGATATAAATTCCGCAGAAAAGCGGCGGGAGTTTGTGGAGCGTTCCCGTTGCTTTTTTTGCGGTTTTGGGGTAAAATACCGCAGTGTTAATTTAGGCCGCGGCCGGCGGGGCTGGCAGCGGATAAAGGAGGGGCCATCCATGCGGGACGGCTTTGTGAAGGTGGCGGCAGGCACGCCCAAGATCCGGGTGGCCGACTGCGACTACAACGCGGGGCAGATCATCGCCCTGATGAAGGAGGCGGCGGCGCAGGGGGTAAAGGTGCTGGCCTTGCCGGAGCTGTGCGTCACCGGGTATACCTGCGGCGACCTGTTTTTGCAGCCCACCCTGCTGGACGGGGCGGAGCGGGCACTGGGGCGGATCCTGGAGGGGACGGCGGAATTGGATATGCTCACCGTTCTGGGATTGCCGGTGCGGAATACGAAGCATAAACTCTATAACTGTGCCGCTGTCCTGCTCAGAGGAGAGCTGTTGGGGCTGGTGCCAAAGTCCCACATCCCCAATTATGGGGAGTTTTATGAGGCTCGGTGGTTCGCCTCCGGCCAGAACTGCGCGGAAGCGGTCTGGCTGTGCGGCGATTGGGTGGATATGGGCCCCCGGTGGCTGTTCAACTGCTATACTTTGCCGGAGCTCACCGTGGGCGTTGAAATCTGCGAGGATTTGTGGGCGCCAGAGCCGCCCTCCGGCGCTCTGGCGGCGGAGGGCGCCACCCTCATCCTGAACCTGTCCGCCTCCGATGAGGTGGCGGGCAAGGCGGACTACCGCCGCGCTCTGGTGACGGGCCAGTCCGGGCGGCTGTGCTGCGCCTACGTCTACGCCGATGCGGGCGAGGGCGAGTCCACCACCGACTTGGTGTTTGCCGGGCACAATATGATTGCGGAGAACGGGGCCATCCTGGCGGAAAATCGGTTTGACACCGGCCTGACCGTCAGCGAGATCGACGTGCAGCGGCTATCCCATGAACGCTGCAGGATGAACCCCTCTGCTGTTAGACCAGACGGGGCTGTTACCATTCATTTCAATTTGAATCTTGGCGACACCCCCCTCACCCGTCCTGTTTCCCCCACCCCCTTCATCCCGGCGGACGAATCCCGCCGGGGGGAGCGGTGCGAGGAGATTCTCACCATCGCCGCTCTGGGCCTCAAGAAGCGGCTGGAGCACACCAATTCCCCCTGCGCCGTGGTGGGGCTGTCCGGCGGGCTGGACTCCACCCTGGCCATTCTGATCACCGCCAAGGCGTTTGATCTGCTGGGCAAAGACCGGAAAGGAATTTTGGCCGTCACCATGCCCTGCTTCGGAACCACAAAGCGCACCCGGTCCAACGCCGAGATCCTGGCCCAGGAGCTGGGGACGGATTTTCTGGAGGTGAACATCGGCAAGGCGGTGGAACAGCACTTCGCCGACATCGGCCAGTCCATGGACGATCACAGCGTCACCTTCGAGAACGCCCAGGCCCGGGAGCGCACCCAGGTGCTGATGGATCTGGCCAACCAGCGGGGGGGGCTGGTGATTGGCACCGGGGATCTGTCCGAGCTGGCCCTGGGTTGGGCCACCTACAACGGGGATCATATGTCCATGTACGCCGTCAACGCCTCCATCCCCAAGACGCTGGTGCGCCACCTGGTGGCCTGGGAGGCGGAGCGGCTGGGCGGCCGGGCCGGGGAGGTGCTCCGGGACATTCTGGACACCCCGGTGTCCCCGGAGCTGCTCCCCCCCAAGGATGGGGAGATCGCCCAAATCACCGAGGATCTGGTGGGGCCTTACGAGCTCCACGACTTCTACCTCTATTATGCCATCCGTTGGGGCTTCCCGCCCCGTAAAGTGCTTCGCCTTGCCTGCCGAGCCTTTGAGGGCCGCTACGAACGGGAGACGCTGCTGAAGTGGCTGAAGAACTTCTACCGGCGGTTCTTCTCCCAGCAGTTCAAACGCTCCTGCCTGCCCGACGGGCCCAAGGTGGGCTCGGTGGCGCTGTCCCCCCGGGGGGACTGGCGGATGCCGTCGGACGCCGTGGCGAAGCTGTGGTTAGATGAGTTAGAGGAAATTCAATAAAAATGGTACAGCGCCAGCCAGCCGCCCAATGGGGCCCCGCAAAGCCGCCCTTTGGCTTTGTGGGGAGAGGAGGCACAGCGAAATGAGTGAGCTTTGGCCGCAGGCCGAAGCGAAGGATATGGAGCTTGTGCCGACGAGGCAAAGCTGTGGCTGGACGAATTGGAGGGGTTGGAATCAAATGAACATTCTCATTGACCTGTTCCTCACCTTTGCCCGCATCGGCGTGTGCACCTTCGGCGGCGGCTACGCCATGCTGCCCATCCTCCAGCGGGAGCTGGTGGAGAACAAAAAATGGGCCACGGAGACCCAGCTGGCGGACTACTACGCCGTGGGACAGTGCACCCCGGGCATCATCGCCGTGAACACCGCCACCTTTGTGGGCCGCAGCCAGGCAGGCATCGCCGGGGGCGCTGTTGCCACCCTGGGGCTGGTGTTCCCGTCGCTGGTGATCATCATGGTGATCGCCGCCTTCCTGCAAAACTTCATGCACCTGGAGTGGGTAACCCACGCCTTTAACGGCGTTCGGGCCGGGGTGGTGGCGCTGATCCTGTCCAGCGTGATCAAGCTGCTCAAAAACGCCGTCATCGACTGGCCCACTCGGGTGATCTATGCCGTGGTGCTGGTGCTGGCGGGCTACGGCACCTTCTTCTCCCTGCCCCAGGGCGGGCTGGGGGCGGTGCTGGGCGTGGTAACCTCCCCGGTGTTCCTGGTGATCGCGGCGGGCGCGGCGGGGCTGTGCGTGCGCTGGGCGAAGGGAGGGCTCAAGGGATGATCCTGGTCAGACTGTTTCTGGAGTTCTGCCGGGTGGGGCTGTTCTCCGTGGGCGGGGGCCTTGCCACCATCCCCTTCCTCACCGACCTGGGGGAGCGCACCGGCTGGTTTGGCGCAGGGGATCTGGCCAACATGATCGCCATCTCCGAGTCCACCCCCGGGCCCATGGGGGTGAATATGGCCACCTATGTGGGATTTCACACGGCGGGGGTATTGGGGGGCGTCATCGCTACCTTGGGGCTCATCTTCCCCTCCATCGTCATAATCCTCATCATCGCCGGGTTTTTGGAGAAATTCCGCCAGTCCAAGGCGGTGGACGCGGTGTTCTACGGCCTGCGGGCGGCATCGGTGGCGCTGATCACCGCCGCTTTGCTCCAGGTGGCGAAAATCGCCCTGATGTTCCATAAGGTGTATATCGACACCGCCCCGGGAGAGGGGGTCATCAGCTATGAGCTGTTTTACTGGCCCGCAATTATACTGACCGTTGTCATCTTTGTACTGGTGAAGTTCTCGCCGCTGAAAAAGCTACACCCCATCTGTTTTATCGGGCTGGCGGCGCTGGCGGGGGTTATTTTCCAAATGTAAAGGGGCAAAACTTCATGCGTCCAGGCGGCGCATGAAGTTTTATCCATTCTTAAACAGTTCAGGGTTGACAGATTAAAACGTTCGTTCTACAATGAGAACACACAGTTGAGGGAGGGGCCGTTATGCCGAAGTTTGAAGTGGTGTCCGAGTACACCCCCAGCGGCGATCAGCCGGAGGCCATCGCCGCCCTGGCGGCGGGCATCGAAAACGGCCTGGACGAGCAGACCCTGCTGGGCGTCACCGGCTCGGGCAAGACCTACACCATGGCTAAGGTCATCGAGTCCGTCCAGCGGCCCACCCTGGTGCTGGCCCACAACAAGACCCTGGCCGCCCAACTGTGCGCCGAGTTCAAGGAGTTCTTCCCCCACAACGCGGTGGAGTATTTCGTGTCCTACTACGACTACTACCAGCCGGAGGCCTATATCCCTCACACCGATACCTTTATCGAAAAGGATTCCTCCGTCAACGAGGAGATCGACCGCCTGCGGCTGTCCGCCACCGCGTCGCTTTTGGAGCGGCGGGACGTGATCGTGGTGTCCTCCGTGTCCTGCATCTACGGCCTGGGCGAGCCGGAGGACTTCGCCAAGATGATGGTGGCCCTGCGGGTGGGGACGGTCATCAAAATCGAGGATCTGCTGAAAAAGCTGGTGGCCATCCGCTACGAGCGCAACGACATCGCCTTCGAGCGGAATATGTTCCGCGTCCGGGGGGACACCGTGGAAATCTGGCCCGCCTACTGGAAGGACACCGCCATCCGGGTGGAGTTCTTCGGGGACGAGATCGACCGGCTCAGCGAGATCAACGTGGTGACGGGGGCCCCCATCCGGCGGCTGAACAACATCCCCATCTGGCCCGCCACCCACTACGTCACCCCCAAGGAGAAGATGGACGCCGCTATCCAGGACATCTACAAGGAGATGGAGGAGCGGGTGGCCTTCTTCGAGAAGGAGAACAAGCTCATCGAAGCCCAGCGGATCAAGCAGCGCACCATGTACGACATTGAGATGATGCAGGAGCTGGGCTACTGCTCCGGCATTGAGAACTACTCCCGGGTGATCGAGGGCCGGCCCGTGGGCTCGCCCCCCCACACCCTGCTGGACTACTTCCCCAAGGATTTCGTGCTGTTCATTGACGAGAGCCACGCCACCCTGCCCCAGGTGCGGGCCATGTTCAACGGCGACCGGGCGAGAAAGACCACTCTGGTGGAGTACGGCTTCCGCTTGCCCTGCGCGTTTGACAACCGGCCGCTGAAGTTCGACGAGTTCGAGAAGCGGCTCAACCAGGTGGTGTACGTGTCCGCCACCCCGGGGGAGTACGAGCGGGAGCGGTCGGGCCAGATCGTGGAGCAGGTGATCCGGCCCACCGGCCTGCTGGATCCCAGGGTGGAGGTGCGCCCGGTGGAAGGGCAGATCGACGACCTCATCGGGGAGATCGAGGAGCGCACCCAGCGGGACGAGCGGGTGCTGGTGACCACGCTGACCAAGAAGATGGCGGAGAGCCTGACGGACTACCTGAAAACGGCGGGCATCCGGGTGCGGTATATGCACCACGATATCGACACCATCGAGCGGATGGAGATCATCCGGGATCTGCGGCTGGGCGAGTTCGACGTGCTGGTGGGCATCAACCTGCTGCGGGAGGGCCTGGATCTGCCGGAGGTGTCCATGGTGGCCATCCTGGACGCGGACAAGGAGGGCTTCCTGCGCTCGGAGACGTCCCTGATCCAGACCATCGGTCGGGCGGCCCGGAACGCCGACGGCGTGGTGGTGCTGTACGCCGACACCATCACCCCCTCCATGCGGCGGGCCATCGACGAGACGGAGCGCCGCCGGGAGAAGCAGGACGCCTTCAACAAGGCCCACGGCATCGTGCCCCGGACGGTGAAGAAGGCGGTGCGGGAGCTGATGGCCCTGTCCGCGGAGGAGAAGCCGGACTACAACGACAAGGAGCTGTCCCAGATGACCAAGGTTCAGCGCCTGGAGGCCATCGCCGGGCTGGAGAAGCAGATGAAGGAGGCGGCGAAAATGCTGGAGTTCGAGGTGGCGGCGGCGCTGCGGGATCAGATCATCAAGCTGCGGGGGAGCGGGAAATAACCCCCGGGGATCACGGCTTGAGATCCGCGGCGAGGGCAAGCCCAGCCTGAACCCCGCAGGCAAAGGCCAAAGCGCCCCAGTCATGTCTGAGCGTATCCATCAGGTCAAAGGACAGCAGGCGGTCATGCCGGGACAGATTTTCCGCCACGGCCTGCCATTCCTGACATTGGATATGGTAGACGGACGAAAATTGGGCGTTGGACAGACGGGGTTCTGCGTAATGTTCATAGAGCCATTCATAAATGGAATTCACGGGGCTCTCCTCCGATAGACGCAATTTAATGCTGTATTCTGCGCTCATTATACACGCAATCAAATGCTGTGTCAAGAGGTGTAACATGGAAATATTACAGACGATGGGAACACGGGTTCAGGCGTTACGGGAAGAAAAGGGCCTGACCCAAAAAGGAATGGCCGAAATATTGGGATGTACCACCAGCCATTATCAAAAAATAGAATACGGCAAGGTGAACATTCCCACCACCACGCTGGCATTTTTCGCAGATTATTTTAATGTGTCCACCGATTACCTTCTGGGCCGGAAGGATCGCAGGAAGTGATACCATGTCCAAGCAAAAAGAGGAAAAAACCAACGTCATGCGGGTGCTGGATCAGAAAAAGATCCCCTACACCCCCCACGCCTACCCGGTGGGGGACGCCGCCCCCGACGGGGTGAGCGTGGCGAAGCTGCTGGGCCAGGATCCGGCGGCGGTGTTCAAGACGCTGGTGGCGAAAGGCGCCTCCGGCGGGTACTATGTGTTCGACGTCCCGGTGGAGGCCACGCTGGATCTGAAAAAGGCGGCCAAGGCTGTGGGGGAGAAGTCCATCGCCATGCTGCCTGCCAAGGAGCTGCTACCCCTGACGGGGTACGTCCACGGGGGCTGTTCCCCGGTGGGAATGAAAAAGCGGTTCCCCACGGTGTTCCACCAGAGCTGCCTGGAGCACGAGACCGTCTGCGTGTCGGCGGGGAAGGTGGGCTTCCAGGTGGAGGTACGCCCCGCCGATCTCATCGCGCTGGTGGGCGCGTCCACGGCGGACGTGACGGCGGAGAGCTGAGGTAAGGGGAGAAAGCGTATGAAGTATGAATGGCTGGACGAATACCTGCTGGACAAGCCCGGGGCGGAAAAGGACTATAAGCTGGAGTGGGGCTGGCACCGCTACATGGTGCGTGGTAAGCTGTTCGCCGCCGTGTGCGCGCCGGGGCCGGAGCACAAACCGCCCTATAGCGGCCACGAGCTGGTGAATTTGAAGTGCGACCCCCGGCTGGCTGAGGCGTTCCGGGCGCAGTACCCGGACATACTCCCCGGCTTCTACTGCGACAAGAAGCTGTGGATTGCCGCCCTGCTGGACGGAGAGCTGCCCGACGGGGTGCTGAAGGATCTATGCGATATGTCCTATGAGCTGGTGGTGTCCAAGCTGCCCAAGTATGTGCAGAAGGAGCTGGCGGGCGGTGGATGACCAGAGGAAAAGGCGGGAAAGGTTCCGGTATCTCCCCGAGGCCCGCAACGACCACTTCATCCTAACAGACGGGGCGCGTCAGCCGGAGATGCCGGCCTCCATGCCCGCGCCGGAGCCTGAGCCGGAGGAGCCCGCCGGGATCTGCCCCTGCCCCTGCTGCGGGTATCTCACCTTTCCCGTCCCCAGGGAGGACGCCATCGCCTATATCTGCCTGGTGTGCTTCTGGGAGAACGATGTGTTCGATCCCGGCGAGGACGACCCCAGCGACGAGAACGGCGGCATGACCCTGCGGGAGGGCCGGGAGAATTTCCTGAGCTGCGGCGCGGTTCAGCCGGATCTGGCGAAATACGTCCGCCCGCCCCGGCCCGGGGAGCGGCCCCAATGAGAGGAGAGCTTGCGTATGGCGTTTGTGTCCCTGTTTTTCATTTTCCTGCTGTGGCCTGTGTGGATCGTGATGATCGCTCTGGCCTTCATCCTGCCCTGGCTGGGGATGGCGCTGACCACGGTGGCGGCCATCCTGCTGGCCTGCAACGCGGGCTTTCTGGCGCTGCTGCTGTTCATCCGGCACAAGTGGAAGGCCACCGGGCGGATGGACAAGGGGTTTATTGACGGCTACGCTGGCTGGAAGCGGTACGCCCTGCTGGCGGTGAAGGTGCTGCTCACCGCCGGGGTGATCTGGGAGATCCTGGTGGTGCTGGTGTGCGCGGGGCTGCTGATCCTCCAGCCCTGGAACGCCATTCTGCCCTGAGCGAAAGGGGACGGCGATGGATTCCGAGCTTTGGAGCGGCCTGGAGGTCTTTCTGGTACTCTACGCCCCCGCACTGGCAGGGTTGCTGAGCTTCGTCCTCGTTGCCCTGGCATGGTGGGACAAGCTGCCTAAATTCCTGCGTTTCCTGTGCGGGGTGGCGGGGGCGGGTGTCCTGCTTGCGGCAGTCTATGTCTGGTTCTTCCGCCCCACCCTGCTCCGGGGGACGTACTGACCGGGGCGGCGGCCCTGCTGGCAAAACCGTCAAAAAATCCGGCAAAACTGGGGCTTGACATTAAAAATATGTTTCATTATCCTGATATCCGACCTTAAATTTAAAGAAAACCGAGGAGAACACCCATGCAGGATAAGATCGTCATCAAAGGCGCGCGAGAAAACAACCTGAAGAACATCGACGTCACCATTCCCCGGGACAAGCTGGTGGTGCTCACCGGCCTGTCCGGCTCGGGCAAGTCCTCCCTGGCCTTTGAGACGTTGTACGCCGAGGGACAGCGGCGGTATGTGGAGTCCCTGTCCTCCTATGCCCGGATGTTTTTGGGCCAGATGGAGAAGCCGGACGTGGACTACATCGAGGGGCTCAGCCCCGCCATTTCCATCGACCAGAAGACCACCTCCAAGAACCCCCGCTCCACCGTGGGCACGGTGACGGAGATCTACGACTACCTGCGCCTGCTGTGGGCCCGCGTCGGCACCCCCCACTGCCCCAACTGCGGCAAGGAGATCAAGCAGCAGACCATCGACCAGATCATCGACCAGGTGCTCACCCTCCCCGAGGCCACCCGGATCCAGGTGCTGGCCCCCGTCATCCGGGGCAAGAAGGGCGAGCACAACAAGGTGTTTGAGGACGCCCGAAAATCCGGGTACGTCCGGGTGCGGGCGGACGGCTCGCTGTACGACCTCACCGAGGAGATCAAGCTGGACAAGAACAAGAAGCACTCCATCGAGATCGTGGTGGATCGGTTGGTGATCCGGGAGGACATCACCCGGCGGCTCACCGACAGCGTGGAGGTGGCCTCCAACCTGTCCGGCGGCATTGTGATCATCAATGTGTTGGGAGACGAGGAGCGGGACATCCTATTTTCCCAGAATTATGCCTGTGAGGACTGCGGCGTGTCCATCGAGGAGCTCACCCCCCGGATGTTCTCCTTCAACAACCCCTATGGAGCCTGCCCCACCTGCACCGGCCTGGGCAGCCAAATGAAGATCGACCCCGACCGCATCATCCCCAACCGCTCCCTGTCCATCCTGGAGGGGGCCATCACCGCCTCGGGCTGGAACCACATCAAGTCGGACGGCATCTCCCGGATGTATTTTGACGCGCTGGCGAAAAAATACAAGTTCAAGCTCACCGACCCGGTGGAAAAGCTGTCCGACGAGGTGATGGACATCATCCTCTACGGCACCAAGGGGGAGAAGCTCACCCTGAACTACGACCAGCCCCGGGGCAAGGGCACCCTGTACCAGCCCTTCGAGGGCATCGTGAACAACCTGGAGCGCCGCTACCGGGAGACCCAGTCCGACGCCATGAAGCGAGAGATCGAGGAGTGCATGAGCGAGTGCCCCTGCCCCACCTGCCAGGGCAGGCGGCTCAAGCGGGAGGCGCTGGCCGTCACCGTGGGGGGCAGTTCCATCCATGAGTTTTGTGAGAAGCCGGTGGATGAGGCCCTGGCATTCCTGGACACCATCACCCTCACCGAGACCCAGACCATGATCGCCGACCAGATTTTGAAGGAGATCCGGGCCCGGCTGGGCTTTTTGCAGTCGGTGGGGCTGCAATACCTGACGCTGACCAGGCAGGCGGGCACCCTATCCGGCGGCGAGAGCCAGCGCATCCGCCTGGCCACCCAGATCGGTTCCTCCCTGATGGGGGTGCTGTATATCCTGGACGAGCCGTCTATCGGCCTGCACCAGCGGGACAACGACCTGCTGCTGGGCACCTTGAAGCATCTGCGGGATCTGGGGAACACTCTGATCGTGGTGGAGCACGACGAGGACACCATGCGGGCGGCGGACTACATCGTGGACATCGGCCCAGGGGCGGGAGTTCACGGCGGGCAGGTGGTGGCCTGCGGCACCGCTGAGGAGGTCATGAATACCCCTGGCTCCATCACCGGCGACTACCTGGCGGGGCGGAAGAAGGTGCCCGTCCCGGCGGAGCGCCGGAAGGGCAATGGCCATACGCTCACCGTGCGCGGGGCGGCGGAGAACAACCTGCGCCACATCGACGTGGACTTCCCCCTGGGTACGTTCATCGCCGTCACTGGGGTGTCCGGGTCAGGCAAGTCGTCCCTGGTGAACGAGATTCTCTACAAGCGTTTAGGTGCGGAGCTGAACCGCACCAAGGCCCGCCCCGGCAAGCACGATGGCATGGAGGGCATCGAGTTTTTGGACAAGGTCATCGCCATCGACCAGTCCCCCATCGGCCGCACCCCGCGATCCAACCCCGCCACCTACACGGGGCTGTTCAACGACATCCGGGAGCTGTTCGCCTCCACCCAGGACGCCAAAACCCGGGGCTACGGCCCGGGGCGGTTCTCCTTCAACGTCCGGGGCGGGCGGTGCGAGGCCTGCTCTGGCGACGGCCTGCTAAAGATTGAGATGCACTTTCTCCCGGATATTTACGTGCCCTGCGAGGTGTGCAAGGGCAAGCGGTACAACCGGGAGACCCTGGAGGTGCGCTACAAGGGCAAGAACATCCACGAGGTATTGGAGATGACGGTGGAGGAGGCCCTGCCCTTCTTTGAGAATCTGCCCCGGCTCTACAACCGAGTCAAGACGTTGAAGGATGTGGGCCTGGGCTATGTGAAGCTGGGCCAGCCCTCCACCACCCTGTCCGGCGGCGAGGCCCAGCGGGTAAAGCTGGCCACCGAGCTGTCCAAGCAGTCCACCGGCTCCACGGTGTATATCCTGGACGAGCCCACCACCGGACTGCATACCGCCGACGTCCACCAACTGGTGGAGGTGCTCCAGCAGTTTGTGGACAAGGGGAACACGGTGGTGGTGATCGAGCACAACCTGGACGTGATCAAGACGGCGGACTATATCATCGACCTGGGCCCGGAGGGGGGTTCCGGCGGCGGCACGGTGGTGTGTACGGGCACGCCGGAGGAGGTGGCCCGCCATCCCGAGAGCTATACGGGCAAATACCTGAAACCTGTTTTGGAAATGAGTTGATCTCCCATGGAATTGATGCAGTGGCTGACGGACACTATGGCGGGGGAGTTCACCCTCACCATGCTGGTGTCTATGATCCCGGTGGTGGAGCTGCGGGGCGGGATCCCCTTCGGCGTGGCGGCGGGGCTGCCGGTGTGGGCGGCTTTCATCGCCGCCGTCATCGGCAACCTGATCCCCGTGCCTTTCATCATCGTCTATATCCGCCGGATCTTCCAGTGGATGCGGCGGCATATGCCCCGGCTCAACAGCCTGGTGGACAAGCTGGAGCGCAAGGCCCACCTCAAGGGACAGCGGGTGACAAAGTATAAATACCTGGGCCTGATGCTGTTCGTAGCCATCCCCCTGCCCGGCACCGGGGCGTGGACGGGCTCCCTGGCGGCGGCGTTTTTAGATATGCCCCTGCGGAAGGCCATCCCATCGGTGATCGTCGGCGTGTTGATCGCGGGCATGGCCATCAGCATTCTGTCCTACGGGGTGGTTAGCCTGATTTGACGGGAGGGACGGCCATGTATCTCTATCTGGTGCGCCACGGCCAGTCGGTGGGCAATGAGAAGCAGCTCTTTTTCGGGAGCAGCGATCATCCCCTCACCGACCTGGGCCGGGAGCAGGCGAAACAGGCGGCGGACAAGCTGCGGGAGGTGACCTTCACCCGCTGCGTGGCCAGCGATCTGTCCCGGGCCTGGGACACCGCCCTGATCTGCGCGGAGGGCCGGGGAATCGCCGTAGAGCCGGAGCCCGCCCTGCGGGAACAGGATATGGGAGCCCTGGAGGATCTCACCTGGGCCCAGGCGGAGAAGCTGTGCGGTGGGCTGGTGGGGCATCTGCTGGCCGACTGGTTCCACACCACGCCCCCCGCCGGGGAGAGCCCCGCCCATATGCTGGAGCGGGTGGGGGCCTGCGTGGACGGGATCGCCGCCCGGGGGGAGGACACCCTCATCGCCGCCCATAACGGCTCACTGTCGCTGGTGCTGTACCATCTGGGCCTCATTGAGGAGAAAAACCTGCTCCAGCACGGCTGGTTTTTCAAGCATGGCGCCTATTCTGCCATCCGGGTGGACGAACGGGGGGCGGAGCTGATCTGCTTCAATCGGTGACAAAAACGGCTTCCGGGCCATAGAATGGCCCAGGAGGTGGCGTTTATGACGGAATTTATCCAGTTTGTCGCGGTGCTGCTGGCGGCCTTCGGGGCGGTGAGCCTGGGCTGGCTGGCGCTGGGGGCCCTGCTGCTGCCGGGGGAGTGCCCGGGGCGGATGGTGATCGGCGGGTCGGGGAGCGGCGCGGGACTGGAGCAGACGGTGCGGGCGGCGCTGTGGCTGCGGCGCACCGGCCTGTGGCGGGGCGAGGTGGTGATCGAGGATCTGGGCCTGACGGAGGACGGGCGGGCCCTGGCTCGGCTGCTGGCGGGGGAGGGCGGCGTGTCCTTCACCGGGGACTGCCCCGACCGGATCTGAGCCCATACACACGACGAAAGAAATGAGGAGACGGACATGGAACGGAACGAAGGGCTGGCCAAATTGGCCGAGCTGGAAAAGAAACTGTACGCTTACTATGCGGCGGACTCCGCCCTGTATCTGGACGGCACCACCGTGGCCCCCAAGGATACCGCTGAGGGCCGGGGGGTGGCCCTGGGTGTGCTGGCGGGGGAGCGGCACAAGCTGTTCTCCGCCCCCGAGACAGGGGAGCTGTTGGACTTCCTGTGGGAGCAGAGGGAGGGGCTGGATCGTCTCCACTTCCGGGAGGTGGAGGAGCTGCGCCGCTCCTACGCCCAGCTGACCCGCATACCTGCGGAGGAGTATATGGAGTACGCCATGCTCACCAACGAGGCCGGCGACGTGTGGCGCCGGGCCAAGGAGCAGGACGACTTCGAGCTGTTCCGCCCCCTACTGGAGAAGCTGGTGGCCTTCAAGATCAAATTTGCCGGGTACTACGATCCCTCCAAGGCCCCCTATGACGCCCTGCTGAACGAGTACGAGCGGGGGGTGGACACGGCCTATCTGGACGGCTTTTTCGCCACCCTCCGGGCGCGGATCGTCCCCCTGATCCGCGCCATCGGGGGGAAGGGGCAGCCCGATGACTCCTTCCTGCGGCGGCACTACCCGGTGGAGGCCCAGCGGAAGTTCTCCGACTACCTGATGGAGGTGCTGGGGCTGGATCGGGCCCACTGCGCCATCGGCGAGACGGAGCACCCCTACACCCTGAATTTCAACAACAAGGACGTACGGATCACCACCCACTACTTTGAAAACGATGTGGGCAATTCCATGTACTCCGTGATCCACGAGGGGGGCCATGCCAAGTACGAGCTGGGGATCTGCGACGAGGTGCAGTACACCAGCTTGGCCGGGGGCGTGTCCATGGGCGTCCACGAGAGCCAATCCCGGTTCTATGAAAATCTCATCGGCCGCTCCAGGCCCTTTGTGGAGGCCGTTTTCCCCAAGATGAAGGAGTTTTTCCCAGAGCAGCTGGCGGACGTGACGGCGGAGCAGTTCTACCGCGCCGTCAACAAGGCCCAGCCCTCCCTAATCCGCACCGAGGCGGACGAGCTAACCTACTGCCTGCACATCATGGTGCGCTATGAGATCGAAAAGCAGTTGATCGGCGGCACGCTGGCCGTCAAGGACGTGCCGGCGGTGTGGAACAGGCTTTACAAGGAATATCTGGGGGTGGATGTGCCCGACGACCGCAGCGGCTGTCTCCAGGACAGCCACTGGTCGGGCGGGGACTTCGGCTACTTCCCGTCCTATGCCTTGGGCAGCGCCTACGGCGCCCAGATGCTGAAGAATATGGAGGCGGACATCGACGTGTGGGGCCCCGTGTCTCGGGGCGATCTGTCCGGGGTGTCGGAGTGGCTGCGGGAGAAGGTGCACCAATACGGCGGCCTGCTGGAGCCCGCCGACGTGGTGAAAAATGCCTGCGGCGCTTTTGACCCCACGGTGTTTGCGGACTACCTGGAGAAAAAGTACAGCGCACTGTATGATTTGTGAGGGAATGCCATGGAACCAGATTTTGAATTGATCACAGCCCAGGCCCGGACGGCGGCGGAGGAGCTGCTGGACGCGGCCGGCCTGAGGGCGGGGGAGCTTTTCGTGGTGGGCTGCTCCTCCTCCGAGGTGCTGGGCGGGCGCATCGGCAAGGCGTCCAGCGAGGAGGCGGCCCGGGCCGTGTTCGGCGGGATCTACCCGATCCTGCGAGAGCGGGGCGTTTACCTGGCCGCCCAGTGCTGCGAGCACCTGAACCGGGCTCTCATTATTGAGGAGGAGTGCGCGGAGCGATACGGCTATGAGCCGGTGTGCGTGGTGCCCCAGCCCAAGGCGGGGGGCTCTTTCGCCGTCCAGGCGTGGCGGGCCTTCCAACGGCCCACGGCGGTGGAGCGCGTCCGGGCCCACGCCGGGCTGGACATCGGCGGCACCCTCATCGGGATGCACCTGCGGGAGGTGGCGGTGCCCGTGCGGCTGAGCCTGGACCACATCGGGCAGGCCATCCTGCTGTGCGCCCGCACCCGGCCCAGGTTCATCGGCGGCAGCCGGGCGGTTTACGAGTGACGCGTACCGGAGAAAGTTTGTCGAAAAAGCCACGCTGAGCGTGAATTTTTGGAACAAAGAACGTTCCAAAAATTCGCTGATTGAACGTGAAAGACACCCCGGCTGGGTTTCTTTCACACGATCTTCCTTTCCCAAATCGGAACAGAAGCGACTTTTTCGACAGTCTCGGGGAGACGGTAAAGCCGTCTCCCTCAGCCTGTCGAAAAAGTCTGCCGTGGGGCAGACTTTTTCATATTTATGAGGTAAAATAGAGCAGGGTGAGAAAAATGATGGAAAAGGGGAAAATGGAGCGGGACGTGGTGGAACT
>JAETOJ010000088.1 GCA_021768085.1 Bacillota bacterium
TAGGGCTGGCTGTCCAACTGATAGCCCTTGGCCGCTTTCAGCTCCGTCACCTGATACCAGCCCTTTTCCGCTTCGGGCAGGGAAATGACGCCGGAGCGGTCGGTGGTGTAGGTGCCGATGATTTCACCATTCAGCTTGCGGATTTCAAACTGAACGCCGCTGATCCGCTCCCCGGTTTCCTCGTCCGTCTTGATGATGGTCAAGCCGCCCACCTTCGTGTTATACACGGTGATGGTCTGCGTGTCGGTGGGGTTCACCTTGACGGTCTGCGTCCTGGTGCCCTCGTCCATCACATATCCAGGCAAAGGCTTGGTTTCCGTAATGACCAGCGTACCCACCACGCCGGAAATGCGGATTTCGCCGTTGGCGTCGGTCTTGTAAAGTCCCTTGGAGGACAGGTGGCCGTAGTCGTCGTCCAGGTAGCTGCCGTCCGAGTAGGTGATCTGGAACTCCACCCCGGCCAACGGCTTCCCGGTCTGCTTGTCCAGCTTCTTCACCACGATGGTGCCCTGCTTGGCGTTGTAAAAGCGGAGGGTCTGGACTTCGCCGGACTTGATAAGGATGGACTTGGGCTGGCCGTCCAGCACATAGCCCTCCAACGCCTTGACCTCTCGCGCGGTGACGGTGGTGCCGGGGGTCAGGTCGTTCAGAACGATGCGCCCATTCTCGTCAGTGATGAACTCGCCGTTGGAGTTGCCCACCACCGCGCCGGAGCTGTCGGTAACAAGGAACGTGACACCTTTCAGCGGTGTGGTGGTGCCCTCGATATACTTCTCAATCACAAGGGTGGTGCTGGGCGTGTTGGTGAAGTGGAGGGTCTGCGTATCGTTGGGGTTCACCACCACCGTCTGCGTCCGGGTGGCCTCGTCGATGGTGTAGCCGGGGATGGTGGCCGTTTCCGTCACCACCAGCGTCCCCACCACGCCGTTAATGGTGATTTTCCCGTCCTTGTCAGTGAAGTACAAGCCGTTGCTGCTGATCTGTCCGTTTTCAGCCGGTACAAACTCCCCCGTGGAGGTAGTCACCTTGAAGGTGACGCCCTTTAAGGGCTTGCCGGTGAGGGCGTCCCGCTTGTCGATGACCAGCGTTCCGGCCTTGGAGTTTTTCACGATGACGGTCTGCGTGTCGCCACCCTGTCCAATGACCACGTTGGTGCTGGCGCTGTCCATGACGTACCCTGTCGGAGCCTTGATCTCATTCAGTACATAAGCTCCGGGGGCGAGGTTGGTGATTTTGATTTCACCCTGGGCGTCGGTGGTAAAGATGCCGTTCTGCGTTAGGGTGCTGGTGCCGATCACGCCGTCCAGCCCCACTTCACACCCTGCCGCCGTGGTCACTCTAAACTCTGCGCCGGGGAGAGGCTGGCCGGTGGAGCTGTCCCGTTTCTGGATGATGATGGCCCCTTTCGGCTGGTTTTTGAATGTCAGGCTGACGGTGCGGCCCTCCTTGATCTGCACCGTTTGAGATTGGGTGTCGAGGATAAATCCAGCGGGGGCGCGGGTTTCCGTCACCACCACACTCTTGCCGGGGGTCAGGCCGGTGATACGGATTTCGCCGTTTTCATCGGTTCTGAAAATGCCGTTGCTGTCGCCCACAACGGTGCCGTCCGCATACAAAACCTTAAACTCGGCGTTCTGCAAGGTGACGGAGGGATTGACGGAGCATACCTTTCTGATAAGGAGCTGGCCGTCTGGGGCATTGGTGAAGCGGACGGTGACCACGCTCTGTTCACCGCTGTCGGCCAGCATGATCGTTTCGGAGGACTGGATGATGTTGTACCCGTCCGCAGCGTCCACTTCCTCCAGCACATAGGCCCCCGGATTGAGGCCCGTCCACATGGCGGTGCC
>JAETOJ010000089.1 GCA_021768085.1 Bacillota bacterium
CCTTTCCGGGCACTTTTTCTGCCCTATGGGGAGTCTATCTTTTTTCCCTCCTCTCCGCCACATAATTACATTTTTTCCTCGGCGTTTTCTTACATTTTATCACTGGCGCTGACACCTCCTCCCCGGTCTGGCCCGCCAGAAACGCGGCGAGCTTGGCCTCAATGCCGGTGGGGTCGCTGTCATACTTGCCCGCCAGATACCGGGAAACGGTGACCCGGCTGTAGCCGATCTCCTTGGCGATCGCGGCGATGCTGGTGCGCTGGGCTACGATGTAGCCGTTGATCTTCGCGGCGAGGCTCTGGGCCTCGGTGTAGGTGGTGGTGCGCTCTGCTGCTGTAACTTCCATGATGTTCCTCCTATTCGTTGATAGCCCGCAGCCTGTCCAGGACGCTCTCGCCCTTCGCCGCCAGGAACTCGTCCCCGGCCCCGCTGCGCTTCTTCCTGCTCTGAGCGGCGACCTCGCCGCGATACTCCTTGTCCGTTGGGAGGGCGATTACCTTGCTGGTGGGCGCGTGGCCGATCATCAGGTCGAGCTTGCCCACAGCGTCGGAGGGTCGGCCCTGTTCAAGCCGCGCCTCGTAGGGGGTGGTGAAGTCCTCCAGGGCCTCCACGCTCTCCCGGTACTGCCGCTTCTGGTCGCGCATGAGTTTCTCCAGCGCGGCCTGGGAGCACTTCTCGCCGAAGCCCAGCACCTCGGCGGAGACCGCCTCGCATATCTTGTGGCCCTCCAGATCGTAGACGTAGAGCTTGGAGACGTCGTCGATGTCCCACTTGATCTTGACCTTCTTGTCTTTCCAGAAACAGAGCTCGTAGTCGGTGTAGAGGACTCCGAACTTGGTAATGCCCTGGTTGGTCACGCGGGCCGTGTCCGCCTTCATGAGCAGCATCGCCGCATATTCCCTGGGCGGTGCCGCCTTTTCATAGCGGGGGCCGTGGGCGAACAGGTCGCCCGGGGTGACCCACTTCTCCTTGGCGTCCGTCAGGCCCCGATGCTTCCGGGTGCGGTAGTGCTGCTCCTTCCACTCCGTCCAGACCTCGTAGAACTCCTCCATGGTCAGCAGCTCCCCGCGCTCCAGCATTCCCTCCACGTCCTTGTGCCGCTTGGCGTCGGTCTTGGAGCCGGTGAGGGTGCCGGTATAAGAGGCGAACCATTTGGAGAACCGGGAGCAAACCGTTCCGAATAAACGCTCCACTGCCTTGACCCACGCCTGATAGGGGAGGGCCCGGTCGACGCCCTGGATGCCGATGCTCTGATAGAAGCCCACAGTCTCGGCGTCGAAGTCGAAGTCGATGTTCCGCTTCTTCCGGCTCTGGCCGGTAAGCTCCTGCTTGGTGTAGTCCTTGCCGTTGTCGATGAGCAGCCGCTTCGGGACGCCCGCCGTGTAGAGCACTTTCACCAGGGATTCTTTCAGGGTGTCGCCGTTGGCCTTCACGCAGATCACGTCGCCCAGGATGTCCCGGCTCCGCATATCCATCCAGGCCACCAGTACCGGGCGGACGGCCTTGACCTTGCCGTTGGGGGCCGTGTACTGTACCCAGAGGTCGAAGGTGTGCTCGTCGCCCACCAGGAGCTCCATAACCTCCAGGGTGGTGGCGTCCCGTTTGCCCTTGAGCATCATCTTGTTCCGCCACTCCCGCGTCCCGTTGGCGGCGAGGAAATGGGCCGAGGCCGCGCCTCTGGTACTCATGAGGTAGTTGATATACCGGCCCACCGTCTTGATGGAGGGGTAGTCCTCCCAGCCGCGCTCCCGGGCAATCTCCTCGAACTTCTCGTAGAGCATCTCCCGGGTGCCCAGGTT
>JAETOJ010000090.1 GCA_021768085.1 Bacillota bacterium
ACCCTGCACCGGGCGGTCACCAGCAACGCCGTGGCCCTGTGCGGCCTGTACCAAGGCCCGCTGGACACCTACCTGCGGGAGAATCCGCACCTGAAGCGGATCGTCCTGTGTCTGGACGCAGACGGGCCGGGGCAGGAGGCCACGGAAAAGTTTCAGGCGGAGTACACCGCAAGGGGCTGCGAGGTATCCGTCAAGGTTCCCGCTCTGGGCAAGGACTGGAACGAGTGCCTGCAGCAGCGTGGCCGTGCCAGAGAAAGGGGGGATCAGCGTCAGGCAACGGCCAGATAACCGTATTATTCAGGCTCAAAAAAACTAAAAACGGAGGAATTATCCCATGAAACGCATCTTTACTATCCTGTGCGCCCTTGCCATCGTTATGGCCGGGAGCGCCACCGCCCTGGCCGCGGAACCCGCCGAGGGGGGCCAGAGCGCCAGCTACTACCCCATCTCTGTGGAGGAGTATACCTACGGCCCCCTGGACGAGCTGCGGATCAACAAGACCTATCAGCTCTCCCTGTCGGACGATCCCAGCCTCATCCCCACCGAGGACTTCGTCCGCAATGGCCGGAGGTATTACCTGTTGGACATGACCCGGAAGGACGAGGTGGGCGTGGACATCCAGACCCACACTGAGACGGTCACCCAGGCCAGCGATACCAACAGCCTGGAAACGATCCTCCAGCGGCTGGACGCGGAGATGGAGGTGACCACCGAGGACGGCTACGTTGGCGTCCTGCGGCTGGATCACACCAGCGTCCAGGTCACCACGGACGGCTACGCCACCAAGACCAACACTCTCACCGCCAGCCGCAGTTACCCGAATTTGTCGGAAGCGGATGTGTCCCTCATCCCCAAGAGCATCGAGGACAAGGGCAAGACCCTGACCCTGGGGGATGTGAAGTGGAGCGAGTCCATGGACGTGGACGGCGAGGGCAATCCCGTCACCCGCTATACTGCCACCGCCAGCTACACGGGAACCGCCACCAGCCGGTACGCCACCGGCTACACCGTCAGCGCCAGCTATACCGGCGAGGTGTCCAAGGCCAACTGCGCCGTGGTCACCTACACCGCCATCTTCGGCAGCGAGAAAGCCCCGGAGGCATCCAAGGCCCCGGACGATGGTGAGAAACACGACCCTGATCCCGGCCATACGGAGGACCCCAGCGGCACCGAGGCCCCGGACACTGTGAAGGAGCCTGTGGATCTGTCTGGCCTGAAACGCCCCGTGATCATTGGCGTGGTGGTGCTGGCCCTGGGCGTTGGCGGCGTGTTCGCCTTTAAGAAGTTCAAAGAGAGGAGATGAAGCCCTTGAAATTCCGCAGTTTTCTGCTGGCCATGATGCTGTGCGCCCTCTGTGTCACCCAGGCCAGCGCCCTGGAATATGACTTTGACGCGCCGGAGGACTACCTCTTCGGCCAGCCCACCTCGGACGATACCATCTACGAGTGGGAGGACCCCAACGTGGATCGGAGCAAGAACACGGCCCTCGTGGCCCCTGGCTTCGGGACTCCCACCAGCTACCTCCCCGGCAGCGGTGAGTATCTCACGCCCAACCTTGTCCCCGGCGCACTCGGCGGCGGGCTGGTGAATCAGGTGGGCGGCGCCAACATCAACGGGGGCACGGTAGGCGGTTCTGTCGTCCCCGGCCAGTACCCCTCGGTGGGCGGCGGCAGCGTCACCACGACCCAGATCCCCGGCGGCACCCCCACGGATATTGCCCAGAGCAATACCACGGGCGGCTACACGGAGGTGACCAGCGGCCTCTACTACTCGGACGGCAGCCTGGGGACGCTGAAGA
>JAETOJ010000038.1 GCA_021768085.1 Bacillota bacterium
AACGGTGACAGAAATCTGCGCTGTGTTGCTGTGATCCTCTCTGTCACGGACATACAGGGTATAGCTGCCAACCGCCTTTTCGACAAAGGTGTTTCCGCTCTGCCATGTTGCATTGTCCAGGCTGAACTCATAGCTGCCGGAGCCGCCGGAGCCGGTGGCGACGATGATGCCGTCACTGTTGCCAGAGGAAGCATTCACCACGGAGGCCGTCACAGACACAGCCGCAGCCACAGAGAAGCTGATGGTATAGGTCTTTGTGGTCTGGCCGTCAGCAGCAGTGACTGTAATGGTCGTGCTACCCTCCAAAGAGGCCGCATCAGACACATTCACTGTGGCAGTGCTGTTGGACGCTTCCGCCGTAATAGTGGGAACTGTTGTGGTGCCCTTGGGGAGTTTCACTGTGTAGCTCTCGACCTCGGGGTTAAATGTCGGAGTCAGTGTGCCGCCCGGAACGCTGATAGCCTTCAAAGTGGCATCCGTATCCCGGATGGCAAACTTCGGTGCGTCCGCAGACAAAACCAGCTTATAGTTGCTGCTCGCGGTCAAAGAGCCCAGTGCGAAAGCGTATTCGCCGCTGGCTTCGCCAGCCACGCGGGAGAGGGCACCGCGCAAAATGCCGCTCACGGCTGTGCCATCTTCCTTTTTATCGCTCTCGGCAAGACCTTCGTAAGTATAGGTGAACGCGGGGTCCAGTGCACCCAGGGACTTGTACTGATTTGCATCGGGAGTGATGGTCAGCGTGGCGGGGGTGATATTGGCCTGCATGGTGTCTGTGGGCTGGAGGTAGTAGTTCTCCGCATCCTCACCGGTCAATCCGAAACCGACGGAGACCACCACGGATTTCTTGTTTCCGGCATTTTTGTCATAGAACTCGCCCTTCAGCTCCGATCCATCAGAAGAAATGAATACCGTATCGCCGGAGAGCACGCCGTTCATGTCTATGGTTGGAGTTCCGCTGATTTTGGCCTCCGCCGTGCCGTCATACGCCTTGTCCGATGCGGTCAAGCCGGTGACGAACAGGGGCCTGGGGGTGATGGACGCGGTAAAGGCGGGCAGTTTGTAGTTATCGAGGTTGATCTGTTCACTGGACAGTGTCACGGTCTTGTCATCTCCGGCGTTCTTGTCGGAAAATGCCGCCGTGATGGAACCAATATGCTTTTGATCCTCTTCATGCAGGCCGGTAAACGCTCTCTGGAAGCTCTCCTTGCTCTCAAAGCCGGCCGTTGTCGTTCCGTCATAGACCTTATCCAGCGGCTGGACATAACAGGAGACTGTCAGCGGATTGATAATGGCGGAAAGGTTATCCCGCTTCATGGTGATGGTGGTATCGTCGCCTTCGCCGCTCTTTGTCCAGGTAACGCCGCTATTCTCCACACCGCTTTCGTAGCCGTTGGGCAGAGCATAGTTCTTCACCCCGGCTCCGGTGAGGGTGACGATGACCTCGCCGTCCTGCGGGATGACCGCGCCCTCGTCATTGTGTTTGACGTCGGCGTTGTCAAACTTGGCGTCGATCTGTACGGAAACGCCGCTGTCCAGATCGGCGGGCAGAATATTCGTCACAGGCGTCGCGGTGTTGATCTGCGCATCTGTCGTGCCGTCATAATTTTTGACGTTCAGCCGCACAATCTGCGCAAGCGCCCTTGCGGTGATCGTAAAGTTGCCGGCGCTGTCCTCGTTGGGGAGATTTGCGTCATTTGGCCCAAAGATCAACGTAAAGTTGGGATTGTCCTTGGCAAACTTCGTTTTCGCTGCCGCGGCATAGGCGCTCCAAAAGTCTGCCGTGTTCCGGGCGGCCGTGGACAGACCCAGATCCGCAAGATCGTACAGGTAGGTCTGATAGGTTCCCACATCCTCGCCCGCGTCGCGGGTGAAGATGACGTCCTTCAGTTCTTCCGTTTTGCCATACATCGATACAGTAAGGCCATAGAAAAAGTTCACCGGATCATCCGCGCCGTAGACCTTACTCTTTGGCTGCTTCAAATTCACAGAATAAGCTCTCGGAGCGACCACAACTTTGATGTCAGCAGTCAGCGGCGTGCCGCGCTGGCTGTCGCTATATGTGGCGGTGACCCAGGCGGTGCCGGCTCCGGTGATCTCAAACAGGCCGCTCTGTTCGTTGTACTTCAGAACCGCATCGCTGGTGTCTGAGCCCTTGCCGTCATTTTCATCGGCGTAGATCGTCCAGGTGATCTTGCTCAGATCCACAAAGTTGGTCCCAATTTTCGCGTTGAGGGCGAAGGGCATATCCATGTAGATTTTGGGAAGGCCATTTGTGGCGTTGATCCCATTTCCATTCGCCTGCACCACGGTCAGCTTGTCGGAATCTTCCGGCGTGGATGCGCCGCCATCGCCGACCGTCAGGGTAACTTGATAATTGAGCTTGTCATGGAGATCCGGATAGACCGGCGAATAACCGCAGGAATAGGTAATGGTCTGGACGCCGGCAGTGCCGGTGTTCACACCTGTGGTATAATTAGGCGTCCGGGTAATGGGGAAGACCGTTGACAGCCGTTTATTTGTCACCCAGTTTTTTGCGGTGTCCGTATTGTCCTGATGCGCACTTCGGAATTCCGACCACGCCTTGGCCGTGGACAGATCCGTGCCGTTCTTGGTCTTGATCGTGAAATCATCCGCAAAAGTGTCGTTTAGAAGGATACTGCGCGTCTTCGCTCCCTGGACGGCATAAAGGAAGATATTCTGCCCCGTGATGTCTTTCGTGCCCTCGTAGGATTTCAGCCATTCCTTGGGCCTTCCGGCGCTGAAATCGATGGCGTTGTTGCGCAGATCGACAGTCTTCAGGTCGGTGCAGCCGGTCAGGTCGATGGTCTGCAGCGCACTCTTGTTCGTGAGAACCAGCGACGTCAAAGTATCCGGCACGATTGCACTGGTCAGTGCAGACGCTGCCGTCGTCCAAGTCAGCTTTTCCACCTTTGATTCGCCGAAATCCAGCGTCTGCAGTGCGCTCAGCGTACCAAAATAGGCATTGTCCCCAAAATTGGTAATCTGATCGCCATGATACCGCAGCGCAGTGATCTGTGTGCGGTCGAACACACGGACACCGATGCTCTCCAGATCAGCCGGCAGCGTGACATCGCCAGTTAGGTTTTTGCAGTTTAAAAAAGCAAACTGACCCAGCGTTTTCAGGCTTTCAGGCAGCTTGATCTCACCGCTTAAAGCCAATCCAGCAAATGCATTCTTACCAATGCTCTGAATATGACCACCCAGTTGAAGATCACCGTTCAGCCCCGCGCAGCCGTTGAAGGCATCCTGGCCAATCTCGGCCACAGAATCTGGGATAGTAAGTCCACCGGTGAAGTTCTTGCAATAATAGAAGGCACTGGCCTGAATCTTTTCCAGTGCGTTACTGAGCGTCAGCGTGCCGTCAAATCCGCAGTTGTAAAACGCATTGGTTCCCAAAGATGTAACGGAATCCGGAATGACCAAATTGCCAGTGAAGTTCTGGCAATTATAGAAAGCATAGTTCGGGATTTCTTCCAGTGCATTACTGAGCGTCAGCGTGCCGTCAAATCCGCAGTTGTAAAACGCATAGGTTCCCAAAGAAGTGACGGAATCCGGAATAACCAGATCGCCGGTAAATCCAGCCTCACGGAATGCGGAATCGCCAATGGTTGTCAGATTCTTGCCAAGCGTCAGCGTGCCGTCAAAGTAACAGCGCAGGAATGCGTTGTCGCCGACTGACACCGTGGAATCAGGGATTACCAGATTACCACGCATGTTGCCGCACGCGTTAAATGCGCTTTTTTCAATGGAAACCAGGTTTTCACCAAAGGTCACTCCAGTAAGGCCGCTGCAGCCGTTGAACGCATCAACACCGATGCTGACAACATTGGGAAGATGCAGAACGCCAGTCAGATTTTTCATACCTGAGAACGCATAGCTTCCTATTGTTTCAACGGTGGTGGGCAAATTCTCCGTTGTGGCAGATAATCCGCCACAGCCGGAGAATGCGCGTGAGCCAATGGTCCTCAGCCGACTGTTTTCCTCAAAGACCAGTGGACCTTCAAACACACATTCCTGAAATGCACCGCCAGCGAATCCGTTTCCGCCGATAATCTCCACACCGGCGGGAATGGTCAGGCCACCTTTGATCTTACAGCGCAGGAACGCGCCGGCACCGATGTTCTCCAGATTCTGGCTCAAAGTCAGGCTGTCAAATTGCGGAAATACCTTGCCGGTAAAACCAAAACAGTTGCCAGACAAGTTGGTAATGTTGTCAGGGATCACCAAGTCTCCCCGCAGGCTGATACAGCCATAGAATGCACTGTGACCGATAGAGGTAATCTTCCGGGAAAGGATGATTGTTTCCAGCTTGTCACTAAAAACCATAGCATTTGTGGGAATCTCATGCTCCACCGGGTTGGCGGGGTCATAGTCGTTCAGGCAGTCCGCGCCTGTAAGATCCAAATAAGTGAGGTTGGGAAGCTGGGTTCGCAGATAGGTAAAATCCGCATAATTCAAAAACGCGCCCGGCTCGGTGGAAATGGTCAGGCTGACCACATTCTCCTGTGCGTAGCCCTCGGTGGACTCCACCAGGGCCTGCAAGGTCCCGGTCTCCGCCACAGTGACCTCCACGGTCTCGCCCCGGTCGGCCAGATAGACCGTGCCTTCGATCTCGCCCTGCTCCGCCTGCGCTTTCAGGATCTCCTCAATTTCAGCCGCCAGCTCCGCGAGATCTTCCAGCTTGGCGACCAGATCCGCATCCACAGAGGCCTTTTCATCATCGGAAAGGGCTTCGTAAGCGCTCTGGGCGGCGTAGATGCCGCTCAAGTCTGCTTCATCCACATCTGCGTAGTCAGGCAAAGCCGCAATCATCTCCGCCAGCTGTTCCACGGCGGTCAGCCCATCACCGGAGTCCTCACGGCCGGGGTCGATCCCGATGGTATCATTGTCCCCACCGCCATCCTCGCCGGGGACATCAGCGGGATCGTCTGCCGGGGCCTTCGGCTCGCCAGGCAGAACGCACTCGCCCTCATGCCCGGCCTCCAGGGTACAGCCCTCGGTCACGGTGCAGGGAGTGGGTTTCCCCTCGTCCGCCGGGGCTTCCTCGAAGGCGCAAAGGGTAATGTCCTCCGCGCAGACAGGGCAGGTTTCATCCACCGTTTCCCCGGTGCAACGAGCCTCGCAGGTGCAGACCGGGGCCGGATCGCCGCCCGGTTCCTCGTCCTCCGCCAGCGCGGAAACAGGCACGAGCGAAAAGACCATAGCCAGTGATAAAATACTTGCCAATAATCGTTTTTTCATTGGGTGTTTGCCTCCTTTTTTTATCCATCAGTTTGGGACACTCTGATATGCTCCCGCTGTGTCCCGTCCGCCAGAGCCAGCCTGTACCGCTCCATGCGCTCGGGCCGCGCTTTCCCGGCACAGACGGGACAGCCGCTTTTTTGCGGCCCCGCCCTGGCGTAGATTATCGCTTTCCAGACGTGTCCGCTGGGACACATCCACCAGACCTTCCGGTGGCTCCCCGCCGTCACCATCGACGGCGTCAGGCCGCCGTTCAACGTTGGGTGCCATTGGGCGGCGGTCTTGGGTTCCAGTGTGGCAAGGTCGTTGAAGCCCGGCAGCACCTTTCGATTGGCGCAGTAGGGACAGGCGGAGCCGTTTACCGTCCTGGCCCCCACGCTGGCCTGGTAGTCATGCCCCAGGGGACACCGCCACCACACTTTTTTGTTGCTGTACGGTGTCACGCTGTCCGGTGTCAGATTCCCGTTGCGGGTGGGGTGCCACTGACGGGCCAGCTCCGGGAAGCGGCTGGCGAGGTCGTTCTCGCCGGGGATCACCAGCTTTCCCGCGCACACGGGGCACCCCGCGCCGCTGCTGGCCCTGGCATAAATCGCGGCCTGCCATTCATGGCCCTTCTCACAGCGCCACCAAACTTTCCTGCGGGTCCCGGCCAGCACGTCCCGGGGCGTCAGCGTCCCATTTTTCATGGGGTGCCACTGGCGGGCAAGGTCGGGGTGGGTGACGGACAGGTCGTTCTCACCGGGGACGAGCTGCCGGTTGGCGCAGATGGGACAGTTCGTGCCGCCGATGGCCCGGGATTTCACGATGGCCCGCCATTCGTGGCCCTTTTCGCAGAGCCACCACGCCTTGTAATGGCTCCCCACGGTCACATCCGCCGGGGTCCTGCCCCGGTTCTTTGTGGGGTGCCACTGTTTGGCAAGGTCCGGCCGCTGGGAAGCCAGGTCATTCCCGCCGGGATAGGCTTTCTTCCCGGCACAGTAGGGACAGCCGCTCTCCGCCCCAGTGCGGGTGTAGACCATGGCCTGCCACTCGTGGCCCCGGTCACACTTCCACCACACCCTCCGTTTGCTGCCGTAGGTGATGTTTTCCGGCGTCAGCGGGGCGTTTTTCTCGCCGTCCCACTCCGCCAGCAGTGCGGGACGGTCATGCCCGGTGCAATATTCAGATAGAGTTGTTCTCAAAAATCATCACCTCCCTTCGCGGCCGCGCCCGTCAGCGGGCGGACAGCCCGGCGATCAGCGCGGCCTTGGCCTGCGCCGCCGTGGCTCTGGGTTGGCCGTCCCCGTTGAGATACTGCAAAGCGTCGTTCCAATCGCGCAGGTCCTCGTCCTCCGCCGTCAGCCGCTCCAACTTTTGCGCCAGAAGTGCCCGCTGGCCGCTGTTTAGAAACCGCAGGTCAGACAGATACATACAGCCCATCTGAACGGCCATCACATCCAGCAGGGATATTTTTTCACACATCATTCGGCTGCCTCCCGTTTCCATCCAATGGTAAGCTGTTCCGTCTCCAGGAGCCGGTCGTGGGACTGCTCCACCAGCAGGGCGATGTTGGCCTGGATACCGGCCTGGGTGGTTTGGTACAGCTTCTTCAAACACCTGGGGTTGGCCTTGCTTTCCGGCACTCTGGCGTCCCGGCACAGCCGCTGAATGGCATTGGTCACGCCGGTGCGGGTATAAGGTGCGCCGCCCTGTGTCACAAACACCGGCCCGGAGATGGTGCCCTCCCGCCCGGCAAAGTCCAGCAGCTCCTCCCGCAGGCAGTCCGGGATATGTACCACGGAGGCGGGGAGCCTTACTTTCCCGCTTTGCGCCGCCTCCACAGTGAGCCGGGGCAGGTCCCGGATGCTCAAGCCCATGGCGGCGAACACCTTCACCATGAGGTATTCCCGCTCTTTTCCCAGCGTCCGGGCGGTGGACAGCAGGCGCAGGTACTCGCTCCGGGTCAGTTCCGGTTGAATATTGTCCGCTTCCAGCGGTCTGCCAAGCTGCAATTCCCGCCGCCCGTGGGCTTCCAACAGGCTGTTGGCGGCGGAGATACAGAGGTTCACCGTCCGGGGCGCGTAGCCATTGTCCAACAGGTCTTTCCGCCATTCCTCCAGGGTGCCCCAGCGTATCCGCTTATCCTCCGGAAGCCATTCGTATAGCTGATACAGCTTCTTCCGGTAGGTTTTCACCGTCTCCAAGGCACGGCTGTTTCGAAGCAGGAAGTCCAAAAACTCATCCAGCAGCTTCGGGGAGAGGGCCAGGCCGTCCGCCTTATCCCCGGGCCTGCTGCCCAGCGCGGTCAGCGTTGGTAGACTTGTTCCCGGCATTGGCACACCCCCAATCAACAATTTCAACATTTTGTGATGTTTCCAAGAGGGCAAAAGCCTCAATCGGACCGTAAAAACCAAAAGAAAACGCCTGTTCTCGTCTAAACAGAGGGAGAACAGGTATGAAAAGGTAAGCCGCAGAAAAATAGATTTTTTGCGGCCTGGATTTTGCGCCCAAAAACCGGGAAACAGCTTGCGCTTCAAGATGGAGTATGGTATAATTTCCTCGCGATATGTAGCCGGGAGGCCCCGCCACAGCAGGCTTTCAAGGCGAAATGTTGATTTTGTCCTACGAGACAAGCCCCAGTCGTTCCAACTGACGGGTATGCTCGGCCCCGGTGGTGACAAGATAGATGCGGGTGGTCTCGATGGAGCTGTGGCCCAGCACGTCCGCCAGCCGGGCGATGTCCTTGCAGGACTTGTAGAAGATCCGGGCGAACAGATGGCGCAGGTTATGGGGATAGACTTTCTCCGGGGCCACGCCCGCCGCTTTGCACAGCCCTTTCATTTCCGCCCATATCTGACGGCGGCTCATACCCTTTCCGCTTCTGGTGATGAAGATCTCACCGGAGGCGATTTTGTTTTTTCGGGCGTATTTCAGCAGCTTGCGGCACAGCTTGCCCGTCAGCAGGATCACCCGGATTTTTCCTTTGAGGGCGATTTCCGTCCGGCCCTGCCGGGCGGCCTCCACGGTGAGGTATTTCACCTCGCTCACCCGCACCCCGGTGGCGCAGATGGTCTCCATCAGCAGGGCAAGGCGCTCTTTGCCTTCGGCCCTGGCCGTGGACACCAGCAGGTCGTATTCCTTCCGTGTCAGCTCCCTGGACTGGTCCCGGAACATCCGGCGCTGGATTTTCAGGAACTTCACCCGGATGTCCCATCCCAGGAAGCGGAACAAGCTGTTGAGGGCGGCCAGCATGGAGTTGACCGTACCGGGAACGTGGCCCGTGGCAAGCAGGTGGACTTTCCATTCCGCTGCCAGCTCCCGTGTCACCGGCCTGCCGTCCAGCCACGCGGCAAAGGCCCGGATGTCCCGCAAATACTTCTCCACGGTTCCTGGGGCGTGTTCCTCCCGTCGCAGCCACAGACCATAGGCGGTGATCTGTTCCGGGGTCAAGTATTGTTCTGTCATTTTGAAAACCTCCATTTGCAAAGTATGAGAATATTGTACCTTGTCGGAGGCTTGCTATGTGGGCAAAGAAAAAGACCGCCCCCTGCCTGAGCATGGCAAGGGGCGGTATCTTACCTCAATTTGAGGCAAGTTTCGACAAAATCTATTCCCCGTAAAAGACGGGCCTTGCCACGCTGGTAAAGCCGGATATGCCGGTGATGACCACATTGTTTGCGCCGCTGGCACAGTGGATCACCAGCAGGTTTCCGTTCCCATCCCTGCCGCAGACGATCCCGACGTGTTCATCCTCTGGGTAAAATACCAAGTCTCCCGGCTGGGCCTCGTCCCATGAAATGTCGGTGCAGTAGGTGTGCTGGGCGTGGGCGCCTCCACCATGGCCGATCACATACCCGCCGCCTGTCACATTGTAGAATACCCAGTCCACCATGCCGGAACAGTCTAACCCGTAGGGCCGGTAGGTGCCGGTGGTGGAGCTGCCCGCCGCCGTGACCTTGGCGAGCTGCCCCCACCGGCTGTCCCAGCCGAGAACGAGTGACTTTCCGCCCCAAAAATATCCCACTTTTCCATATAGTTTCAAGGCTGTCTCCACTACGGCTTTCCGCTCCGGGGAGAGGCCGTCGGGCAGGGCTGCCAGCACGTCCAGAGCGTCGGCGCTGGTGATGGAAAGGCTTCCGGCCAGGGCGGACAGTGCCGCCCGGTCCGTCAGCAGCTCGTCCAGGGCAGAATTTTGATAGTTGGTGAAGGCATAGACGGCGCGCATATCATCCGCAGTCCGGGCTGTAATCGTGATGTGCAGGATGTACTCGGTCCAGTCCCCACTGTCCTCGTTCCCCGGGTGGTCAATAGTTTCCACCCAGGATGTGATCTCCGTCATATCCCAAAATACAGCGGTCAGTTTATCCACCCGGTCGGCGTCCAGGGTAGCCACGTCCACGCCATCCTCCGCCCCGGCATGGCGGGCGGAAAACACGGCCAGCACCTCCGGCCAGTCCGCCGCTTGCCCCTGGATGACGATATCATCATAGTCCCCGGCTTGCAGGGCCGCCAGCTGGGCATTGTAGCGGATGTTGACCTCATTTACCGCCTCGGAAACGGAAAGCGTCCCGGGGGCGTTCCGCTCCTGAGCAAAAAAGAGGCCAAAGGGGGAATTGGCCACCGCCGCGATCACGATGATAATAGCCAAGGCTACCAGCAGGACAGCGCCCCCGGCCAGCGCCGCCAGGGAGCTGACCAGGGCGGCGGCCGCCCTGGTGACAGCGGCGGCGAGCTTCCGGGTCAATACAGCAAGGCCCTTTCCAGCTCTCTGTATCTTTGGAGCCGTCAGCTGTTTCACCCGCTGCTGGGCCGTCTGCCGGGCGGTCCCCGCCATTATAGGAGGTCTTGGGGTATGGGGCGCTCCAGGCCGGACCTTGGGCTGTGGGCTTGCATGGGTCTTGAATGTGGGGGCAGGGCGTTCTTTTGGCGCGCTGCTTCTCTTGGAGCTTGTGCCGCCCCAGGGCGTGGACCGCTCCCCGTGGCTGGGGGCACTCCGCGCGGCCCCACGGCCTCCGCTGTCCCCGGGTTGGCGGAACGCGGCGGAGCCGCGCCGCCGGTTGTTCAAAGAGAAATCGCCCGGTGGTGATCCGGCCCTGTTTGAAGGACCGGGAGCCTGGTGTGTATCCCCGGGCTGGCTGGACCGTGGTCCGACAGGGCTTACCTGCTTGTTGGGAACAGGCCGCGCCCTGGGACCGGGTTCTGCTTTGGGGGCCGGGGCGGTCTTCCCGGCGCCTGGGCTGTCTGCCCCGGTTCGCCGTTCCACGGTTCTCCGCTCCTTGGGAGCGTTGGCCTGGGTCGGATGATCCACCGGCTGTCCGGATGCTTCCGGTGTCTCGGGGGCGTCCTCCTGCCCTGCGGCAGGCTTTTCCCTGGGAGTATTTTTCTGTTTCAAGGAGCGTCTGAGCGGCTGGACCGCTGCTCTCTCCACCTTGTCCACGGCCCAGTGCCCGGCCTGCTCCACCTGCTCTGCGGCATAGCTGTCTCCCGGCTCCCGATCCTCCGGGGCCTGCTTCAGCTCCCGGATATACTTCTCTTTCATCTGCCGCGCTGCCCGCCTGGGGCTCAAGGCCCCCGGGGGCCGGGCCTTTGGCCTGCCAAACTTGGGCTTTTCCTTATATTCCGGCATGGTGCATCCTCCTCCAGAACTTACCTCAAATTGAGGCAGATTTCGACTGTTTTCTTATCTGTCCCCAGGGGTAGTGCTCCACAGGCGGTACAGCTCGCCGCTGCGGGGGAACTCGTTGGCAAAGGGGACGATGGACCGTCCCACGCGCAGCAGACCGTGGCCGGCCTCCGCCCCGGTGACGTGGCCCATCTGTGTGCCGGAAATATTCAGCAGCTTGGCAAGCTCGGCCCGGTCCGTGGCCGCCTGGTTCAAGAGGATCAGAAACTCGCTGTTGGCAAACATGAGCCGGGCGGTGTCGGAGCGCAGGCACTCCTCCACATTCTGGGTGGCGCCTGTCATGGCAGCGGCATACTTGCGAAACCGCTTCCAGCATTTATAGAGGAACTGGGCGGAGTAGAAATACTTAAAGAACAGGTAAATCTCGTCAATAAAGACCCAGGTGTACTTCCCGGCCAAACGGTTTGCCGCCACACGGTTCTGGATCGTTTCCAGGGTCACGGTGAGACCGGTGGACTTCAGCTGCTCCCCCATCTCATAGAGGTCAAAGCAGATGATGCGGTTGTCAATGTCGATGTTCGTTTCATGGGCAAACATATTGAGGGAGCCCTCCACAAACAGCTCGGAGGCCAGGGCCAGTTCCTTGGCCTGCTGTTCATTCTGGCGCTTGACCTCGTTGCGCCAGTCCAGGAGGGTGGGCTGCCGTGTCTTGCCGCCGCTCTTGATGAACTCCTCATAAATATTGCTGGTGCAGCGGTCAATGATGGAGTGGTGGAACGGGGTCACGCGCCCCGCTCCCATCTGCTGTTCGCACAGGCTCATCATCAGTTCGGATTTCATGGCCACGGGCCGCTCCCCAGATGCGCCGTAGCCGCGGCCGATATCCAGGGGATTGAAGTGGTGGGGGCTGTTGGGGGAAACCTCCAGGACCGTCCCCCGGAGAGCGCGGGTCAAATTCACATATTCGCGCTCGGCGTCAATGATAATGATATCGTCATTGGTGGACAGGGCGATAAAGGTGATGGCCTGCTTCATGGAAAAGGACTTTCCGGAGCCGGACACGCCCAGGATAAAGCCGTGGGGGTTAAGGAGCTGCCTGCGGTTGCAGATCAAGAGGTTTTGGGACACGGCGTTGACGCCGCAGTAGATGCCGCCCGCGTCCTGTATCTCCTGGACCCGGAAGGGCATGAGGACGCCGGCGCTCTCGGTGGTGAGGGTGCGGGTGGTGGTGATGGGCCGCAGACCATAGGGCAGGGCCGTGTTCAGACCGTCCTCCTGCTGGTAGCGCAGGATGGAGAACTGGCAGGCCCGCTCCTGCCCAATGCATTGCAGGGCCTCGGTGTCGGCGTTCAGCTGGTCCAGGGTGTCGGCAACGTGGACAAGGGTGATGTTGCCGTGGATCATCCGCTGGTCCCGGGAACTGAGGTCGTCCAGAAACTCCCGGTTCTCCGCCCGCAGCTGCTCCAAATCGTAGGGGATGGTGGCGGTGAAGTTGTTGCGGTTGTTTTGGCGCTGCTGCCAGCGGGTGATGTCGCTCTCCACACCCATAATGCGCTGCTGCATATCCCGGACCGCCTCGGCGGTGGGAATGGGCAGGATATCAATGGACAGCATCAAGTTTCGGGGGAAATCGGACAGCTCGGAGATCAAGGTGTCCTTGATGAAGCTGGGGTAGTCCCGGAGGAACAGGACGCGCCCGAACCTGCCGCCCATCTCAAAATGGTCCGCCCGAAAGCGCATCCCGTCTGGGCAGATGTAGTCCCGGAAGTCATGGCCCAGGCGCATGGCGCTGCCCAGGTCAAAGCTGTAATACTGCTCCTCGCCAGCGCGGAAAAAGCCGTGGAGGATGCGCAGGCGCTCGTGGGTGTCCAGCACCCTGGCCCCGCTGTCCAGCTGGCCCAGGTTTTTCGCCAGATCCGCGTCTACCCGGCGGAAAAAGGTCCGGGCCTCCTCCACGTTCTTCCGGGCGGCGCAGATGGTGATGTACTTGTCCTGCACCAGGTTGTTGCTGCCGGCGGCTTTGTCCATAAGGACGGCGTTGTATTCCCGGCGGTAAAGGTCAAGACCGTCCCCCTGCTCCCGCATGAGGACGGTCTTGTGAAAATCGGCGCTGTTAAGGCGGCGGTTATTGATGGTGATTTTGGTTGTGGCGTCGGTAGGCAGGCTGTTGAGGACGCCGCAGTAGGCGGTGAACATATCCTTTTGGTCCTCATAGGAGGCCAGAGCGTAGTTGATATCCGCGAAGCGCCAGGTCTGGCTGAACTTGCCGTTGACCTGCCAGATGCCGTCCCGGTAGACGTGCTGAATGGGGATGGTCTGCTGGACGCTCCGAGGGATCTTGAACGGAGCGTGCTCGCTCCGGTTGGCGGCGGCGAGGGTTTTAAGCATGGCGGAGCGCCCCCTTTCCGGCCGGGGCCGCGGGGGTCTGGAACAGGGATCGCTTTTTCATGGGGACCTCCTTCAAAATGGGCAGAAAGAGGCCATGATCCCCGGCGCTCACATTCGCCGTATATCACCCCCTCTCTGTCGAACATAAAAATAATGAAATATGGTAATTGAATGGCGAATTGAAAAAATGGTCGAAACCTGCCTCAAATTGAGGTAAGTTTTGCACACTTATGAAAAAGGCCGTGCTCCGAAGGCCAGTGGGACCTTAACTATCGTAAGGCGCCCCTTTTCTGGACAGGGCCTTGCAGTAGATATTCTCGGCCCGGAACACACGGGGCCTGGCATATAAGACTTGGGACTTGAGGACGGCCCAAAGGAACCGCCCAAAGGTTAGGCCGTTATACTGAAAGAAGCCCGCCACGGCAAAGGGAGCCGCGGACAGGATACAGCCCCAGCTGGCGGTCTCCTTGCCCAGGACGGGGCCCAAGGCAAGGTACACAGTCACAGCCGTGCCCACGGCCAGGGCGGAGCACAGAAGCTGCCGCAGCGTTAGGCCGAACAGGAGCGTTTCCTTGTGCAGACGCACCTCTTTTGGAATTTTGATCTCCATGGTGTATCGCCTCCATTTCAAATTTGCCGGGATGCCGAAAACCGATTTTTTGACAAGATTTTTGGGGCATGAGATAATATAAATACCAAAATATAGGAGGTTTTCGGTATGAAATTTATCATTCAGATCGTTGTGTTTCTTCTGGTTCTGTCTTTGATCCCGCTGGCGCTCAAGCTGCTGGTCAAATCCCGGCTCCTGCCTCCCCTTATCTGGTGGGGGCTGGGCAGGGAGTTCTACTCCCAGTGGTCCGCCGCCCATCCATTCATCTTCTATGGGGTGCTGGCGGCCCTGGCTCTGCTGGTCCTGTTCTCATGGCTCGGCCCCTGGCTGACGCGGCGGCGGGAGGAAAAGCAGTTTGAACGCTATGTGCGGGACGAGGTGGCCCGTGCCGACGCGGAGGGCCGAACTATCAGCGGCTTCAAAGTGGAAAACGGGGTCCCGGTTACAATCTGGCGGGACTGAACAGACGGCGGGCCTCGGCCCGCCGTTTTCCTTTGCCGCTCCATATCAAAGGCCAAACATCTCCCGCACGATGCGCTCCGCGCCCTTGACCAATCCCACCAGCACCAGCATATTGAAAATTGTTTCGCCCACATACTGCCAGGACATGGTGACGGCGGACAAAGACGTGTCCAGCACCGGGCCGCTGGTGGACGCAAAGGCGGAGAAGATCATGCAGGCCAGGACGATGACAACGCCCTCCATACATACGCCGATGTACGACTTGATAAAGGCTTTTCCGGCAAAGCTGGTCCCCTCACTGGCAAAGGAGGCCAGGGGCAGCGGGGCCAGAGCTGTGTAAAAGTACAGGCGGAAAAACCGACCATACACGGTCATAATGAGGATGAAAGATAAAATGGTGATGAACAGGCTGCCGATGAACGTGACCAGCCACAGGGGGATGCTCTGGATGAAGCCCACGGCCTCTATGGTGTCCACCATCTCCTGGGGAACCGTCACACCGGCGGAGGCCATACCGCCCACGCCGCCCATAACGGACTGCACGATGCCGCCGCAGACGGCGAAAATAGCGGTCATGATCTCCATTGCGGAGCCCACTGCCACCTTTGCCCCCACAAAGCGGATCAAATGGCGCAGGGCAAATTCCGGGCGCTGGAAGTCCCGGAAGCTGGCGGCGGTCTGGAATATCCCCATGGCAAAAAACAGGACCAGCAGGCCGTAGCCCACCGCCTTGAGGCCGTCGTTGATGCCAACGATGGCCGTCCAGATTCCGCCGCCCCGGAACTCCTGGGGCGTGGTGGTAATAAGGCTCCATATCTCCGCCAGCTTATCGTTCCAGGTGTTGAACGCCGATTGTAAATTCCCAACGATCCAGTTGTCACTCAAAAGGACACCTCCTAAAAGCCGAAAGGAGGCGCCCCTTGACTACCTAACCGCCCCCTTTCGGAATACTCAAATTTATAAAATCAGATAAACATTAGAATAGCAGGGCGCGAAAGTTACCTCAATTTGAGGCAGATTTCGACAAGCTGTGCATGGGGCGGGCTGTGCAAAACAGCCCGCCCGTTTCCCTGTCACATCACGCCGATGGCAGCCAAAATTTCTTTCGCAAAAGCTATAATCAAACCGCCGAAGATGCAGAGGATGCCCTGGGTGCGCTGGCTGGCGTCGTGGGACTGGACGGACATTCCCAGCTGGACGATACCCCAGCCCAGGACGATGACGCCGATGGCCTTGATGCATGAAAAGATAAACTCGCTGAGGTTGTTGACGATGGTGAGGGGATCGCTGTCCGCGGCCAGGGCGGGGACCGTCAAGGCCGCGCACAGGCCCACAGCCAGGGCTACGGAGAAATAGAAGCGGCGGGCCCGTCCGGTCCGCCGCTGGTCCAGAGAGTTGCGCGTATCGCTGTTTCGTTTCATAAAGCAGATATCCTTTCTATTCAAAAATTTCAAAGTCATCCAGGCTCTCAAAGTCCGGCAGGTCACGCAGGGCGTAGGATACGCCGGGGCGGTGGATATAGGGCGGAGCGCCGCCGTCCTCGGTCTCCTTGATGTTGGGATGCTTCATCAGATCATACTTATCGTCAATGACCGGGGGCTCCCCCCGGATCAAAACGATGGCTTTGCTGTTGTCCAGCATCCGCACCTCATCCGGGGTCATCAGCTCCCGGCCCATAAGCTGGGTGCTGGTGGAGGTGCTGCTATTCCGCCCCCGGCCCGTGCTGGTGGTCTGATAGACGATGGACTGCTTTCCCAGCAGTTCGGACACATACTTGTGGCTCTCTTTTTCATTTCCGCCCAGATACACAAAGCAGTCCGCGTTTCCCAGCAGCCCCTCCCAGCTGTCCTTGAACAGGGCTTTCAGCTGGGAGATGTTTTGCAGGATGATGGTGGACATGATGTTTCTGGAGCGCATGGTGCTTTGCAGGCGCTCATAACCATCCGGGAGTGAAACGTTGCTAAATTCATCAAAGAGGAAGCGGACCGGCACGGGAAGAGGCCCTTGATGCACCTTGTCCGCTTGAAAGTAGAGCTCTTGAAAGGCTTGCGTATAGAGTATCCCCACCAGGAAATTGAGGGAATTATCGTTGCTGTCCGGGATGATACAGAAGATAGCCTGTTTCCGTTCCCCCAGCTTCTCCAGCTCCAGGTCATCCCGGCTGGTGAGCCGCTGTATCTCTGGTAGGGTGAATACAGACAGGCGGACAGCGGCGCTCACCAAAATACTTTTAGCAGTCTTGCCCGCGGCTTGCTTAAAAATTTTGTATTCCCGCACAGCGATATGGTCCGGATCTTCCTCCTCCAGAGCCTCAAAGAGCAGGTCCAGGGGGGATTGGTACTCCTCGTCCTCCTCTTTCGCGCCCCCAAACTCAATCATGGTCAAGAGCATCTCCATGTTCTGTTCCTCGGGCGGGGCCTCGTGGAGCAGATAGAGCATGAGGGCGGAAAACAGGGCCGTTTCGGACTTCTCCCAAAACGGATCAGACTGATGGGCGTTCTTGGGGGTGGTGTTTTTGATGAAGTTGTCGATGAGGCGGAACACGTCGGCGTCCTTGCGGATGTAGCGAAAAGGGTTGTAGCAGACCGGGTCTTTCCCGCCCCGGAGCCGCCCACAATGATTTGCAGGAGGTTGCGGCGGTGCTTCCGCCCGTCCAGCCCCATTTGCAGGTGCTGGGTCAAGATCACATTGTTGTCCGGGTTTTTATCCCGGTATTTCCTGTTCAACTGGCGGACGCTGCCCCATCGGGCGCTGCCGTGTTCCTCGCCGGGCCTCCGGTTGTTCCGGGTGGAGAGATAGAGAGCGGCGGCACAGCCGTAGACGGCCATGCCGATCAGCAGGAATTTCGGGGTGTAGGGCGTCCAGTGGATGGCAAAGGGGCGCTCTATCAAGCCAGGGAAAACCGCCATTAGGTCAATGAGGGTCATGCTCTCCTCGTAGCCGGAGGCCAGCAGGGCGGCCAGCCAGAGGACAGGGATGGTGAGCAGCGCCCAGGGCAGGAAGCCGCCACGGTCAATCTGTCTCATGGCAGTTACCTCTCCTGGCCGTGAGCCTGCCTGCGCCGGGGCGGTTTCTTTTCCGGCTCCTGGACGCCCATGGCTTGGAGAAAGGAGGCGCGGCTGGCCCGCGCCTCCTCATCGGTAGCCCCGCTCTGGGTGATGGTAGCTTGGTCCAGACAGCGGCTGTTTCTGACCTGGCACCGCCCGGCGCCGCACCCGTCCAGAGTGGAAGCCATAAAATTAACGCTGTCCATGGCGCAGTCCAGAAAATTGCACCGGGCCAGCCTTGCCCTTTGGAAGGAGGCCCACTCCATGGCACAGTCCCGAAAATGGGTGTGGGCCAGAACCGCGTGAAAAAAGGTGGTGTGGCTGACGGCACAGGAATGAAATTCGGAACCGTACAGGTTCGCCCCATCAAGGCGTACATCCTGGATACGGCACACGGCGAAGGTACAGCCGTCAAACCGGGAGAAATTGCAGTCCGCACGGTCCGGGAGGCAGTATAAGGTCACATGGTCTAAATAGCTCTCCCGGAAAAAGTCTGGGGGGAAGCCCGCTTTCGCCGCCCAATCATAAATTTGCTGGTCGATAATTTTCAGAGGCCGGGCCGGGTCCAGGTCCATAATTTTATACTTGTACTGCTTGCTGCTGCTCTTGGTATAAGGGACTGTCAGCAGAGCCTTTTGCGCCCAGAAGTCCCGGATGCTCTGGCGGATGGCCTGGACACGGGCGGCGTATTCGCCGCCCTGTGTCCGCTCCGCCCAATCCAGCAGTTCCTCCAGAGGCATATCATTTCGGCCCTGGAGATGGTCGTTGATGTTCCGTATCATCCGGGCCCGGTTCTGCCCGTTGTATTGGGCAGGGTCGATGTCCTCCAGACAGTCAAAAAACTGCCTGCTGATCTCCAGGCCGGTTTGGACCGCTTTGTAATCGCTCATGGCGTACTCCTTTACATTATAAAGTAGGGTGTCGAAACTTACCTCAAATTGAGGCAGGTTTCGACACCCTTTGCGGATGGATCAGTAGCCGGTGCGGGGCAGCGGCGTGGGCTTGCCGTAAACGCTTGTCACCCAGCGGCTGACCGCCTGCACCCAGGTCCCGTTGTAGACGCCGCCCACATCGGCCACGTTCACAAAGGAGCCTGCGGGCAAGCCAGCCACGGCCTTGCAGTAGAGATAGGGCGTCTCCACCTGGGCAAAGCCCGCCGGGGCCTGCCCGAACACGAACATGATCTCCGTCACACGCTCGTTGGCGGCAAGGCCCAGGGCGGTGGCAGAGGCGGCCAGAGTATAGTTTTTCGCCGTGGACAGGTTATCCGCCAGAGTGCGGTAATCCCCGCCGTTCACCCGGTATACGATTTTATAAGTGCCGGGGAAATTCCAGGTGCCCGTCACCACCGTTTCCAACCGCACCTGGGCGGGCAGAGTGTCCCGGAAATAGAAGCTGTCCAGGCGGATATTGGAGGCATTGGCGATGTTGGAGAACACATAGCGCACGGGCTGGCCCGCCATGATCTCCTTGGGGCCGGTCTTGGTGATGGAAACCCCGGTAGACAAGCTCTTGTTGGTGACTTCAAACCGGACGATCTGGCCTTCATGCTCCAGGTAGGCCGTCAGTTCCTGCTCGCTGATGCCGTAATGCTCCGGGCTTTTTACCTCTCGGATGGTATAGCGGGACAAGGGCAAGGGCTTGGACACGGCCAAACCCCGGCTGTCTGAGCGGATGGTGTCCACCACATTCCCGGCCTTGTCAGTGATCTCGAACACGGCTCCCTCCAGCAGCGTCCCCGCGGGCAGGCCGTTGGTGGGGTTGTAGTCGGCAGACTTCTTCACGATCTGGATTTGGGCCGTGATGGGGATGTTCTCCCACTCCACAAGGGTGGTGGCCCCGGCCTTGACGTAAACGGTTTTCAATTCCGTGTCCGGGACATATCCCTCATTTTCCAACTCCCGCAGATAGTAGCGGCCTGCGCTGGGCAGGTCCTCAAACCAGGCATAGCCCCGGTCGTCGGTGGTCTGCTGGTCGATGGGGTTGTGGTCAGCATCGTACAAAATGAAGGACACCCCATAAATCCCCTTGCCGGTGGTCTTGTCCGTCTTGTAGACCTTGATGCCGCTGAAGGCCCGGTTAGTCACCACCAGGGGCGACGAGCTGCCGTCCGACACAGCAAAGTAGTGGGGCGTCGCGTCCAGCTTGAAGCCTTCGGCGCTCTCCGTCTCCAACGCGTAATAGCTGCCGTCCTCCAGCGTCACAAAGACGCTGCCGGTTTTCCCGGTGGTCACGGTATCCACCAGGGCGTCGTCGCTGACGCGCCGGATCTCAAAGGTCACATTGGCAAGCCGCTCCGACTTGTCCGCCTCGTTGACCTTGATGATCTCGACGCCGCCCACGGGGTCGTTATAGAAATACAATTCCTGGCAGTCATCCGGGTTGACGGTTACGGTCTGGCTCCTGGTCTCCTCGTGGATGGTATAGCCTGGGATGCTGGCCTCCTCGGTCACGACGACGGTGCCCGTGATATTGGACAGCACGATCATCCCATTGGCGTCCGTCCAGTACAGGCCGTTGGAGGACTGCTTGCCACCCTCGGCGTCCACATAGCTGCCGTCCGAGTAGACAATTCGGAACTGCACCCCTTCGAGCGGGGCCTTGTCCAAACTGGACAACTTGTGGATGATAAGCTGACCCAGAGGCTGGTTCCTAAATTCAAGATTGACGCATTGGCCCGCCCGGATCGTGGCGCTTTGGCTGGCGTCGTCCTTCAGGTAGCCGGGTTTGGCCCGTGTTTCGGACACCACCAGCACCGTGCCGGGTTCGATATTGGATACCAGGAAGGTCCCGTCGCTTCCGGTGACAAACTTGCCGTTGTTGTCGCCCACCACGGTCCCATCCGCGGTCATCACAAAAAATTCAACATCGCTTAAAGGTGTATTGTCAACACTTGATACCTTTTTTACCAGCAAGCTGCCTTTGGGGCTGTTGCCGAAGTAGAGGGTCACAATGTCCTGGTCCCTGCCGGAGATATAGAAGGACTGGGGCGCGCTGTCGATGACGTGGCCGCTGTCACTCTCCAGCTCTTCACAGATGTAGTGGCCGGCTTTCAAGCCCGTGACAGTAAAGGAGCCGTTTTCCGAGGTCCGATAGGTGCCGATCACCGTGCCGCCGCTGCCGCTGGTATCGCCGCCCAGGTAACTGAGCTGAAACAGGCAGCCTTCCAAACCAGCCCCCGTGACGCTATCCCGCTTGTAGACCACCAACGCCGACAGGGGGGTGTTCTCAAACAAGAACGTGTGGCCTTTACCTGCCTGGATAAATGCTTCCTGGGTGTCGCTGTCCTTGATGGAGAAGCCCCTGGGCGGTGCCAGTTCCTTTACCCGGAACCAGCCGTCCCGCAGGCCGTTGGCCGGGCCAGTCAGTTCAATGCGGCCATTCTCGTCCGTGGTGAAGATGCCCAGGTCGTTGTATTCGCCGGTCTCCGTCTCGTTGCTGGCGTACCACACCTGGAACCGCACGTTACTCAACCGCTCATGGGTGATGGAATTTTCCTTGATGATCTCGATGACGGGCCGTATGTGGTCGTAGAAGTATGCCTCCCGGTCCCGGTTGGGAAATAAGGTCACATACTGATCCGGGGCGTCCATCAGATAGGTGTTGCTGCCTACGGACTGCTCGGAGATTTTGAACACCCCCGGCCAGAGGTTAGGCACGGTGGCGGAGCCATCCGGCCCGGTGGTCACTTCGGCCACACTGTGGCCGTCCGCCGCCTTCACCAAAAAGGTGGTGTTGGGGATGGAGATAGAGTGGTCATCGGCATCAAACTTCCAGATGGTCAAGTTGGGCCGCTTGTCATTTTGCAGACAGATGGTACTGTCCTGGCCGGGAAACAGCTCCACATGGTACTCCCGGAGATCCAGCAGGTGGTCTGACACCGTGGAGGTCTCGACCAAAGAATATACGCCGGGGTCCAGCCCCTCCCACACGATCTCTCCGGCGCTTGAAGTTGTGCGGTCCAGATACCGGGAGCCGTCCTCGATTTTGGCCAAACGGTAGGTGACGCCGCCCAGGGGTGTGCCGTCCGCGCTCTCCTTATATAAATAGAGGGAGGGCAGTTTGGAGTTGGTGAAAACGAACTGGGCCTGCTCGTTGCCGTCTAGGTGGATGATGCGCTGGGCATCGTCAATCACATAGCCCGGACACTCCAGCTCCGTCACCACATAGGCGGTGTTGGCGGGCAACTTACTGAGGTCGATGGTCCCATCCTCCAGGGTGGTGTATTCCACCGGGCCGAAGCTGCCGTCTACCGCCTCGAAACGGAAGCGGGCGTTGGCGATAGGTTTGGAGAGGTCCGAGCTGTCCACCTTGATCAGATGGATTCCAGGCAGGCGGTCATTGAAAAATACCAGGTTCTTGATGCCGTCTCCGGCCTTCAGCTCCACCTCCTGGGGCGTGGTATCCAGCACATGGCTGTTGCCGCCGGTGTTCCGTTCCTCTGCCCGGTATGTTCCTGGCTGGCAGTCCGTGAGCAGGATCTGACCGAACTCGTCCGTCTGGAAAATGCCCAGGCTCTCGGCATCCCGGAAAATCTCGAAGGACACATTGGGCATGAGGGTCATGGTGCCCCGCTCATATTTCGTGATGCGTAATCCGGGCAGCTCTTTGTTGCTGATGGTGGCGTCGGAGCATTTGCCGGATACCACTGAAACGGTCTGCACGGTGTCGGTGTCCGCAATCCAGCCGGGGATGCCGGCTACCTCCCGGACTTCCCAGCCGCCCGGTTCCAGCTCATCGAACACGGCCATGCCGCCGATCTTCGTCTGGGCGGTCTGGACCTCGCCGGTGGCGATGTTCTTGATCTGTACCGTGACGCCGTTCAATGCCTCGCCGGTATCGCTCCATTTCTGAACACGGATGGAGCCGTAGGGGGCATTCCAGAAGGTGACGGTGGCCGTCTTGTTGTACTCCACGTCAACGTGCTGGGTGCGCACATTGGGCAGCAGGTGATAGTTCGGGGGGATCTCCTCCGTTACGGTGTAGTGGCCCTCTAATGTGAGAGGAATGGTAACGGTTCCATCCGCCAGGGTGGAGAAAGAGCCTACTTTCTTGCCCTCCGGGTCATAGACGGAGAACACGGCCCCCTCCAGAGGAATTTCCGTTCCCTCCTCCAGCTTCACGATTTTTAGTGCGGTTTCACCGGGGTCAGCAGTGTCATCCCCATCGGGGGAACCGGCATAGCTGCTTACCGCCGCCAGCTCCATGTGCTTGGAGTTGTCCAGGTCACAGATATAATTCTGCAATTCACCGTACTTGTTCTTTTCCGCGCATACGGCATACATGGCGGCGTACTGAGCCACATCCGCTTCAAAGGAGATCTGGACCGTTCCGCTCCTGCCCTCAATGCTGTCCACGGGGTACAGCACCTTGAAGCTGGCCCCATAGCCGTCCCCGGTCCACTGGGCGGAAACCTTGGTGATGTCCTGGTTGTTTTCATCCACGATGCGGGTGCCGCTGGGGACCTCGCCGGGATCAGAGAACGCGATGGAGATGTCGTAGCCATATACCCACGTCTCGCTCCAAAGGGTAAAGACCTGCTGCTTGTAAGCCTTGCCGTCTACGGTAACAGGGTAAGCCGCGGACTTGTCCGGGGTGGCGGTCATCTTGGGGGAGAGCATATAGTTGTAGGTGGTGCCCCGCTTGTAGATGTCTTTAGCGGCGGCCAGGATGCGGTTGCCGATGTCCAACTCGTTCCCGGTCAGGTCGGGGGCCGCCTTGAGGTTGGCAATGTTCCAGTTGGGTAAGAGATAGCACCACAAGGCCATCTTGGTGGCATAGTAGGCTTGGTACTTGTTATCCAGGTTCAGTTCTCCCAGGGAGCGATGTGGATAGCCGTTGGAGATGATGCCCACCACCTTGGGGTCGCTGGACCGCTCGTTGGCGATGTACTGGATACTCTCACCAGGGGCTACCGTCTGGGGGACGCCCTTGGTATTGGGGTTCACGCAGTAGGCCGGGACCTCTTTCAACTGCCCCCGGGCGTCTATATATTTGAAGTAGGTGTAGTTCTGGGTGCGGACGGTGCCGTTGATGGACAGGTACGACAGCTCATACCCGCCGTTGTAGATGTCCACCTCGCCCAGCGCCTCCTCCACCGTGTCGGCGGCCAGAGAGGTGGTGGGCAGCAGGCCCATCGCCATGACGAACAGCAGGAACAGTGTCAAAATTCGTTTTTTCATGGGTGCCTCCTTCAAAATGGGCAGAAGGAGGCATAGCACTCTGTCATTTGACCGAGCCGTACATCACCCCCTCGCTGCGTTCCAATGACAGACTATTTGTTAAAATGCATAAGATAATGGGAAGAAGAAAAATCAGTCGAAATCTGCCTCAAATTGAGGTAAGTTTCGACCAAAAAAATCTGTGGGCGTCACCGCTCCACGGCCTGGACCATCCAGCGGTAATCACGCTCATCCCGCACACAGGTATAGAGCGTTAAGCGGTTATCCGACGTGGCGGCGGTGCCGCCGGTGTCTGTTTCCTTGACCTTGGATACGGATACCACCTCATAGGTGCGGGTCCCCAGCTTGGTGGTCCAGGTGATGGTGTCGCCCATCGTCAGCGTGTGGATATCCCCGAAGTAGCTGTTGGTTCCCCGGTTATGGGCCGCGAGACAGCAGTTGCCGTCCCAGATGCTGGTGTCGGTAAAGTGGCCCACGCCCTTGGCAAGAGTGGAGCTGCCGGTGCCCTCATAGACCTTGACCGTTAGGCCGATGGCCGGGATTTTCAGCGTGCCCAGGTGCCCGCCGCTGTAATAGAGATCATCGGTGACGCTGGTGAAGGCGGTTCCGGTCCATGCGGATATGCCGGCGCTTACCGTGGGATAGCTGGCCGCGCTCCCGGTGGAAGTCACCAGACCACCGCCCTCCAGCGCGCCGGGGACCAGGTTGGGCGTCAGATGCTCCCCGCTGCCGGGGAGGCAGCTGGTAGGGGTGCCGAAGCCGGGCGGGACCAGAGCGATATTTTTGCTCCGGTCTACGTTGGGGTCCTCCTGCTCATAGATGGTGTCATCGCTGGTGGGCTTGCCGAACAGGTAATCGTCCGGGGCGTCCACAGTGTATTCCAGGGCATGGGCCGGGGTGACGGCCAGCGCCGCTAGCAGAGCGGCGGACAGTAGGATCGTGTGCAGACGTTTCATTGTGTGAACTCCTTCCATTCCTTTTTGGATTTGTGCTTTTTCAGCAGGACCTTGCTGCCAAAGAAAAGGCCCGCCGCTGCCGCTCCCGCAGGCAGGACCAGGAGCCATTTCAGGCCGGTGCCGCCGGAGGGGGCCGCCGGGACAGTCGTGCTGTCCACCTCCACGGCGGTCCCGTCCATGGGCGTGCCGCTGAACACGGCGATATAGGTCACGGTGCCGCTGGAGGTCCTGGACACCTCTCCGGCATATTCGGCGGTGACGGTGTAGCCGGTGGCGTATTTGCTGGACGCGGTTCCGGTGTAGCTGGCGCTGGCGGTGTAAAAGCCTCTGGCCTCCTGCCACTGAACGTCCGCCAGTTCCAGGGTCCGTCCCCCGTCCTCAATGGTCTTGGGGATCAAGGACACATCCGCGTCGGACAGGTTGGGATAGGTCCGGGCCGCGGTCACGGTGCGGGTGGAAGTGCTGTACCCCGCCGCCTCTACCTGGATGCTGGCGGTGTCCAAGGTGAGGACGCCGGTATAGCCCTCCTCGGTCTCCACCTCCAGCGTGGCGGTGAGCTGGGGCATGATGGCGTCCATATCCTTGGTCTTGCTCTCCAGTGTGACGGTTTCCTTGTAGTCCCGGGTATCTGTTTCCACATGGTCCTGCCGGGTCACGTCCAACAGGGTATAGGTCAGCCCCTCCCGGTCAAAGTCCTCCGTGGGGATGCCGGCCGGGTCATCCGCCGTGGTGAGGATATAGACCTTTTTCAGCCGGGGGCTGTCCCCCTCCATGTACGCGGTGACTTCCACCGGATAGAGGGTGTTCCCGGCAGCCAGGGCCGGGCAGGTCAGGGAACAGGCCAGGAGCGCCGTTAGGCATAGGGCTGCTGCTGTGCGTTTCATCTTGTACCTCCAAAAATCATAAGTTGTCGAAACCTGCCTCAATTTGAGGTAAGTTTCCGGGCCTGGCCCCGCCGGCTGCTCACGGCGGGGCGCTCGGGGGTCTGTTGGCGCTCCCGGCAGGACCGCCCCTCCCCCAGTATGGCAAAAGCCGCCATTGGCGGCTTTTGGGGTGTTTTCCCCTTGATGACCGCATGAGCCGGGGAACGGCCCCGGTCAAGGCCCGCCCCGCAAGGGGCGGCTCGCGGCGATTGCGCCAGAAATCGCCGGCCTTGACAGGGGACTGGCCGCGGCTCATATTCCCCGAAGGGGAAAACACCCCGGCAGGTGCTTATCGCGCCGGGCGCCGCACAGCGGTCCGCGTCTTTCGCTTTTCCGCCTCGATGTTCAAGTCGATGGACCGCCCGATCTGCTTACTCATATCCTGTATCTTATCCAGCACGGCCTTGCACTCCTCGGTGTCCATACCGGAGAAGCGTTCTGCCAGACGTTCCATATTGGGTTCTTTCGGCTCAATCCCATACCGGCGGCAGAGAATATAGGAAACGCTCTGGGCGTCCAGTTCATATCGCGCCCAGCTGTAATCCCGGTTGTAGCCCTTATCATGGAACCGTGTCAGAGCTACCTCGGCGGCGATAGAGGCAAACACCTCCTCGTCCGGGAACTCGGAATTGATGGCAAGTTCCCGGCTGCCCTCATCGAAATAGGCGGGCACGCCCAGATCCTTATCCACGACCAGCTTGGCCTTGGAGTAGTTCAACAGCGTGGACAGGGCGGTGGACATCTCCTCGGCGCCCTCCCGTAAGGGACGATGCTTGAGCTCCTTGCCCTGGGTCTGGCTGATATCGTAGGCGTCAGACAGGGCGTATGCCTTGGTCCTGGGATCCCTGGCAAAGATTTTCACGCCCTGTCCCTGCTGGTCCTCCAGCACACTCCGCCCCATGGACTGCCAGCGTTCACGGGTGCCGAATACCGTAGCCCCGTTCAATCCGGCCAGCACGATAGCAACATTTCCGGCGCTGTAACCGGGATTATCCCCCTGCAAGGTCAAATAGCGGATATACTGGGCAGGATCGGTGGTAAGCATCTCAATGCCGTAGTTCTGCATCTCGGTGACGTTTTCCCGTTCCGCCTGCTGCTGGAGTTGCCACTGGGTGTCGATGGCGTTCTTGTTGGCGATAATCTGTTCCAGATTTGCCATGATAATGTACCTCCATATTATCGTGTTTTGGATTTTGTGGGTCTTGTGCGCTGGGGGACAGTTTGGGCGGCCCGCTGCTCCGCCTCGGTCCGGCAGACGGCCAGCTTTTCCCGGACACTGGGCTTTTCCGCCTGCTCCTCAATAGTCCTCGTCGTCTGCTTCGTCGGCCTCGTCCGGGAGGCTGTCAAGCCACTCCCGCGCTGTGGTGAGGAGTACCCTTGCGGAGCGCGGGGGCCGTCTTTTTTTTGCGGCGCCGCCTCCTGTTCCGGGATCGGGTAGCCCTTGCGCTCCAGGAACAGGTTGACCTGGGCCGCGTAGTCCACATTGGTCACAAGGTCCACGGTGCCGTCGTTGGCCCCCTTGAATTTGAGGACAGCGAACAGCACATTCTTTTTGGCAAAGGCGCGAAACTCTTTCAAGTCGCTCTCCTTGATCCGAAACAGCACCGTCGGCTTCTCGGACCGATACAGCTGGGCCATACTGGTCAGGCCGGACACCTTTTTCCCATCCTTGGCCAGCGCCCAGAGAAAGGCCGCCAGGTTTTTACTCCCGGCGGCCATCAGCTTGATACTAGCTTCCGTAACCTGGATGCTCTCCTTTACCAGCAGGTCGGCCACTTCACCGCTCACATCCATATTCATCTCACCTCCCCGGTTTTTAGATATTCAATGACTTCCCGGACGCTGCAATACCGCGCGTTCCGGGTGTACCGCCTAACCATTAGGCGGATGTGCCGCTCCCGCTGGGCGGGGGACAGCGCGGAAAAAATCGCCGTGTCCTGGGCCGCTGTGGGATAGTCCAGCAGTGTCGCGCTCCCCCAGGGCCGGCCCTCCACCGTCTTGTCGATGTGGAGAAACAGGGTGATGACCGGCCCTGCCGGGACGCCCTGGTAGGCCAGTGCGCAGAGGTTGGCGTAGCTGCCGCTCTCATACACGGCGGAGAACTCAAACAGCCAGCACCAGGGCGTCCGGGCCAGAAAAAGGAAGTCCGTGTGCTCCTGGCGGCACAGCCTGGCGATGCTCATTTCACGCCTATCTGCCGTCAAGTGACGGTATTCTCCTGCCAGACGGAGAATTGCGATCAAATCTGCTTTTATCAGTTTTTTCATAGACTTTGCTCCTTTGCGTTTCAATCGCCGCCACTGCCTCCCTAATGCGGGGGATATCGCCCTCAATGCGGGCGCACAGCTTCAAGTCGCGGCGCAGCGCCCGCAGTTGGGTGGTAATGCGGCCGATCTCCTCCGACACTTCCTCCTGGCCGGAGCGCCGCAGGCGGTACAGCGTCCCGCGCCGGTCCGTGAGGGCGTCGATCTCCGCTTGCAGGGCGTCATACTGCATGGACAGCTGCTTCGCCGTTTCAATATGATTGCGGCGGAGATACCGAAACTGCTGTTGGTAGCAGTCCAGCTTGATGAGCTCCTGGCGCGTGGAAAAGGCCGCCCGTGGCTGTTGGCGGCCATGCTGGAAGGAGCGGAGAAGATACAGGTATTTGTAACACAGGGCCTGGAAGCCTCGCAGCTTCCGGGGCCTGTGCCGTGGGATGCCGCCCCGGGCCCGGTATTTCCGCCCAGGGAACCGCCATGGGGACGCTGTGGGCGGCGGTTCCGGCGGCTGGGTCTGGCCGGTGCGGATAGCGTTCAGCCGGTCTTTTAGGTCCGCCTCGGTATAACCTGCCCCCAGGCTGTCCAAGCGGATATTCCCGGCCCCGCCCGGCGGGCGGATGGAGATATGCTTCCGGTTCCCGGCCTGGACTTGATAGCCCACGCGCCGAAGTTCCTGCAAAAAGGACTGGAACGTATAGGCCCGGCCCAGGGCGGCGTCAATATCCCGGCGCACGGTGTCCCGGATGGTGGTTTTGCCTGCCCATTCCGGACGGCTCCTGCGCCGGTCCGGGTTCTCCGGGTCCGGTTCGATCACGGGCAGGCCGTGGGTCCGGCAGATATCGTCTGAGGCACCCCGGATGCCGCCATAGTAGTCCTTGAAGGTATCCCGGTACATGGCCCCATCCACAAAAGAAACAGAATTAAAAACGATATGTGAGTGAAGATGGGCCTTGTCCAGGTGGGTGCCCACAACGGCCTCGTAGCGGTCCCCCAACAGGCACCGGGCAAATTCCACACCCACGGCGTGGGCCTCCTCCGGCGTGACCTCGCCGGGGGCAAAGGACTGGATGATATGATAGCCCTTTCGGATGCGGCTCTCCTTGCCCCAGCGCCGCTTGGTGTCCATCATGTCGGCATACACCCTCTCCCGGTCACAGTTGATGGCCGTTTCAAAGCAGGTACGCTCGGTCTTGTCCCGGTTGAGAGCGTAGCCGATAGCGGTCTCCAGAGAGGTCTTTTCCTCGTTCTGGGCGTAGCTCACGCTCTTGTCCAGGCGGTTGTGTACCACAAGGATTTTGGTGTAGGCCATATCAGAGGGTTTCCTTGACCAGACGGGCCATCTGCCTGACCAGCTGGGCGGCCTCAGCGATCTCCTGCCGGGTGGCCTCGCCCCGTGCGTTGGCTTGATGAGCAAGCTGGTTCACATTATTTCCAATGGCGGACAGTTCCCGGAGCAGGGCGGCGTATTCATCGGGGGGACGGGGCCGCAGGTCAACGCCCAGGATCAGTTGGCGGAGCAAAGGCTCCATTTTCAAGCCTGCGGCCTCCGCCTGCTTCCGCAGGTGTGCATACTGGGTGGCGTTCAAACGCAGGGTGATGGTTTTGTAGGGGCTCATAGCCAGTGGCACCTCCTCATTGACAAAGAATATTGAAAAAACTTACCTCAAATTGAGGTAAGTTTCGTGGCGTTGGGATCTTAGGGGCGGAGCCCCTAAACAGCGGAATTTTGCTGTCAAAATTCCATGCTGGCGCGGACAGCGACGCCACAGGCGCCGCTGTCTACCGGGTGGGAGCGTGTTTCTTCTTGTAGGCCTTGACAGGTGTGGATTTCCTGGCAGGCTTCTCCTTGGGGACCTCCGGGGGCGCCGCCTCCGGCTGGGCCTCCTGTGCCAGCGATACCAGGTCGTCATCCTCCGCCAGCGCCAGCAGGTCCGACACGGCCTGCTCCATGGTCACTTCCAGGGTATAACCGGGCAGCAGCACGCCGTTGACACAAAAGCGGCGCTTTTCCTCTGCCGGGATCGGCGGAGAAATATCCGTGAACAGGTGGGCGTAGGCTTTGATCCGGCCTTGCAGGTATTTGTCCAGACTGGCCTTGTCCGCGAAACGCTTGCGCTCCTGCCCTGCGATTTGCCGTCCCTGCCCGGTGTAGTCTGGATTTGCCGTGGTATTGTAGGTGAGATACCAGGACAGGTCATAGGAACGAATCACGGACTTCTGCTCCGCCCGGCTCCAACTGGTGTTTTCATAGATGTGCCAGGTGAATTTATAGACCATATTGCTCATTTCATGCCAGTCATAGCTGCCTTTCACCCATTTGTTGAAGGTGTGGGGTGTAGGCGGCGTTTTCAGATATTGCTGGGCTTTCCGAAAAGCCAGGGTCTGTGCCGCCTGCTTCACCCACTCCTTTTCGACCTCCAGCATTTTTCCGTAAATGGCTTTCTCCAGTTCAACGCTGGCCGCCTCCCGCGTTTTTAGCTCCTCGGAGGACAACAGGACCAGTTCGGAGAGGTCTATCTGGTTTGAGTAGATATGGCCGCAGATTTCCAATTCACGGCCTGGGTCCAGATGCGAATAGGACATATCTCATCCCCCTATCTGGCCATAGCCAGCCGTTTCTTATGGAGTGGCCTTTTCTTGCGGCCCGGCTGGACGGTCTTGGGCTGGGGCTGCTCTTGAGCCTCGGCTTGCGGCTCCACCGGGAGAACAGATGGCGGGGGCGCCGCCTCCGGAGCGGCGGGCGCCTCCGGGTTGGATATGGCTGGACTGGCGGACAGGGTTTCCTCCGCCTGGGGGGCCTCCGCTGGAAAGCTGGCCTCCAACTGAGCAATCAAGTCCTCCAGGGTGACGCCCTCCCGCTTTGCCTGCCGCATGAGGGCGTAGCCTTGCAAAAGCTGGCCGTTGACGGAGAACAGGGGCTTGGCCTCCTTGGGGACCCGCGGGGAGAGGACTTCAAAATGGTCGGCGTATTGGTCGAACTTGCTCTGGATATACCGCTGTGCTCCCTCCATGGTCTTGTACTTCTTACTCCCTTCATACTCAATGCGCTGCCTGGGGGACCGGGTGTACTCCCAGTAGCCCACGGACAGGCCGGGGGCGGTATAGGACAGCTCCCAGGACAGTTTCCACTCGTCACCAGACTTTACGATGTTAAATGTCATTTTATAAACCAGGTTGCTGATCTCCCAGGAGTCGTCCTTTTGCTGCTTCCACTCGTTGGATGTGTGCTTGACCTCCGGAACCTTGAGATATTCGATTGCCTTTTGCAGGAGGAGGGTCTGCGCCCCATGCTCATCCCAGGCTTTGATGGCCTCTTTCAGCTGGTCGTAAATCTTCTGCTCCTCCGCCTTGCTCGCTTTCAGCTGGTCCTCCAATTCCTTTTGCGGGATGCCCAGGAACGGCGTAAAATCCGCGTACTCTCCCCGGTAGATCAGGCTCCTTTGCACATTGAGATAGGAGCCCTCCCGCAGCGTTGTACCGCTGGGAGCGATATCATAAAAATTTTTCCCCATGTGCGCCTCCTTATCTGCCGCCCCTCTGGGTGGAATAATATTTATACTTCATAGCCGCCACCTCAACGCTCCGGACTTTTCTGGGGCCTGGGCCGCCTGTGGCTTGGCTCCCTCTGGCCGTGTTCTCCTGCCGGCCTCCCGCCGCTCTTGATCTGACACAGACGGACCTTAACAGAACTCCGGGGCTGGGGCGGCGGTGCTTTCTCCGGCGCCGGAGGAACGGCGGGGATTGCCGCCTCCTGGGTGGGCTGCTCCCGGTAAAGAACGGGCGGTTCCGGGATGGCCCCTAAATTGACTGACTGGCGCAGGCCGTCCAGGGCCTCCCGCGCACCGGTCTGGAACGAAGCCCTCTCATTTTCGGGCAGCATATCCGCCTGCTCCTCCAGCTGTTTTGCCAATTCGCCCACATCACAGTGCCATTGGAAGTAGGGCAGCAGCTCCCCGGAGAGGCTGTCCAGGCTTTGATGGAGAAAGGGGGTGAGCTCGCTCCGCAAGGCTTCCCGGTATTCCTCCGGCGCGTCACGGAACAGCTGGCCGATGTTCTCACGGCTGTCCTGGTATGCCTTGATGTGGCTTTGCATCTGGTGCAGCAGGGAGCCGCCCGCGCCGACCATCAGCGGGAGAAAATAGCGGTCTGTCAGTCCCTTCCTCATGTAGTCGATCTTCACTTTCACAGGCCGGGGCTCCAGGTCATGCACCCGGTACAGCTCGTCGATTTGGAGGACACGCCGCTCGGCCTGGGACAGCGGCATTTGCAGCTTCTCCGGGAAATGCTCGTCCGCGCTCTCCACCACGGTGACGATAGGTCCGTCCTTGGGATTCAGCAGCGGGGCCGGGGCCTCCGGGCCGCCCTCCGCAAAGGGCGGTTTTATCAGTTCATCCACAGCGTCTGAAATATCATGGGCAAAGGCTTTCCATTTGTCTGCCACCGCCCGGACCGTACAGGCCCCGCGCTTGAAAAATCCGGTGAACAGGCTGGCGCTTTCGCCCAGCAGGTCTTTTACATCTCGTTTTAGGTTGCCGGTGATTTCTTTCATCCTGTTTTCGGGTGCTATGGGAATCACTTCCTTTCCAAAATCATGGGATGGCGCGGCAAGGCCGCACCCACGGATAAAGTCGAAACCTGCCTCAATTTGAGGCAGGTTTCAGCGGACGGGGGACGTGCGGCGGGGCCGGTGCATACGGCGGTATGCCTTAGGCGGGACAAAGGGCTTTCCCGCAAAGGTCACTTCCCGGACCAGGGGATAGCGGGCGAGGACGCCCTCCCGCAGGCTGGCAAACTCAATGTAGTCCGCCTTGGTGAAGCACCTCTCCCGGCGCATCTGCCGCTGGGACAGCGGCAGGTCCTTGCTGTATAGAAAGTGAAAAATTTTGATGTTGTCGGAAATCAGCTGTAAAGAGTGGTCTGAATTATCATAGTAGGCCGGGGCCTCCCCCTCGGGGCTGAGGTAGCAGTTTTCGGGCTTGCCCAGGTAAACGCGGTCATCCGCGCCCACCATGGCGATCATGCCCCGGTAGTTGCTGGCGGTGGCCGATGTGATGGCAAGGTCTGTCATAGTAATCACCTCACAGGTTCGGAGGGCTTTTTCTTGTCCTCCTTTTGCGGATGTTTTCTTTTTGTCAGTGTACGGGCCGGGGTATAATGCTCCCACGCCTCGGCAAGCCTTTTGTAGAAGTCTGCCATAGCCTCTTGCCGGGTATTAAAGTAGTGGCCATAGTGAAATGAGGAAAAATCGGTAAAATCGTATGCTTTCCAGGTAACATACGGACTAGGCGCTGTGGGGTGGTGCCCGACCACGATCATCACCTCTCCGGCCTGCTTTCGCTCAATAATGGTATAGCCCTCCGCAGCAGTTTTCTTTTTCATGGCGCTCACCTCACAGGAGCGGAGAGCTTCTTGGCGTCCTTTTCCGCTTTGGTTTTGGCCGCCTGCCGCTCAATCATTTTGTTCCGGAGGGTTAGGCCCTCAAAGATGGCCTTTTTCGCGTCCGGCACCGTTGTCCGCTTGTCCGGAAAGTAGGGCCGCAGGTCCTCCTCATTCAGCGTCAGCTTGAGGGGCGGGGTCTCCTCCCGCTTGGTAGGGGCTACGGCGGCCTGGATTTTTTCTGTGGTCAGCGTACCGGCCCTACTCGCCTCTTTCAGTTCCTTAGCGGCGGTCCCGGAGGGGACCTTGGCCTCTTTTTCAATCGCGTCCGCTAGGGTGTCCTGCTCCTTTGGTTTCATCTGAGCGATATCCGCGGCGGTGTTGACGGGTAGATTGCCCTTGTCCACCATCTGCTGTAAGGGGGGCGTCAGCTTGGTCAAGGTCTTGAACCGCTGGACTGTGGCAACACTCTCCCCGGTCTGGGCCGCCAGCTCCTGGTCCGCAGTCATGGGCTTTTTACCGGAAGCCTCCAACGCCGCAGTCTCCTCCTTGGAACGGCGGCCCATCTTACGCCGTAGAGCCTCGGTTTTCATGGTATAGGCCCGGGCCTTTTCCATGGGGGTAAGGGGAATTTCCCGTTTGAGGTTGCTGTCCACCATGGCGATGATAGCTTCATCCCGGTCTATGCGGTGGACCACAACAGGCATACCCTTGAGGCCCAGCATTTTACCGGCGAACATGCGGCGGTGGCCGGAAACCATCTCAAACCGCCCCGGTTTATTTTCATTTGGGATGACCACGGCGGCCTCCAGATAACCCACCTGTTTGATACTCTTGGCCAGCTTCTCCATATCCGCGTTTTGCCGCACTGGGAAAGGATGGTCCTCAAAGGGGTCGATGTAATCAAACGGCATGAAGATGATTTTCCCGTAGTCCTCCTCCTTGATAATCTGTATGGAAAAGTCCTCCGGGATACCGTCCTCGTCCAGCACCTCCGCATCCTGGGACGCCTCCTCGGATTTCTTTACTCCGGCAGGGTCAGCGGGGGCAGCAGTCTCCGCCCTATCCTTGGGGTCCGAGCCCTTGGACGGCTCCTCGGGTTTCTTCGTCCCGGCAGGAGCGGCGGGGGCGGCAGTCTCTGCCTTGCCCTTGGGGTTCGAGCCCTTGGGCGGCTCCTCGGGCTTCTTCACCTCAGCAGGGCCAGCGGGGGTAACGACCGCCTTATCCTTGGGGTCTGCGATCTGGACTGGGGCGGCGGGTTTTGGCTCCTCCACTGTCGGGGCAGGGGGCACTGAGCCGGGGACAGGGGCGCGGAACGCGCCAATCAAAGGGTTTTTCTTGGGGTCTGCCATTTGTTCAATCCTCCTATGCGTTATTTGTCGAAATCTGCCTCAATTTGAGGTAAGATTTTCAACCAAAGTCATGCTGGACCATCGCTTGATAGTGCGGGCCCATGGTCACGGGGGCGTTATATAGGGCCGTCAGCAGATAGGCCCGGATGTTGCGGACCTCCGTGGTATTGCGCCGCAGGCAGTCGAACACATATTCCAGATGCCCATAGTCCAGCGTCAGAAAGCGGCGGCGGACCTGGGCGGTTGGGATATCCTCGCCGCCAATGCGGATATAGGGCCGGGTGCTACACAGCACATCAGTCATTAGTTCCACCACGCTCTCTGCGTCCTCCCGTCCAAACTGTCGGCAAAGTGCTTGATATCCAATGTTTTCTTCCACCTCTCTGCGCTGTTCGCTTCGATCTATCCATCTGCCGGCTGGCGGGGATGGGGATGGATAGATGGATGGATCAGTATAGATAAAATCAGTTTGATTAGATTTAATATAATTTGGGTCGATTTTTGCGAGGTCAAGACCTCTGGTCTCTCTGGGGCCAGACCTAGATTTTTTCGAGGTTTGGAAGTGGGAAAAGTCCAGGTCTGCACCTTGGGCCTCTGGAGGGAGCGGCGGATCTGGCTGTGAGGGCTCCTCCGGGATTGCTCTGGTGGTAAAACACTTGACATAGATTTTGGTCGGCTTGCCCTGGCCCTGCTTGACGCGCTCGATGAGGCCAAAGCCCTTTTTCGTATCCAACTCCGCCAGCAGCTTCAGCGCCTTGTCATAGCAGCAGCACAGGTCCTCCCGGATTTCCTCCGCGGTGTAGTAGATATAGACCCGGCCCTGTTCGTCATACCAGCGGTTCTTTGCGGACAGGCTCATGCGGTCCAGCATGAGCCCGTACAGCAATTTGGCGTCTGTGGACAGCCCTTTGAAACGTTTGTCACGGATCAAAGGGCGGGGGATGCGGTAAAAACTGAATTGATTGCTTTCGTCGCCGTAGTAATAGTCAAAAATCATTGTTGTTTCCACAAAATTCATCTCCTCAAACAGCAAGAAAAGGCGCTGCCTCACGGCAACGCCTTTTCTTACATTTTTGCATTTTTTGACGCATTTTGTCTGATATTATATAATAATATTGCAAAAAGATAAACTTTTTGCATTTCAGCAAAGGGCGACACATTCTACTCCGGCACACCAGTAGAATGTGAGTGACATGATAGGATAGTGTGCAAATCCATATCATACGGAGGTACATCATAATGAAAGAAAACAATCCATTTGTCATTTATTCACGCAAGTCAAAGTTTACGGGGAAAGGAGAAAGTATAGAAAATCAAATCGAAATGTGCAAGCAATATATCCGTGTGCAGTTTGGAGATCATGCCGCAGATAGTGTCTTAGTTTATGAGGACGAGGGCTTTTCTGGCGGAACGCTGGAACGGCCGAAATTCAAAAAAATGATGGCAGATGCGAAAAAAATACAATTTAGAGCAATCGTTGTTTATCGGCTTGACCGTATCAGCCGCAATATCGGGGATTTTGCGAAACTGATTGAACAGTTAAAAAACATGAAAATCGACTTTATTTCGATTAAAGAGCAGTTCGATACATCATCCCCCATGGGACGGGCTATGATGTATATTTCCTCTGTTTTCTCCCAGTTGGAACGGGAGACTATTGCGGAGCGTATCCGGGATAATATGCACGAACTGTCAAAAACCGGGCGCTGGCTGGGGGGAACGACACCGACCGGATATACCTCTGAGAGTATTTCTCATGTAACCGTGGACGGGAAAACAAGGAAAGCCTGCAAACTAAAAATCATTCCAGATGAAATCGACCTGGTGAAAATGATTTTCGATAGGTTCCTTGCAACTGGCTCCCTAACGCGGACGGAAACGTATCTGATTCAAAATGGATATAAGACGAAAACAGGAAAAAACTTCACACGCTTTGCCATCCGAGGGATTTTAACAAATCCAGTTTATATGATCGCGGATAACGACGCCTATCAGTATTTTACAGAAAACGAAGTTGATTTATTTTCAGAGCAAAGCGAATTTGATGGCTTTCATGGTATTATGGCTTATAATCGGACATTTCAGCAACCCGGAAAAGCCAATCAAATCCGGCCCATGGATGAATGGATCGTATCGGTTGGTAAACATGAGGGCGTTATCGAAGGGTGGGCTTGGGTCCAGATACAGAAAAAGCTGGAGCAAAACAAGTCCAAAAGCTACCGCAGACCTCGAAGCAATGTGGCGCTCCTATCCGGCCTTTTGATTTGTGGAAACTGCAAGGAATATATGCGGCCGAAACTAACAAACAGGTATAACGCAAAGGGGGAAACAATTTACACGTATAAGTGTTCCATGAAAGAGCGCAGCAAGGCCCATGTCTGTAACATCAAGAGCTGCAATGGAAATATTCTGGACGCTGACGTGATTGAGCAGGTGAAAGCGTTAAGTGAAGATGGCTCCGACTTTATCCGCCAGATTGAACAGAGCAAGCGGGTCTTAATGGGAAATCGCGACAGCTACGATGAACAGATTTCTAAACTTGAAGCAGACATCACGGAGAACGAAAATGAGATCAAGGGACTTGTTGCTACCTTAGCAAAAGTCTCCGGCACATCTGCTGAAAGCTATATCGTAGAACAGATTGATGAACTACATAATAGAGGTGAGGGATTCAAGCGCCGTCTTGCGGAACTGAAAGAACTAACTGCCAGCCATGCGTTGGCTGACATTGAATTTAGACTATTAGCCCAGTTACTTTCCTCGTTTAAGGAAAATGTGGATGATATGACGGTGGAACAGAAACGGGCGGCTCTCCGTGTCTTTGTTAAGGAAGTGATATGGGATGGAGAAAACGCCCATGTGGTTCTGTTCGGTTCTGACTACGAATATGAGTTCCCGGAAACACCCATCGGAATTGGAGGGATTCAGGAGGAAAAAATCGAAGAAGAAAATATGGTGGGAGGCGCTGAAAACCGGCTTTTGGAGCCGTTAGGAGAGTATAGCAAACGA
>JAETOJ010000039.1 GCA_021768085.1 Bacillota bacterium
GCCCAAAATTTTCATTGGCGGTGGCTTAGTTTGTTATACTCTTTTTTCAGATATTAAAATCCACTTCCTTTTTCAATTTTAGGCTTGACTTTTGTTAGCAGGTCTGTTCATGATGACTCTCCTTTCGGTTTGTTGTAGCTTTGGCAAACACAACCATGCCGAAGGAGCATCGGGAAGTCAAGAACAATCTGGACGGCGGCGTGGAGAAAAATAGCGGCACAAGTGAAGCATATTATACAGCGGATGACATCTCTTTGCGTGTCTAACTACCCCTTGCTGATTACAGCGTGGAAGATCCCTCCGGGCCCGGTTCCCACAAACTTTGTTTCTATGAAACGGGAACTAACAGTTGTTTTCTTCCCGGCCCCATGTTAAAATGCATATACTAAACTGTGATTGTTTGCGGGAGGTGCTGTGTATGAGCCAATATGAATTTTCGCTTCGGCAGGAGGTTCTGCTGGAAAAGGGTGCCGCAGTGCTGGGCGATCTTTTTCAGTATAAGCGGCGGCAGCAGATTATGGAGGAGACGCACCCGATTGCGGTCATGTACTCTTTGGTGTGGGCGGCAAAGCAGGATATCCTGACAGCCAAGACGGAAGCGGCCCTTGAGCAGATCGACGGGCAGTTCAATCTTGCCAACCGCTTTTTGGCCGGGGTAGAGGCTGGTGCAAATGCCTGAAGACACGAACGGCTTGGCTGCATTTGAGGCTCATGACGTTGAGGCCGTTGTGCAGGACGAAGTCAAACTGGCAATGAGCCGCTATCAACGTCAGGCAAGCCCACGCGCGATCCTTTTGGCCGGACAGCCCGGTGCGGGGAAGACGGAATTATCCTCAATGCTGAGTTCTGAGATGGCCGGGGATGTTGCGTTTATTAACGGGGATGATTATCGCCGGTACCATCCCCACCGCCGCCAGCTCTATCAAAAGTTTGGCACGGATTCTGTTGGGATGATTTCCCCCTTCTCCAATGCTGTGACGGAACAGTTGATTGCGGCGCTTGCCCGGCACCGCTTGAATTTGATCATCGAAGGAACCGGGCGCACTGTGGAGGTACCGAAAACTACGGCAGAACGGTTGACGGCTGAGGGTTATGCAGTAGAGATGGCAGTGATCGCCGCCAGGCCGGAGATATCCCTGATCAGCACGTTGCTTCGGTTTTACCAGATGGAGGAACGCGGAACGATTCCCCGGGCTACAGCCATCAGCGCCCATGACAGTATTGTGGCCGCGCTGCCTGGGAATCTTGATATGCTGGTTTCACTGCCATGCATTTCCCGGCTGTCCATTTGGAACCGTGATTTACAGCGGCTTTTTGATTCCAACGTCGATACGGTTTTGCCGTCTGAGGTTTTGACTGGCTACTGGGAGAGCCCTTGGCTCCCAGAGGAGATACAGTGTGCGCGCGATGACATTGACTGCTTGCGCGAAAAAGAGCGGCGCAGCCAGCTTGGGCAGGGGAGCGCAATTGATGAACTTGTCCGGCGTGTTGAAGCCGTGCAGTCAGAGACACCGACCATTGATATGGATATGCTACAGCTGTGATCCCTCCCGCGCGATTGCGGGAGGGATCTTTTGCGGCTTTCTGTGCAAGGTAGCTCAATGCCATTTAGAACTGGGGGAACTGTCGTTCTTTGTTTACAGCACAGCAACTTTTGCGTGGGGTTACATGGTCATGCCGCCCCAACCCTGTTCCTCGTGATCGTCCGGCTTGTGGCCCATGGCGATCTTCTTTTCCTGGATCCTGCGCCGCAGCTTACGGTCAGTGTACTGACCCTGGGTGCTATCCATTGCCCGGGCGTTGTTCTGGAAGATACGCCCTATCGAATGGAGCAGACTGTTGACCGCCAGGATGGCGGAGGGCAGAGAAGGACTATCCTGACGCTCTAACAGGAGCTGGGCGTAAGGGTGCCCCTGTTCCGTTGCCTGGGTCAGCCAGTAGACGGCTTGCTCCATATCCTGGGGGATGGTTTCACCCTCCCAATACAGCTTGCCCAGAAGGTATTCCGCATATGGGTTATCCGCCTCTGCCGACATTGTGAGCCAAGGCAGGGCTTCCGCAGTGTTGCCGATTTTCAGTAGCTCTTTACCCAAGCGATACGCGGCATAGTCGTGCCCATTCTCAGCAGCCCGCGTCAGCCAGCGGATACCCTGCTCCCGGTCATGGACTTCTACGTCATCGGCCAGCAGCAACTTGCCCAGCGCGTACTGCGCGTCCGGCAGCTCCTGTGCAGCCTGCTCAAACCAATACCGCGCCTCCACCCAGTCCGGCGTGACCAATGGGCCGTCCCGGTACAGCTTGCCCAGTAAAAGCTGGGCGTAGGGATCGCCATCCTCCGCTTGTGTCCGAAGCCGCTCCACCCCTTCATCACGCAGGTCAAGAGGGAGACTGTTGTCACAGACCACCGACCAAATCTGTCCGCAGATTTCACTGCCTTGGAGAATATCATCCGGCTCATCGTACCGCGCCATATCTCTGTCCTCAAAAGTGAGATGCTCCAATCGGAGCGCAGCCTGGATGACGGCATTGTGTATGGCGCGGAACTCTTTCTGCTGAGACAGCGGGACGCGCTCCATGGGCTTGTCCGAGTAGAACTCGTTCACCTCTTGCTGGAGTTCCAGCCATTTTTCGTAGCACGATTTTACCGAGGGCAGCCGCGCCATCTGATCCACAATTTCATCTACTTGCTTTTTCGTATGTTTGGGAAGGTACCCATACTGCTTTTTGCCCGTCACACTTTTGAGTTCGTGAGCCAGTACCAGGATCAGTTGCTCCGCTTCCGGGTGTTCGCAGACGCCCCGCTTCATTTCGTCAGCCAGCTCCCGCATAGTGCGGCGGGCCTCCGCCACCAGCTCATCCCGGAACTGACTTTTCTGCTCGTAGTCATGGAGCATCTCCTGGCGGAAGATATCGTTGGTGAGCATGGACTTGATTCTCTCAATGCCCGCCGGGCTGAGATATCCCGGAGCGTCCCCAGCAGACCACGCCATCATGTGGACGTGAGGGTGGTCTCCTTCATCATGAAACGCGGCATACCAGCGGAACTCATTGGGCGGGATGTTCATGGCAGCGGCGATATCGTTGCGGTGTGTGAGGAGCAGGTTGCGCCACGTCCTGGCGTTGTCGTAACCCAGGCGGGCGGCGTCCTCCCGCTTCAGCAAGATGATGTGCGTCCACACATTTTTCTCACACGCCTGCAGTTCCGCCGTCACCTTTTTCAGATCCACATAGTCCTCATCGCCGAACAGGCCGTGGCTGCCCACGCGCTCTACGCGCGGACGGGTGGCAATGTACTCCGCGTAGATATCGCTCTGCTGAACGTCCGGCCAGTTGTCCTCCAACGCCCGCGTAATGAACACCGAGGCATTGACTTTTGTGGGACTGTCCCGGTAGCTGCCGTACTCCGGCAGCTTTTTCGCATCGGGAAAATCTTTCGTCAGGCTGTCGATGAGCTGCGCCTGCTTTTGCGTGGCGGGGCGTCCGTCAGGAACGAGTTCCACTCGTTCCCGCGTAGCGATGTACCTGGCGTGGCCGCCGGCGTTTTTGCCGCCCTTGATGTACGGGCTTTTGAGAATCAGTCGGGCCATTCATCCTTCGCCTCATTGGCTGCGCGAACCTTCTGCTCAAAGGGTAGCAGCCCATTTGTATTCTTGACGTTGCGCACACTCTCCGCCCGCCGGCGGCGCAGATCCTCCTCGGTGAGTTCGTAGCTGTCCGCCAGGATGCCCATCACCATGTCCAGCTCCACCGTATGCTTGTAGATCAGTGAGGCCATCCGATCCTCGAACATTCCCAGCCGCCCATCCAGGGACGAGAGTACCGCCCTGGGCAGCGTGCCGCTGTCATCCTGGACGGCCAGGTGATCCACGTAGAAATTCACCGCCCGCTCCACGAACTGGTTCTTGCTGCGGCAACCCGCCGCCTTGTACCACTGCTCAATTTTTCGCTTGGTATCCGGCTTCATGCGCAGGGCCAGCCGATCCTTGTTTTCTGTACTCAAAGTGTCTTTCGCACCTCCGAATCTTTGATAGACGCCGCCCCAACCCGTTGGGACGGCTGTGTTTTTGGAAAATCAGACGCCATCGGCCAGATTTCCGCCGGAAACAGACGCCTGTTAAGAGCCCCGCGGGAAAGCCCCGGAAGCCCTTGAAAACGGTCCGCACTGCGGGCCGATGTGACCTGCCGGGCGTCACTTGTGACGCCGGCGTTTATCCTGCTTGCCCTTAAATCGGGCCTCTGCGCTGCCCTTTGCCCCGTACCCGCGTGGCCCTTACTGATTACAGCGTGGTACATTTTTCCGCTATCCAGCCCCCGTGTGGCCCCACAGCGGGCCACACGGGGGCCAACACCGCGTTTTAGGGGCTGGAAGGTGTACGGTTGCCACTCTGCCCACAGGAGGGCAACAAGGGGCCTCACAATGCGGAACGGGGGTGGTCACGCTGTTGGCAGCGCCGATCCCATTTGCGCTGGGCTTCCGCCAGCTTCAGTTCCACGAGAAGTGCTTTCTCACACTCCTTCAGGATTTGCTCAATCGGCTTGACCGTATAGAGCAGACTGCCGTTGTAGCGATGACCATCCCTCCGGCAGATCGTGGTGTCCTCCGCTTGGATCAGACCCATGTCTATCAGTGACCGCACGTGCTTCTGCACGGTTTTCCGGCCCATTCCCACCGCCGCGCCGATGGTGGCGTAGCTGGGCCAGCACTGTCCGCTCCGCACACCTTTTTGATACTGGAGGTAGATGTACACCAGCAACTCACCACCCTCGAGGTCGAGTTGAAACACCTCAACGGGAACAGGGAACACCGCATCGAACACCTCGCCAGTGCTCCAGACTTGCTTCGTGGATATCCAGCGACTGCGGGACGTCGTGCCGCGATGCTCCTGCACTTTGGATTGGATGGGGCACAGCGAGTAGGAGAATGCTTGTCCGTGATGCTCCGTCTTGATGAATTCAGTGTCAGCCAGCGTGTGCAGATGTGTTCGCACGGTTTTCTCACATAGCCCCACAGCTTTGCTGATGACAGCACAGTTTATTTCATCCGCGCCGTGTTTCAAACTTTTGCGGCAGATCAGGTAGAGATACACCAACAGCGGGCCCTGCTTCAAGCCAAGTTCAAAAACTTCGTGCGGCAAAAAGAATTCGTTGGCGGATGGTGCCGCCGCAGACCATACGCTCCTCATTGCTGACATCCTGTGTGCTGCTCAACCCACTGAATGAATTTCTCTTTGGGCACCACCATGCGGCTACCGACTTTCAACACAGGGAAGTTCGGATTGTGCATCAGTTCATAGCCGCTGGACGGTGACACGCCCAACACCTTTGCCACTGTTGACGCATTCAGAAACAGCGGCAGGTCATCATAGCTTTTGTACTCAGACAATTTCATTTGGATTCCTTTCGTTGAATTTTGATTGGCCACGCACCGTACCTGTTCCAGCCTCAGAATCTCACTGCGGCGTTTTCACCCTGTTGGCACGCTCGTCCTGCATCAGGAGTCTTGGCGCCGCTTCGCCCAGGGAGTATGCTCTCCGGTGGTGGGTATTCAGTTATCGAGGTGCAGATTGCGCTGTTGAAAATATCAGATTGAATACCGGTTTCAAATCTGCTATGATTGTAGCAGAGAGATTTTCCCAGTTCAATAGCTCCAAGTCATGTCGGGTATGGAACTTGATTTCAATCGGATACGGGAGGGATGCCCCGATGTACGCCATCACCAACGACTATTTTGATTCCTTCTCCGCCATCTTTGGCCCCAGGGAATGCCTGCTAAACGGGAAGTGGTATCCGCTGGGGCATTTTGCTGTGGAGGCTTTGGAGATGGACAGAAGCCTTTTGTGGAAGCTGAAGGCAGCTGTAGCAGAATTTAAGCCGGAGCTGGAGGTGTTTCTGGCAGCACGCACCGCGTCCAGCGCCGCTGTGGCCCAGCAGAAGCTGGACGCAGTCTGGGCGGTGATGGCCCAGCTTCCCGCATACAAAAATTTTGCTCCGTACTCTCATGGTTCGGAGGGTTTGTTTCACTCCATGCGAGAACACCCCGACCGCACAGATGATTCCGTCACCGACGGGACGAACTTTCACCGTGCGCTGGCCTATTGGCTGGATCGGCTGGAGCGACTGCCTGACGCAGTGGATGATTTTATCGGCAACACGTCGTTGATGTTGGGGGACTATTTTGAGAATCTTCCCGCCCGCTCCCCGGCGGCCTACGCGGAAGCCTACGACAAATACAGGCGGACGATGGATGCGGCGTTTCAATATGCCGGGGAGGAGGACGAGGTCGACGAGAATCTGGACTCTATCCAGCTCGACTTCCCGGTGCGGCTCGGTTTCCGGGCGATGGAGGCAAAAGACGGCGGCGCGGTATTTGGCGAGGAACTCACCTTTGACGAGCTGGCCAGCTTTCTGTATACGGATCTGTACAAGGGTATGGCAGCGGGGAACGTGCCGCGCCGCTGCCACAACTGCAAACATTTTTTCCTGACGGTGGGCGGGCATGACACAGTGTACTGCAACCGCATTGCTCCGGGCGAAACAAAACGCACCTGCCGTCAGGTAGGCGCGCACCGGAAGGAGAAGCGGAAAAATCAAGCTCCCATCCTCAAGGAATACTCCAGAGCTTATAATCGTTTGAAGGGCAGAAAGAGCCGGGGCAGCATCAGCACGGATAAGTGGAACCGGCAGGTGGCCATGATCCAGGATTGGCGGGACGCGGCGCTGCGGGGTGAGATGAGCGACGCCGAATTCAAGCAGAAACTGGATGGGATATGACGGGGAAAATGAAAACTCCGGCAGGAAATTTGATCCTATCGAAGCTATCCTATGCAGGTCGGTGGTCTCCAGCAGATCAGCGAACGGAAATAACTCATCCTCGGCCCTTTGCGCCGCATCCTCCGGTGTGTTATACTTGCCCTATGGCGACTGGGCGTCAATATCAGGTCAACAGAGGAGTGGAACGATGGATTACACAGTGATTGATCGGAGTGCGTGGAGCCGGAGGGAATATTTTGAGCACTACCTCTCCGTGGTTCCCTGCACATACAGCATGACGGTAAAGCTTGATATCACAAATGTCCGGCAAAAAGGGCTGAAACTATATCCCACCATGCTGTATATTCTGGCAACAGCCGTAAACCGGCACGAGCAGTTTCGAATGTCCCTGAATGACCGGGATGAATTGCTGCTCTATTCCGGGATGAATCCATGCTATACCGTATTTCATAAGGAGACAGAAATGTTCTCCAATATTTGGACCAGCTATTCTGAGGACTACAAGACCTTTTGCCATCGTTACGAAGAGGACTGCACACAATACGGCGCGCTCCAGCGATTCGCGGCAAAACCTGATACGCCGGAAAACAGCTTCCCTGTCTCCATGCTTCCGTGGGCCACGTTTGACGGGTTTAACCTGAACCTTGCAAACTTCCGCTATCTGATCCCCATTTTTACAATGGGAAGGTTCTTCAACGAAAATGGGCGGTTTTATCTGCCGCTTGCGGTTCAGGTGCATCACGCTGTCTGCGACGGCTTCCATGTCTGCCGCTTTCTTGATGACGTCCAGATCCAGCTCCATGCCATGTGACAGCGGAAACACGAACTTGAGGGATCGGCTCCGGCCTAAACTAAAAATTTTTATGTTTTTTGAATGGTTCCTTCTTGGTCAATCGTATTATGGGTGAAGTCAGAGATGGCTACCAACAAAACGGAGGACGATCAACATGAAACGAGTGCTTACAGGAATTTTGACGGCGGCGCTGGCGGTGTCCCTGTGCGCGGCCACCGCTTTCGCGGCGGGCCCCAGGTGCGGGCGCTATTATGTGGACGCGGACGGCGACGGCGTCTGCGACAACATTGGCAGCCAGTGTGCCTATGTGGACGCCGACGGGGACGGCCTCTGCGACCTCTGCGGCGCGGAGCACGGAAGCTGCCCGACCGGAAAAGGGATGGCTTTCGTGGATAAGGATGGCGACGGCATCTGCGACAACTGCGGTGTCCATCACTGGTGTGGCGGGGCCGGCGGCAATTTTGTGGACGCGGACGGCGACGGCATCTGCGACAACTACCAGTCCGGCCAGGGCCGGGGCTGCGGCTACGGGCGTGGCGGCCAGGGCGGCTGGGGGAACGGCTTCCGAGGCGGACGGAACAGGTAAACGGCAGGAGCAAGTATGCGGAGCGAGGCGGAGGCGGTCAGGGCCATCGAGCGGTATTCCGATACCGTCCGGCGGATCTGCGCGGTACATCTGAAAAATGAGGCCGACACCGAGGACATCTTTCAAACGGTGTTCCTGAAGTATGCCCTCAGCTCCGTTTCCTTTGAAAGCGACGAGCATGAAAAGGCGTGGTTCATCCGGGGCACCCTCAACGCCTGCAAGGATCTGCTGAAGAGCTTTTTCCGCGGCCATACGGTCCCGCTGGACGAGGCGGCGGCCTATCCGGCCCAGCCGCCCCCGGACTACCGGGACGTGTGGGAGGCCGTGTTCGCCCTGCCCCAGAAATACCGGGACGTGGTATACCTCCACTATTTTGAGGAGTACACCGCCCCGGAGATCAGCCGGATTCTGGGGAAAAACGTGAATACGGTGTATACGCTCCTCACCCGTTCCAAACAGCTGCTGCGGGAAAAGCTGGGAGGTGGCTATGACGATGAATAACGCGATCAAGGAGATCTTTGGCCCCATCCGGGCGGAGGAGGAGCTGAAGGAGCGCACCAAAGCGTTTTTGGCCCAAAAGACCGGGAACTACGTTAGGGCGCCCGCGGCCCGGCGGGGGTATCCCGTCTACGCCGCCGCCTGCGCCTGCCTGCTGTTCCTGCTGTTGGGGGGCCGCTGGCTCTATTTCACCCCTACGGCGGAGATCAGCATGGACATCAACCCCTCCATCGAGTTGAGCGTCAACCGGTTCGACCGGGTGATCGCCGTCACCGCCTTCAACGAGGACGGGCAGGAGCTCTCCCGGGAGCTGGACGTGAAGCACATGGATTACGCCCAGGCGGTGGAGCAGGTGCTGACCCATGACAGCATAGCGGCCCTATTGTCGGTTGGCGAGATGATGTCCATCACGGTGGTGGGCCAGGACGCTCAGCAGTCCGCCAAGCTCCTGTCGGGTGTGGAGGCGTGCGCGGCGGGCAAAAGCAACATCGACTGCTACTCCGCCCGGCCAGAGGAGACGGCCGCCGCCCACGAGGCGGGGCTATCCTGCGGGAAGTACCGGGCCTTCCTGGAATTGCAGCGCCTCGACCCGGACGTCACCCCCGAAGACGTGCAGGGCATGACCATGCGGGAGATCCGGGATCTGATCGGCAGCCTGTCCGCCGGCGGCGACGACGTCCCCTCCACCGACGGCAGCGGCGTCCCCTCCTCCGGCGAGAGCTGGGGGAACGGGCAGCACGGCAGCGGCGGCCAGAACAATGGCGGCCAAGGTACCCCCGCGTCCAGCGACGGGAACGGCTATCACGGGGGCAGCCAGAACGGCTCAGGGCATGGCCACCACGGCCAGGGCTCCGGACAATGATGCAGCTACAGTAGGACAAAGAAACGGACAGGGCCGGCGCAGAGAAACAGCGCCGGCCCTGTCCTTATCTTTTGGGGAAGCCCCCCTGTCATTCCACTGAAATACCCAGGTAGTGCAGGAGGTTGATGGCCTCCGGGTAGGAGAATTTCGCACCCTTCACCTGACAGCTCAAGACGTCCACCTTGTAGCCGGAGGCCTGCCGGAAGTCCGATTTACGCAGGTCACACTGGAAGAATTCCGTGTCCGACAGGTCGCATCCATAGAAGCTGCTGCCGGACAGATTGGCTTTGGCAAACATGGAGCCGGTGATGGACGAACCGCTGAAATCGAACTTGGGAAAGGCCATCTCGGTAAAGGTGTTGTATTTGATCTTGCAGCCTGTGATCCTGCTGATGGCCGTCCCAAACCGCCCGGAGGACTTCCACGCGCTTCAGTCAATCCCCACCAGGGCGCATTTGTCCAACTCCAAAAACCTGGCGTCGGAATACTGGCCGCTGATTTCGGTCATATTGCATGATTCAAAACAGCACTCGGAAAAGCTGCATTGAAGCATCTTGCATTTTTCAAACGAGCAGTTGAGAAACTGGCAGTCCACAAACTCATACCCCTCAATCACTTCTTCCGACAGGGAGATATTTTCAAACCGTTCGCCCTCAAAGTATTGGTTCCGCATCTGCCGTACACTCCTTCTGATTCCTTCCGCCTGAGCCGGACGGCGGTTAAACCTCTACATGGCATGATATCATATCCGGGCCGCCGGCGCAAGGACGGGGCGGCTGGGACAACATCCCTGGCGAGGAGACCGTCAACGTCCTGCGGGTCAACCTGATGCTGGACGGCATCCTGGAGTAAGCGTCTTTATACGGCCTTAATGCCATTGGCAAAACCCTTTTACCTCCTTTATTCTGTCCGCGGTATGATTAAGACAGGATAAAGGGGGATTAAGGGATGCTTACTTATTCAAGCGCGGCGGACGCGGTCAGGGAGCGAAGGCGGCTGACCTCCGCCCAGATCATCATCCTGGGCTTTTCCGGCGTGATCCTGCTGGGGGCGCTGCTGCTGACGCTGCCCCTGTCCAGCCGGAGCGGGGACTTTACCCCCTTTGGGGACGCGCTGTTCACCGCCACCTCGGCGGTGTGCGTCACGGGGCTGGTGGTCCACGACACCGCCACCTACTGGTCCGGCTTCGGGCAGGGGGTCATCCTGTTCCTCATCCAAATCGGCGGCATGGGGGTCATCACCGTGGCGGCCTCCTTCGCCATCCTCTCCGGCAAGAAAATTTCCCTCATGCAGCGCAGCACCATGCAGGAGGCCCTCTCCGCCCCCAGCGTGGGCGGCATCGTGCGGCTGACGGGCTTTGTGGTGAAAACCACCCTGCTGCTGGAGTTGCTGGGGGCCGCTGCTATGGCCCCCGTGTTCTGCCGGGACTTCGGGGTCAGGGGACTGTGGATGGCCCTGTTCCACTCCGTCTCCGCCTTCTGCAACGCGGGCTTCGACCTGATGGGCGTCCGGGAGCAGTTCTCCTCCCTCACCGCCTATGCCGCCCAGCCGGTGGTCAATGTGACGGTCATGCTGCTCATCATCACCGGCGGCATCGGCTTTCTCACCTGGGACGACCTGCGGACCAACCGCTGGCACTGGCACAAATACCGGATGCAGACCAAGGTGATCCTCACCTCTACGGGGCTGCTGCTGGTTGCCCCGGCAATCTATTTTTTCTTCCGGGAGTTCGCTGCCCTGCCCTTGAACGAGCGGATCTGGAAATCCCTGTTCCAGGCGGTGACCCCCCGGACGGCGGGCTTCAACACGGCGGACCTGACCGCCCTCAGCGAGCCGGGCGGGTATATCACCATGGCGCTGATGCTGGTGGGCGGCTCCCCCGGCTCCACCGCCGGGGGCATGAAGACCACCACCCTGGCGGTGCTGCTGGCCACGGCGGCGGCCACCTTCCGCCGCCGGGAACACGCCGCCTTTTTTGGCAGGCGGGTGGACACCGACGTGGTCCGGAACGCGGCCACCATCTTTTTGATGTACATCGTTTTGTTCTTCGGCGGCGCGCTGGTCATCAGCATAGCGGAGGACCTGCCCATGTACCTGTGCCTTTTCGAGACGGCCTCGGCCATCGGCACGGTGGGGCTGACCTTGGGAGTGACGCCGGGTTTGGGGGCGCTGTCCAAGCTCATTTTGATCGGCCTGATGTTCTTCGGCCGGGTGGGCGGACTGACGCTGATCTTCGCCGCCCTGTCCGGGGCGAAAAAGACCGGCTCCAAGCTGCCCCAGGAAAAAATAACGGTGGGATAAGGAGTAGAAATGATGAAATCCATTCTTTTGATCGGCCTGGGCCGATTCGGCAAGCACATCGCCATGAACCTGAACCAGCTGGGCTGCCAGGTTCTGGCGGTGGACCACAAGGAGGAGCGGGTGGATGAGGTGCTGCCCTATGTGACCAACGCCCAGATCGGGGACAGCACCAGCGAGGAGTTTTTGAAATCCCTGGGCGTGCGGAACTTTGACGCCTGCATCGTGGCCATCGGCAACGACTTTCAAAGCTCCCTGGAGACGGCCTCCCTGCTCAAGGAGCTGGGGGCGAAGCAGGTGGTGGCCCGGGCGGCCCGGGATGTGCAGGCCAAATTCCTGCTGCGAAACGGGGCGGACGAGGTGGTCTACCCGGAGAAGCAGCTGGCCAAATGGACGGCCATCCGGTGCAGCACGGATCACATCCTGGACTACATGGAGCTGGACGAGGAGCACGCCATGTTCGAGGTGACGGTGCCGGAGGAATGGGCCGGGCGCACCATCGGCCAGATCGACATACGGCGGAAGTACCACGTGAGCATCATGGGCGTGAAGAAAAACGGGCGGCTGGAGCTGACCCTCTCCCCGGACACAGTGCTGGGCGAGGGGGAAACCATGCTGGTGCTGGGGAAAAACAAGGATCTGCAAAAGTGCTTCAAGATGTGAGCGCCGCCCGATGGGCGGGCGGCCAAGGGTGCGGCATTGGATTGGAGAGGAAGACCATGCGGGATATGTTACTGATTGTTATAGTGGTAGCGACGTTTGCCGGGGGATATTTTGTCATGGCCCGGCTGGACCCTGTTCTGGAAAAACTCCGACCGAGGGAGGATCTGTCCGAGGATGAGCCGGAAGCTGAAATTTCCCAGCCGTCCCAGGTGGAAAACCAGTGCCTGTTGTGCTACAATGCCTTATGCGAAAAACGTGTCCGACATCCGGCGGCGCGCCCCGGCGGACAGGAGGAAACAGCATGGAGACAATTAGGCAGGACCCGGACCTGCTTCTGTGTACCATCCGGGAAAATTGCGAGACACCGGGGAAGCTGAAAATCTTTTTCGGCTATGCCGCCGGGGTGGGTAAGACCTACGCCATGCTCCAGGCGGCCCATCAGGTCAAGGAGCGGGGGGTGGACGTGGCCGTGGGCTACGTGGAGCCCCACGCCCGGCCCCAGACCGCCGCCCTGCTGGAGGGGCTGGAGCAGCTGCCAACAAAAAAATGCCTCCAGGGCGGCATTTCCCTCAACGAATTTGATCTGGACGGGGCGCTGCGGCGGAAACCCCAACTCATCCTGGTGGACGAGCTGGCCCACACCAACGCCCCGGACTGCCGGAACGCCAAGCGCTACCAGGACGTGCGGGAGCTGCTGCGCTCGGGCATCGACGTATACACCACTGTTAACGTCCAGCACATCGAGAGCCTCAACGACCAGGTGGCCTCCATCACCGGCGTGCAGGTAGCGGAGCGCATCCCGGACTCCGTCTTTGACCGGGCCGACCAGGTGGAGCTGGTGGATATCGAACCAAAGGATCTGCTGGAGCGGCTGGCGGTTGGGAGCGTCTACCGCCCGGAGCAGGCGGCGCGGGCGGCGGAGCACTTTTTTACGGTGGAAAACCTCACCGCCCTGCGGGAGCTGGCATTGCGCCGCTGCGCCGACCGGGTGAACCTGCGCACAGAGGACGCCCGGGTGCAGGGCCGGGGCGATTACCACACCGATGAGCACATCCTGGTGTGCCTGTCCTCCTCCCCCTCCAACGCCAAGATCATCCGCACGGCGGCGAGGATGGCCCGGGCCTTCCGGGGGCGGTTCACCGCGTTGTTTGTGGAGACGCCGGACACCGCCCATCTGGAGGAGGCGGACAAAGAGCGGCTGCGGGAGAACACCCGTCTGGCCCGGCAGCTGGGGGCGGCAGTGGAGACCAGCTTCGGGGAAGACGTCCCCTATCAGATCGCGGAGTTCGCCCGGCTGTCCGGGGTGTCCAAAATCGTCATTGGCCGCAGCACCGCCGCCCGGAGGAGCCCCTTCAGCAAGCCCACCCTCACCGAGCGGCTGATCGCCGCCGCGCCCAATCTGGATATCCACGTGATCCCGGACGCCAGCGCCGGGGACGGCTGGCGGGAGCGGAAAAGCCGCCCTGTCCGGATCGGCCCCATCCCCCTGGGGGACATCGGGAAGACCATCCTGGTGCTGCTGGCGGCCACCCTCATCGGCTACGCCTTCTATGAGCTGGGGTTCAGCGAGGCCAACATCATCGCCGCTTATCTGTTCGCCGTCCTGGTCTGCTCGGTCATCACCACCAGCTCCCTGTGCGGGGTGCTGGCCAGCATCGTCAGCGTGCTGGTGTTCAATTTCTTCTTTACCGTTCCCCGGTTCACCTTCCGGTTCAACGACCCCAACTACCTGGTGACCATGCCCATCATGCTCATGGTGGCCCTGCTCACCGGCTCCCTGGCCACCCGGCTGAAGGACAGCGCCCGGCAGTCCGCCCAGGCGGCTTTCCGCACGAAAATCTTGTTTGAGACGAACCAACTGCTGCAAAAGGAGAACGGAGAGCCCGCGGTGCTGGAGGCCATGGCAGGCCAGCTGGTCAAGCTGCTGAGGCGGGACTTGGTGGTTTACCCTGCCGATGGAAACGGGCTGTCCGCGCCCAAGGTGTACCGGGCGGCGGACAGCGAGGGAGACGATCTCACCACGGAGCACGAACGGGACGCGGCGGCTTGGGTGCTGCACAACAACAAGCACGCCGGGGCCACCACCGACACCTTGAGCGGCGCCCGGTGCCTGAATCTGGCCATCCGGGTCAACCAGCAGGTGTACGGCGTGGCGGGCATCGCCATGGACGGCGTACCTCTGGACCCCTTCGAGAACAGCGTGGTGTTGTCCATTTTGGGCGAGTGCGCCCTGGCCCTGGAGAGCATCCGCAACGCCAGGGAGAAGGAGGAGGCCGCCGTCCTGGCGAAAAACGAGCAGCTCCGGGCCAACCTGCTCCGGGCCATCTCCCACGACCTGCGCACCCCCCTGACCTCCATCTCGGGCAGCGCCGGCAACCTGCTGGCAAACTATGAGAAGATGGAGGCGGCGGACCGTGTGCGGGCCTTCACGGACATCTACGACGACGCCCAGTGGCTCATCAACCTGGTGGAAAACCTGCTGGCCATCACCCGGATCGAGGGCGGGCAGGTTCATCTGAGCCAGTCCGTGGAGCTGATGGACGAGGTGGTGGCGGAGGCCCTGCGCCACATCGACCGGCACAGCGGCGAGCACGACATCCGCTCCAGCGCCTCGGACGACCTGATCCTGGCGAAGATCGATGCCAAGCTCATCGTACAGGTGCTCATCAATCTGGTGGACAACGCCATCAAGTATACGCCCGCCGGGTCAGTCATTGATGTTCACACGGAGAAACAGGGATCGTGGGTGGCGGTGACGGTGTCCGACAACGGGCCGGGGATTCCCGACGAACAGAAGCCCCGCATTTTTGATATGTTTTACAGCGGAGCCAACCGGGCCGCGGACAGCCGCCGGAGCCTGGGGCTGGGGCTGGCTTTGTGCAAGTCCATCGTCACCGCCCACGGTGGAACGATCTCTGTTTCCGATAACCGGCCCCACGGCACTGTCTTTACCTTTACATTACCCGCAGGGGAGGTAGAACTGCATGAATAAACCCTTGATCCTGGTGGTGGAGGACGATCCCCCGGTGCGCAACCTCATCACCACCACCCTGAAAACCAACGACTACCGCTATCTGTCCGCCGGGAGCGGCGAGGCGGCGATCATGGAGGCGTCCTCCCACAACCCGGACATCGTTTTGCTGGACCTGGGACTGCCGGACATGGACGGAGTGCAGGTCATTGAGAAAATCCGCTCCTGGTCCAACCTGCCCATCATCGTCATCAGCGCCCGGAGCGAGGACACCGACAAGATCGAGGCCCTGGACGCCGGGGCGGACGACTATCTCACCAAGCCCTTCTCCGTGGAGGAGCTGCTGGCCCGGCTGCGGGTGACCCAGCGGCGGCTGGCCTTTATGACCGATCAGGTGGCCGCCTCCGGCTCCGTGTTCGTCAACGGGAAGCTGCGGGTGGACTACGCCGGGGGCTGTGCCTTCCTGGACGGCCAGGAGCTGCACCTGACGCCCATCGAGTTTAAGCTGCTGTGCCTGCTGTCCAAAAACGCCGGGAAGGTGCTGACCCATACCTTCATTACCCAGAATATTTGGGGCAGGAGCTGGGAGAACGACGTAGCTTCCCTGCGGGTCTTTATGGCAACGCTTCGGAAGAAGCTGGAGGCAGACCCGGACGCCCCCCAGTACATCCAGACCCACATCGGCGTGGGGTACCGAATGATGAAGGTGGAGTAGGTGTTATAGAACCCCAGCCGGAGTAAAGGCAAATGCATTGGGATGCTCCGCGATATAAACATGGTAAAAGGGCCCAAAGGAGTGCAAGGGGGGACTATTTCAACAAAAATACAGACATAGTGCCATTTTACCGCAGTGTCAATTGGGACGGGGGCTGTTGGGTACTTAATCTGCGAGGATCCATCTGCCAGTGAAAGTGCCTGACGGGAATCGTCCTATATGATTACAGCGTGGTAAAATTTTCCCTATTTTGTTCTGGGGCTAAATTGAGGAAAGGCTCTTGCCAGTAGCACTGCCGCTAACAGGGATTTCTATGACTTTGACCACATAACCAGCCACAGACAGGTGTGGAAATAACGGACACCCTGCTTTTAGAAAGTGCTGGAAAGGAACTGCGTTGGAGCAGAAACGACTAAAACCGCGGAAAAAGATTATAAAAAATTCCTTACCGCTGTTGGTAAGGATGAGGTCTCCAGTTCAAATCTGGATAGCAGCTCCATAAAATCCGCTGTTTTCTGATGAAAACGGCGGATTCTATTTTGCTTTCAGCACTTTTTTATGAATTTGAATTTCTGCATTTCGAGTTTGACCACATAACAAGCCACAGACAGAAAAAGATGGCCCATCGGGGTGTCCCCGATGGGCCGTGGATTTTTGTCAGCCTGCTTTGGGTTCGGCTTTCAGCCGCTCCTTCTCGGCGGCGATTTCTGCTTTCGTTTCGGCGATCATTTCCGCCAACAGTTTTTCGCATTCTTCCTCGCTGTGGGCGTAGATATTGCGGGCGCGCCTTTTGCCATCAGGCCAGATAGGGGAATACCGCCCCTCCCAGAGTTTCTCATTGATCTGGGTGACACAGCCTGTGCCAGCCTTGCGCCGCTGGCCCTTGTGGGCCTGGAAGGTGCTGGGGGCGAGTTTTCGAGGGGCGGCCCCGGTCTCTATCTCCGGATTAGCTTTGCCGATGCCTTGATCGATTTTCACTGCCGCCGTCCGGCGCTTCTCATCGGTGACGTGGGCGTAGATGTTCAGCGTGGTGCTGCTGGAGACGTGCCCGATGATAGTGGAAAGTGTTTTCACATCCATGCCGTGTTCCAGACAGGTCGTGCAAAAAACGCGCCTGAGATCATGAAACCTAACCTTTTGCACCCGGCTCGTTGTAGGACTGTCTGCAGCCGCTTTCGGACAGTGGCGGGATCTCTGGGCGAGTTTTCGTTGGCTGGAGAGGGGAACATCCACTTGGAGCTTACGGCCTCTTTGTACGCCTTAAGGACACTCAGCACAGGCGCAGGGAGGATGACGCTTCGGTTGCCCGCTTTGGTTTTAGGCGACGAGACCGCCAATTCCCCTCTGACCCGGTGAACCTGCCGTTCCACTCGAAGCTCCCCAGTGCGGAAGTTGAGATCACTCCATTGGAGGGCGCAAATTTCGCCCCGGCGTAGGCCGGTGGAGAGTTCCAGCAGAAGGAGTTCAAAGCAGCTGTCCTCTTTAGCCTGGATCAGCAGCCGTTGGATTTCCCCCGGGGTCAGCACCTGCATTTCCCTGGCCTTGGCGGGAGGCAGGCGGCAGCTATCGGCAGGGTTGCGGAAAAGGAACTTTTCAGAAACCGCCTTGTCAGTGCGGCATAGAGGGTGGTGTGGATGCCTCGGGTGGTCTGATCGGAGAGACTCTCACCGTAAATCTCGGCGCGGAGCAGCCTGCCGCCCTTTTCCCGGTGGAGAGTGCGGCAGATGTGGAGCGCCCCCACTCTGCCGTCGAAGTCTGCCCACATGAGACCGCAGATTTTACCCAGGCGAAGGCCGGTGGTGAGTTCGGCGTAGAAGAAATCGTGCCAGATAGGGTCTGCTCTGATGGTTTCCGTAAAGGCGACCAACTGTTCCTCGTTCAAGATGTTCATGGGCTGGCGGATCACCTTGGGCGGTTCCAGCTCAGCGGCAGGGTTGATGGGAATAAGCCCCTGCTCCACCGCCGCCCGGAGTGCGTGGTGGAGTGTTGTGTGGATACCGTAGACGGTGGTACTGGAAAGTCCGCGGCTTTGGCCGGGATGGGGCTTCACCCGGCCATTCTTCTTCAGACTACCGTAGAGTTTTCTCAAGTCTGCCGCCGTCACTTGGGAGAGCATTTTCTTCCCCAGATAAGGCACAACATGGTTTTCCATATCTCGCTGATAATGCTCCAGGGTGCTGGGCCGAAGAGTGGCGGACATCTGCCCCAGCCACTGCTCCAGCCATTCCGCGAGGGTCATTCTGCTTTGCTCTGTCAGGTCGATGCCCTGGTAGATGTCGATGTTCTGACGGAGCTTCGCGGTCAGCCCCTTCTGGGTGCCGGCATAGAGGTAGCGAAAGCTTGCCCTACCTCGTCGACCTGCTCTGTGAGCTGCTTTTCAAAGCGGGCCACACGGTCTGTTGCCCGTTGCAACTCTGAATTGGGGCCATGTCCTGCGTGTTGGGTGTTATGTTGCCGTAGTAGAGATCTTCCAAAGTGTTTTGCATTGTTCTCGCCTCCTGTAGCGACACACCATACCACAGGCTGGCGAAAATAGCCATGGTCAACAGTGAGAGTTATCAGAACAGACACATATTTTTTGTGCTGTACTGCTGAGCTTTTCTTTGTATACACCGATGCAATTCATAATTCGCCACAGCGGCGCACAAAGGGGCCGACACTGCGTTTCATACGCGCGAGGGGCATGGATGCTACCCAGCCTGCAGAATGGGCACAAACCGCCGCACAGGGATCAACACGGGCGAAACATTTTGTCGGCGCTCCGCAGATGTGGAGCGCCGACCGCCTTTGCTTGAGAACGCTTATTCCGGATAGCGCGTGTTCAGGGTATATCCAGACTGTTCTTCCAGCCACCACTTGAAGTACTGCCCGCCCCAGCGAACTTTATTGTTCAGCCCACTCTCGGTGACCTTGACGTACCCGTCGGTTTTGCTGATCACAACCACCACGTGGCCGCTGGCGCTGTTGTCATAGCGGATCAGGTCGCCGGGGCGGATCTGATTTCAGCTTGGGTTGTCCACCCTCCGCCACGGGAGGTTGCCAAACGCTGCATCGAAACACAGCGTAGCCCAGCTGGAGCAGTGGGTGCCACGGCTGTACGGGCCGCTGCTGGTGGATCGATAGGGCGTGAGGAACTCTGTCCCGGTGGGATCGGTTTCCCGGAGCTGCGCCAGGGCGGCCGTACACTTCCTTCCGTGGGGCTGGACGGTGCGGTGGAAATTTCCTCCTGGTACGGCTGGGTGCTGTCGATATGTACGGAGTTGGTGGCGGCGTCATAGGTCACGCCGAAGTCCACCGCCCTGTCGATATCCCGGAGCCGGACATAGTTGTTGCCGCCGATGCTGTAGGCGGTGAGGGCCGTTTGCTGACCGTTGATGTAGAATGTCTGGCTGCTGGGTCGGGCGGTGAGGTAATCTGCCGCCTGGACGGCGGGGCCGCTGAGGACGAGGCCGGCGAGGATGCCGAGTCCCATGAAGATCGTTTCCCGTTTTCTATTACAATAAGTTTGGTTGGAACCCTCGGCAGCCAGCCGGGGGTTTCGTCCGTCTCGCGCCAAAGCTACAATGAGAGGAGCAACTGGCTGACCATCGTTTTCTT
>JAETOJ010000005.1 GCA_021768085.1 Bacillota bacterium
CTTTCCGGGCACTTTTTCTGCCCTATGGGGAGTCTATCTTTTTTCCCTCCTCTCCGCCACATAATTACATTTTTTCCTCGGCGTTTTCTTACATTTTATCACTGGCGCTGACAGTAGAAATTTTTGATACTGCCGGACGGCAAAATGCTCCGGCTCCTTTTCCGCAAGCCGGGCGAACATTTCATCCACGGGGCTTTGAAATTCGGCGTCGTCCTCCCTCGCTTCGCTGGCATTTATCATTTCAAGCAGGGTGGTGAAATTCTTTTCATCCTCCGGGGCCTCGTACCAGATGTAGCCGATCAGGGCAGTATAGAAAAGCCGTTCGGACTTCACCCAAAAATCCTCGGTGGATTTTTCGCCGTCGCCCTTGGTGTTGGCGATGATGGTGTTTACCAGCTTCAAAATATCCTTTTCGCTGTGCAGGTAGGCGAACGGGTTATACCGCATGGACTTGGAAAAATTGATGGTATTCAGCACCTTTATCCGATAGCCGCCCCGCCTCAAAAGCTGGCCCACCTCGATCAAGAGGCTCCCTTTCGGGTCGGTGATGCAATAGCTGCTGTGCATCTGCATGAGGTTGGGCTTGACAAAAAATCTCGTTTTGCCGCTGCCGGAACCGCCGATCACCAGCACATTTTTGTTCCGGGCTGTCTTGGGGTCTTTGGGCCTGCCGTTCATCGTCAGCCGTTCGGTCTGCGTGAGCAGGATATTATTTTCAAACACAGGGTCAATATAGGGGGCAATGTCTTTGGCTCCGCCCCACCGGGCGCTGCCGTACTCCATGCCGTGGCGGTATTTCTTGGCGTTCTTGCCTTTCAGGTACACCGCCAGCCGTACCAACACCGCGCCCGCGATACCGATACACAGGTCAAAGGGGTGGAAGCTGGGCAGGCCGTTGGCGAACGCCGCCGCCAGGCTGTCCATGAAGTGCAGCATCTTTTGGGTCAGGTCGGCCCCTGCCGCCAGCCGGTAAGCCTCGCCAACCTTGCTGAACAGGTAAACAAACAGCAGATAGGGCAAATTCGTGATGATGATTTTCTTTATATCCGGCTTCACCGCTCCATCCCCCTTTCCCTGATCTTCTCCTTGGCTCGCTGGACGTTCCGGCCAGCCGCTTCTCGCAGGACGGACAGCGCCTTGCGGATGGAGGGCTTGGCCTCCCGCGACAGCTTCTTGGCGGTAAACTCCTTGAAAGCCTGTTCCAGATTGTCCGCGTCCCGGCTCTTGAAAATGACGATGTAGTGGGGTGGCTGGGTGGTCTTGTCCTTTCGCAAGGTGAAGTCCACGCCGTATTTCTTGGCGCAGGGCTTAAAAGCGGCGATATTGGCGTCGGTGATCTCAATGTTGGACAGCGCCGCCCCGTGCTGCTTCAACTGCTTTAGGCTCTGCTGGCCGTGGTGGAGCTTGGGGCCGTGCTTTCTGGCCTCCAAATACTTTTTCAAGGCCATTTGCAGCACTTGGGCCGTCAGTTTCCCGGTTTTCATGGATAATGCGATGGTCTTTTGAGTGACTTCCTCCTGCAAGTGTCATACCTCCTTTGCCAGAAGTCGAAAAGGGCGGCTACGGTGGAACCACCAGCCGCCGAAGATAAATTTGCATCAGATACGCACCCGCAGGCCGTTCAGGTCGTCGGCCCGGATGCCCACCAGATACCAGTCGGCGGCGTACTCAATCCGGGTGGGCTTCCAGCGCCCGCCCACCATCACGTCGAAGCACTGTCCACAGTGCAGACCGCCGTAGTAGTCGGCCAGGTCAAAGCGAATGTCATAGCGGTCTGTCCGCTCGTCGAAGATCAATGCGCCCTGTTTCATAGTCGGGCCTCCTTGTCAGATTAGATTTTTCCCTCCGCCATATCGTGGGCGACGAGGGCGGCGTAGTAGCTTCCCATAGTGCTGGGGGCGTTGAACAGCACCGCCAGCAGATATTTCTTGATGTTGCGGATTTTCGTGGTGTTCTCCCGCATACAGTCCATGACGAACTCAATATGCCCGCTGTTCAGTTTCAGCAGCTTGGCCTTTACCAGCTCGGCGGGGTAGTCGTCACCGGCTACCCGGATCGTCTTGCGGGCCGTGCAGACGGTTTCCACCAACAGCTCCACGATGCCGTCCAATTCCTCCGGGTCGATCTGCGAATAGCGCAGGAGGTGGTCGTACTCGATATTCTCCTTGATGATGTCCCGATAAATCTCAACTGCGCTCTGCGTGGCCGCTTCCGTTCCTTTCCTTTCCGGCGGCGAAGCCGCAGCCCCAGCCGTTTCAGCGGGAGGGGGTGAAAGGGAGGGAATGGAATGGGTACTTGATGGGTCTGTAATAGATTGGTCTTTAGTTACTCTATCTTTATTTAATTGCGTTGGATTTTCCGACGGCGGTTTTTCCGTTGTCGGGTTTTCCGACGACGGTTTATCCAACGACGGCGGCAAAGAAACAGGCTGTTCGTGGATGATGTACTCGTTGCTGCTGAACTTGCCGCCCTCGTCCGTAGTCTGGTGGCGTTCGATATACCCGGCCCGCTCCAACTCATTGATGGCGGAACGAATGGCGTCCTTGCTCTCCCGGTTGATGTAGCACAGGCCGGACAGGGTATAATCCCAATCTTCCGGGAGTGAGAGAATTTGCGACAGCAGGCCCTTGGCTTTCAGGGACAGGGATTTGTCCCGCAGGTGGTAGTTGGACATGACCGTGTAGCCCTTGTTCCTCTCCACGCGGAATACTGGCATGGCTTTCCGCTCCTTTCGGTGTCTGGACATGAAAAAACGCCGCAGACTTTTTTCAAAATCTGCGGCGTTCGCCTGTCCCTACTCTATTCAATTTTTGTGTTCCCACACTCCATATCAATGACGACCGAAACGGCGATATAGTCCTCGATGCGCTTATTGCGGAGTTTATCGCCCTCGGTGTCGAACACCACATGACGGGCAAAGTATTGGAAACACAGGATTTCTACGAGTTTCCTCTTTGTAGCAACACGATAGCCTCCACATGGGCCGTCCGTGGAAACAGATCCACCGCCTCCGCCCGCACCGCCCCATAGTCCAGCGCCCTGAAGCGCCCCAGGTCCCGGGCCAGGGTGGCCGGGTCACAGGACACGTATACCACCCGCTCCGAACCCATGCGGCCGATGGCCTCCACCACCTCAGGGGCCAGCCCCTTCCGGGGCGGATCCACCACCACCACGTCCGGGCGGACGCCCTCCCGCTCCAACTGAGCCGCCAGAGCCCCCGCATCGCCGCATTCAAACCGGGTCTTGTCCGCCAGAGCGTTCCGGCGGGCATTCTCCTTGGCGTCAGCCACCGCCTGGGGCACCACCTCCACCCCGATCACCTGCCCGGCCCGCCCGGCCATGGCCAGGGAGATGGTGCCAATCCCGCAGTACAGCTCCACCACCGTCTCCCGCCCAGTGAGAGCGGCGAAGTCCAACGCCCGGCGGTACAGCACCTCGGTCTGCGCCCGGTTCACCTGGAAGAAGGAGGGCACCGACAGCCGGAATCGGTGTCCGCACAGCTCCTCCTCCAGCCAGTCCCGGCCCCAGAGGGTGCGGTACTCCCCGCCCAGAATCACGTTGGTTTTCCGGGCATTTACCGACAGCACCACCCCCGCCAGCCTGGGCTCGGCATAGCGCAGGGCAGCCACCAGCTCTCCCTCGTGGGGAAGCGTCCGCCCGTTGGCCACCACGCAGCACAGCGCCTCCCCCGCGGAGTTGGTGCGCAGGAACAGGTGCCGCAGCAGTCCATTCCCCGTCCGCTCATCGTAGGCGGGGATGCGGAACCGCTCCATCCAATTCTGGAAGGCGGCCCGGCAGGCGGTGTCCGCCTCCGGCTGGAGCAGGCAGTCGGCGATATCCACCACCTGATGGGTGCCCCTCCGGTAGTAACCCACCGCTCCGTCCCCAATGGGAAACTGCACCTTATTTCGATACCGCAAGGTAGTTTCCGCCCCGTGTATCACGGAAACCGGAAGATCCACCCCACCAATGCGCCGCAGAGCATCCTCCACCCGCTGCCGCTTAGCCTCCAACTCCTCGGCATAGTCCATGTGCCGGAACTGGCACCCGCCGCACTGACCATAATAGGGGCAGTCCGGGGCAACCCGGGCCGAGGACGGCTCCCGCAGCGTTTCCATTCGCCCCCAGGCAGCGCTGCGCCCCACGTGCTCGATGCGTACGTCCCCCCGCTCCCCCCGGAGGGCCTCCTTGACGAACACCGCCACGCCCTCGATCCGGGCAATCCCCTCGCCCCCGCTGGCATAGCCCTCGATGACACCGGGGTAAACCGCCCCTTTTTTCAGCACTGGGACGCCCTCCCCTCGGCCTTGTGGAGCTTGTGCAGTTCCTTTTTGCGGCGGTTGGAGAACCGATCCTCCTCGCTGTATACGCAGCCGCAGTATTTTTGCAGATAGAGCCCCAGCGTCCTGGCCTCCTCCTGTCCCTCTCGGAAGCGGGGCCGGAAGTCATAGGGGACAAATTCCACCCCGTACCGCTCCCCCATCTGTGCCCCGGTGGCGCAGATCAGCTCCCGGTTCTGGTAGGGGGACACCAGCAGGGTGGTGGAAAACCGGTCAAATCCGTGCTCAGCGGCGTACTGGGCGGTGCGCTCCATCCGGCAGGCGTAGCAGTAGCCACAGCGGTGGTCGCTATCCCGGGCCACGGCGGCGGTGAACTGCCGCAGTCCGTAGAAGTCCTCCTCCCGCAGCTCCAGGCCGATGTCCTGGGCATACTGACGCAGGGTGTCCCGGCGGGCCCTATACTCCTGGAAAGGATGGATGTTGGGGTTATACCAGAACCCGACGGGCTCCACCCCCTCCTCCCGCAGCAGCTTGATACAGCCCACGGAGCAGGGGGCGCAGCAGATGTGGAGCAGAACAGACATATAACCGCCCCTCCTAAAATCAAAATGTTTCCCGCACACATCCGCCGTCCGTCACCGGGCGCCAACGTGTGTTACCGGACAGTTACCGTCAGCGAGCTTCAAGCTCGCGGGTCTAAGACCCTTTTCGGTTCCTTTTTCTCTCGAGAAAAAGGAACCAGCAGCCAAGGCCGCTCCCGGTCTTGGCTGTTGGAAGAAAAATCAGGGTAAAATCTCCAGGCCGGACAGCACCGCGTACATTCCCGCGGCGGCCTCCTCCCGGAGCATGGGGGCCTTGGGGGACAGGTCTTTCAGGGAGGCAAACAGCAGATCTCCCCTGCCGTCCAGCGCGTCCTCCAACCCCCAGGCCAGCACCGCCATGCTGTTCCGGGCCCAGTCCGAGTAACCGTTCAAGGCGGCCCGCTGGCCCAGGGTCAGGTTGCTCTCCTTCTCCGCCACCCAGTCGGCGTAGGCGTCCAGCTTGAGGTTGAAGAACCGGGCCACTCGGCCCAGGATGGTGTGGAATTCCTCCTGGGTGAGGGCGCCGCCGGGGTTGAACCGCCCGCCGCCCACGCCGTTCACAATGCCCAGGTAGGCCATGGCGTTGACCGCGGGGCCGTACCAGTCAGCCTGATCCACGTCGGCAAATAGGCTCTCCCCCCGATAGGACACGTTCAGCACGTTGGCCAGCATGGTGCACAGCTCCGCCCGGGTCAGGCCGTCCTTGGGGCTGAAGTGCCCCCTGCCGTCCCCCTGGAGCAGCTTGTAGGTACCCATGGCGTTGATGGCGGCGGCGTACCGGCTGTCCCCCACATCGGTGAACCAGCGGCTCTCGTAGGTCACGCCCAGCTTTTCGGCAGCTTCCGCCACCGTCGTCTGTTCAAAGTCCCCGCCGTCGGAGTAGAACAGAGTGGCCTGGGGCGGCAGGGCAGCCAGCAGCGCGGCCAGGGTGTCCGACCCGGCGTCGGGATCCACGTAGTAGGGGGTGGCCCCCACCATGACGCACAGCTTGGCGTCCTTCTGGCTGCCGCACAGGGCCAGGGCCACCGCCGCCGTGTCCTCATCGTCCACCAACAGGGTGGGGAGCACGCCGATCTTGTCCGGGCTGTTCAGCCCTCCGGAGTAGAAGCGGTAGACAGTGACCTTCAGGCTGTCCCCCTGGAAATAGTCCTCGTATCCGGGCAGCTGGGACAGCACCTCCTGATCCAGCATGATCTGGGCCACGCCCTTGCCGTAGGTGCGCCCGCCCACCAGCAGCCCCCGATCCCCGTCCCGGAGGCTGCCCGCGGTGAGTTCGGAAGCGCTGGCGCTGGCGCCGTCGGTGAGGACAATCACCGGCTTGGTGGTGGCCGCCCGGTCGAAGGAGGGCTGAGCCTCCACCGCGCCACCCGCCGTCTCAAAGTACAGGTGGTAGCCCGGGCCCATCAGCGCCCCCAGCATCTCCACCGCCGCCTTGGTGTACCCTCCGCCGTTTCCCCGGAGGTCCACCACCCAGACGTCCACCTGGCCGTCGTTGTCCTTTACCAGCTTGGCAAACTCCCTGCCGGTGTCCTGGCCGAAGCTGTTGCAGTCGATGTACCCCACCCGGCCCTGTATGCTCAGCTCCAGGTTGGGCTCCACCACCGGGCGGCGGGTGAGGGTGTACCGGCTGGTCTGCCCGTCCCGGAGGACGGTGACGGTGACCTGGGTGCCCTCCGCCCCGGTGAGGCGGCCGGCGTTCTCCTCATTGGCCGGGACGCAGGGCTGGCCGTCGATCTCCACAATCAGATCCCCGGCCTTCAGCCCCGCCTCCCGCGCGCTGCCACCGGAGATGGTGTCCAGAATCAGGATGCCCTCCGCCGTATACCGGCAGGACACGCCGATGCCCACCACGTTGGAGTCCCCCTCCAGCAGCTTCAAAAACGCCTCGTACTCCTCGGCGGTCATGTAGGTGGTGTAGGGATCCCCCAGCAGCGCCATCAGCTCGTCCAGGGTTTCGGCCTCATAGGCCTCGTCGGGGATGTCGTAATAATACACCTCTTCCAGCAGCTCCAGCGCCTGATCCACCGTGAGGGCGGAGGCGGGGGCGACCAGCAGGAACAGGGCCAGGATCAGGGCCAGCAGGCGGGACAGATGCTTTTTCATGGCGTTCTCCTTGTGCTATGCACGGCAAAGGTTTTGTAAATTGACAAATGGGCCAGGATCTATTACACTGAAGTATACCACAAACTGACAGGAACGGAGTGATTTGTTATGGCAGACCTTACGGAATTTTCCTTCCCCTCCAAGGACGGCGTCCACCAGATCCACGCCAGCCTCTGGCTCCCGGAGGGCCAGCCCCGGGCGGTGGTGCAGATCGTCCACGGCGTGGCGGAGTACGCGGGGCGGTACGACGCCTTCGCCCGCTATCTCACAGAGCACGGCTTCGCCGTCTGCGGCGAGGATCACCTGGGTCACGGCAAGACGGTGGACGATAGCAAATACGGCTACTTCGGCAAGAAGGACGGCTGGACGCTGGTGACCGCTGACGTGCGGCAGCTCCGGGTTCTGATGGGGGAGAAATTCCCCGGCGTGCCCTACTTCCTGCTGGGCCACTCCATGGGCTCCTTCCTGGCCCGCACCTATCTGTGCAAGTACCCCGGCACGGTGGACGGCTGCATCCTGTCCGGCACCGGCCAGGAGAAGCCCGCCCTGGTGGCCGCCGGCAAGGCGGTGGCCAACGCCGTGTGCGCCCTGCGGGGGCCGGAGGCGGTGAGCGGCCTCATTGACAAGCTGTCCCTGGGGGCCTACAACAAGCAGTTCAAGCCCAACCGCACCACGGCGGACTGGATCTGCCGGGACGAAGCGGTGGTGGACAGGTACTTGCGGGATCCCTTCTGCACCTTCAAGCCCACCGCCGGGATGTTCCGGGACATGATGGGGGGCCTCCAGTACATCGCCAGCGAGGAGGGGCTGTCCAACATGGATCCCCGCACGCCAGTATACCTGTTCTCCGGGGATCAGGATCCGGTGGGCTCCAACGGAGCCGGGGTCAAAACGGTGTACGGCTTCTTCAAAGACCACGGCACCGCGGATCTCACGATGAAGCTCTACCCCGGCGGGCGGCACGAGATGCTCAACGAGATCAACAAGGGCGAGGTGTACGCCGACGTGCTGGCCTGGCTGGAGCGGCACATCTGAGGGGGCCTATTTCGCCTCCGGGGCGGGCTTGGGGCGCAGGAACTTGAACTGGGTCTCGGAGCACACCACTGCCAGGAAGATCAGGGCGAAGCCCAGGTACATCAGCCCCCCCGGGCTCTCCGCGCCAAAGGCCACCGAGAAGGCCACCCCGAAGGGGGCCTCCAGGCTGAGCAGCAGGGCGGCGGAGGACGGGTCGGTGTACTTCTGCCCCACGTTCTGGAACAGCTGGCCGATGGTGGTGCCGAACACCGCCAGGTACAGCAGCACCAGCCAGGCGTTGAGGGACAGCCCCTGTGTGGGCACGCCGTGGGTGAAGGCGGTGCCCACGCAGAAGCACAGGGCGGCGGAGGCGAACTGGAGGATGCTCAGCAGCACCGCGTCCCTGTCCCTGGAGAACTTGGCCACCGCCACGATGTGGCAGGCGTACACGAACCCGGCGCACAGGGTCATCAGATCCCCCCGGGTGAGGGCGATGCCCCCGTCCCAGGACACCAGGCCGATACCCGCCACGCACAGCACCGCCGCCAGCACGTTAAACCGGCTGGGCCGCAGCTTGTCCACCGCCCAGTACAGGAAGGGGACGATGACGCAGTACACGGCGGTGAAAAAGGCGTTCTTCCCCGGGGTGGTGTCCATCAGGCCGTAGTTCTGCACCGCGTAGCCCACGAACATGAACACGCCCAGCAGCCCGCCCCGCCACCAGTAGGAGCGGTCGATGATCTTCCACCGCTTCCAGAACACCAGCCCCAGCAGCACCGCCGCGAAGCCGAAGCGGAAGGCCATCAGGAACATGAGATCCACATCGTCCAGAGTGTCCTTCAAAATGAAGAAGGTGGAGCCCCAGATCATGGTGGCAAACACGATCATGGGCTTGGCCAGTTTTTTCATCATGGATTCATTCATAGCAAGCTCAACTCCGAGTCATGATAATCATTGGAAAGGGGGCGGGCGGATGCTGCCGCAGTCGTTTTTTGACCGGGACACGGTGGAGGCCGCCCGGGATCTGGTGGGCAGGTACCTGGTGCGCCGGTATGACGGGATCACCCTGTGCGCCCGGATCACCGAGACGGAGGCCTATGTGGGCCGGATGGACAAGGCGTGCCACGCCTACGGCGGCCGGAAAACGGAGCGCACCAAAGTGCTCTACGCCCCGCCGGGGACGGCCTACGTCTATCTGATCTACGGGATGCACTGCTGCCTGAACTTCGTCACCGAGGGGTCGGGGGAGCCGGCGGCCGTCCTGGTGCGGGGCCTGGCCCCCAGGCATAACCCTGATATCATAGCAGAAAACCGCTTCCATTGCAAGTGCCGGGATATGACCCCCTATCAGAAAAAGAATTTCCTCAACGGCCCCGGCAAGGTGTGCGCCGGCATGAACATCGACCGGGCCCTCAACGGCCTGCCCTGGGGCTCGGAGGCCCTCTTTGTCTGTGAGCGCCTGGAGGACGCGGACCTGCCCCCCTGTCCCGAGGACAACGAACCGTTGAATATCAAAGTGGGAAAACGCATCGGTATCGACTACGCGGAGGAGGCGGTGGACTTCCCCTGGCGGTTTTATCTGTAAGGACGTGAAAGCGCCCCGGGTGTGAAACCCGGGGCGCTTTATTATGCCATGCTCGGAATCAATACATCCCCATGTCGGGGTTGGGAGCGGGCGCGGGCGCGGGAGGCTCGGGCTTGTCGGCCACCAGGGACTCAGTGGTCAGCAGCACGGCGGCCACGGAGGCGGCGTTCTCCAGAGCGGAGCGAGTCACCTTAGTGGGATCCACGATGCCGGAGGCGATCATGTCGCAGTACTCCTCCTTGTAGGCGTCGAAGCCGTAGCCCACCTTGCCGGCGGTCTTGACCTTCTCCAGCACCACGGAGCCGTCGATGCCGGCATTGGCGGCAATCTGCTTCATGGGCTCGGCCAGGGCCCGGGCCACGATGTTGGCGCCGGTCTTCTCGTCACCCTCCAGGGTGCCCACCAGCTTCTCCACGGCGGGGATGGCGTCCACGTAGGCGGCGCCGCCGCCGGCCACGATGCCCTCCTCCACGGCGGCACGGGTGGCGTTCAGCGCGTCCTCAATGCGCAGCTTCTTCTCCTTCATCTCGGCCTCAGTGGCGGCGCCGACGCGGATGATGGCCACGCCGCCGGCCAGCTTGGCCAGGCGCTCCTGGAGCTTCTCCTTGTCGTAGTCGGAGGTGGTGGTCTCGATGGCCTTGCGGATCTGGGCCACCCGGGCGGAAATGGCCTCGGAGGAGCCGGCGCCGTCCACGATGATGGTGTTCTCTTTCTGCACCTTGATCTGGCGGGCGGTACCCAGCATATCCATGGTGGTCTCCTTGATGTCCATGCCCAGGTCGGAGGACACCACGGTGCCGCCAGTGAGGATGGCGATATCCTCCAGCATCTCCTTGCGGCGGTCGCCGAAGCCGGGGGCCTTGATGCAGCACACATTCAGGGTGCCCCGCAGCTTGTTCACCAGCAGGGTGGACAGCGCATCGCCCTCCACGTCCTCGGCCACGATGAGCAGCTTCTTGCCGGTCTGCACCACCTGCTCCAGCAGGGGCAGCAGATCCTGGATGGAGGAGATCTTCTTATCGGTGAGGAGGATCAGCGCGTCGTCCAGCACGGCCTCCATCTTCTCGGTGTCGGTCACCATATAGGGGGTGATGTAGCCCCGATCCAGCTGCATACCCTCAACCACCTCGCTGTAGGTCTCGGCGGTCTTGGACTCCTCCACGGTGATCACGCCGTCGTGGGACACCTTCTCCATGGCCTCGGCGATGAGGTTGCCGATGAACTCGTCGGAGGAGGAGATGGCGCCTACCCGGGCGATGTCGGAGGTGCCGGACACGGGCTTGGAGTGGCTCTTGATGGCCTCGATGGCGGCATCGGTGGCCTTGGAGATGCCCTTCTTCATCACCATGGGGTTGGCGCCGGCGGCCAGATTCTTCAGCCCCTCCCGGATGATGGCCTGGGCCAGCAGGGTGGCGGTGGTGGTGCCGTCGCCGGCCACGTCGTTGGTCTTGGTGGAGACCTCCTTGACGATCTGGGCGCCCATGTTCTCGAAGGGGTCGGCCAGCTCGATCTCCTTGGCGATGGTCACGCCGTCGTTGGTGATGAGGGGGGTGCCGAACTTCTTATCCAGCACCACGTTGCGGCCCTTGGGGCCCATGGTGATCTTGACGGTATCGGCCAGCTGGTTGACGCCCCGTTCCAGAGCGTGGCGGGCCTCCTCGCCGTAGCAGATGATTTTAGACATATCGCATTACCTCCAAATATTATTCAACAATGGCGAGAATGTCGTTCTGCCGAACGATGTTGTACTTCTCGCCGTCCTCCCCACGAAACTTCGTTTCGCGGGGCCCCCGCGGGATTTCATGTGCGGCTGCCGGAAGTGAATTCCGTCAGCCTCCGGTGCTTACGCACCGCCCCATCTTCGATGGGGCCCCAGGTGGACGGCTCCCGGCTTACGGGATTCAGCGTCACTCGACAATGGCGAGAATGTCGTTCTGCCGAACGATGTTGTACTTCTCGCCGTCCACCTTGACCTCGGTGCCGGAATACTTGCTGGTGAGCACCTTGTCGCCGGGCTTCACGGTCATGACGACCTCCTTGCCGTCCACCATGCCACCGGGGCCTACGGCCACCACCTCGGCCATCTCGGGCTTCTCCTTGGCGTCGCCGGTGAGGATGATGCCGCCCTTGGTCTTTTCCTCGGCCTCCAGGGCCTTCAGGATCACACGGTCGGACAGGGGTTTGAGATTCATTGCTGGTTCCTCCTTAAATCTATAGTTTACGTATTAACAAGTCAGATGGGTTAGCACTCTTTTATCTTGAGTGCCAACCACAAGTATGATAATACCCCCTCTGAGCAAAAAAATCAACCCCCATTTTGAAAAAAACAGGGGTTGATTCCAAAAAATTCACCCTTCGTTCACAATCGGATGCCAGGAGTGCTAATTTCGGCAGGATCTGGAGCTCCTATCTCAACGGATCATAGCTCATTCCCTCGGGATAGAAGAAATTCACCTTCTTGTCCGACAGCCGAATCACCAGCTCCCTGGCCCGCACCGGCTCGCCGTCCACCACCGCCACCAGCTCCCGCTCCCCGCGGACGGTGACGCCCGCCCCTCGGCGGTGGTAGATGAGCTCGGGATAGTCCCGGTACTTCCCCTTGGCGTACTTTCCCACCAGCCGAAAAAAGGTGAACCGGCTCACCCTGGGGATCACCAGCGTCTCCAGCACGCCGTCGTCCGGCCTGTTGTCCCCCACGGGCATGAAGCCGCCGCCGTAGTACCGCCCGCTGCACACGCAGACGATGGTGGTCTCCCCCTCAAAGTGGAGGTCGCCGCAGTCCACCACCGTGGGCACGGAGATGGGCTTGAACAGCACGTTGGCCACCAGGGAGAAAATGTAGGCCCCGATACCGCTCACCAGGGGCAGCACCTTGTAGCTGTCCTTATCCACGGCGATCCGGGCGTCCACCCCGGTGCACACGATGTCGATGCCCAGCAGGCCGTTGCAGTCGATGAGATCCATGGCCGCCTGGGGCCCCTGGGACAGGGCCCGCAGATCAGAGAACCGGGCCCGGTAGTCCGGGCCGAAGATCTTCAAAAAGTCGTTGCCCGTGCCGGTGGGCACGTTGGTGACGGCGGCGTTGGCAAAGCCCGCCGCACCGTTTACCACCTCGTTCAGCGTGCCGTCCCCGCCGCAGGCGTACAGGCGCACCGGCCCCCCGCTCTCCGCCGCCTCCCGGGCGATCCGGCGGGCGTCCCCCGTCTCACTGGTGTGGACGATCTCCGCGGGCACCTCCAGCGCCCGGATGTCCTCCTCCAGCCTCTGGGCGCCGCCCTTTTTCCCCGCCATGGGGTTAATGATAAATATATGCTTCATGCCCCAGACCCTCTCTCTCAAAATATTCCTCTGGGCGCTTCGATTCGTTCCTTATAAGCCGTACATAAAGAAATCACACTTGATCATGCCGTTATATAATTTTCGCTTTTTGTCCGCCGGACGGCCGAAAGCCCGCTCGAACTCGGTGTGGGAGGACAGCACGTCCACCTCCCAGCCGGGGGGCAGTCCCCGGGCCACCCTCCCAAAGGCCCGGTACAGCTCCTCCGCCTCCTTCTTCTCCAGCAGCCGCTCCCCATAGGGCGGGTTGGTCACCACCCGGCCCCGGGAGGAATCCCGGTGGAACCTCGCCGCGTCCGCCGTCTCAAACCGCACCGTGTCCTCCACCCCGGCCAATTCTGCGTTGTGGCGGGACAGCTCCACAGCGGCGGGGTCGATGTCCCCACCCCAGATGTCGTAGTCCCCGTGGAACTCGTGATCCATGGCCTCGTCCGCCGCCGCCATCCACAGCTTGGAGGGCACCCACCCCCACTTCTGGGCGGCAAAGGTACGATTTAAGCCCGGAGCCCGGTTCTTGGCGATGAGGGCGGCCTCGATGGGGATGGTGCCCGAGCCGCAGAAGGGGTCGCAGAAGGGATCCTTCCCCCTGTACCGGGACAGCAGCACCAGCGCCGCCGCCAGCGTCTCCCGCAGGGGCGCGCCCATGTTTTGGGCCCGGTAGCCTCGTTTATAGAGGCTGTCCCCGGAGGTGTCCAGCATGACTGTCACTTGATCCTTCAAAATGGAGAACTGCACCTGGTATAAGCTTCCCGTCTCCGGCAGGGTTTCCAACCCATAGGCCCGCCCCAGCCGCGTGCACAGCGCCTTCTTCACGATGGATTGGCAAGCCGGCACCGAATGTAAGGTTGAGCTGATGGAGTACCCCTTTACCGGAAAACGCCCCTCCCGGGGGATATAGTCCTCCCAGGGGATGGACAGTACCCCCTGGAACAACTCCTCGAAGCTTCGGGCAGGGAACTGCCCCAGGCTCAGCAGCACCCGGGCCCCGCAGCGCAGATTCAGGTTCATCCGGGGGATGTCCCCCGCGCCGCCCTGGCACAGCACCCGGCCGTTTTCCGCCCGCACGCCGGGCAGGCCCAACCTTTTCAGCTCCCAGGCCACCGTGCTCTCCACCCCCATGAGGGCGGGTATTACAAACTGTAAGGTTTGATCCATAAAATACTCCGTAAAATTTTTTAAAAAACCTCTTGACCTTCCATTGGGTGAAGGGTGTAGCATTGTGTCACAAGGGAAGGAACCCAGCCGATTTCCTTACCATTCCATAGTATAATGTAAAATGGAAGGGATGGCAACAATAATATGGCCCCGGCCGCGAAAAACTTCTTTCCCTTGGGCCGCTTTTGTGGTACAATTTATTGGAAGCCCAAACCGGGGCTGGAACGGACGAGAGAAAGGAGTGCCGAATATGCCGTTTGATGCAGAATCCATGCAAAAAATCGTCTGGCTGGTGCTGCTGCTGCTCTTTGCGGGCGGGGAGGCCGCCACCGTGGGGTTGACCTCCATCTGGTTTGCCGCCGGGGCGCTGGCGGCGCTGATCGCCGCTCTGCTGGGCGGGGCACTATGGATCCAGATCACCCTGTTCCTGGCAGTGAGCCTGCTGTGCCTGGCCGCGGTGCGGCCCCTGGCCAAAAGGCATTTGAACAACCAGGTGGAGCACACCAACGCCGACCGGGCCATCGGTCAGGAGGCCCTGGTCACCGAGGACATCGACAACATCCACGGCAAGGGCGCCGTCATCATCCGGGGTGTCACCTGGACGGCCCGCAGCGAAAACGGCGAACATATCCCCACTGGAACCATGGTCAAGGTGCAGCGCATCGAGGGGGTCAAGGTGTTCGTGGAGCGGGTGCCCGCTGGGGCCTCTCCCAGGCAGGAGAACTGGTAACACTATTTCTTGATAAAAAGATTTAAAAATCTTTTTATGGCGGCGTACCGCCGCCGCGCCTGCGGCGCACAAGAAAAGGATTGACAACATTCTTGGCGGCTGCGCCGCCGGGCCGCATTCTGCGCCCCATAAAACAGGTAAACTGTTTTATGAAGAATTAGTATAAGCCGTCCTCTTTCAAAAGATCCGCTCTTTTGTTCAGGAAATAAGACATATGTCGCGTAAGGAGGAAACCGTATGAAAACACTTGCCCTGTATTCCGCCGGCGCCCCCACAATTGGGGCCATCCTCACCTTCGCCATTCCTCTGGCCCTGGTGATCCTTATCCTGGCTATTATCGCCTCCAACATCAAGGTGGTGCAGCAGTCCAAGGCCGTGGTCATCGAGCGGTTGGGCGCGTTCCACGCGGTATGGGGCGTGGGCCTGCACCTGAAGATCCCCTTCATCGAGCGGGTGGCCAAGACCGTCTCCCTCAAGGAGCAGGTGGTGGACTTCGATCCCCAGCCCGTCATCACCAAAGACAACGTCACCATGCAGATCGACACCGTGATCTACTTCCAGATCACCGACCCCAAGCTGTATACTTACGGCGTGGAGCACCCCCTGTCCGCCATTGAGAACCTCACCGCCACCACCCTGCGTAACATCATCGGCGACCTGGAGCTGGATCAGTCTCTCACCAGCCGGGATCACATCAACACCCAGATGCGCTCCATTCTGGACGAGGCCACCGACCCCTGGGGCATCAAGGTCAACCGGGTGGAGCTGAAGAACATCATGCCTCCCCGGGACATCCAGGACTCCATGGAGAAGCAGATGCGGGCGGAGCGTGAACGCCGTGAGGCCATCCTCCAGGCCGAGGGCCAGAAGCAGGCTCAGATCCTGGTGGCCGAGGGCGAGAAGCAGTCCGCCATCCTCCGGGCTGACGCCGCTAAGCAGGCCGCCGTCCTCCAGGCCGAGGGCGCCAAGCAGGCCAAAATCTTGGAGGCAGAGGCCGAGGCCCAGGCCATTATGAAGGTGCAGCAGGCCACCGCCGACGCCATCAAGCTTATCAACCAGGCCGCCCCCAGCGAGGGCGTCATCAAAATCAAGGCGCTGGAGGCCTTCCAGAAGGCCGCCGATGGCCGGGCCACCAAGATCATTATCCCCAGCGAGCTCCAGGGCCTGGCAGGCCTGTGCGCCAGCGCCAAGAGCGTGTTCGACACCGTGGAGCCCAACCAGCCCAAACCCGGCAAGTAAGCCATGTATGAGTACAAATACGTCAGGCTCAGGGCGACAGGGGTCATAGGCGCCGAGTTCAAAGGCCGCCAGGAGGAGATCGACCGCTATGCCGCCGACGGCTGGCGGTATGCCGGCTGGATGCCCGCCACGCTGGGCGCCTACGGCTCAATCGGCCAGATTGACCTGATCTTTGAGCGGGAGGTATGAAAACAGGGCCGCAGGCTTTCGCCTGCGGCCCTGTCCATGTTCCCTTACTTTTTCTTCTTCTTGAAGAAGTCCTTCACCGGCGTGGGGGCCGGGGAGCCCTCCCCCATGGCCTCGGCATAGGCCAGCAGAGCGTCCTTCTGCTGTCCGGTAAGGTTGGTGGGCACCTGTACCTGGATGGTGACATACAGATCCCCTCGGCCTCGGCCGTTGACGTTGGGCGCGCCCTTGCCCCGGAGGGTGATCTGGCTACCGGGCTGGGTTCCGGCGGGCAGATTGTGCTTAATGGTGCCGTCGATGCCCTCGATCTGGATCTCGCCGCCCAGCACTGCCTGGGTGAAGCTCACCGTATGGACGGTATACAGATCTGACCCGTCCCGCTCGAACCGGGGATCCGGCGTGACCGCCACCACCACCAGCAGATCCCCGGCAGGGCCACCGTTAAGGCCGCCATTGCCCTGGCCCCGCATGGAGATGGTCTGCCCGTGGTCGATGCCCGCGGGCACCCGCACCTTGATTTTGCGCTGGCGGCGCATCTGACCCGCCCCCCGGCAATCGGCGCAGGGCTGATGGATGATCTTGCCCGTCCCCCGGCACTTGGAGCAGGGCGCGGAGGTGCTGAAGGCAAAGCCCCCCGCCCCCCGCTGGATACGCACCTGGCCGGTGCCCCGGCAGGTGGAGCACACCTCGGCGGTGGTGCCCGGGGCGCAGCCGGTGCCGTGGCAGGTGTCGCAGCTCTCCGTCCGGGTGAGGGACAGCTCCTTGGAGCAGCCCGCCATGGCCTCCGCAAAGGAGATGGTGATGCTGGCCCGGAGGGAGGAGCCCCGCTGAGGGGCGTTGGGGTCGGCCCGGCGCTGTCCGCCGAAGCCCCCGAAGCCGCCCCCGAAGAAGGAGCCGAAGATATCCCCCAGGTCGATGTCGCCCATGTCGAAGCCGCCGAAACCGCCCCCGCCGAAGTTGGGATCCACCCCGGCGTGGCCGAACTGGTCGTACTTGGCCCGCTTGTCCTTATCGGACAGCACCTCGTAGGCCTCATTGATCTCCTTGAACCTGGCCTCCGCCTCGGCATTGCCCGGGTTCATGTCCGGGTGATACTGCTTGGCCAGCTTGCGGTAAGCTTTTTTCAATTCGTCGTCGGACGCGGTTTTGGCCACGCCCAGCACTTCATAATAATCTCGTTTCTGATCCGCCATATATGGAATCACCTCTTTACGCGGGAACGGCGGGGCGCGACGCCCCGCTGTATCCCGTTTTTAGGCTGGTTACTTCTGGTCGTCGTCCATGACCTCGAAGTCGGCGTCCACCACGTTGTCGCCGCCGCCCTGGGTCGAACCGCCGCCAAAGCCCGCGCCGCCCATGTCGGGGCCGGGGCCAGCCTGGCCCGCCTGGCCGTACAGCTTTTCGCTGGCGGCATAGAAGGCCTTCTTCAGCTCCTCGGTGGCGTTCTTGATGGCCTGGGAATCGTTGCCCTTCAGGGCGTCCTTCACCCGGTTCAGGGCGCTGTCAATGGCACCCTTGTCGCCAGCGTCCAGCTTGTCGCCCATCTCGTCCAGGATCTTCTCGGTCTGGTACACCATCTGGTCCGCCTCGTTGCGGGTGTCAACCTCCTCCTTGCGCTTGGCGTCCTCGGCGGCAAACTGCTCCGCCTCCCGGACGGCCTTATCCACGTCCTCCTTGGACATATTGGTGGAGGAGGTGATGGTGATGTGCTGCTCGGTGCCGGTGCCCAGATCCTTGGCGGACACGTTGACGATGCCGTTGGCGTCGATGTCAAACGTGACCTCAATCTGGGGCACGCCCCGGCGGGCGGGGGCGATGCCGTCCAGGTGGAACTTGCCCAGGGTCTTGTTATACTGGGCCATCTCCCGCTCGCCCTGGAGCACGTGCACCTCCACGCTGGTCTGATTGTCGGCAGCGGTGGTGAAGGTCTGGGACTTCTTGGCGGGGATGGTGGTGTTGCGGTCGATGAGCTTGGTCATCACGCCGCCCATGGTCTCGATGCCCAGGGACAGGGGGGTGACGTCCAGCAGCAGCAGGCCCTTGGTGTCGCCGGTGAACACGCCGCCCTGAAGGGCCGCGCCCATGGCCACGCACTCGTCGGGGTTGATGCCCTTGAAGCCCTCCTTGCCGGTGAGCTTCTTCACCATGTCCTGCACGGCGGGGATCCGGCTGGAGCCGCCCACCATCAGCACCTTCTCAATCTCATTGCCGGACAGGCCCGCATCGCTCATGGCCTGACGGACGGGGCCGGCGGTGGCCTCCACCAGATGGCCGGTGAGCTGGTCGAACTTGGCCCGGGTGAGGGTCAGATCCAGGTGCTTGGGGCCGGAGGCGTCGGCGGTGATATAGGGCAGGTTGATGGTGGTGCTGGTGACGCCGGACAGCTCGATCTTGGCCTTCTCGGCGGCCTCCTTCAAGCGCTGCATGGCCACTTTATCGCCGGTGAGGTCGATGCCCTCCGTCTTTTTGAACTCGGCGGCCATCCAGTCCATGACGCACTTGTCAAAGTCGTCGCCGCCCAGGCGGTTGTTGCCCGCGGTGGCCAGCACCTCGATGACGCCGTCGCCCACCTCCAGCACAGACACATCGAAGGTGCCGCCGCCCAGATCGTACACCATGATCTTCTGGTCGGACTCCTTGTCCACGCCGTAGGCCAGGGCCGCGGCGGTGGGCTCATTGATGATACGCTTCACGTCAAGGCCGGCGATCTTGCCTGCGTCCTTGGTGGCCTGGCGCTGGGCGTCGGTGAAGTAGGCGGGGACGGTGATCACCGCCTCGGTGACGGTCTGACCCAGATAGCTCTCGGCGTCCGCCTTCAGCTTCTGGAGGATCATGGCGGAGATCTCCTGGGGGGTGAGCTTTTTGCCGTCGATGTTCACCCGGTAGTCGGAGCCCATCTCCCGCTTGATGGAGGCGATGGTGCGGTCGGGGTTAGTGATGGCCTGGCGCTTGGCCACCTGGCCCACCATGCGCTCGCCGTCCTTGGAGAAGGCCACGACAGACGGGGTGGTGCGGTTGCCCTCGGCGTTGGGGATGACGACGGCCTCGCCGCCTTCCATGACGGACACGCAGCTGTTGGTAGTACCTAAGTCGATACCGATAATTTTAGACATAATTGATTTCCTCCAATTTATAAACGAAAAATTATTATTTTATAGAATAAGTTCAGAGTGTGCTTTAATCTCTATTTAGACTTAATTGTTTTTGTTGTGTGAATTGTATTTGTCGATTTATAGCGTATTGCACTCTGCTTATTTTTTCCGTCGTCAGTTGACAGCTTTAACAGCTCATCACCTTTTTTTGTAATTTCTGCGGTGAACTTATCACCGGGTTCTCTCAAGCCAAGCTGTTTTGCTAAGCTTGTTTGTGCAATGTTTGCAAGCGAATTCTTTCCCATAACGTAAACCTCCACTTTAATTTGCTACTTTAACCATGGAGAACCGGATGACCTTCTCCCCACAGACAAACCCCTGTTGGAATACCTCCACGATGGTGTTCTCCCCAGCCTCCCCGTCGTCCACGTGCATGACGGCGTTGTGGCGGTTGGGGTCGAAGGTCTCGCCCAGGGCAGGGATCTGTTCCACACCCAGCCCCGTCAAGGCGTCCTGGAGGCCCTTCATCGTCATCTCCACGCCCTTCTTATAGGCCTCGTCGGCGGTCTCCTGCTTCAGCGCCCGCTCCAGGTTGTCAAACACCGGGAGGAAAGCCGCCACCGTCTGAGCTTTGGCCTCGCTCCAGATGGACTCCTTCTCCTTGGCGGTGCGTTTGCGGTAGTTGTCGTATTCCGCCGCCAGCCGGAGGTACTTGTCCGCCGCCTCCGCCAGCAGCTGCTCCGCGCCGGGGGCCTCGGCGGCCTCCTGCGACTGGGCGGCCTCCCCGCCGGGGGTGTCGACGGCCTGCTCCTGCTCGGGAGCCGGCTGATCCTCCTGCGTCTGGACGGGCTCCGCCTCGGCCTGGGTCTCCTCCTGAATGGGATTCTGCTTTTTCTTCTTGTCAGCCATGGACTTTTATTCCTCCTTTTCCGGCGCGCTGGGGGGCAGCTCCGGCTGTCCGAACAGCTTGGACAGCCCGTCCGCCACATAGGACAGCTTGGCGGCCACCTTGGCGTAGTCCATCCGGGTGGGGCCCACCACGCCGATGACCCCCTTCATGCCATCCCCGATGTCATAGCTGGCCAGCACCACGCTGGTGTCCTTCAGCTCGTCGGCCACGTTCTCCGGCCCGATGAGGATCTTGGTGTCATCCCCCTCCAGGGCAGGCAGGGCCAGCGCCTGGGCCAGGGAGCGATCCTCTGTCAAATAGCTCATCAGCTTCTGGGCCTTGCCCACGTCCTGGTACTCCGGGTGATCCAGCAGATGGCTGGCCCCGGCGGTGTATACCGGGCTGTTTTCCAGCGCGTCCAGCACCTCCATGGCAAAGGACACCACCAGAGAGATCAGCCCGTAGGACCCCCCCGCCGCGTGCTCCGCCACCCGCATCAGCTCCGGGGTGAGCTGATCCAGCGTCTTACCCACGAAAGCGGTGTTCAGCAGGGTGGTGAGCAGCTGGAGCTGGGGCTCGCTCAAATCGGCGGGCAGGCGGAACAGCTTGTTCTTCACCACGCTGGAGTCCGTCATCACCACAGCGATGAAGGACGCGGAATCCACCAAAATCAGGTCGAACCGCTTGATAGTCAGCCGCCGGGAGCCCTCCGCCAGGGCGAAGGCGGGGTAGTTGGTGAGCTGAGACACCATGCGGCCCGCCTGGCCGATGACCTTGTCCAGCTCCTGCATCTTGAGGTGCAGTGCCTCGTTGATCTGCTTCGTCTCCTCCAGGCTGAGCCGCTGCTCCTCCATCAGCTCGTTCACATAGAGGCGGTAGCCCTTGGGGGAGGGGATCCGCCCTGCGGAGGTGTGGGGCTGCTCCAGATAGCCCTGCTCCGTCAGGTCGGCCAGGTCGTTGCGGATGGTAGCAGAGGACACCTTCAGTCCCGCCAGCTCCGCCAGCGCCTTGGAGCCCACCGGCTCCGCGGTCTGGATGTAGCTTTCCACCACGGCCCGCAGAATTTTCTTCTTGCGTTCGCTCAGCTCCAAGGCCAACCCTCCTTCCCCAGGTTTAGCACTCACGCTCCCTGAGTGCTAAAGATACTCTACCACCACCCCCTCAAATTGTCAATAGGCCAGTTGTAAATTAAATGTGAATGGTTTCCCGCGCTAAAAAGCTCAACCGATTTCGCACACCATCCCCGGGATTGCTTGCCGCCCTCTGTTGCCCCTCTATGTGCAAGCACTGGAAAAAAGGGCTTCCTTTTCCGCTCCAATCGTAGTATGATATAGTATCATTTCCGAATTCATCATTCGGAAATGATACACTTGATTTAAGCCGTTTTGCTCGCCGCCGCAGGCGGCAACCGCAAAACATGGCAGCGATTACTTCCGACCTTTCAGTTCGGACGTAATCGCGTATGCGAAGTCCGCGGGCAGGCCTTTCCCGCGCCAATGGAGGTTCCCCCATGATCAATCTGCTGTCCCTGACCGCCTCGCCCTCCCCCGGCCTGGAGTCCCTTACCTGGGAGAAGGTGCGCGAGGGCGTGTCTTGGTTTTTCACCAATCTGTCCCCTGCCTTTGTGTGGGCGCTGCTGGGGCTTTTGATCTGCATTGCCTTTTTCGTCTATTACTGGTGGTGCCTGCGCCCCCGGCCCCACAGCCTGGAGTGGATTGCCATGGCGGAGGCGAAAGCCAGCCGCCGGCTCACCCTCACCCTCAAGCGTCACCCCATGGAAAAACGGGATATCCTGCCCGTTCTGGCGCTGACGGCGGTGTACGCCTTCACCGCCTTCTTCCAGCTGGGCAGTTTGTCCGCCCCCCAGTCCGTCCAGCCCTTCGCGGAGCGGGAGACCATCACCTGGGAGCTGGACGGCGAGGTCACCCTGGGCGGCTTCGGCTGGTTTGCCCGCATCGGCACCGGGACATACTCTCTGGAGGTCTCCGCCGACGGGGAAAGCTGGACGGCCCTTGAGGCGGTGGACGAAGTTTGGGTGGACGGCAAATGGACGGCGAAGCAGCCCGGGCAGGACACCACCGGCCTGTCCACCAGGGTGGCTTACTATTGGAAGCAGGTGCCCCAGGGGGCGTCTGCCGGAACCGTGCAGTCCATCCGGCAGGCATATAATACACTGCTCAAGTGGCATCACATCACCATTGAGGGCGGCGCCGTGGCCCAGGCGAAGTACTTCCGCCTGACCGCCTTCCCCGACTCCGGCCACGGCCCCATGGAGCTGGGAGAGCTGGTGCTCTACAACGATCTGAATCAGATGCTCGACGTCTCCGCCGACGTGGCGGACGCCCTCTTTGACGAGCAGGACATCGTACCGGAGCACGCCACCTATCTGGATTCTTCCTACTTCGACGAGATCTACCACCCCCGCACGGCGCTGGAGCACCTGAACAACGTCTATCCCTATGAGGTGTCCCACCCGCCCCTTGGCAAGCTGATCCTCTCCATCGGCATCGCCATCTTCGGCATGGTGCCCTTCGGCTGGCGGTTTATGGGCACGCTGTTCGGCGTGCTGATGGTGCCCCTACTCTATATCTTCCTGAAAAACCTGTTCGGCAAAACCCCGGTAGCCCTGTGCGGCACGGCCCTGTTCACCTTCGACTTCATGCACCTGGTGCAGACCCGCATCGCCACCATCGACACCTACGGCGTGTTCTTCATCCTGGTGTCCTACTACTTTATGTACCGCTGGCTCACGGTGCCGACGGGAAAGAAACTGCGGCACTATATTCTGCCTCTATTCCTCAGCGGCCTGTTCTGGGGCATCGGCTGCGCCTCCAAGTGGACGGTCGTATATGCCGGGGTGGGGCTGGCCTTGCTGTGGCTGCTGGGTCTGATCTTCAAGGCCGGGGACTGGCGGGAGGCGGAGCGCCAGGCCCAAGAGCAGCCCGTCTCCCCGGAGATCCGCCAGGAGGTGGCGGAGGCCATGTTCCGGGAGGAGCCCCCCGTCTGGACGCCCCCCCACATTCCCTCCTTCGCCGTCCATGTCTGGGGCACCATCGGCCTGTCGGTGGTATGTTTCGTGGTGATCCCGGTCATCATCTATACCATGTCCTACTTCCCCTACGCTTCGGCCAAAGGCAACGAGGGCGGCTTCCCCGGCATGGCGGCGGAGTCGGTGAGCTGGTTCTGGGAGCGCCTGCCGGAGCACCTGGACAAGTACCCGGAGCAGTTGGAGCGGGTAACGGAAACGCTGGCGGCCCAGGACAAAACCCCCGGCCTGGGGGACAAGCTGGGGGCTTTCTTCCAGGCCATCCCGGACAAGAGCGACAACCCGGTGGACATCATGCTCCGCAACCAGTATTTCATGCTCACCTACCACCAGGGCGTCACAGCCGAGCACCCCTACCAATCCAACTGGTACCAGTGGATCCTGGATGCCCGTCCCATCCTCTACTACCGGGATTTGGAGACACCGGGGATGCGCAGCCTGTTTGCCTCCTTCAACAACCCGCTGGTGTCCTGGGCGGGGCTGCTGGCCCTTGTGGGCGTGGCCGTCCAGATGGTGCGTCGCCGGTGCGGCAAGGCGCTGTTTATCCTCATCGCCATCCTGTCCCAGCTGGTGCCCTGGCTGCCCATTGGGCGCACCCTGTTCGCCTACCACTATTTCCCCACGGTGCTGTTCCTGTGCTTCGCCATCGCCTATCTGATGGACGATATGCTCAGCCGGAAGCGAGAGGGCGGCCGGCTGGCAGTCTACGGCTTTACGGGCTGCGTCGTCCTGCTGTACGCGGTGTTTTACCCAGAGCTCACCGGCCTGTACGTACCCAACTGGTACGCCACCTATTTCCTGCGGTGGTTCCCAAGCTGGCCATTGTAGACACAAGCTCCATATTGAGGTGATCTAACGTGTATCTCTGCGATATTCACAGCCACACCAAGCTGTCCCCGGACAGTGAAGCCGAACTCCTTGACATGGCACGGGCCGCCCAAGCCAACCGCCTTCAGGAGTTCTGCGTCACCGACCACTGCGATCTCCTGGACATGGACGGCAACCCTCAAGCCTTCTTTGACTGGCCTGCCGCCAAGGCCCAGTTCCGAGCCGTCCAAAGGGAGCTTGGAGGCAGCCTCACCCTCCGCCTTGGATTGGAGCTGGGCTCCGCCCCCGCCGATCCGGAGGGGGCCCGCGCCATCCTGGCCCAGGGCGGCGGCGAGCTGGACTTTGTGCTGGGCTCCCTCCACAACTGGATCGGCATGGAGGGGGGCCGAGATCTCTACTTCTCCGACTACGGCAAGGATCCGGCCCTGGCCGGTCAGGCGGTGGAGAGCACCCTAAAGCACACCTGGACGCTGGTGACCCAGTGCCCCGACTGCTACGACAGCCTGGCCCACATCGTCTACCCTCTGCGCTACATCCACCGGGACGGAGTCTCCCTCACCCTGGCGGACTACGAGGGAGAGGTGCGGCGGATCTTCACCGAGGTGGCCAAAACGGATCACGCCCTGGAGGTAAACGTGTGCCGGGGTCGGGATCTGGACTGCTGGCCCCCCCTGCTGCGCTGGTTCCGGGAGTGCGGCGGCGAGCTTGTCACCGTAGGGGCAGACGCCCACCGGCCCCAGGATGTGGGCAAGGGCATCCCCCAGGCCCTGGAGATGATCCAGGCGGCGGGGTTCGGCCATGTCACCACCTTCGCCGGGCGAAAGCCCGTGCTCCATGAATTGTAAAGGGAAAGGACTTGACAATATGAAGATTTCTATTGCCTGCGATCACGGGGCTTTTGAGCTAAAGGAGCGGCTGAAGGCCCATCTGCTGGAGCAGGGCCACGAGGTCACCGACTGCGGCACCCACAGCACTGAGAGCTGCGACTACCCCGATTTCGGCGTGGCCGCCGCCAAGCTGGTGGCGGACGGGATGTGTGACAAGGGCGTGGTGCTGTGCACCACCGGCATCGGCATGAGCATGGTGGCCAACAAGGTGAAGGGGGTGCGGTGCGCCCTGTGCCACGAGCCCCTGTCCGCCGAGATGACCCGCCGCCACAACGACGCCAACGTGCTGGCCATGGGGGCGGGGGTCACCGGGGGCAATCTGGCGGAGCGGATTTTAGACGTGTTCCTGTCCACCGGGTTCGAGGGCGGCCGCCACCAGCGCCGGATCGACAAGCTGATGGAGACGGAGCGGTGAACGCTCCCATCGACAAGGGAAAGCTCCAGGAACGGTTCGCGTACTGGTGCGGCAAGCTGCGCCTCACCCCCGCCTGGAATTTCGCCTACCGGCAGTTTTTTACCAGCCTGGAGATCACGGTGGAGGAGCTGGCCAAGTGCTTTCTGCTGGAGTTTGGGGAGAACAGGGAGCTGTCCTTCGGGCGGTGCGCCGGGGAGAAGTCCTTCAATGAGCTGTTTAACGGCTTGAACAATCTGGAATAATCGACCCACAGCAAAACGTGCCGCCTCCCAACGGGAGACGGCACGTTCACTTATTCCGCCGAACCCAGCAGCTCCTCCAGCTCCGACGGCGTATACAGCGCGTTCAGCGCCGCCAGCAGGGCCTTGGCGCTCATGTGCTCGGGCAGCTCCAGCCGGCGCAGCAGGGCCGCCCGCCGCTCCGCCGCGTCCGGTGCCCCGGACAGCCCCAGAGCATACAGATCCGCCGGGGTCAGGTTCCCCTGTTCCCGGGCGGATACCTCCCCGTCCAGCACCGTGGCCCCGGCATTGAGCACCGCCTGCCGCAGCACCGACCGGGACATTCCCTCCACCCCCAGCTTGCCCTCCCTGCCGGGGGCGCGCTTGCGGCGCTCCTTACCGTACACATCGGGGATGTAGGCGTGCTTCACCTGCCCCTTGGGGATGGCCCCCTTCAAATAGTTGCGGATCACAAACCCCGCCCCGTCGGAGTCGGTGAGCACGATGAGCCCCCGCTTTGCCGCCAGCCGCCGCAGCAGGGCCAGCCGCTCCCCGTCCTTGAACACGCCGAAGCCGGCGGTGTCCAGGATCAGGGTGTCCACCACCCCCGCCAGCGCCGCCTTGTCGTACCGGCCCTCCACCACAATCGCTTCCTGAATTCTCATTATAATCTCCCGATGTCAACCTGTTTCCGTTGCCGACCGGAAACGGAACGATCACGCCCCTGGCGGTAACGGTTTCAAGTTCTTTTTCGGTTCCTTTTTCTTTCAAGAAAAAGGAACTACCCGACGGCCCGAGGCCAGCTCCATGAGCAGTCCGGTGAGCACCTCGCTCTCCTGCCCATAGGAGTTTTTCAGCAGAATATCCGTCTCGGCGCACCGCCGCACGGCGTACCGGCACCAGGGCAGGGAGAAGCCCCGAGCTGCCCCCAGCAGCTTGTCCGCCTGGTAGCCGCTTTTCATGGCCCACACATCCATGAACTCCTCCCGGCCCTTCCCCGCCGAGAGGAATAGCCGCGCCGTGTAGAGCTGCCGGAAATACTTCCCCATCACCGACAGGATCATCACCGCCGGCTCCCGGCTGTGGAGCAGGTCGGCCAGCACCGACGCAGCCTTGTCGAAGTCCTTCCGGGTCATTGCGTCGGTCATCTGGTACACCACCGCCTCCACCTTGGGGATAGCCACCGCGTCCATGTCTCCCCGGGTCACCCGCTGGTTGGGGGCGTAGGCAGCGATCTTGCCGATCTCGGCGGACAGGTCGTGCATCAGATCCCCCACCAGGAAGATCAGATACTCCGCGTCGGAGGAATCCACCGCCTTGCCCGCCTTCTCAAACTGGCGGCAGATCCACGCCGCCAGCGTCTTTTGCTCCTGCCGCTGGAAGTTCACCGCCGCCCCCTCCTGTTTCAGCAGGGCAGCCAGCTTGTCCTTCGCCGCGGGCTTGTAGGCCAGCAGATCGTAGACAAACACCAGACAGCAGTAGTCCGGCAGATCGGACAGGATCTCCGCCAGCCGCTCCTTATTCTTGTCTCCCTGGCCGAACAGGTCGAAATCGGTGACCACCACCAGGGTGTGCTCACTCATCACGGGCAGGCAGTCCACCGCCTGCTCAATCCAGTCCGCCGAGCACTCCTTCCCCTGGGCGGTGTGGAGGTTGAAGTCCTCCAGCCCCGGGGGCAGGAGGGCCTCCTTCAGCCGGGCCAGGCAGTCGTCCCGCAGAAAAGCCTCCTCTCCGTAAAAGACGTACAGCCGCTTGGGCGCGCCCTCCTTGATAGCCCGCTTCAGCTCCCGCATGGCGGTGTTGTCCACCGCTTTTTTCTTGGGCGGCATAGCGTGCCCTCCTTTCCTTCAATAAATCCCCACCCGGCCGTCCCGCACCTGGACGATGACGGTGCCCTCCCGATCGGTGCGGTGGATCCGGGCGCCCAGCACCTCCAGCCGCTCCAACGTCTCAGGGGCCGGGTGCCCATAGGAGTTGTTGGCCCCTGCCGAGATCAGGGCAATCTCTGGGGCCGTGGCCTGTAAAAATTGCTCGCAGCTGGAGCTTTTTGCGCCGTGATGGCCCACGATCAGCAGCTCAACATCCGGGATGGGGCAGTATTTCACCAACATCTTCTCCACGAAGGCGTCCGCGTCCCCGGTGATCAGCGCGTCGAACTCCCCCGCCGAGCACAGGGCGAACAGCCCCGACTCGTTGGACGTGCCCCCGCCCAGCGGCGGGAACAGGGTGACCGAGCCTCCGCCCAGCGGCAGGGCCTGCGTATCGTCCACCACCAGCAGCTCCGCTCCCTCCTGCCGGGCCAGCTCTGCGATCCGCGTCAGCCCCTCGGGATCGGTTTCCCCGCCGGGAACGGCCACCGTTTCCACCCGCATCCGGTAGAACAGCTGCTCCACCCCGTTGCAGTGATCGCTGTCAAAGTGGGTGAGTACCAGCAGATCCAGCCGGGTGCGGCCCTGGGCCGCGAAGTAGTCGGCGGCCGCATCCCCGGCGCTGCGGGAGCCGCTGCCGCCGCAGTCCACCAGGGCCGTCCGGCCCCCGGACTGCAACACTGTGGCCGAGCCCTGCCACACGTCCAGAGCAGCCACGGACAGATCCGCCCCGTCCGCCTCCAGCCTGCCCAGGCCGATGGCGGCGCACAGCAACAGCGCCAGCGCCCCTGCCCCCAGGAGGGGCCGCCGGGGCCGCTCCTTCCCCAGGAAGGCCGCAGCCAAAACCAGATACACCGCCGCCAGCCAGATCACGCAGTACGTGCTGTCCGTGCTGAGGGAGGCAAAGGGGAACCTGCCCAGGGCAAGGGCCACCCACCGGGCATAATGGCCCAGCAGTCCCGCAGCCGCCCCCAGCAGGGCGGCGGGCCCCGGAAGAAACACCGCCAGCGTCCCCAGCGCCAGGGCGCACACCATCAGCAGGGACAGCGCCCACAGGGCCAGAATCCCGGACAGGGGCGACAGCAGCAAAATCTGCCCGAAGTACAGCGCGATGAGTGGCGCGGTGAACAACCCGGCCCCCAGGGAGACGCAGGCGCTGGACAGGGCGTACCGCCCTGCTTTCCACAATATCATCGCGATCCGCCGATCCTTCCCCGGCTTCCGGGCCCTGATGGGGCGGTACATCCACCGGAACAGGGGCTCCGCCACCAGCAGGATACCCGCCACCGACGCGAAGGAGAGCTGTAAGCCCACGCTGGCCGCGGCAAAGGGGTTCTGGATCAGCAAAATCAAGAGGGCAAAGGCCAGCGCCGACGGCCCGTCCCCCTCCCGGCTGGCCAGGGGCGCGAACAGCAGGGCGCTGTCCATGATCACCGCCCGGAAGGCGGAGGGCGTGCCCCCGGCCATCAGGGCGTAAAACACCAGCAGGGGCAGCAGGGCCAGGGCCGTCCTCCGGTTCCGCCCGAACAGGGCCAGCGCCGCCCCCATCAGGAAGGAAATGTGCAGGCCGGACACCACCGCGGCGTGCATCAGCCCCGCCCGGTTGAGGGCGGAGTACAGCGTATCGTCCAGCCCGGTCTTGTCCCCCAGGGTCACGGCGGCGGCGATAGGGGCGGCGGTCTCGTCAAAGGCGGCGTAGATCCCGTCCCGGAGGGCGTGGGCGCACAGGGCGGGCCAATACCGGGGCGGCACAGACCGGGCGGAAACCAGCTCCGCCTCTCCCCGGCAGTAGGCCATCAGGTAGACGCCCTTGGCCGTGTAGTAGGTCGTCTCGTCCCCAAAGGCCCGGTGGGAGGGCCGCAGCCGGCCCGTGAAGGACAGCCTGTCCCCGGGCTTCAGCCCCGCCCAGTCCTCCGGCCCGAAGGCCAGGGCGTCCGGGGCCAGCAGGCCCTCCCCCAGCCGCAGGGTGACGGAGTACCCGCCGATGGAGGTGCCCACGGGATAGGAGGCCACCTCCCCGGATATGGCAACCTCCTCCCCCGCCATTTTCTCCGCCGGAGCGCGGAACAGGGAGAAGTAGGTGGCCGCCCACAGCGCGGCCGCCAGCGCCCCCAGGCACAGGGCCAGCCCCCGCCGGGAGATCTGATACCACCAGTATCGCTTCTTGTTCTCTCCCCGGCGCAGGAGGATGGGGCCCTCCCCCAGCCGGGGCCGGGTGGCCAGCCAGATCGGCCACACCAGCAGGAGGATGGACGACAGCCAGCTCAGCCCCTGAAGCCCATAGCACATCCACAGGCATGCGGCCCCGAAGCCCCCCGCGAACCACGCCAGCCTTCTCACGCCGCCGCCTCCCCTCCCAGCCGTTTCCCCTATTTTATCCAATCCGGCGGGACAAGTCAACGGCGGAAAAAATGGCTTGCCGGGCGGGCCGGGATCTGGTATGCTATCTCCAGACATAAAGGAGTTGATCCCGTGTACTTATTCGATCTGGACGGCACCATTACCGACACCAACGGCGTCTGGCTGGAGGTGGATCTGGAATTTCTGTCCCGCCGGGGCCTGCCCCACACCCCCGAGTATCAGCAGGTGGTGGAGCGCTCTATCGCCCCCATCGCGGCCCAATTCACCCGGGACTACTACCAGCTCCCCGACTCCCCGGAGGAGATTATGGCGGAGTGGGACGACCTGGCCCTCCACCACTACCGGGAACTGGCCCCCCTGAAGCCGGGGGCGGAGGCCTTCCTCCGCCAGTGCCAGGCGGAAGGCCGTCCCATGGCCCTGTTCACCGCCTGCCGCCCCGCCCTGTGCCGGATCGCGCTGGAGCGGTTCCAGTTGACTAAACTGTTTAGCCGCGTGATCTTCGCCGAGGAGATCGGCCTGGAAAAGCGGGATCCCCAGTGCTTTGTCCGGCTGAGCCAGCTGGTGGGCGCACCGTTGTCGGACTGCACCCTGTTTGACGACAGCCCAGACAACTGCGCCACCGCCGCCAGGGCAGGGATGGACACGGTGGGGGTGTACGACGTCTACTACGCCCACCGGCAGGACGAGCTGAGGGCGGTGTGCCGCCGGTACGTGGCCTCGCTGGAGGAGCTGGTAAACTAAAAAAGCGCCGCCCCCGGGCAGGATCCGGGGGCGGCGTTTTTATGTTCTGAGATGCTCCGGCGGCCTGTACTGCAATGCCTCGGCAAGGTGGTGCACCTGGATATCCTCCGCCCCGTCCAGGTCGGCAATCGTCCGGGCCACCCGCAGGATCCGGTCATACCCCCGGGCCGTCAGCCCCAGCCGGTCATAGGCCCCCCGGATCAGCTTCTGGCAGGGCTCGTCCAGCTTGCAGTACGCCCGCAGCTCGCGGGGCCCCATCTGGGCGTTGCAGGCGGGGCCGTCCGGGCCGTACCGCTCCGTCTGGATTTTCCGGGCAGCGTTCACCCGCGCCCGGATGTCCTCCGACGGCTCCGCCGGGGCGGAGGCACCGGACAGTTCCTCATAATCCAGCGCAGGCACGTCCACGCAGATGTCAATCCGGTCCAGCATGGGCCCGGACAGACGGGATAAGTACCGCCGCACCGCCTGCTCCGTGCAGGTGCACCGCCCGGAGGGGTGGCCGTACCAGCCGCACTTGCAGGGGTTCATGGCGCACACCAGCATGAACCGGCTGGGGTAGGTCACCGAGCCGGACACCCGGGAGATCTGGGTCTGCCCGTCCTCCAGGGGCTGGCGCAGCACCTCCAGCACGTCGGAGTGGAACTCGGGCAGCTCGTCCAAAAACAGCACCCCGTTGTGGGCCAGGGAGATCTCCCCCGGCCGGGGGATGGAGCCGCCCCCGGTCATCCCGGCGGCGGAGATGGTGTGGTGGGGTGAGCGGAAGGGGCGACGGCGCACCATGGGGTGCTCCCGGGAGGTGAGCCCCATGACGGAATAGATCTCCGTGCAGGCCAGGGCCTCCGCCCTCGTCAGGTCGGGGAGTATCCCCGGCAGCCGCTTGGCCATCATGGACTTGCCCGAGCCGGGGGAGCCGGACATGAGCACGTGGTGCCCTCCCGCCGCCGCCACCTCCAGCGCCCGTTTGGTGTGCTCCTGGCCCTTCACCTCGGCGAAGTCCGGGCCGGAGACGGGGACAAATTCCCCCTGCCAAACCGGGGCTTGGGCGATGGGCTTCTCCCCAGTGAGGTGCCGCGCCAGCTCCTCCACGGAGTTGACCGGGAACACCTCCAGCCCGTCCGCCAGGGTGGCCTCCGGGGCGTTGTCGGCGGGGACGAACAGACGGTGGATCCCCGCCCGCCGGGCCGCCAGCGCCATGGGCAGCACGCCGGACACGGGCCGCAGGCTCCCATTCAGGGACAGCTCCCCCACAAAGGCGGAGTCCCGCTCGTTCCCCAGGGCAAGCTGTCCCCCCGCCGCCAGAATGCCCACTAAAATGGGCAGATCGTACACCGTGCCCCCTTTGCGCCGGTCGGCAGGGGCCAGGTTCACCGTGATCCGGGACACAGGGAAGTCAAAGCCGCTGGACTTCACGGCGGAGCGCACCCGCTCCCGGGCCTCCTTCACGGCGGCGTCGGGCAGGCCCACCACGTCGAAGGCGGGCAGGCCGCCGGACAGGGCGCACTCGGCGGTGACCGGGTAGCCCTCCACGCCGTACAGCCCCAGAGAGATCACATTGCAGACCATCGGGGGCGCCTCCTCTCCCCCATTCCGGGCGGAACGGGGTATTTTTCCCCATTTTACCCCGCCCTTCCCCCAAAGTCAACCGCGGGCTTTGGGGCCTGCCGCTACACCTGCGCCTGAGCGGGACGGCTTCGCACGTCCAGCTTGATGGCGATCACCGTGCGGTCGTCGCCGCCGCCGCTCTTTCCGCCGCTCTCCTTCAGCACCCGGCCCGCCAGCTCCTGGGGGGACAGGCCGTCAAAGTCTGACAACAGCTGCCGCACCCAGCGGTCGTCCCGGCCGGTGGTGATGCCGTCGCTCACCAGTAGCACGCAGTCCCCTGCGTCCAGAGCCAGTTCAAAGGCGTCCGGCCCGCCACCGGATCCGGCGGGCACCCCGGCGGGCAGGGACTCCCCAGCCAAGCGCTCCACCGCGCCCCCCCGGCGCAGGTAGGTGGGTGCGGCCCCCAGCTTGTAAACCGCGCCCTTGCCGCTGAACAGGTCGATCTGAAGCAGATCCACCGTGGTGAAGCCCCCTTGCTCCTCCCCCCGGAGGGCCAGGGCCTCCCCCACCGTCTCCAGGGCCTCCTCCGGCTCCAGCCCCGCCCGGAGGAACTTCTCCAGCAGGCGCAGGGCGGTGTCGCTGTCCTCCCGGGCGGCAGGACCGCTGCCCATGCCGTCGCACAGTAGGAAGTTTAGCTTCCCCCCGCCGTCCTTAAACCAGACGCCCGCGTCCCCGCTGACGCTCTGGCCCTCCCGGTTGGAGGAGGCCACCCCCGCCACCGCCATCAGCGGCTCCCGCTGACCCAGGTGGGCGTGGCCCCGGCCGCTGTCCACCTCCCGAAGGGGGCAGCCCACCAAGGTGGACAGCCGCCCGATCTCCCCCTCCCGGCACAGCTGCTCCGCCCCCTGGCCCTCCACCTCAATCTGGAGGTGCCCAAAGGGATCAGAGTACACGGTGCACCGCCCCTCCAGCCCCAGGGCTGCCATGCGCTGCTTGATGAGCCGCTGTCGGCGTACATCCAGGGCGGGCTCCTGGGCCAGCTCCGCCGCCGTCCGATCCAGCACCGCCGCCATGTGGCCGTACTGTGCGCACACCGCCGCCCGGCTCTCCCGCACCCGGCTGTCATACTGCCTGCGGCTGAGCAGGGCGGACAGCTCCCCGTTGGCCGCCACCAGGAAGGTGTCGAACCGGATGCACCGGCTGGAGAAGTGGGGCGGGAAGTCCTCCATGGCCCCCGCCCCCCGATCCAGCATGGCAGGCAGGGCGTCGGCCAGGGCGGTCTTGGTGGCCTGGTACTCCCGCTGCCAGCACCGCTCCTTCTGCTTGCACTTGGCGCACACCCGATCCGCCGCCCGGTCAAAGATCCGGGCCGCGTCTCCGTCGTTGGGAGGGACGGGCTGAAAGACCAGACGCAGCCCCGTTGACACCGACCGAAAGGCCTCAGCGGTCTGCCGCAGCCGTTTGGCGGCCAGCTCCCGAGCCCGGGCGTCCTCTCCCTCCGGCTCCTCCTGCCGGGCCAGCCCCCCCAGCCGCCGCAGCAGCTTGTCCGGCAGCACTAAAAACACCGCCAGCCCCGCCGCCGTCTCCCAGCCGAAGGGGGCACCGGCGCCGCTCTCCCACGTCCACAGGATGGCCGCCGCCCCGCACAGGCCGTAGGCCGCGGCGCACATCAGCCGCCCCTGCTTGCAGAAAATGCCGGTGAACAGCCCGGGCAGGGCATACATCAGGGTATACCAGGCGGGCAGTTCGGCGGTGAAGCCCATGGCCAGCCCCGCCGCCACGCCCGCGACGGCCCCCGCCCCGGGCCCCCCCTTCCAGGCGCACAGCGCCACCACCGGCACACACAGCACCCGCCCCAGGGAGTAGTCCCCCGCCACCGTCACCCGGGCCAGGGCCATCATCAGCGCCGCCGCCAGGGCCAGCAGCCCCGCCCCCTGGGAGACGGTGAAGGTTCCGCCGGGGCGGCGCTTCTCCCAGGCGTCGAAGCCCTCCCGGAACAGGTACACCGTCCCGGCGGTGAGCACCACCTCGGTGGCGAAGCCCACCCAGTCCCCCCGGCCCCAGCCCGCCGCGGACTGGTAGACAAACCCCACCACCCCGTTGACGGCGGCGGCCACCCCGGGCATGAACCACCGCCGGCGGTACAGCTCAAACTCGCCCAAAGCCAGGGCCACGGCGTACACCATCATGGCCGCGGCGATGTACCGCAGCCCGCCGATGACCCCTCGGAAGGACAGATAGCCCAGGGCCGCGCCTAAGAGGGCGGCGAAGCCCTCCCCGCCCGGGGGGCACACCCCCACCAGTGCCAGGGCAAAGGGGGCGTGGCCCCCCATCAGCTCCGCCCCGGCCAGCACCGCCGTGAGCAGGAACCGCACCGCCCAGTCCGACAGGCGCATGGCCATGGAGACGGACAGTCGCCGTCCCCGCTTCTCCCGCCTGGTACCCTCGTTTGCCGTCATACTGCATCCCTCCGTGGAATATCGTGGGTAAAATAACCATATTATGGTAACTATGTCATTATAGGACGGCGGGAAAAAAAAGGCAGTCGGAAGCTGTCTTGCCTTTTGGGGCGGAATTTGGTATGATACCGAGTAAATTCTGTTTTTTCGTCCCTGTCCGGCGGGCGTGGACGAAAGGGAAAGAGGAACCCATGAACATCGGCGATGTGGAGCTGAACACCCGGCTGGCCCTGGGCCCCATGGCGGGGGTGACGGATCTGGCCTTTCGGGCGGTGTGCCGGGATAGGTCTGGCTGCTACACCGTCACCGAGATGGTGAGCGCCAAGGCTCTATGCTACGGAGACAAAAAGACCCCCACCTTATTAAAGCTGGGGGAGGGCGAGCACCCCGCCGCCGTCCAGATCTTCGGCAGCGACGAGCCCTTCCTGGAGAAGGGGGCGGCCCTGGCCTTAGAGCGCTCCGGCGCGGACATCATCGACATCAACATGGGCTGTCCTGTGCCCAAGGTGGCCAACTCCGGGGACGGCTCCGCCCTGATGCGGGATCCGGGCAAGGCCCAGCGGGCGGCGGCCGCCGTGGTGCGAGGGGCTCAGGGGAGGCCCGTCACCGTGAAGTTCCGGCTGGGCTGGGACAAGGGTTCCATCAACTGCGTGGAGTTCGCCAGACGGATGGAGGACGCCGGTGTGTCCGCCGTGGCCGTCCACGGCCGCACCAAAACCCAGATGTATTCCGGCAGCGCCAACTGGGACTATATCCGCCAGGTGAAGGAGGCGGTGTCCATCCCGGTCATCGCCAACGGGGACGTGTTTTCCGCCCGGGACGCGGTGCGGATCCTGAAGGTCACCGGGGCGGATATGGCCATGGTGGGCCGGGGGGCCTTCGGCAACCCCTGGCTGCTGGAGCAGTGCGCCGCCGCCCTAAAGGGCCAGGAAATCCCGGAGCTGCCCCCTCTCTCTAAGCGGATGGACACCGCCGCCCGGCAGTTTGCCCTGGCCCTGGAGCACAAGGGGGAGAAGATCGCTTGCCTGGAAATGCGCAAGCATCTGGCCTGGTATCTGAAAGGGGTGCCCTACGCCTCCTACTGGAAGGAGCGGGCCTGCAAAATCCAGACCGCGGAGGACTTTGAGTCGGTGATCGCGGGGATCAAACGGGATCTGTCCGACGGGCCGCTTCCAGCGGCAGGAAAATAATTCGTCAAAATCCTCAAATAACCGTTGCCAAGCGGCGGTATTTATTGTATAATTGTTTTTAGCGGCGTTTCTGCGCCAGACCGTAATCGTTAAGGAGTGGAACAACTATGAGCTATTCTCCCCACAGTATCCGAAATATCTGTCTGTTAGGCCACGGCGGCAACGGTAAAACCACCCTGGTCGAGAGTTTTCTGCACATGACCGGCGCCATCGCCCGTATGGGCAAAACCACCGACGGCTCCACCGTCTGTGACTACGACCCCGAGGAGATCAAGCGCCAGATCTCCATCTCCGCCGCCGTGGCGCCGGTGGAGTATAACGGCTGCAAGATCAACGTGCTGGACGCCCCCGGCAACTTCGACTTTGCCGGCGAGGTGGCCGAGTGCCTGTCCGTGGCGGACGCGGGCGTACTGGTGTGCGCCGCCAAGGGCGGCCTGTCCGTGGGTACCGAGCGGGCCTGGCGGCTGCTGGATGAGCGCAAGATGCCCCGCATCGTCTACATCTCCAAGATGGACGAGGACAACATCGACTTCAACTCCGCCTTCGACACCCTGCGGGAGTGCTTCGGCAAGAGCGTGGCCCCCCTGGTGGTGCCCATCTGGGACGAGAACAAGAAGGTCACCGGCGTGGTGGACGTGCTCCACAAGCGGGCCTTCGAGCCGGACGGCAACAAGCGCAAGGAGATCCCCATCCCCGCCGACAAGGTGGACGTGATCAATGAGATCTACGATCAGCTCATGGAGTCCGTGGCCGAGACCAGCGAGGAGTTCATGGAGAAGTTCTTCGGCGGCGAGGCCTTCACCTACGCCGAGATCATGCAGGGCCTGCGGGCCGGTGTGAAGGACTGCTCCATGGTGCCCGTGGTGTGCGGCTCCGCCCTGAACGGGCTGGGCACCCTGATGCTGCTGGACATCATCGTGGATCTGCTGCCCGACCCCCTGGAGGGCGTCCCCCCCACCGGCGTGAACAAGGACGGCGAGCGGGAGGAGTTCATCACCTCCCAGGGCGCGGTTCCCGCCGCCTTCGTCTTTAAGACTGTGGCCGATCAGTACGGCAAATTCTCCTTTATCAAGGTGCTGTCCGGCGACATCACCTCCGACATGACCCTGGTGAACGCCACCACCGGCCAGATGGAGAAGCTGGGCCGCCTGTATATCATGAAGGGCAAAAAGAGCGAGGAGGTCAAGGAGCTGCTGTGCGGCGACATCGGCGCCATCGGCAAGATGGACAAGGTCAAGACCGGCGACACCCTGTGCGACGCCCGGAAGTTCATTAAGCTGGATCCCATCCCCTTCGCCGAACCCAACTTCTCCCGGGCCATCGCCCCCAAGACCCGGGGCCAGGAGGACAAGATCGCCGCCGGCCTGGGCCGCCTCAACGAGGAGGATCCCACCTTTACCGTGGTGAACAACGCCGAGACCCACCAGATGGTGGTGACCACCGCCGGCGACATCCAGATGGACGTGCTGGTGAACAAGCTGAAGTCCCGCTTCAACGTGGAGGTGGAGCTGTCCGAGCCCCGCGTCGCGTACCGGGAAAAAATCCGTAAGCCGGTGTCCAAGCAGGGCCGCCACAAGAAGCAGACCGGCGGCTCCGGCCAGTTCGGCGACGTGTGGATCCGCTTCGAGCCCTGTGAGAGCGAATCCCTGGAGTTCTGCGAGGAGGTCGTGGGCGGCGCGGTGCCCAAGAACTTCTTCCCCGCGGTGGAAAAGGGCCTGCGGGAAGCCTGTGTCCACGGCGTGCTGGCGGGCTATCCCATGGTGAATCTGAAGGCCACCCTGTACGACGGCTCCTACCACCCCGTGGACTCCTCCGAAATCGCGTTTAAGACGGCGGCGCAGTTGGCCTATAAGGCCGCCCTGCCCGAGGCGTCCCCCGTGCTGCTGGAGCCGGTGGGCGAGCTGAAGGTCACCGTGCCCGACAGCTACATGGGCGACGTGCTGGGCGATCTGAACAAGCGCCGGGGCCGCGTCATGGATATGCAGCCGGTGGGCGGCGGCCAGCAGGTGATCACCGCCGAGGCCCCCATGGCCGAGCTGATGACCTACGCCATCGACCTGCGGGCCATGACCCAGTCCAGGGGCTCCTTCACCCTGCACTTCGTGCGGTACGAGGAGTGCCCCGGCCCCGCCCAGGAAAAGGCCATCGCCGCGGCGAAGGCCATGGCGGAGGAATAATCCGGATACGAAAAATCCCCACCCGGTTCCGGGTGGGGATTTTTTATGGCTGGTTTTCGTGCTGTTCCAGATATTCTTCCATTACCAGACGGATTAAGTTCGCAACGGGGCGGCGTTCCTTCTCGGCTTGTGCCTCAAGGCGGGCCTTGAACTCCTTGGTCACCCGTATGCCAATATAAGCATCAGTTTTCTCCATGTGCATCACCTATCTGTTTAACGATGCTAAACATTATACAACAATCACTTGACAAAATATGGTTATCTCTGATAAACTTTATTTATCAAATAGAGGTGAGCAACATGGCAGACTATAAAAAAATGTACATCCATCTTATGCAGAGCACAGAACACGCCATTCGGATCCTAATCCAGGCCCAGCGAGACTGCGAGGAACTGTATATCAGCGCCCCCGAGACGAAGCTGACCGTCCTGGATCGGGAGGAATCCACGGACGGAGGTGCGGACTGACCCGCCCCCGGTCACGCCGCACCTCCCCGCTCTGGGCCGTGCCAACCACTCCCCCCCTACGGCCCGCCGCGAGGAGGCACGGCGCGCCCGGGGGCTACGGGGTGGTGAAAAGAAATCTGACCGCCCAGGAGGCGGCCACGAAGTCGATGGAATCAATCCAAAATCAGTTGTACTTTGGTAGTTTTTATGCTATGCTGTTTTTGGTGCTACCGATAAACGGCAAGCGGTTTGTCCCCCTGCTCAGTCAGGGGCGCTTCTTGGCCCCCTGATCCTACGAAAGGGGGGCTGCCAAATGGTTACATACTCTGATCTGATTCAGACAGGTATTTTGATCGTCGGCATTATTGCCCTGTTTTTACAGGCCAATAAAAAGAAGTAACCGCCCAGCCTCCACGCTCGCGGTTACTTCTTAACCAAAGTCAGGGGGGCAACCGTTTGCCGGTAGCACCCTGTTCCTATCTTTTAGTATAATTCAATTCCGCCGAAATGTCAACCGACTTTTTAATCGCCAAACAGCAGCCGCACCGCCCAGGACGCGGCCAGGAACCCGGCGATGTCCGCGCACAGCGCCGCCGGCACGGCGTACCGGGTCTTGCCGATCTTGGCCGCGCCGAAGTACACCGCGATGGTGTAAAAGGTCGTCTCGGTGGAGCCCAGCATCACCGCCGCCGTCCGGCCCACCGGGGAGTCGGGGCCGTAGGTCTGGATAAGCTCCGCCCCCACGCCTAAAGCCGCCGAGCCGCTCACCGGCCGCACCAGCAGCAGGCCGATGGTCTCCGAAGGGATGCCCACCGCCGACAGCAGCGGGCCTACCAGCTCGCCCAGCAGCTCCAGTGCCCCGGAAGCCCGGAGCATATACACCGCCGTCAGCAGCCCGATGAGGGGCGGCATGATCCGCAGGGACACCTTCAGCCCCTTCTCCGCCCCGTCGGTGAGAGCGCCCCACAGATCCACCCGCCTGACAAGCCCCCACAGGGCCACCGCCAGCATGAGGAAGGGCACCAACATGGTGAACAGCAGATCCATGGCCCTACCTCCACACGCGGGCGAGCAGCTTGGCCGCCGTGATCCCCACCGCCACCGAGATCACCGACGCCAGCCACACCGCGGGCAGGATGTCGAAGGGGTTGGCGCTGCCCGCCGCCGAGCGCAGGGAGGCCACCGTGGTGGGGATGAGCTGGAGGGAAGCGGTGTTGGTCACCACCAGCATACAAAGCCCGTCCGACGCCACCCCGGGGGTGCGCTCCGCCATGAGCCGCGCCGCCTCCAGCCCCAGGGGGGTGGCGGCGTTGCCCAGCCCCAACAGGTTGGCGGACAGGTTGGCGCTCACCGCGTCCATCACCTTTTTGTCCCGGGCGAAGTCCGGGTACAGCCGCCGCAGGGCGGGCCGCAGCAGCCGGGACAGCCCCGCCGCCAGCCCTGACCGCTCCATCACCTCCATCACCCCCATCCACAGGCACAGCACCCCCATCATGGACAGGCACAGCTCCACCCCGGCGGCGGCGCCGTCCAGCGCCCCCTTGGCCACCGCCGGGCCGTTCCCCGTGGCCAGGCCGCACAGCACCGCCGCGGCCACCATCACCGTCCAGATCCAGGACATCGCCATCCCAAAGCCCCCCTTGTCCCCCTATCTATACGGGCCAAAGGCCGGGGATATGCCCCCATTCCCGGCCCGGATCCAAGAAAATTCCCCCAGTTTCGGGACGCTTTGACAGGTATCCCAAAAAAACCTTGAAATCTCCATTATTTTGATTGACAACGGTATACAATGTGTTATAATGAAGGTGCCGTGATACTATATCAGCGAAAGCGCAAGGAGGAATCACTTATGAAAGCAACCGGAATTGTTCGTAAGGTCGATGAACTGGGACGTATCGTTCTACCCATCGAGCTCCGCCGGACTTTGGACATTGCGGAGCGCGACCCCCTTGAGATCTATGTTGACGGCTCCTCGATCATCCTCAACAAGTACCAGCCCGCCTGTATTTTCTGTGGGGATTCTCGAGACATCGTCTCCTTCAAGGGGAAAAACATCTGCAATGTGTGTCTGAACGACCTCAACAGCAAGTGATGGATGGATAGAACGGCAGAAAGAGCCTTCGGATGGACGGAAGGCTCTTTTTTGTACGCTTTTTTCCAATTTTCCTATTATATTCCAGTTTACATCTTGAAATAGGTATTTTCTTCCTCCCTCGGGGGATTTTTTCAAGGTTTTGTAACCTTCTCACGAAAATTCCACAATTTTTTGTGGTTTGAACTTTTTTCGACAAAATCTTCGGACACCGCCATCTCCATAATTTGCCAAATATTATATACTGTTTGTTATCAGCCGTCCCCGTTCTCCTCCTTCAGCGCCTGATTGTACAGCGCCCGCCGCTTGACACCGAACTCCTCCGCCGCCTGAGCCGCCGCCGCCTTCAGGGGCGTCCCCGCCCGGCGCAGCTGGGCCACCCGGGCCAGGGCGGCGTCCTCGCTCCCCTCCACCGGCTCCGCTCCGGCAGGGCAACCGCCCACCACCAGCACAAACTCCCCCCGGGGCTCCTGGGCGGCGTAATGTTCCACCGCCTCGCCGATGGTGAGCCGCAGTACCTCCTCGTGGAGCTTGGTCAGCTCCCGGCACACCGTCAGGGGGCGGTCTGGGCCGAAGGTGTCCGCCAGATCGTCCAGGGTGGCCCGCAGCTTGTGGGGGGCCTCGTAGAAGATCATGGTGCGCTCCTCCTCCGCCAGGCCCTCCAGCTGGGCCCGGCGGTTCTTTTTGTTCAGGGGCAGGAAGCCCTCAAAGGTAAACCGCCCGGTGGGCAGGCCGGACGCGGACAGGGCCACCGTCAGGGCGCAGGGCCCGGGGATGGCCTCCACCCGGACGCCGGCGGCGGCGCACAGGGCCACCAGCTCCTCGCCGGGGTCGGAGATGGCGGGGGTGCCCGCGTCGGTCACCAGGGCGCAGCTCTCCCCCGCCTCAATCCTCCGCAGGATGGCGGGGCCCGCTGCATCGCAATTGTGGCGGTGGTAGGTCACCATGGGCTTTTTCAGCCCCAGGTGGTTGAGCAGCTTCACCGTCACCCTTGTGTCCTCGGCGGCGAGGAAGTCCGCCCGCTCCAGCGTCTCTGCCGCCCTGCGGCTGATATCCCCCAGGTTGCCGATGGGGGTGGGTACTAAGTAGAGCGTCCCGGCCATGTCAGGCCCCTCCTTTTCATTCCGGCTCGTGGGCCGTCCCCGGGGACGGGCTGAACACGCCGTCCCGTCCGTTGACGATGGTAAAGGTCACCGTCTTTTCGCAGTGGTGGGGCAGCTCCTCGTCCTCGCACCACAGCCATGCGCCGAAGGCCTCGGTGCGCTCATAGCCCACCGCCTCCACCCGCTGGCTGACGTGCACGCCCAGGAAGTCCTCATCAAAGTCCTCCCAGCGATCCAGCAGCTCCTCGGCGTCCCGCTGGGCGAACAGGATATTGAACGGGTTCAGTTCCCCCGCCGAGCGGCACAGGGACAGCAGCGTCAAATACTCCCGGGCGGCGCCCCCCACCGCCTTGTCCTGACTGCTCATGTGCAGCGTCACCGCCGCCACCCCGCCCTCCATGGTGTACTTCGGCCTCTCATACACCGTGGTGTCGCCGAATATGGGGATCACCACGCCGCCGTGCTGCTCCCGCTCCACCCACCGGCCCTGGGCGTCCAGGGTGGGGGTGAGGGTCTCGCCGCCCTGCTCCATCATCCGCAGGCAGTGGTTGTAGTTCCGGGCGAACTCCGGCAAGTCCAGCAGCCCCCGGCAGGGAGGCAGCAAGCTCCACAGCATCACCAGCACCAGCGCCGCCCCCAGGGCCGCCCGGAGCCCCACGAAGATCTGGACGCTGAACCGCCGCTCCTCCTTGGTGTAGCGAAAGCACCGCTCACTGTTCCAGCAGCCGTCCCGGCCGTCCAGGGCGTCCTGACGGTTCTTCCAGAACCGCCACAGGCTGTAGAGCGGGATGTTCCAGCCGTACCCCTCCCAGGCCAGCGTTTTGCTCCGGTCGATCCCCCAGTCGATGGGCAGCTTCTCTCCGTCCTTGTCCCGGAGCTTCAGGCCGAACACCCACTTCCCCGGCGTCCAGCCCCAGAAATGCAGCCACAGCGGCTCCACCGCCAAGGTGAGGAACAGCAGCGCCATGCCGGACAGCGTGGCGGCGATCAGGTTGGCTGTCTGCAGGCGGAGGAAGCCCCAGTCCCGGAAGATCACCAGCCATACCACATTGATAAGGGTGTCGTACAGCGCCATGTCCAGCCCCCGGGCAAAGCACCGCATCCAGGGGTGGTAGCACGCCTTGGGCGCGGTGTCCATGGCCGCCTCCTCCTTTGGGGTGGGAGGCGGCGGGTTGGGCAGCACCGGCCGGGACGGGGGCGCGTCCAGCCGCGCCAGGTAGGGCTGGGGATCCAGTGCGCCGTATTCCACGCCGCTCTCCCCCAGCTCCCGGCACACCTCCGACGCCCGCTGGATGAGGAGCCTGTCCCCCTCCAGCTTTGTCTGCTGGACGAACAGGGCCTGATCCAGGGTCAGCATCCCCTGCTGCACCTTTCGGATGGTGTCCAGGTCAAGCTGGAGCTGCCGCAGCAGCTTGATCTTTTCCAGCGTCCGGGCGTCCTCCTCCGAGTAGTCCCGGTAGCCGTTGTCCAGTCGTTTGGGGGCCAGCAAACCCTCCCCCTCGTAAAAGCGGATGTTGGCCCGGGTCATGCCTGTCTTTTCTTCCAGCTCCTTGATGGTCATGAAACCACCTCCCAGGGCTATGCTAACCTGTCAAGTCCCTTCACAGTCAAGGGGTTTTTTGAAAAAACTTCAATTTTTCAGCTTTTCTTTCCGCATAGTCAGAGAGATCCGCTTCTTCTTCTCGTCCACTTCCTTCACCCACACCGTCACCACGTCCCCCACACTCAAAACCTCGGAGGGGTGCTTGAGGTAGCGGTCGCAGATCTGGCTGATGTGCACCAGCCCGTCCTGGTGGACGCCGATGTCCACAAAGGCCCCGAAGTCGATGACGTTGCGCACCGTACCCTTCAGCTCCATCCCCGGCTTCAGATCCTTCACGTCCAGCACGTCGGTGCGCAGCACCGGGGCGGGCAGCTCGTCCCGGGGATCCCGGCCCGGCTTCATCAGCTCCGCCGCCACATCCCGCAGGGTGGGCACGCCCACGCCGCACTCCGCCGCCGCCCTGTCCTCGCCATAGGCGGCCAGCTCCGCCTTCAAGCCGCCCAGCTTCCCGGCCCGCACGTCCGCCATGTCGTGGCCGCACAGGGCCAGCAGCTGTTCCGCCGCCCCGTAGCTCTCCGGGTGGACGGCGGTGTTGTCCAGGGGGAACTTGCTCTCCGGCACCCGCAGGAAGCCCGCGCACTGCTCGAAGGCTTTCGGCCCCAATTTCGGCACCTTCAAGATCTGCTTCCGGGTGGTGAAGGGCCCGTTGTCCTCCCGGTACTTGACGATGTTCTTCGCCGTGGTGCCGTTGAGCCCCGCCACCCGGGTGAGCAGCGGCGCGGAGGCGGTGTTCACGTCCACCCCCACGGCGTTGACGCAGTCCTCCACCACCCCGTCCAGGGCCTCGCCCAGCCGGGCCTGGGGCATATCGTGCTGGTACTGGCCCACGCCGATGGACTTGGGGTCGATCTTCACCAGCTCCGCCAGGGGATCCTGCAACCTCCTGGCAATGGACACCGCCGAGCGCAGGTTCACGTCGAAGTCGGGGAACTCCTCCGCCGCCAGCTTGGAGGCGGAGTACACCGACGCCCCCGCTTCGTTCACCATGGCGTAGCTGACCCCGCCCCCTACCTTGCGGATCAGCTCCACCGCCATCTGCTCCGTCTCCCGGCTGGCGGTGCCGTTGCCGATGGCGATATGGGCCACCTTATGCTTCTTGATGAGGACGGCCAGCTTGTCGATGGCCTCCTGCTTGCCCCGCTCCCCGTGGGTGGGGTAGACTACCGTGGTGTCCAGCACCTTGCCGGTGGGGTCAACCACCGCCACCTTACACCCCATGCGGTAGCCCGGATCCAGCCCCATGGTGACGAAGCCCTTCACCGGCGGTTGCATGAGCAGCGGCTTCAGATTCAGGGCAAACTGCCCGATGGCCCCCTCATTGGCCTTGTCCGTCAGCTCGGAGCGCACCTCCCGCTCCAGGGAAGGCGCAATCAGCCGGTCATAGGCGTCCTCGGCGGCAGTTTTCACAAACTCCATGGCGGCGCGGCCGGGCACCACCTTCCGCCGCAGGGCCACCAGGGCCGTCTCCCGATCCATCTCCACGGACACTTTGAGGATCTCCTCCCGCTCCCCCCGGTTCATGGCCAGTACCTGATGCCCCTGGGTTTTGGACACCGGGCTGGAAAACTCGTAGTAGAGCCGGTATACGCTGTCCTCCGGCTCCTTGGCCGCGGCTTGGGAGACGATGGACGCCCGCCGCCAGTACAGCTCCCGCAGCAGCTTGCGCAGGTCGGCGTCATCGGAGATCCACTCAGCGATGATATCGGACGCGCCCTGTAAAGCGTCCGCTCTTGTCTCCACGCCTTTTTCCGGGTCGATGTAGTCCTCCGCCGCCTTTTCCACGTCCACCGCGGGGCCGATGGCAAAGGCCAGCTCCGCCAGGGGCTCCAGCCCCTTTTCCCGCGCCATGGTGGCCCGGGTGCGGCGCTTCTGCTTATAGGGCCTGTAAAGATCCTCCACTTCCGCCAGAGTGGCGGCGTTGTCAATGGCGGCGGCCAGCTCCTCCGTCAGCTTTCCCTGGTTTTCGATGGCCTGCTTCACCTCGTCCCGGCGATCCTGCAAATTGCGCAGGTATTGCAGGCGGTCGGCCAGTTGGCGGATGAGCTGATCGTCCATGGCCCCGTGGAGCTCCTTGCGGTAGCGGGCGATGAAGGGGACGGTGTTCCCCTCGTCCAGCAGGGTGATAATGTTTTCCACGTGCTGCACCGGGCGATCCAGCTCCCGGGCCAGCAGTTCTGTGATGCGCTCCATGTTGATCTCCTTTGCTTGTTGGGATGTGGGGACAGTATACCACATTTTTCCCGGCTGCGCAAAGGAAAAGCGGAAGGGGCCTAAAAAGCCCTCTCCCGCTTTCCATCCGTCAGAACAGCCCCAGCACGTAAATTATGATCCCGTAGATCACGCTGGCTGAGATCCCGTAGGCCAGCACCGGCCCCGCCACGGTGAACAGCTTGGCCCCGGTGCCGGTGACCAGCCCCTCGCTCTTGAACTCCAGCGCCGGGGACACCATGGCGTTGGAGAAGCCGGTGATGGGCACCAGGGTGCCCGCCCCCGCGTGCTTGGCGATGTTGTCGAACACCCCCAGGCCGGTGAGCAGGGAGGCCAGGAAGATCAGCGTGACAGAGGCCCACGTCCCCGCGTCCTCCTTCCCCGCCCCAAAGCTCTGGTAGAGGGCGGACAGCCCCTGGCCGCCGGCGCAGATGGCGCCCCCCACGCAGAAGGCCCACAGCAGATCCTTCCACAGCGGGGAGGGATCCGCCCGGTCGCTTACATATTTATTGTACTCCTGATTGTTCATGTCCATGCGCGCTTCACCTCGTCCCCAGTATACCCCGCTGCCGAGAGATCATGCGCAGGCCAGGGAGATCTTGGGCGTTGTGCACAAAAAAGGCGGAGGATTTTTTTGCAATCCTCTGAACTTGTGGAGTTCGGCAAATTTTTACTTGCAAACTGGGTACAATGTGGTTATTATGTGTGCATAGGGGCTGGAAACGTTCCCGGTAACCTTACCGGTAACCTTTCCAATACCTGGTATTCAATATTCAGTAGGAGGAAATGAAAATGACCAAGAAGCTCATTGCGCTGGTATTGGCCCTCAGCATGGCCATGACCATGCTGCTTGCTGGCTGCGCCAGCAACCCCAGCACGGAAGGCAGCACCCCCCCCGAGTCCCAGTCCGGCACCGAAACCAAGACGCCCGATGACAACAAGGATCCCGCCCCCGCCGGCGAGGGCCGCGTCTACTGGCTGAACTTCAAGCCCGAGCTGGACACCACCGCTCAGGAGCTGGCCCAGACCTACACCGCCAAGACCGGCGTGCCCGTCCAGGTCGTCACCGCCGCCGCTGGCACCTACAGCCAGACCCTCATCGCCGAGATGGATAAGACCGAGGCCCCCACCCTGTTCGTCATCGGCAACACCGAGGGCGTCAAGACGTGGAAGGACTACGCCCTGGATCTGAAGGGCACCGCCATTGAGGCTGAGCTGAACACCGACGGCTATAACCTCTATGACGAGACCGGCAAGCTGGTGTCCATCGGCTACTGCTACGAGTGCTACGGCATCATCGTCAACCCCGACCTGGTGGAGCAGGCCGGCCACTCCATGGACGAGATCACCAACTTCGATGGGCTGAAGAAGGTTGTGGAGGACATCCACGCCCGGGCCGGCGAGCTGGGCTTCGACGCCTTCACCTCCTGCGACATGGACGGCAACTCCTCCTGGCGCTTCACCGGCCACATGGCCAACCTGGAGTACTTCTATGAGCAGAAGGACAATCCCTGGACCGAGTGCCCCTCCTCCCTCACCGGCGAGTATATGGACAACTTCAAGAACCTCTATGACCTGTGCATCAACAACAGCCTGACCTCCCCCAAGGAGCTGGCCACCGGCGGCCACGACCCCGACAATGAGTTCAAGACCGGCAAGGCCGCGTTCCATGTTCAGGGCTCCTGGACCTACGCCGACATCTCCGCCGCCGTTCCCAACGCCACCATGATCCCCTACTACTGCGGCGTGGCTGGCGAGGAGAAGGCCGGCCTGAACTGCGGCACCGAGAACTGCTGGGCCGTCAACTCCAAGGTCTCCGAGGCCGATCAGAAGGCCACCATCGACTTCATGGTGTGGCTGGTCAGTGACCCCGACGCCTCCGCCAAGATGGTGGCTGAGCTGGGCGTGCTGCCCTATAAGAACGCCCCCGAGTCCGCCAATGGCTTCCTGGCCGACGCTGCCGAGTACACCGCCAATGGCAACTATGTGATGCCCTGGGTCACCAACTACCAGCCCAACGTGGACGCCTACCGCGCCACCCTGGTCGCCGCTCTGAACCAGTACAACAGCGATCAGTCCGACGCCAACTGGGCCACCGTCAAGACCGCCTTTGTGGACGGCTGGGCCGCTCAGTACCAGGCCGTCAACGGCTGATCCTCCCTCCGCTTCAACCCTTAGCTTTGACATCAGGCCGGGGCGGGCGCATCGCCCGCCCCGGCTTCCCCTTCCCGTCCGTATGTAGGGGCGGACACTGTCCGCCCGCGCAGCCTTTCCCCGCCTCCGGCGGGCGCACAATGTGCGCCCCTACAAAACTTCAAGAGGAGCTGATATCTTGAAAAAAGCGAAACACACCAACAACAACTCCCTCCGGCGCGCCACCCGGATGTGGAGCCCGCTGTTCCTGGGGCCTGTGGTCATCGCCTTCTGCATCGGCTTTGTCTGGCCCTTCCTCCAGGGTATCTGGCTGTCCCTGTGCCAGTTCAAGACGATCTCTGACGCCAAGTTCATCGGCTTCGGCAACTACGTCAGGGCCTTCCAGGACACCTCCTTCCGCCACGCCTTCTGGTACACCGCCCTGTTCGCCATCGTGTCCCTGGTGATCATCAACGTGCTGGCCTTCGCCGTGGCCTACGTCCTGACCCAGGGGATCAAGGGCAGCAACTTGTTCCGCACCGTGTTCTTCATGCCCAACCTCATTGGCGGTATCGTGCTGGGCTACATCTGGTCCATGATCTTTGACGGCATCCTCAGCCACTGGTCCACCTCTATCCTGATGGACAGCAAATTCGGCTTCTGGGGCCTGATTATCCTCATGTGCTGGCAGCAGATCGGCTACATGATGATCATCTACATTGCCGGGCTTCAGAACGTCCCCGGCGAGATGCTGGAGGCCGCCCGCATCGACGGGGCCACCCGCTGGCAAACCCTGTTCAAGGTCACCATTCCCAACGTGATGCCCTCCATCACCATCTGTATGTTCCTGTCCCTGACGAATGGTTTCAAGCTGTTCGATCAGAATCTGGCCCTCACCGCCGGCCAGCCCTTCACCATCCTGCCCGACGGCACCACCGTCAAGCAGACCGAGATGCTGGCCCTGAACATCTTCAACACCTTTAATACCCCCAGCGCCACATCCCAGGGTACCGCCCAGGCCAAGGCGGTTATCTTCTTCATTCTGGTGGCCGGTCTGGGCCTGGCCCAGTTGGCCTACACCCGTAAACGGGAGGTGCAGCAGTAATGAACAACAAAAAATCCCTCTCCCCCGAACGCCGCCGGAAGGCTATTCTGTCCGTGGTGCTGGCCGTGATCTGCATCATCTACGTGCTGCCCGTGCTGGCGGTGGTGATCAACTCCTTCAAGCTGAACACCTACGTCAAGACCGACACCTTCGCCCTGCCCACCGGTGAGATGTGGGCCGGTTTCGACAACTTTATCAAGGGCATGACCTTCGGCAACTACCCCTTCGCGGACAGCGTGAAGTACAGCGTCATCATCACCGTGCTGTCCACCGCCTTGATCCTGCTGTGCACCTCCATGGCTGCCTGGTACATCGCCCGGGTGAACTCCTTCTTCTGCAAGGTGCTCTACTTCCTGTGCGTGTTCTCCATGGTGGTTCCCTTCCAGATGGTGATGTATACCCTGTCCAAGACCGCCGACAAGCTGAAGCTGAACACCCCCTGGACGATCCCCATTGTCTATCTGGGCTTCGGCGCGGGCCTGGCCATCTTCATGTTCGTGGGCTTCGTCAAGTCCATCCCCCTGGAGATTGAGGAGGCCGCCGCCATCGACGGCTGCGGGCCGCTGCGCACCTATTTCTCCGTGGTGCTGCCCATGCTCAAGCCCACTATGATCTCCGTGGGCATCCTGGAGATCATGTGGGTGTGGAACGACTACCTGCTGCCCTCCCTGGTGCTGAACATCACCAAATACCGCACCATCCCCATCCACATCCAGTACCTGAAGGGCAGCTACGGCACCGTGGATCTGGGCGCCACCATGGCTCTGATCCTGCTGTCCATCATCCCGGTGATCGTGTTCTACCTCACCTGCCAGAAGCACATCATCAAGGGCGTGGCCGCAGGCGCCGTAAAGGGCTGATTCCCGAAAGGAGGGATACGGATGACCATCAAGGATATCGCGCGGCTGTCGGGCGTGGGTGTGGCCACCGTGTCCCGGGTATTGAACGACCACCCCGACGTGTCGGAGGATACCCGCCGTAAGGTGATGGCGGTGGTGGAGGAGCAGGGCTTCCAGCCCAACACCAACGCCAAGCACCTCAAGCAGCAGACCAGCGCCTCCGTGGCCCTGATCGTCAAGGGCACCATGAATATGCTCTTTGCCGACCTGGTGGAGCGGTGCCAGCAGCTGTTGCAGGACGCGGGCCGGGACGCGGCGGTGTATTACCTGGACGAGGACGCCAACGAGGTGGCCTACGCCCTCCAGCTGTGCCGGGAGCGCAAGCCCCAGGGGATCCTCTTTTTGGGGGGCGACCTGGAGTTTTTCCAGGCGGAGTTCGGCGGGATCAGCGTGCCCTGCGTCCTGCTGACAAACTCCGCCCGGGAGCTGGGCTTCGCCAACCTGTCCTCCCTCACCACCGACGATGAAGAGGCCGCCCGGCAGGTGATCCGCCTCCTGGCCGGTCAGGGCCACCGGCATATTGGCCTGGTGGGGGGTAACTGGTCGTGCACCCAGATCAGCTACCGCCGGGTGCGGGGCTGTCAGCGGGCCTTCGACGAGCTGGGCCTGCCCTTTGACCCCCGGCGCTGCGAGCCCTGCCGCTACTCCCTGTCCGACGCCTACGACACCACCAAGCGGCTGCTGGCCCGGTGTCCGGAGCTCACCGCCCTGTTCTGCCTCAGCGACGTGATGGCCATGGGCGCCATCCGGGCCATCCGGGATCTGGGCCGTAAGATCCCGGAGGACGTGTCCGTGGTGGGCTACGACGGCATCCCTTTGTCCCAGTTCTCCGTCCCCCGGCTGGCCACCGTCCGGCAGGACACCCAGCTGCTGGCGGAGCAGGGGGTGGAGCTGCTGCTGCACAGCCTTCAGCGGCCCTGTCCTCCCGTCCACGGCGTGGTGCCCTTCCAGCTCATCTCCGGAGGAAGCGTATCATCGCCTCGGACGGCCTGACCTATCAAACCCCAGCCGCCGGACTGATCCACGGTCCGGCGGCTTTGACGAAAGGTGGAACCTTGTGATGAGATCCGCCGGCATCTTAATGCCCATCTCCTCTCTGCCCTCCCCCTGCGGCATCGGCACCCTGGGCGCCGCCGCCCGGGAATTTGTGGATTTCCTCGCCGCCGGGGGGCAGTCCTGCTGGCAGATCCTGCCCATCTGCCCCACCAGCTACGGCGACTCCCCCTACCAGTCCTTCTCCTCCTGCGCCGGCAACCCCTATTTCATCGACCTGGATACCCTGGCGGACTGGGGCCTCCTCCAGCGGTCGGAGTACCAGGAGCTTGACTGGGGGGACGACCCCGCCCAGGTGGACTACGCCCTGCTCTATGAGCGGCGCTACCCGGTGCTGCGCCGTGCCGTCCAGCGGCTGTTGGCCGCCCCCCCGGCAGACCTCGCCCCCTTCCTGGCAGACAACGCGGACTGGCTGGAGGACTACGCCCTGTTCATGGCGCTGAAGGACAAATTCGGCGGCGTGTCCTGGTTCCAATGGCGGTCGGAGCTGCGCCGGCGGGATCCCGCCGCGCTGAAGGCCGCTGAGCAGGAGCTGGCCCAGGACATATTGTTCTGGAAGGCCGTCCAGTACCTCTTTTTCACCCAGTGGTGGAACCTGAAGGAGTACGCCAACAGCCAGGGCGTGTCCATCATCGGCGACCTGCCCATCTACGTGGCCGGGGACAGCGCCGACGTGTGGGCCAATCGACAGCAGTTCCAGCTGGACGAAAACCTCATGCCTACCGAGGTGTCCGGCTGTCCCCCCGACGGCTTCGCCGCCGACGGCCAGCTGTGGGGCAACCCCCTCTTTGACTGGGATCGGATGAAGCAGGACGGCTATCAGTGGTGGCTGCGGCGCATTGCCTTCCAGCTGAAGATCTACGACGTGCTGCGCATCGATCACTTCCGGGCCTTTGACGCCTACTACGCCATCCCCTACGGGGACCACACCGCCCGGAACGGCCGCTGGCGGCCCGGCCCCGGCATGGACTTCTTCCGGGCAGTGAACGAGAAGCTGGGGCGGCAGAACATCATCGCCGAGGACCTGGGCTTCCTCACCGACTCGGTGCGAGAGCTGCTGCGGGAGACGGGCTACCCTGGCATGAAGGTGCTGGAGCTGGCCTTTGACAGCCGGGATCCCGCCCCCGGTTACCTGCCTCACTGCTACCCCACTAACTGTGTGGCCTACCCCGGCACCCACGACAACGACACCATCCAGGGCTGGCTGGCCTCCGCCGCCCCCGAGGACGCCGCCTTCGCCAAGGCGTACCTGCGCCTCAGCAAGCGGGAGGGCTACCACTGGGGCATGATGCGCGCGGCCTGGGCTTCCCCCGCCGATCTGGCGGTGATCCAGGCCCAGGATCTGCTGGGCCTGGGCAGCGAGGCCCGGATGAACACCCCCTCCACCCTGGGGGGCAACTGGCAGTGGCGGGCTCTGCCCGGCTCCTTCTCCCCCCGGCTGGCCCGCCGCCTGCACCGGGAGATGGAGGTATACCAGCGTCTGCCGGCACAAAACCCATAACCTCCAGCGCCCGCCCCCTCACGCCGAGGGGACGGGCGCTTTCAGCGTTGACAGCCCTGGGGAAAGCGGGTATGATATAGTCAGCACACTTGAAAATCGGTATATACCGATTTTCAAACAGCGGCAAAGCCCGTGTGCTGACTATGAAGTCTGCCGCAAGGCCGCTTTGCGGCCTTGCGGCGCGTAAGCGCCGCACAAGTTGAAAAGAAGTATTTACTTCTTTTCAACTGCGTCAACTATAGAATCTGAACCAAACGACAGGAGGATGCCCTATGACTGAGAACCGGTTCGACGTCACCGCCCTGGGGGAGCTGCTCATCGACTTTACGGAGAGCGGGCTCAGCGGCCAGGGCAATGCCCTCTTTGAGGCCAACCCCGGCGGCGCGCCCTGCAACGTGCTGGCCATGCTGAAGAAGCTGGGCCGCTCCTGCGCCTTCGTGGGCAAGGTGGGGGAGGATATGTTCGGTCATCTCCTCCGGGACGTGGCCGCGGAGGCGGGGATCTGCATGGATCACCTGGTGTTCGACCGGGACGCCCGCACCACCCTGGCCTTCGTAAAGACCTTTGCCAACGGCGACCGGGACTTCTCCTTCTACCGCAATCCCGGCGCGGATATGCTGCTGACAGAGGACGAGCTGCCCCTGGACGTCATCGCCAGCAGCCGGATCTTCCACTTCGGCACCCTGTCTATGACCCACGAGGGGGTGCGGAAGGCCACCGCCAGCGCCATCGACTGCGCCCGAGAGGGCGGCGCGCTGATCTCCTTCGATCCCAACCTCCGCCCGCCCCTGTGGGCCAGCCTGGAGGACGCCCGGGCCCAGATCTCCTATGGCCTCGCCCACTGCGATATCCTGAAAATCGCCGACAACGAGCTGGAGTTCATGACCGGCGAGACGGACTTCGACAGGGGCGCGGCCCTGCTGCGGGGCAAATATCCCAACATGAAACTATGCAACGTCACCGCCGGGGCGGAGGGCAGCTACTCCTACTATGAGGACAAGCGGGTGTTCGTCCCCGCCTGCAAGCTGGGCGGCACCATCGAAACCACCGGGGCGGGGGACACCTTCTGCGCCTGCGTGTTGAGCTTCGTGCTGGAGCGTGGCCTGGACGGCCTCACCGAGGCGGATCTCACCGAGATGCTCCGCTTCGCCAACACGGCGGCCTACCTGGTCACCACCCGGAAGGGGGCCATCCGCTCCATGCCGGAGCGGGCGGAGGTGGAGGCCCTGCTGGCCTGAAGCGCAAAAATCCCGTCCGGCTGGGCCGGACGGGATTTTTTTACCCCATATGTTTGTCTAAAAACGCCTCAACTGTGGCCCAGTACAGCTCCGGATCCTCCCAGGACGCCTCCCCGTGGGCCGCGCCGGGGATGGACAGTCGCTCCTTGTCCGCACTGTCGCAAGCGTCATATACCACATCCAGCATGGCGTAGGGCACGAAGGTGTCGTCCTCCCCGTGGATGAACAGCATGGGCAGGGCGGTCTTTTTCAACTGCTCCACCGCCGATGCCTCCTTGAAGCTCCACCCTGCCCGCACCTGGGTCACCAGCGAGGCCGCGTCCAGCACCGGGAAGGTGGGCAGGCCGAACAGCTCGTCAAGCTGTCCGGCGAACTCGTCCCACACGGAGGAATAGCCACAATCCTCAATGACGCATTTCACGTTGGGGGACAGATCCGCCTCCCCGGCGGTCATCATCACCGTGGCCCCGCCCATGGACACGCCGAACAGCACGATCTCCGCCTGGGGATCCCGCTCCACCAGGGTATTTACCCAGGCCACAATATCCCGGCGCTCCGGCCAACCCATGCCGGTGTACCGGCCCTCGCTGCGCTCATGGGCCCGGGCGGCGGGGGCCAGCACATTGTACCCCATCTCATAAAATTTCAAGGCGAACCGGCCCCCGTACTGGGGAATGCTGCCATAGCCGTGGCAGATCACCGCGTATTTGTGGCTACCCTCCCGGGGCAGGTACAGGCCGTGGAGCTTCAGCCCGTCCTGGCTGGTGAGCCAGCGATCCTCGCTGTTCTCGTCAAACCAGGCGGCGTCCCCCTCCAGCGTCACACCCTCCGGGTCATAGGCGCCCAGCATACCACCGAACCGGGGATCCAAAGCAAAGTGGAACAAGTAGTTCCCCGCGAAGGCCAGCGCCCCGGCCGCCAATACCAGCAGCACAGCCAGGACAATCAGGACGATCTTCAGCCCCCGGCGTTTTTTCCGGGTCTTTTCCATGGGTCTTTCCCCCTTTGCAGGAGCGGATCAGAGGGCCGCCGCAAACGCCTTTGCCAGCTCGCCCATCTGCGCCCGGTTTTCCTCCGTGGCGGCGGAGCGGATGGTGATCTTCGGATCCAGGATGGTCAGCCCCTTCATGGCCTCCAGCTCGCCCAGCATGGTTTTCAGGGCGGAGGGGCCCCAGGAGCCGTTTTCCATCAGCCCCACCGTCCGATCCCGGAAGCCCTTGGACTTCAGCCGGGCCAGGAACTGGGCCATGGGCGGGAACACCCCCGCGTCATAGCTGGACGCCGCCAGCATCAGCCCGCTATACCGGAAGGCCCCGGCCACCGCCTCCGCCCAGTCCCGCCGGGCCAGATCGATGGTGTCCACGGCCAGCCCTGCCGCCCGCAGCTTGTCCGCCAGCTCCAGCGCCGCCCGGGCGGTGTTGCCGTGGATGGAGGCGTAGGCCACCAGCACGCCCTTCTCCTCCGGGACGTACCGGCTCCACAGATCGTACTTCTCCAGGGCCAGGGCCAGCCCCTCCCCGGACAGCACCGGGCCGTGGAGGGGGCAGATCCGCTTGATGTCCAGCGCCGCCGCCTTTTTCAGCAGGGTCTGCACCTGCACGCCGTACTTGCCCACGATGTTCAGGTAGTACCGCCGGGCCTCGTCCACCCAGGGGGCGGCGGGGTCGGCGTCCCCGAACCGGCCAAAGCCGTCGGCGGAGAACAGCGTCCCGCCGGTCTTTTCAAAGGACACCATCACCTCCGGCCAGTGCACCATGGGGGCCATGTAGAAGGCCAGGGTGTGCTCGCCCAGGGCCAGCTCCTCCCCCTCCTTCACAGTGAGGGAGCGGTGGGCAAAGTCCCGCCCGGTGAAGGCGGCCAGCATGGGGAAAGTCTTGGCGTTGCCCACCAGGGTCATGGCGGGATACTTGTCTGCCATGGCGGAAATGCTGCCCGCGTGGTCGGGCTCCATGTGGTGGATCACCAGATAGTCCGGCTCCCGGCCCTCCAGCGCCCCCGCCAGGTTGGACAGCCACTCCTCTGTTTTCCGGGGATCCACCGAGTCCAGCACGGCCACCTTTTCGTCCAGGATCACCCAGGAATTGTAGCTCACGCCGTTGGGGACGGCGTATTGACTTTCAAACAGATCCAGATCTCCGTCAAAGCACCCCACCGGGCGGATTGCCGGGTCAAACGCAGCGCTCATATGTGTCACAGCCTCCCTATTAAATAATAGTTCGATTCATCCCCCGATTTTACTATGGACAGCCCCTCCCGTCAAGCGGCAATTTGCCCAGATTCCGGCGGTTTTCCCTTGACTTTCCCAATGGGCTCTGCTATGATGTAATTATCAAAATGATATTTGGAGTTTTTTTGTATGAGCTTTAAAATCATCGTTGACAGCTGCTGCGACCTGAGCCCCGAGGTGCTGTCCACCGGGGTATACCAGAGCATCCCCCTCACCATCCATGTGGGGGAGAACGAGTTCCGGGACGACGAGACGCTGCGCACCGAGGCGCTGGTGGACGCCATGGCCATGTGCCAGGAGGCGTCCCACACCGCCTGCCCCGCCCCGGCGGAGTATCTGGCGGCCTACGAGGCGGCGGAGGGGGACGTGTACGTGGTCACCCTGTCCGCCCTGCTGTCCGGCTCCCACAACAGCGCCTGGCAGGCCGCCCAGATCTTCCACGAGGAGCACCCGGATCGGAACCTCCACGTGTTCAACTCCTGCTCCGCCTCCGCTGGGGAGACCCACATCGCCCTGGCCCTGTCCAAGCTGGCGGGCTCGGGGATGCCCTTTGATCAGGTGGTGGCGGAGATGGATCGGCGCATTGCCCGGATGAATACCCTGTTCGTGCTGGAAAACCTGGACGTGCTGCGCAAGGCGGGACGGCTCACCCGGGTGCAGTCCCTGGTCACCGGGGCGCTGCGGGTGAAGCTGGTGATGGGCTCCACCCCCCAGGGGGAGATCATGCGCCACGGGCAGGCGCTGTCCATCAAGCAGGCCCTGAACAAGCTGTGCGCCATCATGGCGGCGGACGAGCGCCACCGGGGGCAGCTGCTGTGCATCTCCCACTGCCTGTGCCGGGAGCGGGCGGAGTACCTGCGGGCACTGGCCTTCAAGACCTGCGATTTCGCCGATGTACGCATCGAGGAGACGAGGGGGATCAGCACCTTCTACGCCAACTCCGGGGGCATTGTGGCGGCGTATTGACCAATGCAACTGAACATAGGGCCGCGGATCAGACTGCCGCGGCCCTGTTTTTTTGCAAGTCTTAAAAAACTCGCCCTTCCCACAGCGGGCGGTGTATGTTATAATTGTTTCATCTTTTGGCAAACTAAGGCAGACGGGCCCCGCCCGTCCGACACAGAAAGCTGGGATCAATTTGAAGCAATACGACGCGCTGATCGTGGGCGCGGGCTATGCCGGCGCGGTGACCGCCCGGCGCTTAGCCGAGGACGGCAACAAAAAAGTGCTGGTGCTGGAGCGCCGGAGCCATGTGGGCGGCAATGCCTACGACTGCCCGGACAGCGCCGGAATCCTGATCCACCAGTACGGCCCCCACATCTTCCACACCAACGACAGGCGGGTGTTCGACTATCTGTCCCGGTTCACGAACTGGCGGCGCTACCAGCACCGGGTGATCGCCAACCTGCCCCGGGACAACCCCGAGGCGATCCCTCCGCACAAGAAAACAGACGGACGGATGTTCTTCCCCGTCCCCTTCAACCTGGACTCCATGAGAAACGCCTTCGGGGAAGAGGAAGGGGAGCGGCTGGGCCGGAAGCTGCTGGACGCCTATCCCGCCCAGAGCCAGGTCACCATCCTGGAGCTGCGGCAGAACCCGGATCCCGAGATCTCCGCCATCGCGGACTATGTGTATGAGCACGTGTTTGTCCACTACACCATGAAGCAGTGGGGCCAGACCCCGGAGGAAATCGACCCCAACACCACCGCCCGGGTGCCGGTGCGGCTCAGCCGGGATGACCGCTACTTCCAGGACGCCTATCAGGGGATGCCCTTGGAGGGCTACACCCCCATGTTCGAGAGGATGCTGGATCACCCCAACATCACCGTGGAGCTGAACACGGACGCGCTGAAACGCCTGGAGCTGGCGGACGGCGTGATCAAGCTGGACGGCCAGGCTTTTGACGGCCCCATGATCTACACCGGCCAGGCCGACGAACTGTTTGGCTTCCGGTTCGGGCCGCTGCCCTACCGCACGCTGGAGTTCGGGTTTGAAACCCTGCCCCGGGACGTTTACCAGACCCACGGCACCGTGAACTACACCGTGGATCAGCCCTACACCCGGATCACCGAATTCAAACACCTCACCGGCCAGGAGCTGCCCGGCGTCACCACCATCATGAAGGAGTACTCCCGGGCCTACACCGGGGCAGGCGGTGAGATCCCCTACTACGCCATCATCAACCCGGACAACAACGCCCTGTACGCCAAATACGCTGATCTGGCCGCCCAGTACCCCAATCTGCGCCTGCTGGGCCGTCTGGCGGAATACAAATACTACAACATGGACGCCATCGCGGCGCGGGCCCTTGCCCTCACCGACGAGCTGCTCTGAGTGGGAGAGAGAGAACTATGGATAAATTGATCACCTTCGCCGTCCCCTGCTACAATTCGGCGGCCTACATGGATCACTGTATTGAAACCCTGCTGTGTGCCGGAGAGGACGCGGAGATCATCCTGGTGGACGACGGCTCCACCAAGGACGACACCCCCGCCAAGTGCGACACCTGGGCGGCAAAGCATCCCGATATCATTCGGGCCATCCACCAGGAGAACGGCGGCCACGGCGAGGGCGTCAACCAGGGCATCCGCAACGCCCGGGGCCTCTACTACAAGGTGGTGGACTCGGACGACTGGCTGGACACCGACGCCCTGGGCCAGGTGATGGCCAAGCTCCGGGAGTTCGCCGCCATGCCCGCCCCGGTGGATCTGTTCATCGCCAACTACGTCTATGAGCACGTGGAGGACAACACCCGGAAGGTCATGGGCTACAAAAACGTGTTCCCCCTGAACCAGATCTTCACCTGGGAGTCCATCCGCCACTTCCGCACCTCCCAGTACCTGCTGATGCACTCGGTGATCTACCGCACCCAGCTGCTGCGGGACTGCGGATTGGAGCTGCCCAAGCACACCTTCTACGTGGACAACATCTTCGTCTATCAGCCCCTGCCCTACGTCAAGACGCTGTACTACATGGACTTGGATCTGTACCGCTACTTCATCGGCCGGGCGGATCAGAGCGTCAACGAGGCGGTGATGGCGGGCCGCATCGATCAGCAGGTGCGGGTCACCAAGCAGATGATCGCCGCCCACGATGTCATGGCCATCAAGGCCACCCAGCCCCGGCTGGGCCGGTATATGCTGAACTACCTGTCCATGATGATGTCCATCTCGTCCATCTTCTCGGTGATCGCCAACACCCCCCAGTCCCTGGGCCTGCGCACCGAGCTGTGGGAGTACCTGCGGCAGAAGGACGCCGCCCTCTACCGCCGCTGCCGCTACAAGGCCACCAACGTGGGCACCAACATCCCCGGCTATCAGGGGCGGAAGCTGTCCGTGGGGCTGTACCGTCTGGCCCGCAAGATCTATAAGTTCAACTAAATTAACGCAAAAGGAGAAATGAAGCCATGTCCGTACAGACCATTACGCAGCAAAACTTTGACCAGGTGGTGCTCCAGTCCGACAAGCCGGTGCTGGTGGACTTCTGGGCCCCGTGGTGCGGCCCCTGCCGCATGGTGTCCCCCCTGGTGGACGAGATCGCCGGGGAGCGGGACGACATTGTGGTGGGCAAGGTGAACGTGGACGAGCAGAACGAGCTGGCCGCCCGCTTCGGCGTGATGAGCATACCCACCCTGCTGGTGTTCAAGGATGGCGAGATCGTCAACAAGGCGGTGGGCGCCCGGCCCAAGACGGAGCTGTTGAAGCTGCTGGACTAAACGCGAAAAAGGCAGGGCCTTTTTCGGCGAGGGATTGCGGCCCGACTGCGGGCGCGAACTCTGCGAGGCTTTTTCTGGGCCGCCCCGACGGGCGGCCCTTGCTTTTTCCCGAAAAGCTGATATACTGTAACTTGTTAGGGTCTGCGCCGCATAGAATGGAGCGGCAAATTCAACAGACCGCTGTTTTTATGGGAGGTTATCCATCTTGCCCGACGACCCATTCTTACCGAAGCTAATCATCCTGATCGTCCTGATCCTGATCAACGCCTTCTTTGCCGCGGCGGAGATCGCCGTCATCTCCCTGTCCGAGACCAAGCTGAAAAAACAGGCCGAGGAGGGGGACAAGAAGGCCGCCCGCCTCCTGGCCCTCACCCAGGCTCCCGACCACTTCCTGTCCGCCATCCAGATCGCCATCACCCTGGCCGGGTTTCTGTCCTCCGCTTTCGCGGCGGACAGCTTCTCCGACCCGCTGGTGCGCTGGCTGGTGGACGATCTGGGCGTCACCGCCCTATCCCCCGCCGCGCTGAACAACCTGATGGTGGTACTCATCACCGTGGTGCTGTCCTACTTCAGCCTGGTGCTGGGCGAGCTGGTGCCCAAGCGCATCGCCATGAAGAAAACCGAGGGGGTGGCCCGGTTCACCGTAGGCGTGGTGTCCGGGGTGGCGGCGGTATTCCGGCCGGTGATCTGGCTGCTGTCCAAGTCCACCAATGGGGTGCTGCGCCTGCTGGGCATCGACCCCAAGGCGGACGCCGAGGACGTGAGCGAGGACGAGATCCGCATGATGGTGGATCTGGGCGAGGAGCGGGGCGCCATCGAGACCTCAGAAAAGGAGCTCATCGAGAACATCTTCGAGTTCAACAACACCACCGCCGAGGACGTGATGATCCACCGCACCGACATGGTGATGGTGTGGGTGGACGACTCCAATGAGGAGGTGCTCAGCGCCATCCTGGCCTCCGGCCGCTCCCGCTTCCCGGTGTACCGGGAGGACGCGGACGACATCGTGGGCATACTCAACACCCGGGACTTTCTCCTCAACGCCCAGGAGGACGATCCCAAGCCCCTGGCCGGTCTGCTGCGCCCCGCCTACTTCGTGCCGGAGTCGGTGCGCACCGACGTGCTGTTCCGGGATATGCAGAGCAAAAAGGTACATATGGCCATCGTGGTGGACGAATACGGCGGCACCTCGGGCCTGGTGACCATGGAGGATCTGCTGGAGGAGATCGTGGGCAACATCTACGACGAGTTCGACCCGGCAGAGGAAAAGGACATCGAGCCGGCGGGGCCGGGGGTGTGGAAGGTGTCCGGCTCCTGCCCGCTGGAGCAGGTGGCCCAGGCCCTGGGGGTGGAGTTCCCCCAGGAGGAGGAGTCCGACACCCTGGGCGGGCTGGTGTTCGCCCAGTTGTCCGTCATCCCGGAGGACGGCGCCCAGATCGAGGTGGACGCCCACGGGCTGCACATTGAGGTGCTGGGCTTCGCCGACCGGCGAGTGGAGTGGGCGCTGGTATCCAAGCGGTCGCCCGCCCCCGAGAACGAATCTGACGTGTGAGAAACCGGCGGGGCGCGCTGCGCCCCGCCGGTTTTGCTCAAGTTCGCCGAACTTTTCCCCCCGCCCTCCGGGGAAAACCGGCATATTGTGAAAGTTCTCCTGTCAAGTCTTGACTTTTCCCTCCGCTTGTATATCATGTGGACGGACAATTAGAATTCAGAATCTGTAACCTTGGAGGAACCCTGTTATGAGAAAAACCAAAATTATCTGCACCCTGGGCCCCGCCTGCGACAGCGAGGAGACCCTGGAGCAGCTTATCCTGTCCGGCATGGACGCCGCCCGGTTCAACTTCTCCCACGGCACCCATGAGACCCATGCCGCCCTGCTCACCCGGTTCAAGCGGGTGAGGGACAGCCTGGGCCGACCCGTGGCCACCATTCTGGACACCAAGGGCCCCGAGATCCGCATCCGCTCCTTCGGCTGTGGGCGCATCGAGCTGGCCGACGGCGACCGGTTCACCCTCACCACCCGGGAGATGGAGGGGGACGCCCATCAGGTGTCCGTCACCTACGGCAACCTGCACCGGGAGCTCCAGCCCGGCTGCCACGTCCTCATCGACGACGGGCTGGTGGATCTGGAGGTGGAGGAGATCCAGGGGCAGGACATCCTCTGCCGGGTAGTCACCGGCGGCCCCCTGTCCAACCACAAGAGCATCAATATCCCTGGCGTGTCCATCGCCCTGCCCGCCCTCACCGACAAGGATCGGGAGGATCTCCGCTTTGCCGTGGACAACGACTTTGACTTTGTGGCCGCCTCCTTCGTCCGCCGGGCCGCCGATGTGGCGGAGATCCGCTCGGTGCTGGATAGCTTCGGCGGCCAAGGCGTGGGCATCATCGCCAAGATCGAAAACCGGGAAGGGGTGGAAAACCTGGACGCCATCGCGGACGCCGCCAACGGGATCATGGTGGCCCGGGGCGACCTGGGGGTGGAGATCCCCGCCTACGAGGTGCCCGGCGTCCAAAAGCGGATGATCAAGTCCGCCATCCACAAGGGGAAGGTGGTGATCACCGCCACCCAGATGCTGGACTCCATGATCCGCAACCCCCGGCCCACCCGGGCCGAGGTGTCCGACGTGGCCAACGCCGTGTTTGACGGCACCAGTTGCGTTATGCTGTCCGGTGAGACGGCTTCGGGCAAGCACCCCCTGGAGGCCCTCCAGACGATGGCCAGCATCGTGGAGGCCGCCGAGGGCGGCATCGACTACTGGAAGCGGTTCCGGGCCATGGCCTTTGACCACACCGCCGCCATCTCCGACGCCATCAGCCATACCAGTTGCCTCACTGCCATGGATCTGGGCGCCACCGCCATCCTCGCCGCCACCCAGTCGGGGTATACCGCCCGGATGATCTCCCGGTTCCGCCCGGGCTGCGCCGTGGCCGCCCTCACCACCGAGGAGCGGGTGCGCCGCCAGCTGGCCATCTCCTGGGGGGTGGCCCCCTTCCTGTCCGGCAATGTGGACTCCACCGACCGGCTGTTCTCCCTGTGCGTGGACACCGCCAAAAAGGAGGGGCTGATCCAGTCCGGGGACACCGTGGTGATCACGGCGGGCGTACCGCTGAGCAGCAGCGGCACCACCAACCTGATCAAGGCGCAGGTGGTCAAATAAACTCACCGGCGGCCCGGAACAGACCGGGCCGCCGGCTTTTTCTCTTGCGGGAAATCGATCCGTATGCTATAATAGGATCTGTAAATTGACCTTTCGGGAGGCGTTTTTTTGAATCTGTTTGACATCATGGGCCCCGTGATGGTGGGCCCCTCCTCCTCCCACACCGCCGGGGCCGTCCGGATGGGCTACGTGGCCCGGAAGCTGCTGGGCTTCCAGCCCGCCCGGGCCAACATCGCCCTCCACGGCTCCTTTGCCGCCACCGGCGCGGGCCACGGCACCGACCGGGCCATCGTGGCCGGCCTGCTGGCCATGAAGCCCGACGACCCCGATATCCCCCGCAGCTTCCAGTTGGCCAAGGAGGCCCGGCTGGACGTGCGCATCCAGACGGTGGATCTCAGGGACGCCCACCCCAACACCGCCGTCATGACCCTCATCGGGGAGCGGGGGCGCACCGTGGTGGTGAACGCCTCCTCGTTAGGCGGCGGACGGATCCGGGTGAACTCCATTGACGGCATGACCGCCGCCTTCTCCGGCGACCTGCCCACCCTTGTCATCCGCAACCAGGACAAGCCCGGCATCGTCTCCGAGGTCAGCTCCTGCCTGGCCCATCACGCGGTGAACATCGCCACCATGCAGCTCTATCGGGATCGCCGGGAGGGCCTGTCCGTCATGGTGTTGGAGTGCGACCAGCCCCTCACCCCGGAGATCATCGGCAATATCCAGCTTCTGGGCGGCGTGGTGCGCTGCATCTATCTAAATCTTTCGGAGGATTGATATGTTCGGTTCTGTGGAAATGATGCTGTCCGCGTCGGCGGACAAGCCCTTGTGGCGGGCCGTTTTGGAGGACGACTGCCGGGATCGGGACGCGGATCCCGCCGCCAGTCTGGCCCGCATGGGCAGGCTGTGGCAGGCCATGAAGCAGTCCGAGACGGAGTACGACCCCGCCCGCCGCTCCGCCAGCGGCCTGTCCGGGGGGCAGGGGGCCAAAATGGCCAAGCTGGCCGACCCCATCTGCGGCCCCTTCGTGCAGGAGGTGGCTTCCGTGGCCCTGAAGATGGGGGAGCACAACGCCTGCATGGGCCGGATCGTGGCCGCCCCCACTGCCGGGGCCTGCGGGGTGCTGCCCGCGGTGCTCCTCCCCCTCCAGCGCCGGGAGGGGCTGTCTGATGACGCCATGGTGGAGTGCCTGTACGTGGCCGGCGGGTTCGGGCAGGTCATTGCCCAGCGGGCCTCCATCTCCGGGGCGGAGGGCGGCTGTCAGGCGGAGGTGGGCTCCGCCTCCGGCATGGCTGCCGCCGCGCTGGTGCACGCCCGCGGCGGCACGCCGGATCAGATGGCCGCCGCCTGCGCCATGGCCCTGCAAAACGTGCTGGGGCTGGTGTGCGACCCGGTGGCGGGGCTGGTGGAGTGCCCCTGCGTGAAGCGCAACGTGATGGGGGCGGTGAACGCCCTGACCTGCGCGGACATGGCGCTGGCGGGGCTGACCAGCCCCATTCCCTGCGACGAGGTCATCGACGCCATGGGCGCCGTGGGCTGTGCCCTGCCCTCCTCCCTGCGGGAGACGGGGCAGGGGGGGCTGGCCGCCACCCCCACCGGGCGGCGGATCGCCCAGGGAAGGTAAACTCCGTGAAAATCCTGGTTCTGGGCGCCAGTGGACTGACCGGATCCGCCATCCTGCGGGCCCTTCAGGCGGAGGGGCACTCCGTGTCCGGCACCTGTCGGACAGCCTCCGATCCCGCCCTGTTTCCTTTTGATTTGGAGGAACCGCAAGCCATTGTGCCGCTTTTGGAGCGCATTCGTCCTGACGTGGTGGTGTCCTGTCTGCGAGGGGAGTTTACCCGCCAATTGGAGGCTCACCGGCTTTTAGCGCAGTTCCTGTACCAGCATCACGGGAAGCTCCTTTATCTGTCCACCGCCAACGTGTTTGACGGCGACTTGTCCCGCCCCCATTACGAGGGGGATTCTCCCTGTTCCGACAGCACCTATGGACAATTCAAAATCGCGTGCGAGGCGCTTTTGCAGGCGCGTTTGGGGCAAGACCTTATCATACTGCGTCCCCCGGAGATCTGGGGTCTGGACTGTCCCAGGCTCCACTCCCTGACCCAGCGACTCCGGGCGGGCAGCTCCCTTCAAACCTACGAAAACCTGTCCGTCAACTACGCGGTTGACACCCAGATCGCCCAGTGGATTGTCTTTATTCTGGAGCATGGCCTGCGGGGGATCTTTCACGTGGGCACGCGGGATATCTCCGACTACACCGCGTTTCTGGAGCGGCTGGCGGAGGGCCGGAGCCTTCCGAAACCTCGCTTTGACATCGAGCGGAATGAAATCCCGCGGTATCAGGCCGTCCTCCCCGGCAGGCAGGAGATCCCCGCCCGGCTCCAGATCTCTGTGGGCGACGTCCTGCGCTACCTGACAAGCGCCCCCGCGCTGTAATCCTCCGTCAAAAAACGGGCCCGCCGTCATTTGACAGCGGGCCCACCCTGGCAAAAGTCCTTGGGGCATCTCCTTACCTTGATGTACTGAGCTTACAGCCGCTTCAGCTCCTGCATCACCCCGTTGATCAGCATACCGGGCACCCAGCCGTTCAGGAAATCCCGGAGCTGCTCCAGCGTCACCGTCCGGGCCGCCCCCTTCACCGGGTGCTTGGCCAGCATGGGGATGCGCTTCTGGAACACCGCCCTGCTGTTGGGATTGTCCCACAGCTCGCCCAGCGTAATCTTGTTTTCACGCAGATCCATGGTTTATCACCTCCAACCCCATACTATGCGCCAAGGGGCGCAGGCTGACACGAGAGGAGCGCGCAAATGCCAAAACGGACAAGAGGCCCCAAGGGCCAGGAATGGCGGCACGTAGAAAACAAGAAACTGGTATACACCGTCTACTTCGTCCTGCGCCTGTCGGTGGTGGGGATGCTGGTGGCCCAGTTCTTCAACCGGAACTATGAAAACGTGCTTTTGTGCGTCCTCACCCTGGTGCTGTTCATGCTGCCCTCCGCCTTCGAGCGGCGGCTCCACATCGACCTGCCCGACACGCTGGAGATCATCATCCTCCTGTTCATCTACGCCGCCGAGATTTTAGGCGAAATTCAGTCCTATTATACCCATTTCCACGGCTGGGACACCATGCTCCACACCATGAACGGCTTTTTGTGCGCCGCCATCGGCTTCGCCCTGGTGGACATACTCAATCGCGAGGAAAAGGTGTCCCTCCACCTGTCTCCCTTCTTCATGGCGGTGACCGCCTTCTGCTTCTCCATGACCATTGGCGTGCTGTGGGAGTTCTTCGAGTTCTCCATGGATCAGTTCGTCCTGTTCGATATGCAAAAGGATACCGTGATCAACACCATCTCCACCGTCAACCTGGATCCCAACCACGGCACCACCGCCGTCATTGTCAAGGGCATTCAGGACGTGATCCTGGTGCTGGAGGACGGCACCCAGATGCCCCTGGGCCTGGGCGGCTATCTGGACGTGGGCCTTATCGACACCATGAAGGATCTGTTCGTCAACTTCATCGGGGCGGTGGTGTTCTCCGTCATCGGCTATTTCTACGTGAAGGGCCGGGGCAAGGGCAGCTTCGCCACCCGGTTCATCCCCCGCTTTCAGCGTAAGCCCGCCGCCCCAGCCGCGGAGGATACGCCGCCCGACGCCCCCGGCGCATAATCCAACCGGGAGCGGGCATACTCCTTCTTGTACTCGGGAATCCCAAGCGATACAAGGAGGAAACGATCATGATGAACCAGACCAATCCCAGCATCAAGTGTTCTGTGAACAGCTGCACCTACCACAAGGATCAGCGCTGTACCCTCAACGAGATCCAGGTGGGCCACTGCCAGAACAGCGTGTGCGACTGCAAGGAGACGGAGTGCGCGTCCTTCAAGCTGGGCGACCACGGCACCACCTGCGGCTGCAACTAACCGGAGTAAGGCCGGAAAACGGGGACGGGCGAAAGTCCGCCCCCGTTTTCTTTATAATTTCCCCCAAAAACCCGGCAAAAACTGCTGGTTTTTTGTCTGAGCGGCGAAATTTCCAGCCCGCCAAGCATTTTACATTGACAAATCCCCCGCAACACGATATCATAGCTTCAATACGTTAAATTATGTATGCGCGTTTCAAACGCACCGAGGAGCATGGCTCGTCCTGTGTGGGACGCGGCTGTGCTTTTTGTCATAAAAGGAGGTTCCCACCATGCGGATGCGCGGATCCCAGATTGTCATGGAGTGCCTGCTGGAGCAGGGGGTGGACACGGTGTTCGGCTACCCCGGCGGCACCATTCTCAACATCTACGACGAGTTCGAGCTCCACGGCTACGGCCAGAAGATCCACCACTACCTCACCGCCCATGAGCAGGGCGCGTCCCACGCCGCCGACGGCTACGCCCGGGCCACCGGGAAGGTAGGCGTGTGCTTTGCCACCTCCGGCCCCGGGGCCACCAACCTGGTCACCGGCATCGCCACCGCCTACTACGACTCCTCCCCCGTGGTGTTCCTCACCTGCAACGTCAGTGAGCACCTCATCGGCAAGGACTCCTTCCAGGAGGTGGACATCACCGGCATCACCATGCCCATCACCAAGTGCAACTTCCTGGTGAAGGACGTGAACGAGCTGGCCGACGTGATCCGGGAGGCCTTCGCCATCGCCCGCTCCGGCCGCCCCGGCCCGGTGCTGGTGGACATCGCCAAGAACGTTACCGCCATTGAGGGGGAGTACGAGTACCTGCCCCTGGCGGAGCACCCCAACCACGGCCGGCTGGCCACCCTGCTGCGCCGCTCCAACCGGGATCTGAAAAACCCCGAGCCCAACCGGGAGGACATCGACAAGCTGCTGGAGCTCATCGCCCAGTCCCAGCGCCCCATGGTGCTGGTGGGGGGCGGCGTGATCCGCTCCAAGGGGGCGGTGCCCGAGTTCCGCAAATTCATGGAGCGGCTGGACGCCCCGGTAGGCTCCACCATCATGGGGGGCGGAGCCTGTCCCGGCAACCACCCCCTGTTCACCGGCATGGTGGGGATGCACGGCTCCCACGCCTCCAATATGGCCACCGCTGAGTGCGACCTGCTCATCGCCATCGGCTGCCGGTTCTCCGACCGGGTGGCCACCGACCCCGCCTCCTTCGCCAAGAACGCCAAGATCGTACATATCGACATCGACCGGGCGGAGATCGACAAGAACGTGCTCACCTATCACCACATCATCGGCGACGCCCGCCGGGTGCTGGAGCTGCTCAACGAGACGCTGCCCCAGCACGACTACACCGCCTGGAAGGCCCAGGTGTTCGCTCGGAAGGAGCTGCCCCTGAAGAAGGACAACATCCTCCACGCCCACGAGATCCTGGAAACCATCTCCGACCTCACCGGTGGCGACGCCATCATCGCCACCGACGTGGGCCAGCATCAGATGTGGTCCTGCCAGTACTACCACTTCTCCCGCCCCGGCCAGCTGCTCACCAGCGGCGGCTTCGGCACCATGGGTTTTGGCTTAGGCGCCGCCATGGGGGCCAAGGTGGGCTGCCCGGACAAGGTGGTGGTGCACTGCACCGGGGACGGCTGCTTCCGCATGAACTGCCACGAGCTGGCCACGGTGGAGCACTACCATCTGCCCGTCATCACCGTCATCTTCGACAACCGCACCCTGGGCATGGTGCGCCAGTGGCAAAATCTGATTTACGACAAGCGGTTCTCCCAGACAACCCTGGATCGGGGCCCCGACTTCGTGAAGCTGGCGGAGGCCTACGGCCTGCGGGGCTTCCGGGCCAAGAACCAGGCGGAATTCGAGGACGCCTTCCGGCAGGCGCTATCGGCGGGCTGCGGCTGCGTCATCGACTGCGCCATCGACATCGACGCCATGGTGCACCCCATGGTAAACGGCGGCACCCCCGTCACCGATTTCCTGCTTCATTAAGGAGGGAGAGAAGCCATGACAACCGTTATCAAGCGCCACACCCTGTCCGTGCTGGTGGAAAACACCGCCGGCGTGCTCAGCCAGGTGTCCCGGCTGTTCTCCCGGAAGGGCTACAACATCGAGTCCCTGGCGGTGGGCACCACCGACGACCCGGCGGTGTCCCGTATCACCATCGAGGTGCTGTGCGGGGAGCAGCAGGTGGGCCAGATCATCAACCAGCTGCGCAAGCAGTTCTCCGTCTACTCCGTGCGGCTGCTGCCCCCGGAGCAGTCCATCCGCCGGGAGCTGGTGCTCATCAAGGTGAAGGCGGAGAGCCGGGAGGTGCGCAACGAGGTGATCCAGATCGCCAACATCTTCCGGGCCTCCATCATCGACGTGTCCACCCAGAGCCTCACCCTGGCCATCATCGGCCAGGAGTCCAAGGACGACGCCCTGGAGAAGCTGCTGGCGGAATTCGGCATCCTGGAGCTGGTGCGCACCGGTATGGTGGCCCTGGAGCGGGGCGAGGCGACGATTCGCAACAATTCCGGCAACAAGGTGCGGGAGGAGTTCGACCTGGGCAAGAATATCCTGTAATTGTATCCTGGTTATCATTCTTTTGGGTTCCGCTGTGATATGATGCAGGGAAAGCGTATCCATCAACTTGATTTTATATAAGGAGTGTTCACCATGGCTAAAATGTATTATGAGAAGGACTGTGACCTGAGCTGGCTGAAGGGCAAGAAGATCGCCATCATCGGCTACGGCTCCCAGGGCCACGCCCACGCCCTCAACCTGAAGGACTCCGGCTGCGACGTGTGCGTGGGCCTGCGGGAGGGCTCCAAGAGCTGGCCCGCCGCCGAGAAGGCCGGTCTGGCGGTGAAAACCGTCCCCGCCGCCGCTGAGTGGGCGGATATCGTCATGATCCTGATCAACGACGAGGTGCAGGCCGAGGTCTACAACCGGGACATCGCCCCCTACATGACCGAGGGCAAGGCCCTGGCCTTCGCCCACGGCTTCAATATCCGCTACCAGCAGATCGTCCCCCCCGCCGGGGTGGACGTGTTCATGGCTGCCCCCAAGGGCCCCGGTCACACCGTCCGCTCCACCTACGTGGCGGGCAAGGGCGTGCCCTGCCTGGTGGCGGTGGAGCAGGACGCCACCGGCCACGCCTACCAGATCGCCCTGGCCTACATCGCGGGCATCGGCGGCGCCCGGGCGGGCGTGATGGAGACCACCTTCCACGACGAGACGGAGACCGACCTGTTCGGTGAGCAGACCGTGCTGTGCGGCGGCGTGGTGGATCTGATGCGCTGCGGCTTCGAGGTGCTGGTGGAGGCCGGGTACGAGCCGGAGAACGCCTACTTCGAGTGCATCCACGAGATGAAGCTGATCATCGACCTCATCAACAAGGGCGGCGTGGCGGCCATGAACTTCTCCATCTCCGACACCGCCGAGTTCGGCGAGTACGTCAGCGGCCCCCGGGTCATCCCCCACGAGGAGACCAAGGCCCGTATGCGCGCCGTGCTGTCCGACATTCAGGACGGCACCTTCGCCGGCAAGTGGATCGCGGAGAACAAGAACGGCCGCACCTTCTTCAACTCCAAGCGCCAGCAGCTCAAGAAGCATCAGATGGAGATCGTGGGCGGCGAGCTGCGCAAGAACATGATCTGGGGCGGGGACTCTGATCTGGACACCGCTTCCAACTAAAAAGGGTTTGATGAAAAAACAGCGGCCCACGTCACGCGGGCCGCTGTTATTTACTTTAGCTCCAGCCGTTTCTGAATCCACGCCACCTTCTCCGCATCCGTCATATCCTCCTCATACACAATGCCTTTGATCTCCTCCAGCGCCCACTCCGCCCTGTTCTCCACGGCCTGACGCAGTTCATCCATATTGATATCCGGGATTTCCACGGTCACCTTTCCGTTCCGGATCAATGTGGACAGCACAAATTGCAGCGTTGTCATTCTGCTTGTCTCCTTTGCAATATCTTTGTAAAACAGAATAGTCGGCTTTTGCAAAATTTCTGTTTTGTTTATTTATACCACATATTGCATTACAGTGTAAAGGGTAAACTGTAATGCGTGGTGAAAAACATGAGCAGATTCAAATTGCCCGTTATTCCCGACACAACATCAAAATCTGTCCGATTCCCCAATGATATCATTGAGCAGATTGAAGAAGCCATTCGAGGCACCAATGTCACCTTCTCTGCCTTTGTCATTGAAGCGGCAAGGGTGGCCTTGGAAAATCTCCGGGAGGACGCCGAGGCGGAGGGCAAGCCGCCCCAGGACTGACCCGCGTCCATCAAAAAAGCCTGCCGCACGGCAGGCTTTTTCTTGTTTACTTCCCCTCCAGCGGCAGGGTGACGGTAAAGGCCGTCCCCTCCCCCGGGGCGCTGCGCACCGCGATCTTTCCCCGGTGCTCCTCCACGATAGCCGACGCGATGGACAGGCCCAGGCCGTAACCGCCGGTCTCCCGGCTCCGGGCCGCGTCCGCCCGGTAGAACCGCTCAAACAGATGGGCCTGGGCCTCCGCCGGGATGGGCTCCCCGGTGTTGTGAACGGTGAGCACCGCCCGCTCGTCCCCCTTCAGGGTGACGGTGATCCGCCCTCCCGGCTCGCAGTATTTGCAGGCGTTGTCCAGCAGAATGGCCCCCAGCCGCCGCAGCTCCTCCCCGTCCCCCAGGACGGACAGACCGGAGGTCAGCTCGCTGTCCAGCGTCAGCCCCGCCTCAAAGGCCACCGGCTCGAAGGCCAGCACGCAGCTCTCCACCGCGTCGGACAGGGAGACGGCCTCCCTGGGCCGGGCCCGCTGTCCCGCGTCCCCCCGGGCCAGGTACAGCAGATCCTGCACCAGCCCCTTCATCCGCAGGCCCTCCTCCCGGATGGACTCCACCCATTTGCGCTGGCTGTCCACCGTGTCCTCCCCCCGGGCCAGCAGGATGTCCGCGTCCGCCAGCAGGACGGTGAGGGGGGTTTTCAGCTCGTGGGAGGCGTCGGCCACAAACTGCTGTTGCTGCCGCCAGCCCTCCTCCACCGGCCGCACCAGCCACCGGGAGAGAAACCAGCTCACCGCGAAGAACCCCGCCGACGCGGCGGCGAACAGGAGCAGGGCCGTCAGAATCTGCCGCCCCGCCCCCGTCCGCTCCCAGGACAGATCGGCAAAGGCCACCCGCAGATACCGCCCCGACCGCTGGATCTGATAGCGCAGCCCCTGGCCGGGCAACCTCCCCGCCGGCCCCCCGGCAGCCAGCGCCCCCTCCACCGCCCGGGTCACCCCGTCCTCGTCCACGGCGGCGTTGAAGGACAGGGCCAGCAGGATCTGCCCGCTGTCCCCGTCCACCACAGCGCAGAAGGCGGGTATGGCGGTATACAGCTCCTCGTCCCGGTCAAAGCCGCCCTCCGGGAGGGTGCTCCAGGGCTCCAGCGCCGCCTGGCTGCGCTGGAGGACGTTTCGCAGCACCAGATCCGTCCCCGCCTGGTACTGCCGCACCGCCGAGACGGTCTGCACCGCCAACACCGCCGCCAGCACCCCGGACAGCAGCAGCATGAGTATAAGCGTAAATTTCCAGCGCAGCCGCCTGAGCATGGACCCGCCCCCCTTTCCTTGTCTGGCTATAGTTTATCCGGATTTCATTCCCCCGTCAAGCGGGGATGGAATCCACGACAAAATACAAGGGGAAATTCCCCCAAAGTGATTGACAAACGGGAGGCAAACCGCTATCATGTATCTCGCTATCCGTGAAACCCCGGGCCGGAGCCTCTCCGGCTGCTCGCCGCGGCGGGCACATGGCCGGGATCTATAACAAGGGAGCTGACAACGAACCACCAGGAAATGGGGGAGGATACATGTCCAAGGAGCTGATCCGCCTGCGGGACTGCGTGATGTCCTACGGCGACGAGCTCGTGCTCGACCACATCAACCTGTATATCAATGATAAGGAATTCCTCACGCTGCTGGGTCCCAGCGGGTGCGGCAAGACAACCACGCTCCGGATGATCGGCGGGTTTCTGTCGCCCACCTCCGGGGACGTGTTGTTTGACGGCGTGAGGATTAACCATGTCCCGCCCCACCAGCGGGCGGTGAACACGGTGTTCCAGCGATACGCCCTGTTCCCCCATCTCAACGTGTTTGAGAACGTGGCCTTCGGCCTGCGCATACCCAAGGCGGACGCCGGCGGCCGCAAGGTGAAGCTGCCGGAGCGGGAGATTCAGGAGCGCGTCATGGAGATGCTGTCCGTGGTGAACCTGAAGGGCTTTGAGAAGCGGCCGGTGTCCGCCCTGTCCGGCGGCCAGCAGCAGCGGGTGGCCATCGCCCGGGCCCTGGTAAACCGCCCCCGGGTGCTGCTGCTGGACGAGCCCTTAGGCGCGCTGGATATGCGCCTGCGCAAGGATATGCAGAACGAGCTGAAGCGCATCCAGCAGGAGATGGAGATCACCTTCATCTACGTGACCCACGACCAGGAGGAGGCGCTGGCCATGTCCGACACCGTGGTGGTGATGGACGGCGGCCGCATCCAGCAGATCGGCACGCCCGAGGACATCTACAACGAGCCCAAGAACGCCTTTGTGGCCGACTTCATCGGCGAGTCCAACATCATCGACGGCATCATGCGGGCCGACGGGGTGGTGGAGATCTTCAACCGGAAGTTCCAGTGCCTGGACAAGGGCTTCGACAAGGACGAGCCGGTGGACGTGGTGATCCGCCCCGAGGACGTGGACATTGTGGACGAAGCGGCGGGCCAGCTGAAGGGCACCGTCACCTCCGTGACGTTCAAGGGGGTTCACTACGACACCATTGTGGACTTCTACGGCTTCAAGTGGCTGATCCAGACCACCGACTTCTGCCCGGTGGACAGCCGCATCGGCATCAAGATCGATCCCGACGGCATCCACGTGATGAAAAAGAGCGCCTACTCCGGGATGTTCGGGGACTACTCCTCCTACTCCGAGGAGTACGAGGAGCTGGACGTGGTGGAGGACGAGTCCCAGGAGGGGGAGGGGGACGACCCCTGGGAGGACGGCTATGAGGAATAAGCGGGGCTGGTTTGCCGTCCCCTATGTGGTGTGGATGGCCCTGTTTGTGGTGATCCCTATCCTCATCATGGCGGTGTACGCCGTCACCACCGCCGACCCCGCCACCGGGGAGCTCCAGCTCACCGGTGCCAACTTCACCGGCATGGGGGTCTATCTGAACGTGTTCCTGCGTTCCTTCTGGCTGGCAGTGGTGGCCACGCTGGTGTGCCTGCTCATCGGCTATCCGGTGTCCTACTGGATGGCCAAGGAGGGCCCCCGGTTCCAGCGGCTGGCCATGGCGCTGATCATGCTGCCCATGTGGATGAACTTCCTGCTGCGCACCTACTCCTGGATGTCCATCCTGGAGAACAACGGCCTGCTGAACCAATTGTTCCGGGCCATTGGCCTGCTGGATCTGCTGGGGGTGGACTACCTCCACATGATCGGCACACCCGGGGCGGTGGTGCTGGGCATGGTGTATAACTACCTGCCCTTTATGATCCTGCCCATCTACTCCGTCATCGTCAAGCTGGACGGCTCCCTCATCGAGGCCGCCCGGGACTTGGGGGCGGACGGGGTGCGGGTGTTCCGCCGGGTGATCTTCCCCCTGTCCCTGCCGGGGATTCTGTCCGGGGTGACCATGGTGTTTGTGCCGTCGGTGTCCACCTTCGCCATCTCCAGCCTGCTGGGGGGCGGCAAGCAGACCATGCTGGGTGATCTGATCGAATTGCAGTTCCTGGGTGGGGCGTACAACCCCCATCTGGGCGCGGCCATCTCCATGGTGATGATGGTGATCGTGGTGGTGTGCATGGTGGTGATGAACCACTTCGGCGAGGGCGAAGAACAGGCGGTGATGCTATGACTTACTTTTTCTCGACCTACTTTTTCTCGAGAGAAAAAGTAGGCAAAAAGAGCTTGAAGCCGCTTCGGTTTGCTTCCGTCATCCACCACTGTGCGACGGCCACGAAAAGGGGGCGGTGACATGAGACAGAGTAACCGTATCGGGGGCCGGATCTTTATCGGGCTGACCTTTCTGTTTTTGTATCTGCCCATCTTTCTGCTGATCATCTTCTCCTTCAACGCCGGGGAGTCCAGCGCCGTGTGGCAGGGCTTCTCCCTGGACTGGTATGCCGCCCTGTTCCGCAACCGGCTGATCATGGAGAGCCTGTATACCACCCTGCTGGTGTCCCTGCTGGCCACCGTCGTCGCCACTGCCGCGGGCACCTTCGCCGCCATCGGTCTGTACGCCCTGTCCAAGCGGAAGCGGGACGCCCTGCTGGTGGTGAACGACATCCCCATGATGAACGCCGACATTGTAACTGGCGTGTCCCTGTGCCTGTTCTTCGTGGCCTTCTTCCAGGGCTGGGGGGCCTTCGCCCGGTGGTTCAACGGCGTGCAGGGCGTGGTGGCGCTGCCCGAGCGGCTGGTGCTGGGCTTCACCACCATGCTGCTGGCCCACATCGCCTTTGACATCCCCTATGTGATCCTCAACGTGGCCCCTAAGCTGCGCCAGATGGATCGCAACCTGGTGGACGCGGCCCAGGATCTGGGCTGCACCTGGATGCAGGCGTTCTGGCGGGTGATCCTGCCCGAGATCAAGCCGGGCATCGTATCCGGGGCGCTGATTGCCTTCACCATGTCCATCGACGACTTCGTGATCTCCTATTTCACCGCCGGATCCTCCACCTCCACTTTAGCCATGCGGATCTACTCCATGACCAAGAAGCGCATCACCCCGGAGGTCAACGCGGTGTCCACCCTGCTGTTCCTGTCGGTGCTGGCCCTGCTGGTGCTGAACAACGTCCGGGAGATCCGCCAGGAGCGCCGGGCTGCCAGTCTGGAGCCCCGGGCCCCCACCCTGCTGGAAAAGCTGTCCATGAAGTTTAACCAGCCCGCCTATCGGTGGGTGCGTCGGGGACTGGCCGGGGCCATGGCCTGCGCCTTTCTCGTGGTGGTGGTGCTGCTCACCGGGGCCACCGGCTCCCAGCCGGTGGTGAACGTGTGCTCCTGGGGGGAGTATATTGACGAATCCCTGATCGAGCAATTCGAGGACGAGACCGGCATCCGGGTGAACTACCAGACCGCCGAGAGCAACGAGGCTCTGTACTCCCTGCTGAAAAGCGGCGGCGCAGACTATGATGTGATCGTCCCCTCCGACTACATGATCTCCCAGCTGCTGGAGGAGGGAATGCTGGAGGAGCTGGACTACAGCCGGATTCCCAACTTCGAGCTCATCGACCGGCGCTTCCGCAACCTGCCCTACGATCCGGAAAACAAATACACTGTCCCCTACACCTGGGGCACCCTGGGGCTCATCTACAACGCCAATATGGTGGAGGAGGAACCCGTCAGCTGGGGGGCGCTGTACGACGATCAGTACGCTGGGGACGTGCTGCTCATCAACAACTCCCGGGACGCCCTGGCCGCCGCCCTGCTCCACCTGGGCTATTCCGTGAACACCACCGACGAGGAGGAGATCCGGGAGGCCTTCGCCCTCATCGCCGACGCCAGCCGCCGGGGGGTGTTCCAGGGTAAGGTGATGGATCAGGTCTTTCAGAAGATGGAGGGGGGCAACGCCGCCCTGGCCGCCTACTATGCCGGGGACTACCTGTCCATGCTGGACAACCAGGCGGACGGGGTGGATCTGCGCTACGTCATCCCGGAGGAGGGGGCCAACTGGTTTGTAGACGCCATGTGCGTGCTGAAGGACACCCCCCACTACGACGAGGCTCTGGAGTGGATCAACTTCATCGCCTCCACCGACGCCAACCTGGCCAATATGGACTATATCTGGTACGCCTCCCCCAACACCGAGGCGCTGGAGCGGTACCCCGCCTACTACGAGGAATTGTACGGCGAGGAGCTGGATCCCGAGCTGTACGAGATCATGGCCGCCCCCCCGGAGGTGCTGGAGCGGTGCGAGATGTACTCGGTGCTCCCACCGGAAACCCGGGCCCTCTATAACGAGCTGTGGATCCGTCTGGGGGCCTGACCGCCTAAAAAAGAAGGAGAGCGACCCATGCGCAACGAATTGACCCAAAAGGATATTGAACTGATGCGGCAGGAGCTGGAGCACCGCCGGACGGTGCTGCGGCCTCAGCTCATCGAGGCGGTGAAGGAGGCGCGGGCCTTCGGGGATCTCAGCGAGAACTTCGAGTACAAGGCCGCCAAGAAGGAGAAAAACCGCAACGACAGCCGGTGCCGCTACCTGGAGAACATGATCAAGACGGCGGTGGTGATCTCGGACAAGTCCGCCGACGGCACGGTGGGGCTGTACGACACCGTGACCCTCTACGTGGAGGAGGATGACGAGGAGATCCAGTGCCAGATCGTCACCACCATGCGACAGGACGCCCTGAAGGGCCGGGTAAGCAAAGAGTCCCCGGTGGGAAAGGCGGTGCTTGGCCGCAAAGTGGGCGACCGGGTGACGGTGCAAGTAAATGACAGCTACGGCTATGACGTGATCATCCGGGCCATCGAGCCCGGGGAGGACACAGGGGAGGCCCCGCTGGTGGGGTTCTGACTGGCCGTAACTCCAGAAGGAAGGCCCGGGGCAGATTTACCCTGGGCCTTTTCCTTTTTTGGCCGGAATTTCTTTACATGTTCTGGAATACCGTGTATAATACTACTAAAATCGCACGTTCGGGAAGGAGCACCCCCCATGCCCAACGGTCCCCTCCACCGTCCCAACCATATTCTGCTCTCCGGCGGCGCCCTGTTCGGCACGCTGCTGGTGCTGTTCGGCTTTTGCCAGGACGCCCCGGCGGACATACTCCGCGGCCTGGGGGTGATCGTCACCCGGGAGGACGTGCTGATCACCGACTACATCGCCATCGCCGGCATGGGGGCCGCCTTCGTCAACGCGGGACTGGTGACCCTGATCAGCGTCCTACTGATCAAGCTGGTGCGGGATCCGGTGAACGGGGCCACTCTGGTGACCCTGGGGCTGATGGCGGGCTTCTCCCTGTTCGGCAAGAACATCTTGAACATCTGGCCCATCCTCATCGGAACCGGCCTCTACGCCCTATTAAAAGGGGAAACCTTCGCCCACCATGTGAACTTGGCCCTGCGGGCCACCGCCCTGGCCCCGGTGGTGAGCTTTATGGCGGTGCGGTTCAGCCCCTGGCTGGGGGTGCTCCTTGGGCTGCTCATCGGCTTCGTCATGCCCCCCGTGGCGGAGCACGCCCATCGGGTGCAGAACGGCATGAACCTGTATAGCCTGGGCTTCTCCTGCGGGCTGGTGGCCATGATGCTGGTGCCCGCCTTCAAGGCCTTCGGGCTGGAGCCCCAGGCTGCCCACCACTGGTCCACAGGAAACAATTGGAAACTGGGGCTGGCACTGACGATACTGTGCCTGATCTTCATCGGGTTGGGCCTGTCTCGGCGTCCCCGACGGACGCTGCAAAAATACTGGGCCCTGCTCCACACTTCCGGCCGGATGCCCAGCGACTACGTCCGCACCTTTACCCCCGGCCCGGTGCTGGTAAACATGGGGGTAAACGGCCTCATCGCCACCGGATACATCATCCTTACCGGAGGCGATCTGAACGGGGCCACCATCGGCGGCATTTTCACCATCATTGGCTTCTCCGGCTACGGCAAGCACGCCTTCAACATCCTCCCCGTGATGGCCGGGGTGCTGCTGGGCAGCCTGACCAACCACGTGGACCCCACCAGCAGCTCTCTCCAGCTGGCGGGGCTGTTTGGCACCACCTTAGCCCCCTTCGCCGGGGTGTTCGGCTGGCCCTTTGGGGTGCTGGCGGGGCTGCTACACTCGTCGGTGGTACTCCAGGCAGGGCTGCCCCTGGAGGGCATGAACCTCTACAATAATGGCTTCTCCGGCGGCCTGGTGGCCATCGTGCTCTACCCAATCCTCACCTCTCTGGTGAAGCGCCGCCGGCCGGTGCTGCTGGAGGAGGATCTGTTCGCCATGTTCGAGGAGGACGCCCCCCAGTCCCCGGACGAGCTGCCTGGTAAGGAGCGGCGGAGCCTTGAGGACAGGCGCTCCGGAACAGACCGGCGGGTCAGCCAGGAGCCCTGGACCGGCCCGGAGCGGCGCTCCGGAACAGACAGACGATCCGGCGCCGACAGGCGGGCGGACAAACAGACATAGCCGTCGAGGCCCGCCCTGCGCAGTCGGGGCGGGTTTTTCTTGCCTTCTGGGGGTTGGCCTGTTATAATATCCCTATATAAGGGACTCTATCCTTGCTATTCTGTGGAGGAAAGGAGGCGGCGGCCATGTCTAAAACCCCAAATTACAAGCGCAAGCTGCCCATTTTAGCCAAGCTGCTGCTGGAGCGCAGCGATGAGGATCACCCCATCTCCCGGCAGGAGATGCAGGAGGAGCTGGCCCGGTGGGGGCTGTCCGCCGAGCGCAAGAGTCTTTACGACGACATGGAGCAGCTCCGGGAGCTGGGGCTGGATGTGCAGTCCCGCCGGGGCCGGGGGGGCGGCTGGTACATCGGCCAGCGGGACTTCGAGCTGGCGGAGCTGAAGCTGCTGGTGGACGCGGTGCAGTCCAGCCGGTTCCTTACCAAGCGGAAAAGCGACGCCCTCATCCACAAGCTGGAGGGGCTGGCCTGCGTCCACCAGGCCCGGCAGCTCCAGCGGCAAGTCTATGTGGATCGCCGGGTGAAAACCATGAACGAGAGCATCTTCTACAACGTGGATCGGCTCCACGGGGCCATCGCCGCCAACCGGGTGATCACCTTCCGGTACTTCGAGTACAACGCCGCCCGGGAGCGGGTGTTCCGCCGGGAGGGGGCCAAATACCGGGTCACCCCCTTCGCGCTGGTGTGGGACAGCGAGAACTACTACCTGGCGGGCTGGGATGAGCTTCACAAGGAGGTGCGCCACTACCGGGTGGACAAGATGGCGGACATCGCCATGACCGGAATGAAAGGGCACGACCGGGGGGATTGGGATCCGGAGGGCTACGCCCGGCGGCACTTCGGGATGTACGCCGGACGGCCCTGCCCTCTGCGCCTGCGGTGCGAGAACCGGATGGCGGGGGTGGTCATCGACCGCTTCGGGCTGGACGTGTCCCTGGTGCCCGACGGGGAAGGGTATTTCACCGCCACGGTGGACGTGGTGGCCAGCCCGCCTCTGTGGGGTTGGCTGTTCGGCCTGGGGCCGGGGGTGGCGGTGCTCTCCCCCGACTGGGCGGTGGAGGAATTCAAAAATCAGCTCAAAGCGGTGGCGGCGGCGTATAATCCCGCCCCAGATGGGGCAGACTTCCTGAAAACGGACGAGACGCCGGATGCAGGAGGTACACAGCATGGAACGTCGGGGGGAGCTGGGACAGGAGCTATATGAGCTGGGGCTGCGGCTGGGCAGGCTGGGCGCGGTGGCGGTGGGCAGCGGCGGCGGGCCGCTGGCTCGGGCACTGGCCCGGATCGCCGGGGGCGGCGCGGCCCTTTCTGGCGGCGAGGTGAAGTTCCACGACGGGGACTGCGCCGCCTGCGGGGCCTGGGTGGGGCGGTACTACAACCTGCCCGCCGCCCTGTTCGTCCGGCAGGACGGGGACGAGGTGGAGATCTACCTGTCCGACGGCCAGGGCCGCAGCTTCCACCGGCGGCTGGACGGGGGCGGCCCCGCCTCCGCCGTGGGGGAGTGGGATCTGCTGGCCGGGGCGGACTGCGCCTGGGCGGCCTGCCGGGTGGGAGAGCGCCGCTCCGACGGCGGGCTGGCGGCGGCGGAGGGCCCCGCGGCCCTCACCCTGGCCCTGGAGCGGCTGGGCTACGAGGTGGCCGACCGGCCGGTGCCCGGGGCGGTGCTGTTCCGGGCCGACCGGGAGGGGCTGTCCCTCACGGTGGAGCAGGGGGGCGCCACCCTCCGCCCGGTGGGGGAGGACGCCCTGGAGGCCGCCGCTGCCTTTGTGGACGAGCCCCAGGCGGTGCCCGCCTTCCGCCCGGAGGGGGATGGCCCGGAGCAGACGTAACGCAGGGATCCCCCTGCCTGGACAACGCGCGATCCAAAGAACCGCCCCCGCTGAAAGGCAGCCGCCTTCCAACGGGGGCTGTTTGATCTGATTTTCAGCCTCCACCCCTCCCCCCTTGCACCAAAAGCGGCAACCGCCGGGCCCGGCGCTCCGCTATGTCAAAGGGAGGTGTGACCTTGGAGAACGTCATTGTGGCGGCGCTGGCGCTGGTGGGCACCCTGGCGGGAACCTACTTTGCCAACCGAAAGAGCGCGGCCCTCATCGCCTACCGGCTGGAGCAGCTGGAGAAGCGGGTGCAGGCCCACAACAACCTGGTAGAGCGGATGTACCGGCTGGAGGAGGCATTTAAGACCCACGAGGAGCTGGCGTCGGAGCGGCTGAAGGTGGCAAACCACCGGATTGAGGATCTGGAAAAGGGCACAGACTGAGACGGCGGGCGGCGTGGAGCAGCCCGCCGTTCCCGTGTGACCACCCCTGGTAAAAATTTAAGAATTGATGAAATGCGCGGTGGGCTATTGACAGAGCAATATTATATGCTATATAATATTGCTCGAAAACAAGCCCCGTAAAAAGCGGGGCCCCCGCAAAAGCGACGTTCAGCTTTTGTGGGGAGAGGAGGGGCAGCGGAGCGCAGTTTGCCCCGACGAAAGAAGGGATGGCTTTGGCATTCGCAATGAGTCCCCAGCTGCTGGACGGCTGCGTGCTGGCGGTGCTGTCCCGGGGGGACGCTTATGGGTACATCCTAACCCAGCAGATGAAGTCCCGGCTGGACATCTCGGAGTCCACCCTTTACCCGGTGCTGCGACGGCTCCAGCGGGACGGACTGCTCACGGTGTACGACCGGCCCTACCAGGGCCGCAACCGGCGGTATTACGCCATCACCCCCGTGGGCCGCACCCTGCTGGCCCGGCGGCGGCAGGACTGGGCCCAGTTCCGGGACGGCGTGGAGGAGCTTTTGAAGGAGGAAGATCAGGATGGATAAACTGACCTATTTGGCCGAGCTGGCGGAGGGGCTGGCCCGGTGGGTGCCGGAGCGGGAGCGGCAGGACATCCTGCGCTACTACGCGGAATACTTCGAGGAGGCCGGCCCCGACAAGGAGGGCCAGGTGGTGGCCGAGCTGGGCGACCCCTGGGCACTGTCCTGCCGTCTGGCGGTAGAGGGCGGCTACGTCACCCAGCAGGCGGCGGACAGCTGGACGCCCCAGCAACATAAGCGGAAGCTGGGGCCCCTTGTGGCGGTGGCCATCGTGGCCTGCGTGGCCATTGTGGCGGTGTCGGTGGCCCGGACGGCGGCCAGTGTGGGCGGCTGGATCGGGCGGCTGGTGTCGGGCAACACCGCCAATGTGGCCCAGGTGGAGGAGGGCACCGGGTTTGTGACCATCCCGGAGCTCGATGGGGAATATATTATTGAGGGCACGGAGTATGTGGGCGGCTTTTGGAACGCGGCGGACAATACCCTGGCGGCGTTCCAGGAGATCGACGTGGACGCCAGCATCGCCAACGTGACCGTCACCGGCGGGGACGATTACACCCTGTCCATCGGTTCGGACACCACTCTGGGGGGCTACAGCCTAAAGTGGGAGATCAAAAACGGCGTGCTGAACATTCGGGACGCCGGCTCGGCGGGCCATGTGGAGATCAACAACTGGGACGACTTCAAAAACATCTTCGGCGTCAACGCCAGCGCCATGGATGTACTCATCACCATCCCCGAAGGGGCGGTGCTGAACAAGCTCCAGGTCAAAACCGGCCTGGGCGGTGTGTTTCTCAGCGACCTGGATGTGGAAAAGACGCTGGAGGCCAAGACCGGCATGGGCGATGTGGAGTGCTACGAGATCCGCGCCTATGACGATGTGAAGCTGGAGAGCGGCATGGGCGACGTGACCCTGGCCGTCACCGAGCCGTACAGCGGCACGGAGTTCGACCTCAAGACCGGCATGGGCACCATCGAGGCCCAGATAGATGGCCTGGAAAAGGATTGGGATTACGAGGCCAAGACCGGCATGGGCACCGTGACCCTCAACGGAGACAGCCGGGGCACCAAGGTTGAGCGCAAGGGAACGGGCGACTACAAACTGGACGCCGAGACTGGCATGGGAGACGTGAACCTGTATTTCCAGGACGACCGGTGGTAAAATAAGCACCCGGCGGCTGAGCCGCCGGGTGCTTATTTGTTGTCCGCGTCAGTTCTTCAGGCTGTGCAGGGGGGCGGGGATCCGGCCCCCCCGGGCCACGAAGTCGTCCGCGCCGCCGGTGTGGCAGGGCATCACCGGGGCGGAGCCCAGCAGCCCGCCGAACTCCACCACGTCCCCCACCCCCTTCCCCGGGGCAGGGATGATCCGGACGGCGGTAGTTTTCTGGTTCACCATGCCGATGGCGGCCTCGTCGGCGATGATGGCTGCCAAAGTGGCGGCGGAGGTGTCGCCGGGGACGGCGATCATGTCCAGCCCCACGGAGCACACGCAGGTCATGGCCTCCAGCTTGTCCAGGGTCAGCGCCCCGGACTGGGCGGCAGCGATCATGCCCTCGTCCTCGCTCACCGGGATGAAGGCCCCGGACAGCCCGCCCACCGAGGAGGAGGCCATCACGCCCCCCTTTTTCACCGCGTCGTTGAGCAGGGCCAGGGCGGCGGTGGTGCCGTGGGTGCCGCACACCTCCAGCCCCATCTCCTCTAAAATCCGGGCCACGCTGTCCCCAATGGCTGGGGTGGGAGCCAGGGACAGATCCACAATGCCGAAGGGCACGCCTAAGCGGGCGCTGGCCTCCCGGGCCACCAGCTGGCCCATGCGGGTCACCTGGAAAGCGGTCTTTTTGATGGTCTCCGCCACCACGTCGAAGGGCTGGCCCTTCACCCGCTGGAGGGCGTGGTGCACCACCCCGGGGCCGGACACCCCCACGTTGATCACCCGCTCGGCCTCTCCCACGCCGTGGAAGGCCCCGGCCATGAAGGGGTTGTCCTCCACCGCGTTGCAGAACACCACCAGCTTGGCGCAGCCAAAGCCGCCCTTGTCGGCGGTGCGCTCCGCGGCGGCCTTGATGGTCTCGCCCATGAGGCGTACCGCGTCCATGTTGATGCCCGCCTTGGTGGAGCCCACGTTGACGGAGGAGCACACCATGTCGGTGACGGCCAGGGCCTCTGGTATGGCGGCGATAAGCTTTTTGTCCCCCTCGGTCATGCCCTTGTGCACCAGGGCGGAGAAGCCGCCGATAAAGTTGACACCCACCGTCTTGGCGGCCTTGTCCATGGTGGCGGCGAAGGGCACGTAGTCCGCCGTGCGGGACGCTCCGGCCACCAGGGCCATGGGGGTGACGGAGATGCGCTTGTTGACGATGGGGATGCCGAATTCCGTCTCGATGTCCTCCCCGGTTTTCACCAGCTTCTCGGCGGAGGTGGTGATCTTGTCATAGATCTTCCGGCAGGCGGCGGCAGGATCCGGGTCGCAGCAGTCCAGCAGGTTGACGCCCATGGTGATGGTGCGCACGTCCAGGTGCTGGTGGTCGATCATCTGGATGGTCTGTAAAATGTCGTTGGTATTGATCATGGCAGAAAACCTCTTTTTCTACTACCCCCGCCTTCGGCGGGGGAGTGGACTTTAGATCCGGTGCATGGCGTCGAAGATATCCTCCCGCTGGACGCGGATATCCAGGTTCCGCTCCTGGCCGGCCTGGGCCAGATCCTCCCGCAGGCGGGCGAAGGGCACCGTGGCCTGGGATGCGTCCACCAGCATGATCATGGTGAAATACTCCTGTAAAACCGTCTGGCTGATGTCCAGCACGTTGACGTTCTTCTCGCTGAGCAAGGCGCACACGGCGGCGATGATGCCCACCTGATCCCTGCCGATGACGGTGACAATTGCTCTCATAACGTTTCCTCCTCATCCGGGGTGTGATAGATAATCTCGCTGTATGCCACGCCGGCGCGGGCCAGAAGAAAGGTCCGGCGGCGGTTGGCGATCATGTCCTGGGGTAGCTCCTCCGTTGAAAACCAGGCCATGGCGCTGCACTTCTCCGGCTCTTGAATGGCGGGCTCCCCCGTCCAGTCCCTGACCTCAAAATAGAGGTCATAGTAAGTGGGCTCCTTCACCCGGTGGCTCAGGTGGAGAAACCGAACCGCCTCGGGCCGGGCCACAAGGCCGGTCTCCTCCAAGACCTCCCGGCAGGCCGCCTGGGAGGCGGTCTCCCCTTCCTCCACATGGCCGCTGCCCGCAAAGTCCCATTTTCCGTCCATATAGCCGGTATTGGCCCGCCGGTGGAGCAGTACCTCCTCCCGGCCCTCCCGCTCCCGCAGGATAACGGGCAAAACGGCGGCATAACTCTTAAAATGCCGGTTCATGATTTTGCCTCCTTATTGCAGCTCGTCCAGCGTCAGGGAGAATGCCGGGAGAAACCGTTCCATGAACCACTCCAGCTCCTCCATGTCCATCTCCCGCAGCGCCGTTAGGGTCTGCTCGGCGGCCTTTTTGAACTCGGCGTTGCCCGCCTTCCCCTCCTCCACGCACTTGATGTAGGCGGACAGCTTATCCGCCGCCTTCACATAGCGGCGCACCTCGGGGTCGCTCTCCCGTACCAGGGGGGCGTAGGCGGGGGCCAGCTCCTCCGGCAGCATGGACAGCAGCTTGTCCTGGGCCGCCGCCTCCACCTGCCTGTAGGCATTTTTCAGCAACGGGTTATAATACTTGATGGGGGTGGGCATATCACCGGTGATGATCTCGGGCGCGTCGTGGAACAGGGCCGCCGTTGCGATTTTGTCCGGCTCCAGCTCCTTGTGGAACACGTCCCGGCCGATGACCGCCAGGGCGTGGGCCAGCACCGCCGCCTCGTAGGAGTGCTCCTGGACGTTTTCCGTCCGGGTGTTGCGCATCAGCGCCCACCGGGCGATGTACCGCATCCGGAAGATGTAGGCAAAAAAGCTGTGACTCACGGGGCATCCCGCCTTTCCGCATTGTATTTTTTCTTCTTTTGATTCCTAATGGTGAAGGCCGCCGCCAGTCCCGCCGCCGCCAGCACCCCCAGCGCCAGCCCGGGGATCAGCCCCGGGGCGGTGTACCGCAGTTCCACCTCATGGGCCCCGGCGGACAGCTCCAGCATCAAAAACGTATCCAGCCAGCGGCCCGTCTCCACCCGTTTTCCATCCACATAAGCCGTCCAGCCGTCCTCGGCGGGGATGGTGGTGCACAGCGTCCGGGAAACATCCGCCGGGACGGACAGCACCACCCGGCCGCCTTTCCCCACCGATGTGACCTCCACATTGTCCAGCCGCTCCACCGCGGCCCGGAGGGCGTCCATATCCAGCGCCCACACCGTCCCCGTCCAGGCCCGGTCGTGGCGGACGGTGACCGTCCACTCCTCCCCAGGGCCGGGCGCGCCCAGATAGTGGACGGACGCCGCCTCGCTGGAGCCCAGCCACAACAGATGCTGGCCGTTCACCAGCACCTCCCGCAGACCGCTGGCGGACAAGTCCATGTAAAGGGGTTTCCCATTCCCCCGCAGGCGCAGGGTGGTTTCGCCGTCGGCTGTCTCCGCCTCCGCCGCCAGCGGCGCAAAGAGGGCGGCCTCCTCCCCCAGCAGGGCGGAATACAGCCCGTTCTGCCGCTGGAAAGGGGTTTCCCCTGTCAGCCCCTGTCCCCCATCCTCTGCCAGAAAGGCCAGGGGGAGAACATCCGGAGCCCGCCACAGCGTCAGCCCGCCGGACTGGGCGATTGAGCTGTACTCCGGGGGCATGGCATCCGCCGTAATGGTGTAGCCCTGGCCCAGCAGGGCGTCGGCGGCGGGGGTAGCGCCGTAGCTGGCGCACCACATCCAGGTCTGAGCGTAGCCCAGCTCCTTCGTCAGCCGGTTCACGTCGTAGTTGTAGAGGCTGCTATAGTGGGTGAGCCCCGGGTAGTCAAAGGACAGGGGGCTGTTGTGGCCCCGGTCGTCGGTGGCCCCCAGCCGGAAAAAGGATCCGTCCGCGTCCACACGGGCCGCCTCCACCAGCTCCTCGTTGGCTTCGTAGTAGGCCCGGTAGGCCCCATAGGAGTCGCAGCCAAACTGCCCCATGAGCCCCGAAAGAATCCCCATCGTATTCAATCCAAGTTCCAATCCCGTCAGGCATACCAGTGCCCCGGCCACCGCCTGGGTGAGCCCCTCTCCCTTCCGCCGCCGCAGGCCCTTCAGCAGCTGCCCCAGAGCAGGGGCCGCCAGATAGAGCAGGGCAAAGGACACCACAAAGGAGTACCGGAAGGGGAACCAGTTGGGCCGTTGGAACAGGTGCCACGCCTTGTCCAGCGGGGAGAGCAGCAGGGACGCGAGGAGCACCGCCAGCAGCCCGCCGTTGGCCAATTTCTCCCGCCGGGAGAACCAGGGGAGGAAGAAGTACGCCGCGGCCAGCACCAGGGCGGCGGAGCCGCAGAACAGATAGACGGCGGAGCCGCTTGAGATGGGGCGGTACTGCCCCGGCCGGAGCTGGGACAGGATATCCAGTGGGGTGCAGGCCAGCAGGCCGGGGTAGTCCACGTTGCCGCCGCTGAATTTGCCGTTGAACATGGCCAGGAAGGTAGGCAGCCACAGCCACGCGGTCAGCCCCAGCGCACAGGCCGCTCCCCCGAAGAACCGGCCCAGAATCCGCCCCAGAGCCTTCTTTTTGGGCCGCAGGACGAGCAACCGGGCGCACAGGTACAGGGCGCAGAATATGCCGATCATGTAGGAGATATACCAGGTGGAGATAAAACACACGCTGAGGGCGGCGATGAACGGCCCCGCCCCCCGACCCGCCAGGATCCGCTCCAGGGCCAGCAGAATCAGGGGCAGCCAGATCACCCCGTCCAGCCACATGATGCAGATGGCGTACACCGCATTGTAGGACATCAGCGCATAGCACACCGAGGCAAACACCGCCACCTCGTCCCCCGCCGGATACCGCCGCCGGATAAAGAGGCAAAAGGTCAGCCCTGCCAGGGCGATCTTCAGCACCGCTAAAAGCAGCAGCCCCATCGGCATATGTTCATTGGGCACAAAGAGGGTCAATAATGACAGCGGGCTGGACACATAATAGGAGAACACCCCGATGTAGGACGTGCCCAGGGCCTTGCTCCAGGAGAAGAACAGGTCGCCATTTTTCAGGGCGCAGAAAAACTCCACATACTGGGTGGACATATCGGAGATGAGAATGGTGTTGTCCCCAAAGGGGGCCATGCCCAGGGCGGCGAACACCGCCAGCATCACCAGCCCTGGAATCAGGAAAGACAGGGCGGGGGCCGCCCAGCGTTCAAGCCTCGCCTTCATGGCCGTCCCCGCCCCCGCTGTCCCGCAGGAGGTAGATGGGCCGGCCCTTCACCTCCAGATAGGTCTTGGCCAGATACTGCCCCACAATGCCCACGCAAAACAGCTGAATCCCCGCCAAAAATAGGATAATGCACACCAGCGACGGCCAGCCGAAGGCGCTGCCGCCCCATAAAAGTTGCCGCACAATGACAAAGATGATGGCAAAAAAGGCGATGAGGCAGAACACCAGCCCCAGCACCGACGCGATGGCCAGCGGCGCGGTGGAGAAGGCGGTGATGCCGTCCAGAGCGTACACCAGCAGCTTGAAGAACGACCACTTGCTCTCCCCGGCGGCCCGCTCCACGTTCACCGTCTCCACCCATTTGGTGCGGAAGCCCACCCAGGAGAAGATGCCCTTGGAAAAGCGGTTGTACTCCGTCACCCGGAGCACCGCGTCCGCCATCTGCCGGGTCATGAGCCGGTAGTCCCGGGCGCCGTCTACGATCTCGGTTTTGCTCATTTTGTTGATGATCTTATAGAACTGCCGCGCGAACCAGGAGCGGATGGGGGGCTCCCCCTTCCGATCCACCCGGCGGACGGCGGCGCAGTCGTATCCCCCGTCCCGCACGATCTCCAGCAGCTGGGGCAGCAGCTCCGGCGGATCCTGTAAGTCCGCGTCCATCACCGCCACATAGTCCCCCCGGGCGTGCTCCAGTCCGGCGAACAGGGCGGCCTCCTTGCCGAAGTTCCGGGACAGCGCCAGCCAGCGCACCCGCCCGTCCCGCTCCGCCAGCCCCTTCAGGGCGGCCAGGGTGCCGTCTCGGGAGCCGTCGTCCACGAAAATAAACTCCACCACCGCGTCCAGGCCAGCGCACACGGTAGAGGTGGCATCGTAAAACCGGGCCAGGCCGGCCTCCTCGTTATAGCAGGGGACAACGATACTGAGCAGCTCCATGGGAGGGCCTCCTTTCCCGGTGTGTAAACTAAAGTATTGTACCACGGCCTGTCCCGGCTGTCAAACGTGGAGACGGCAAAACGGCCGGAGCCTTTCGGCTCCGGCCGCCGCGCGTTTTGTTAGGCGGGAGAGAACGCGTCCTTCCCCAGCCCGCACACAGGGCATACCCAATCGTCGGGGATATCGGCAAAGGCAGTGCCGGGGGCAATACCACCGTCGGGATCGCCTACCGCGGGATCGTACTCCCAACCGCAGACGCAGACATACTTTTCCATGGATGAATACTCCTTTTCTTTGGAATGGAAGAATTATACCTCCTGCTGTCCGCCTTGTCAATGGCTTCGACCAAAGCCGCCCTGTTCTTCCAGCATCTGCGGAACTCGTCCGCGCATAGAACCGGGCCAATCTTCACATCCTTTCCTCATACGGGCAGACGCAGACCGGCCCGAGTATATACGGAAAGAGGTTACGCCATGAAACGAATTGCCGCTCTGGCGCTGGCGCTGCTTTGCCTGGCGCCCACGAGGGCTTACGCCGCCGCCCCGGTGGAGGTGACGGCCCCCTCCGCCATTCTGATGGAAAAGACCACCGGGAAGGTGCTTTACAATCACGAGGCCGACGCTCAGTACGAGCCCGCCTCCGTCACCAAGGTGATGACTCTGCTGCTGGTGATGGAGGCCATCGACAGCGGGGCGCTGAATTGGGATGATCTGGTGACCGCCTCCCCCCACGCCATCTCCATGGGGGGCAGCCAGATCTGGCTGAAGGAAAACGAGCAGATGACCGTCCGGGACATGGTAAAGGCGGTAACGGTAGTGTCTGCCAACGACTGCGCCGTAGCTTTAGCCGAGCACATCGCGGGCAGTGAACCTGCCTTTGTGGATCGGATGAACGAAAAGGCCCGGGAGCTGGGCATGGAGCGCACCAACTTTGTCAACTGCACTGGTCTGCCCGTCCAGGGGCACGTGACCTGTGCCCACGACATCGCCCTCATGAGCCGGGAGCTGATCCTGCACCACCCCTCCATCCGGGAGTACACCACCATCTGGATGGACACCCTCCGGGATGGAACCTTCCAGCTGTCCAACACCAACCGGCTGATCTTTTACTATGAGGGAGCTACCGGCCTGAAAACCGGCTTCACCGACACGGCGCTCTACTGCCTGTCCGCTACGGCGGAGCGGGACGGCATGGAGCTCATCGCCGTGGTGATGCACGCCCCCACCTCCAACGACCGGTTCGACAGCGCAAAGGCCCTACTAAATTACGGCTTCGCCAACTACGCCATCACCCCGGTGTATCCGGAGCAGGCCATCCCGCCGGTGCCTGTGCTGCTGGGGACAAAGGATACCGTGCAGCCCGTGACGCAGCGTGAGTGCTCTATCCTGCTGGAGAAGGGCAAGACCGGCTCGGTAACCACCCAGATGGAGCTGGCGGACAGCGTGGAGGCCCCGGTGGAGCAGGGCCAGAAGCTGGGAGTGCTCAAGGTGCTGGTGGACGGTGAGCAGGTGGACTCCATCGACCTGGTGGCGGCGGATGAGGTGCCCCGGCTGGGCTTTGGCGGCATCCTGCGCCGGTTCCTCAACACCCTGTTTTTGCAGGGGGAGTGACCGGCACGCAGGATTTGGACTGGCTTTCCCCCCATTTGTGCTGCCACCCGTGTGCGGGTACAAACCCAGGCGGTTCCCACGGCTGGCGCCTGGGGGGAGCCGTTCGAGGCATGGGCATAAAATGGGCCCGCCCGGGAAGCCCGGGCGGGCCCTTGTGTTATTCTTCCTTCAGCAATGCTTCTCCCGCCAGGTAAATATCCCCGGCCCCCACGGTGAGCAGCAGATCCCCCGGCCGGGCGATCTCCCGCAGCTGTTCCGTCACGTCCGTCAGGGTGGGGCAGTAGATGCTCCCCGGGATCTTCGCCGCCAAATCCGCCGACGAGATGCCGATGTCGTTGTCCTCCCGGGCGGCGAAGATCTCCGCCAGCAGGGTCACGTCCGGCCGCTTGAGCACCTCCACAAAATCGTTGAACAGCTCGTGGGTGCGGGAGTAGGTGTGGGGCTGAAAGGCGCACACCACCCGCTGGTAGCCCAGCGCCGCCGCCGTGTCGAACAGGGAGGCCAGCTCGCCGGGATGGTGGGCGTAGTCATCGCACAGCTCCGCGCCGTTATACATCCCCTTGTACTCGAACCGTCGCCCCGGCAGGCGGAAGTCCCGCATCCCGTCCTCCATCGCCTTCCCCGGCAGGTGGAGGGCAATGGCCGCCGCGGCAGCAGCAATGGCATTCTTCACGTTGTGCATCCCGGGGACGGACAGATCCAGGTGGGCGTACTTCTCCCCATGATAGATCACGTCAAAGGAGCCGAAGCCGTGCTCCATGGTGAGGTGATCGGCGTGCACGTCCCCTCGCTCCACGCCGAAGGTGAGGACGGGGCGAGTCTCTCCCTCCAGCACGTGCATGGTGTTCTCGTCCTCGCAGTTGGCCACGATCAGGCCGTCTTCCGGCACCCGGTCGGCAAACTTTCGGAAAGAGCGCTCCACATCCTCCAAATCCTTGAAGAAGTCCAGGTGATCGGCCTCCACGTTCAGGATTACCGCCACCGTGGGGAAGAAGGATAAAAACGAGTTGCAGTACTCGCAGGACTCCAAAATGATGGTGTCTCCGTGTCCCACCCGATGGCAGGCCTCCAGCAGGGGCAGCGTGCCGCCGATCATCACCGTGGGGTCGGCCTTGGCCGCCATGAAGATGTGAGTACACATGGAGGTGGTGGTGGTTTTGCCGTGGGTGCCCGAGATGCACAGGGCGTTTTTGTACCCCTGCATGATGGCTCCCCAGGCCTGGGCCCGTTCAAAGACCGGGATACCGGTGCTCAGGGCGGCGGCGATCTCCGGGTTGGAGTCGTGGACGGCGGCGGTGCGCACCACGCAATCCGCCCCTTCCACGCTCCCGGACAGGTGGCCGATGATCACCGGGATGCCCAGCTTCCGCAGGTGGAGCACCGTGGCGCTCTCCTTCTGATCAGATCCGGTGACCTCTACCCCGGCTCCATGGAGCACTTCCGCCAGGGAAGCCATAGACACCCCGCCAATGCCCACCAGATGGGCCCGCTTCCCGGGTCGGAGATAGTCGTGGATGTTTCTCGTTTCCATATTCATTCCCCCGCTGTTCCAAACCCTCCCACCTGGGGAGGACGGACAAAAAACAGATTTTTAAGGGTGATTTTACCATTAGCACCTCATTATACAATGGGCCGCTGGAAAATGCAACCTGTAAATCAGTATAAGCGCCCATACCCGGATTTAGACGGGGCGGACGGGCCCTTTTTGCAAAAAAACGCGGTTCCGGCGGCAGCGCCGCCGGAACCGTTTACGCGGGAAAGGGATCATGAACCGGCTCGTTCCGTTGCCGACGCAGCTTTTATTCCTTCGACCCAGGTTGGTAACGGTTTCAAGCTCGCGGGTCTAAGACCCTTTTGGTACCTTTTTCTCTCGAGAAAAAGGTACCCGGGGATCGGGATCCGCCCAGAGGGTGGAAAAATACTCGTAGTACGGCATGAGAAAAGCGAAGCCCGACCTCAGCCGATCCGCCAGCGCCGGGGTGTAGAGCAGCTCGGTGAGCTCCTCCTCGTGGCCAATGGACAGGGATTTCTTGTTGTACCACACGGACAGCCGGGGCTCGCCGCAGGGCTTGGGCCGCTTATAGTCCGGGCCCTGGAGGGTGAACTCCTCTTGTTTGGCCAGCCGGTTGTGCAGCCGCAGCAGGGGCTTGGGATCTCGGTCAATCCGGGCCCGGTGCTTCTCCATGGTGAGGGGGTCGGCCTCCCAGAAGCCCATGCCGTAGCTCCAACCCTCCGGGGCCAGCTCGAACCAGAGCACCGGGTGCCCGCCGGACTCATTCCCGAACCGGAACAGGGACAGCCACAGGTGATCCTTGTACGGCCCCCGGCCGAACAGCCGCCGGGCGTCCCGGTAGATCCGGGACACCTTCAGGTTCAGCCCGCACTTGGGGAACTGCTCCAGCAGGGCGGCCTGCACCTGGCCCCCCAGCTCCCGCATGGGCTGGAGGAAGCAGGTCTGGTACGACTCCTTGTGGGCCTCAAACCAGGACTTCTCGTTGTTGAACCGGATGCCCCACATGAAGTCCACCGTCTCCTGGGAAAAGCCTTCAAACACAGCTCACGCCCCCATTTCGCCGCTGGGCAGGTCGATATACTGGGTGGGGGGCGGCTCCGGCGTGGGCTCCACCGGCGGCTCCGTGGGTGGGATCTCTGGGGTGGGCTCCACCGGCGGCTCTGTCGGCGGGATCTCCGGGGTGGGCTCCACCGGCGGCTCTGTCGGCGGAACCTCCGGGGTGGGCTCCACGCCGGGATCCACGCCGAGGCCCCAGGGCCCCTCGTCCGCCGGGTTGTAGAGGATCACCTTGTCCCGCTTGTTGTACTTGCTGTGATTCTCAAAGGTGCGGGAGATCAGGTTGCCGTTGGCGTCGTACACGCAGCGGTACACGTCCACCACATAGCCCGTATAGGGGGTGGTTTTCACCTTGGTGGTGCCCCGGGGGATGGTCTCGTCCGGCTCATATACCGTGGTCCAGGCGGTGGAGCCCTGGGTGTACCGCTGGGTCTCCACCCGGATGCCGTCGGGGTTGCTACCGTAGAACTGGACGGTGAGCTTGCCCCAGGCCCCGCCCTCGCAATAGGCCACGATCTTAATGGGGAAGCCGGTATTGTTCCGGAACTTGAAATCCAGGCTGGGATAATAGATGGTGGCGTCCAGCCCGTTGGGGATATAGCCGGTGGAGAAGGCGTGGCACGCCCGCCGGACGATCTCCAGGTTGGAGTACACCGCGCAGTAGTACAGCGAGGAGGACACCTGGCACACCCCGCCGCCGTCCATGGGCACCGTCTCACCGTTCTGGTATCCGGTGCTGGGCCTATAGCCGTTGGCCTGGCTGGGGTTGCCAATGGTGCCAATATAGGAGAACACTTCGCCGGGCTGGAGCACCTTGCCGTTGCAGAAGGAGGCGGCCCGGGCCACGTTGAAGGAGCGGTTGGCCACCCCATCCATATTGGTGGTGACCTCCGCCAGCAGATCCTTGTAGTACAGCCGCTCGTCGCCGGTAGTGTCCGGCGGGATCAGGGCCAGAGGGATCTCTACGCTCTCACCGGGTGCGGCGGCGTCCAGCAGCTTCTGGGCCTCCTGGGGATCCACGGTGCGGCCGATGATCGCCGGGGTGAGCTTGCCGTCCTTGTCCACGCCGGGGGGCTGGGGCTCCACGTGCACCAGATCTCGGATCACGGTGCCGGACAGCTCCGCCCCGGGGACGGGCTCAGTCTCCACTTGCAGCTCCGTTTCGCCCTGGGCCAAAGCCTCCTCCACGGCGGCAAGCAGGGCGTCGGTGTCCAGCTTCTGCCCGTCAGTGCCGGGGGTGACGGTGACCGTCTCCCCCCCCACCTCATAGGTAAAATCCACCGGATCCACCTTCACCTCGTCCGCAATGGACTGGATCACCTTTTTGGCCTGAGCCTCCCCCTCCTCGGTGAAGGCAGCGGCGGACAGGGACATCTGGCAGGGCTCCTGCACCGCCCCCAGCCACATTGCCCCCAGCTTCCACAGGGGCTGCTCCCCCTTGGCGGAGAAGCCGGCCTCCACCGCCGCCTCCGGGGAGATGTCCATAAGCTCGCCGGTGAGCTCCTTCTTCTTTCCGTCGCCATACAGCAGGGTGAGCTTGCGGTCACCCAACCGCTGATCCATCTCCTGGGACACCAGCTCCAGCGCGTCCTCCTGGGACAGCTTGCCCAGGTCGGCCACCGCCTCGCCTCGGTCGTCCACGGCCACCGCCCCAGGGAGCAGGCAACCGTTGTCCTTCACCCAGGCGCACAGCCCGAAATAGCCGCCCACCACCGCCGCCGCCAGGGCTGCGGCCGTCAGGCCGGCGATCAGCCCCACCGGGACCTTTTTCGCGGCCCTCCGGCCCCCTGGGGTTTTCGGCGTGCTGGGACTGTTTGGGGTATCAGGCGTGTTCGGGGTATTCGGCGTCGAGTCTTCCATCACGTCACAACCTCCCTATGCAAAGCCGCTCCATAGAAAAAAGCCGCGGCGGTATCTTTTCCGGCCTTTGACGCCGGAAAAGCGGACACACAGCGGCATTTTTGAACCAAAGTGCGGCCCAGCTCCATCGTACTTTTTTACAACGGCATTATTCTATCACTATAGATTGAAATGGGCAAGGAATTTCCCGCAAAAAATGGTTACAGTTTGGTATCAAATTCTGGGAAACAGGGCGCGCCGCGGGGAAAGGGCCCGATTTTTGGGGTCTCTTTCTCCGCGGCGCGCCGTCCGGTCAGGTCTTATGGCTCTCCACGATGGCGCCGCTGCGGTAGGCCCGCAGCAGATCCAGCAGATCGTCCACCTGGGCCTGCATCCGCCGGCCGTTGTCCGTGTCCTCGATGGTGGCCCGGCGCTCCAGCCGCTCAAAGATCTGGGAAGTGGAGGCGATGTCCCAGTTCTTGCGGATGGCCGCCGCCCTGCCCACAAAGGGCTCGTGGGCCACCAGCCGGAAGCACATGGAGTTGTAGATCAGGGTGTAGCCGGCGATGCCGGTGGTCTTTTGGTACGCCTTGCAGAAACCACCGTCGATGACGATGAGCTTGCCGCCGCCCTTCACCGGGCTCTCCCCCTTCTTGGACTTCACGGGGACGTGGCCGTTGATGATGTGGCAGTGAGGCCCCTCCAGGCCGAACTCCTTCAGGATGCCCTCGCACACGGCGGGGTCATTGTAGAGGGTGTAATAGGCGTTTTTCGTCTCCACGTGGGTGGATTCGTCCTCCACGAAGCGGCGCTCGAAGGTGGTCATGCGATCCCGACCGAAGATGGGGCTGTTCCGCCCGCACCACAGCCACCACAAAAAGTCCATGCCGAACTGCCGCTCCGGGGAGCCGGGCTTGTTGTAGTAGGCCCGGCGGGCGGTGAGGTCGGCGTAGTCCAGGAATTCCCGGCCCGACAGGTTTTTGCAGCCGATGGAAAAACTCATAAAGGTGCCGTCCTGGTGCATGGGGATGCATCCATGGAACAGCAGGTTGCCGTTATACACCCGGTACAGGCTGCCCTTGGAGTAGAGGAAGCGGACGTGGCGCTGGAGCTTTTCGCTGTGTTTGAAGGATCGGGTGAGGGTGTTGATCAGCGCGTCCTCCTCCGGGGTGAGGGCGTAAGGATCCTTGGGATCCACGGTGGGGAAGTCGGTGTCCAGCATGGGGTAGACGGTGCCGTCGATCTCCACGGTGCCCGCCTGGTAGTCCACCTTGTCCAGCAGCAGCCGGTCGTCCATGTTGAAGCAGGGGTTGCGGCGGATCTTCTGGCCCTCCAGCTTGAACAGGATCATGGTGATGGCCTTGTGCATCCGGGCGGCCAGCAGCTTGTCCCGCTCGGTGAAGCTGCTCTCGTCCTCCTTGGCGATCTTCACCTGGAAGCGGCTGACGTCGCACTTGCGGTACACCTCGTCGGCAAACACGGACAGGGGCCGCAGGGAGATGCCGTACCCCGTCTCAATGACCTCCAGATTATTGTAGCGCAGGGAGTTGGCCAGCACGGTGGCCACCAGCGTCCGGGAGCCGGAGGCGGCGCCCATCCACAGGATATCGTGGTTGCCCCACTGTATGTCCACGCTGTGGTAGTCCATGAGGGCGTCCATGATCACGTCCGCGCCGGGGCCCCGGTCGAAGATGTCCCCCACCAGGTGGAGGTGATCCACGGCCAAGCGCTTGATGAGCTCGCACAGCTGGATGAGGAAGTTGGAGGCCCGATCCAGGTCGATGATGGTGTTGATGATGTTCTCGTAGTAGCCCCGCTTGTCCGTCTCGTTCTGCTCGAAGTGGGTGTGGATCAGCTCGTCGATGATGTAGGCGTAGTCCTTGGGCATGGCCTTGCGCACCTTGGAACGGGTGTACTTGGCGCTCACCAGGCAGCACAGGTCGATGAGCCGGTGGAAGGTGATGCGGTACCACTCCCGCATATCCTCCGTCTCCCGCTCGATCTCCTCCAGCTTCTCCTCGGGGTAGTAGATGAGGGTGGCCAGCTGATCCCGGTCGCACCGGGGGACGGAGGAGCCCAGCAGGTCGTCGATCTTCTCCCGCACCACGCCGGAGGCGGAGTTGATGATGTGCTGGAACGCCTCATACTCCCCGTGGACGTCGGAGATGAAGTGTTCCGTGGCCTTGGGCAGGTTCTGGATGGCCCGGAGGTTGATGATCTCGGTGCTGGCCTCCTGGACGGTGGGGTACTGCCGGGAGAGCAGCTTCAGGTATTCCAGCTTCTCATGGGAAAACTCGGCGGCGCGTTTCATATGGGTCACTCCTTGAAAAACTTGTTCAGATTGATCTATTATGACATGGCTTTGGGGAAAAGAAAAGAGGAAAAGCACAAAAACGAAAAATTTCCGCCCCGTCGGGGCAACTCCCGTAAGGAAGTTGCCCCAGGGCGGGGGCCGTAAACAACAAGTTACCTATTTAGACGGCGTAGCTTCGGCTACGCTGTCTTTTTCTGACGTTTCTGCATAGCCTGATAGTAAGCCATATATTCCTGTTCCAGCGTTTCCGGCTCCGGCGCTGTCCACAGCCCAATGGTGTTGTAGTAGATGTCCACCCGCTGATGCCGCTTACCGTCTACCTTTACCGGCTGAGAAACCAAGATTTTGTCAATGAACTCGTGGACAATTTCAGGCGTCAACTTGGTCAGCCGTGTCACCTGTCTGGCCCGCTCAATGAACCGCTGCAAATCAGCAGCCTTGTCCACGGTAGCATCCAGACTGGCCTCAATCTCAGGGATCGCCGCTTTCAACTTCCGCTGCTCGTTTTCCAAAGATACCGTCAGCGTGGCAAAGCGTTCCTCGGACAGCAGGCCCTTGCTCATGTCCTCGTAGCTTTTCTGGATAAGCTGGTCAATCTCCAACACCCGCTGCTTGGCCTTATCCAACTCCCGGCGTTTGGCAGTCAGCTCTTTCTTCTCTTGCAGACCGAACCGCTCCATTTGCTCGTGGGCAAACCGTTTTTCGTAGACCTGGATGTACCATAACAACCGCTGTAAGCCCTCTAACACCAGTTCTTCAATGACTTTCTCCCGGATGAAGTGAGCGGAGCAAACATCGGAATTGCTACGGTAGGCAGAACAAAAGAAAAACGCTTGCTCCCGTTTGTAGTTGTTGGTGGCGCTGTACCCCAGTTTACTCCCGCAGTCGGCGCAGTAGAGAAGCCCTGAGAACATACTCACAGCGCCCGTCCTTGTAGGCCTGCGGCGGTGCTGGCGGAGGTTTTGAACAAGGGCAAAGGTTTCCCTATCAATGATGGCGGGGTGGGTATTGGGGAACACTCTCCAATCCTTCTGCGGCCTGTCCAACTGCTTTTTCTGCTTGAAAGACTGGCGGTAGGTGCGGAAATTGACGGTATCGCCCACATACTCCTGCCTGTCCAGAATTTCCGCTACTGTGTGAGAACACCATTTGTGCAGGTACTCGGGAAGTTTGGTTGGACAGTTCACGCCGATGCTGCGCTGGTATTCGCTGGGTGTCAGCACACCATCAGCCTTTAGCAGCTTGGCAATTTGTGTAGGCCCCAGGCCGCTGACGCACATCTGAAATATCCGCTGTACTATCTCTGCCGCTGGCTCGTCCACGATCCAGCTGTTCTTGTCCTCCGGGTCTTTCTTGTACCCAAAGGGGGTATTGGTAGTCAGCGGTATTCCAGCGTTGCCACGGCTCTGCATGACACGGCGAACCTTGTCGCTCGTGTTTTTTGCGTGCCGCTCATGCTGGTTATAGGTATTTCTTTAGAACCGATTCTTTTTCTGCCTTTAGCGCGCTTAACTGAGCATCCTGTTGAGCGATTTGATCCTCTGTTCGCTGAATTTCTTCTACAAATTTTTGCTGAACTTCAATGGATGGCAGAGGAACTTGAATTGCAAGGATAGCTTCTAATGGCAGTTCAATTTGCCCACTTTGTCCGTCGGCCATTGCTTCAATTTGTTTAAAACCAATGTTCGCAAGGGAATATAGCACATACTTAGGGAGGGCTTTCTTTCTATCAAGGCGGACAATTGTAATGTGACTATCTACAACGAAGTCACCATCTAAATCAAAAAGTGTTACCCTTCCAGCAGTACCAACGCCAGTCGAGTTGATTAGAATATCCCCTTTTTCCAGCTTTCGCTCATCTAACACAAACCCATCTGCAACAAAATGCTTTTCGGAAAAATCAAAATCGAGATACCCTCGAGCCTGCCCGGATTTGATAATCTGTATGTTTGAATTGCCATATTTTGCGGATTTTCCGCGCTTTGCCATGACAGAGATATCCCCAATTCGCTGAGGTTGGAATTGAAAATATTCCGGTTTCAATAATTCTTGTCTCAGTCTTTTTGCAGCTTCCTGACACTTTTCCTCGGTGTGCTCAATCCTTTCTATTTCTTCTGCAATATTTTGCTGTAACTTCAGAGGTGGCAATGGAATTTTGATATTTCCAAGAGTTCCCCCCAAGTTGTTAATATTTGTTCCGGTGCTTTCTTGCCCAAGCACTGCTCTATACTGATCGGATGTAAGCACAGCCCATAGATATTTCATCCAGACAGTATCTGATTTTTTTCGCAAGATTCCCATAAATCCGCCTGCAAGGAAAGGAGTATCCTGTTCAATCATCGCACATTTCCCAACGTGCTCCTTGCTTCCGCTGGACAGGCAAATGAAAATGTCATCCGTGCACAAGCGTTTTTCAGTATCTCCTGGAAAATCCTCTCTTAAGTAAACTTTTTTGACAATTTTCAGCGTACCATTGCTTGTAATGTTATCCGCCGTCAAAACCACTTTGCCTGTTTCTTCCAGCGATTGGTCATCTTTGGCAAATGTCACTCCTGTTATTATATTAACGATAGTATTTAGAGGAACCATCGGATGTGAGGAACTGATCTTTATACGTTTCCCTAAATTTACTTTCTTGTCAAACCTACTTGTTCCATACTCAATAAATCCGCTCATACGCCTGTAGGATATATTGTTGGCCAAACTTTTGTCAATGTCGGTAAAGCTTCCTTTGAAAGCGTTGTAAATATAGCTGCTGGTCTTTTGGGGATTGAGTGGATCAGTTTCGTCATATAGCTTTGTCCCCCCAGGAAGATGATGCAAACCTTCGTGCCCCCGGCGCTCACTAAACTCATAGCCGAGGAATTTCTTTTCTTCTTTTCCTTTCCCCGTCTTAACCAAAACAATGGTCTGGTTGTAAGTCAACAAGAAATACAGTAGCTTTTCCTTTTCAACTGCAATCGCCTTAGAGCGGAAATCTTCACCAAACGCTTTTACATAGTCCGCATAAATCTCATGGGCTTTAGCTACCTCACTGGGAGTTCCGTTGAACAAGCTGATATAGTCCTCAAAGGCCAGCCGGTCATACACATTTGACACATAGACCGAAAAAGCATTTTCAATGCCAGAAACAGTGACATCATGATACGAGGTAAAAAATCGGTCAATAGCTCGGCTGATATTGATACGCTCATCATTGCTACGGCGCTCTAAAAACAAGATAACCGTGCTTGTGTTGGTTTTCATGAAAGTATTAGAGCCCGCCTCAACAATCGCCTTCACGTTGAAGTACTTCAGGAGGATTGCCCGTGCCTTTGCATGGATGCCGCTGTTTGTCAAGATGGAACTCGGCAAAATAACCGCTGCCCAGCCACCGACCTTTAAAAGCTGCTTCATGCGCTCCACAAAGAGACACTCAATCTCAGAACTGTTGTCAGTAAGGCCCGAGTACAGTTCAAAAGATTCTTCCCCGTATGTGATTGTGCTTTTGAATGCGTCAACAGAATATGGGGGATTAGAAATCAATATATCAAATTTCCCATTATCCCGCCCACTGGCGCCTACAAGTTTTCCCCTAAACACTTCTGACTTTGTAAAACTGTCCAAGCCATTAGCCCAAACAATGTTGGCTTCTCCATCGCCATTAAAGAACGCACTGACTTTTGTGGTTTTCACTAACCTATTATCTAAGTCAATTCCATATACATAGTCTCTGGCCCAAAGGAATTTCGTGAAACCTTGCCATGACCGAATAAGGTTCTTGATCCTCGGCGATGTATGGGAAATATCAATCTTATGGTCAATAATTTCCTGCATCTGAGCCATATATTCGGTCAGAAAATGGCCGCTTCCGCAGGCATAGTCGATTACAGTAGGCAACGGTTCATCTTTCCTGTCATCAACACGTTTTTGGACAAGCTCAGCTAATGGCAGGGAGGAAATAATAAAACGAGTAATTGGAACAGGAGTAAAAAATTGCCCCGCCTCCTGCTTCATACTGGTGTTCAGTAAAAGCTCAAAGAAGTTCCCCAAAAATTCATGCTTTTGCTCATAACGGAACTTATATGCTTGAAGTAGTTCAACAATTTCACGAACAACTTTCGCATTTAAGGCAAAAGTTCTGTCATCCTGAACCTCCACAAATGCAAAATTGGGGCTTTTCTTTAGACGAGTGTCCGTATACATTTTCATAATCCATTGTTTTGTAAGAGAATCTTCAATATTTGCTAATTTCTCGGACACTTCACGTTGTTCGTAGTCGATGACTTCAATCTCAAGAAAACGCCACATTCCCCTTTTGTATAAATCATTCAGGCGTAATTGCAGACTTTCGTCTGTGTCACTCTCTAACCATTGGAACTCCAGTTCATCTTCCGGGTTTTTATCTGCTTCATCAATAATTTTGCAGACAAAAAGATTCAGTAGCTTATTAAAGGCATTGGGCTTGTCAGAAATAGCGTTATGGCGCAGTATCTCCATAATTTGGTTATAAATTTTTCCGCTATGTTCTTCTTTGAGTGTTTCCAATTTGCCATAGGTAAGTGCCCTGTGTTTAACATCATAGGGCGCAGCATAACTGTCGAAGATACCGTTGTCTTTGAAATTTTTGTTCCAGTGATCATAAATTTCCTTGACACCAGACAAACTTGCCCAGGCCGGGTCAACGTCAACAATTATATTTTTACGTTCTCTGATATCGTTTATTTGAGCGGCATAAAGGCACAAAAACTTAGTAGCCCTATCATTTACATAATATGTAAATAACTGGCCGCCATTTTTCAACATTTTTGACTGTTCTTTATCAAACTCTGCTCCCCAAGTCTTGCATTCAATCATCAAAAAGGGCACATCATCAACAGACTTGACCAAAATATCAAGTCTGCCCGAACGCCCATGCCCTGAAGGATAGGTTCTTTCCAACTCTAAGCAAGATGGAGTATAGCCCTTTTCTAACAGGCTATCCACGCACTCCAAAACAACAAAATTTTCGATCTGTGAAAAATTACTGGTTGTTCTTTCCCATACTTTTATAGCAATACCTGATGGATTTTCATCAGAATCGTAAATAATTTGTTGGTTGTTAAAATCTACAAAAATACAATATCCATCATGGTTTTGATAGCTTTTAAGATAAATTCCACTTTTCCCATCTTGGGGAGTATACCCTATTGCTGTAATCAGTCTTTTGATAGCATCTTCACTAAATTGCATAGATGTCCCTCCCCCCTATTTATACAGAATTAGTATACCACAATTATTCCAGGCTTGCCAATACATATTTACAAAAAATTCATCAAAAAGCGGTTGGTATGGCTTGACAATTTTGCTCTATTGTGGTAAGTTAACATTCCCTTATTAGGGCGAACTGAATACGGCTTTTCAGCCGGTACATAGACAACCACACAAGAACCCCAGCGAGAGGAAAGCTCCCGCTGGGGTTGGTGCGTCTATGTATCGGCTTCTTTTTTGCCCTGACAACTGAATGACTGCTGATGAGAAAACCTGCTGAAAGAAGAAACAGGGGTGTCATTCAGGAAGAACGGCGCAGCCGTTCAAATACACCGAAGGGAGAGTGGTATTGTCTTAACAAGCAACGTATTGGGGGGTACAAATCCCCCAATACCACTTGTCAGGGAGTTCCCTGAAACCCCAAAATCAGAAAGGATGAGCGACCTATGAGAACAAGGGATCAAAAAGCCCGTATCCATTTTACGGAAGAAGAACTGTGGGATTTAGATCACAAGGCAGCAGCGGCCGGACTTGACCGTTCCAAGTATGTACGTAAAGTAGTCTTGGCTGCGGAGGTCAAACCTGGCCCCCAGGTAGATGTCCCGGCCTTGATCACTGTGACACACCAAGCTGGGCTGAAAGTGGCGGATGTACTGGTCAGAGCCAACAGCGGTATGCTGGACGTTCCCACCCTCCGCAGAGCATTGACGGAGGTCGAGGATGCGGCACAGACTGTTCGTAGAGCCTTTGAGGAGGGGTATCCTGATGCTATACACGATTAAACTGACAGAACGTGAGCAGGAAATTTACGATGAAGTGATGGAGCAGATTGATAAAACAGCGGTCTACCTTGTAAGCCTGTCCCACGAGGAACGCTTGGACTGGCTGAAAGAGCATCAGTACAGCCGCCCCATCAGCTTTGAGCAGGAGATTGGCGGCACCATCTACACCGTCAATGCCCATTTCAGCGGGGACACCGATGAAACCGCCGAGGAAAAAGTTTATCATATTCTCACCCGAAATATCGCACTGTAAAGTGTTGAAGTTTTGCGCCGGGTGTGGTATGATAAAGCTACCTTACAATTCATATCACATCCGGCTGCGGAAAGGAGCATATTTTGAAGAAAAAGCAGCCAAACGAGCAGCGAATTACTGTGTTATACGCCAGACTGTCCCGTGACGATGAGAAAGAGGGTATCTCAGGTTCGATCCAGAATCAAAGAGCCATCTTGGAGAAATTCGCCGCAGACAACCACCTGCCCAATCCCCGGTTTATGTTCGACGACGGATACTCGGGAGTTACGTTCACCCGTCCAGCCTTTATTGAAATTATGGAACTGGCCGAACAGGGGCTTGTGGCCAACTTCGTTGTAAAAGACCACTCCCGACTGGGCCGCAACCGCCTTGTGGTGGGTCAGCTTCTGGAAGAAGATTTTGTACGGCTGAACGTGCGCTACATCGCCATCATGGACAACATCGACACCGCCAACGGCGTGAGCGATATTGTTCCGATGCAAGACCTTTTTAATGAATGGCACTCCAAACAGGAGTGCCGCTCACTTGCAGTATTGTAATTGTATTCAAGAATAGATTAATTCGGTATTGATAATTTCTTCTGCCCGTTCTCGGATGTTGTTTATCTTTCCGACCCATTCCATTTGATTTTCAGCTTTGAGTTGTTCAGTAATGCCCTCTTGCTTCGCCATCTGCTTGATTAACTGAGAAAGCATGGCTTCTACTTGTGTGTCAATCTCGGTTAGATTGCTGTTCAGTTCACCGGACAGCAACAGGGCCGTATAAAGGGTTTGACGGTGTTCTTTCAAATACCGTCTTCGTCGCTGTCCCCATACGCCGATGGCGGGAAGTTCCGGGGCAGACAGGTCTGGAAGAAAGTAATCGCCCTCTTGATGATAGGTTCCGCCCATCCGCTTAAAAAATGACTTTTCCACGATATAGTCCTCCAACATGCTGAAATTCCATGCAATTCAATCACACTCGGCTGACTGCAAAAAATGAGGGAGAGGTAACTTCCTTACGTTACCTCTCCCTCCGCCGGGGAAAAATTTTTTCCTGGAAAAACGCAACCAAACGGGGCCCTGTTCCGTATCCAGATCAGAGACAGAAAGGAGGGAGCGCATGGGAGAGCCCTGGAACGATCCCAGCGCGCTGGCCCGGCAGTTCGCCCCGGCAATCTACCGCCTGGCCTACGCCAGAACCGGCAGCCGCGCCGACGCGGAGGACGTGATGCAGGAGGTATTCCTCCGCCTGGTTCGGCACAGGCCGGTCTTTGACAGCGAGGCCCACGCCCGGGCCTGGCTGCTGAAGGTGGCCTCCAACTGCGCCACCGACCTGTTCCGCCTGCCCTGGCGGAAGCGGGAGGAGCCGCTGGAGGAGGACGTGTCCGCGCCGGAGGAGCCGGGGGAGGGGAGCGTGACGGAGGCGGTGCTCTCCCTGCCCGCCCGGTACCGCATCCCCATCCACCTGTATTATTACGAGGGGTACTCCGTGGCCGAGATCGCGGACATCACCGGCAAGCGCGAGGGCACCGTCAAATCTCATCTGTCCCGGGCCCGGGCCCTGCTGCGGGACAAGCTGAAGGAGGGGAAGCCGTGCTGAGCGAGCAGTATAAGCGGGAGATGGAACAGCTCGGCCCCCGCCAGGAGGAGCTGGAACGGCTCTACACACTCATCGAAGGAGGAACCGACATGAAACGGAAAAAGTGGATCGGCCGCCGGGCCGTGGCTGCCATCGCGGTGTGCGCCGCCCTGACCCTCACGGCCACCGCGGCGGCGGCGCCGGCGGTGTGGCGCAGCCTTCAGGAGCATCTGGGGCCCTTTGCCCCCTACGCCCAGTATATCAAGGGGGCGTCGTGCACCGATCAGGGGATCAAGATTCAAATGCTCAGCGCCATATCTGATGATCTGGAGGCCCGGTTCTACCTGTCCGTCCAGGACGTGGAGGGGGATCGGCTCAACGAGTTTCTGACCCTCAGCGGGCGGCTCACCGCCGGGGAGCTCCGGGATCGGGAGGGGAAAAACCCGGCGGCGCAGGTGGGCTCCGGGTTTCCGTCCACCCGCTACTTTGATGTGGCGTCCTACGACCCGGAGACAAAAACCGCCCTGATCAGCGCCACCATTTCTTATGATGAGAACGCCCGGCCCACCCGGGAGGCCCGGCTGGAGATCAAGGGGCTGGACACCCGGATGGCCGCGCCCCACGCCAGCGCCCCCTGCGTTTCCGTCACCGGCGCGGTGCTCAAAAGCCTGAGCGTGGGCAAGGACGACAAGGTGATCTACAAGCCCAGCGATCTGGCGGGCACCGGGTACACGGACGCCGTCCTGCCCGGAAAAAAGGTAGTGCTGGCCCCCGGCCAGACCCCCATGCCCCTGGAGGGCACGGAGGATATCCGCATCTCCTCCATGGGCTTTGCCGACGACGGCTGCTTCCACGTTCGGCTGGACTTTGCCGAAGGGGTGCGTCCGGCGCTCCGGGAGAGTGGAAAGAGCGCGCTGATCTGCTATGTCACCGGGGCCTCGGGCCCGGAATATGATGTGTGCCAACAGACGCTGGTGGAGGGGGGCATGGACATCCTGTTCCCCCTGATCAAGGCGGGGGATCTAAAGTCGCTGCAAAGCAACGAGCTGCGGGTCTATGGGGACTATTTCCGCCCCGGTATCCAGCTTGAGGGCGACTGGTCGGTGGACTTCGAGCTGGAATACCACCCCTCCGTCACCCTGGACTGGACGGGCGAGCTGGGGGGCCGCCAGGTGCGGCAGGTCACCCTCTCCCCTCTGTCGGTGGTCATGTTCAGCAGCTCCGGCAGCTCCGGCGGGTTCCACGGCGACACGCTGTACGCCGTGAAAAAGGACGGCTCCACCGTGGCCGCCGAGCCCGGAACAGGGGGCTACAGCAACGTGAGCACGCCCGAGAAGGAGCTCTGGGACGCCTTCAACACCTGGAAATTTGAGGAACCCATTGATATAGAGGACATCTCCTTCCTCTCCCTGAAGGGCACGCTGATTCCGGTGAACTGAACCCGCATAGAACAAACCATGTGCGGAGAGGAGCTTTGCCCTTTCCGCACATGGTTCTTTTTTATATCTCCCTGCGCCCTTCTAACGCCCGCATCAAGGTGGCGTCGTCCGCAAATTCCAGGTGGCTGCCCACCGGGATGCCGTAGGCCAGCCGGGTGGTTTTCACCCCGAAGGGCTTCAGCAGCCGGGACAGGTACAGGGCGGTGGTCTCCCCCTCGGTGTCCGGGTTGGTGGCCATGATCACCTCGTCGATCCCCCCGGCGGACACCCGCTCCACCAGTTGGGCGATGTGCAGATCGTCCGGCCCCACGTGGTTCATGGGGGAGATCACCCCGTGGAGGACGTGATACACCCCGGCGTACTCCCGGGAGCGCTCCATGGCCACCACGTCCTTGGGGTCGGCCACCACGCACACGGTGGCGTGATCCCGCTTGGAGGAGGCGCAGATGGGGCACGCCCCCTCCCCGTCGGTGAGGTTCTGGCACACCGGGCAGCAGCCGATGGAGGTCTTGGCGTCCAGCAGGGCGGCGGCGAAGTCTTTGGCTGTCTGCTCCGGCTGATCGAGAATGTAAAAGGCCAGCCGCTGGGCGCTCTTGCGGCCCACGCCGGGGAGCCTGGCGAACTGCTCCACTAAATTTTCCAGGGCAGCGGGGAAATAGTCCATGGGAAAACCTCCAAATCGTTATGCGTCCTTCTCAAAGGTGATCATCACGCGATAGGACGAGGCCCTGTCCCATTGGGTCACCGCTTTGACTGTCCACCCCTGGCGGGCCATCCGGTTCATCGCGGCTTCGGCCTCCTCCGGAGTTTGGGCTGTCAGCACCTGATATTCCTTCATAACGTCACCTCGCCGTCCGCAGAAGTTCAATGGCTTTCGCCGGATCCTCCGCGCCGTACACCGCAGATCCCGCCACCAGCACGTTGGCCCCCGCCTCAATCACCTGTTCCGCTGTGCCGGGGGCGATGCCGCCGTCCACCTCCAGCTCACAGGCTGGGTTGTATTTGTCGATCAGCGCCCGTACCTCCCGGATGGTGTCCAGCTGGGACTCCATGAACTTCTGCCCGCCGAACCCCGGCTCCACCGTCATCACCAGCACCATGTCCAGCCGCTCCAGATAGGGCAGCACCGCCCGTGCCGACGTGATGGGCCGCAGAGCCACCGCCTTCTTCACCCCGTTGGCCTCCATGGCGCGGAGGGCGTCGGCGATGCGGGTGGGGTGGTCGGCCTCCAGGTGGACGGACAGCAGATCCGCCCCCGCCTGGCAGAACTGGTCGATATATCGCACCGGCTTGTCGATCATCAGGTGCACGTCCAGGAACATCCCGGTGTGCTTGCGGATGGACGCCACCACCGGCACGCCGATGGTGAGGTTGGGCACAAAGGCGCCGTCCATCACGTCCACGTGGAGCCAGTCCGCGGCGGACACCCGCCTAATGTCCCGCTCCAAATTGCAAAAATCCGCCGAAAGAATGGAAGGGGCGATCTTGAGCATGATTTTCTCCCTCTTTTTCAGAAATTTGCCCGGGCGCAGAGCCCGTCCCCGGCCCCCCGGCCTGGGGCAGCCCCGGCCCCGCCGCATAGGATAGAACACGCGGAAGTCCGCCGGCGGCGGCGTTGGACGGCTCCCCACGCCCCCTGGCCCGCGTCCAGCAGGCCCGCCGCAGGGCGCGCCGCACCTGAATACCCCGCACCGCTGCAATCGCGGCGGTGCGGGGATTGTGATCTTGTCCGTAGGGGAGGGGCTTGCCCCCTCCCGGGAAAAGGGTCTCCGATCCTTCAAGGCGGGAGGGGCAAGCCCCTCCCCTACTTACCCTGTAATGGTGCCGCTGGCGGCCACCTCTCGCACGTCGTAGCCCGCCTGCTTCAGGGCGTTGAGGATCTCCGCCTTGTGGGACAGGCCGAAGGCCTCCATGGTCACCTTCAGCTCCACCCCGGCCTGCCGGTTGATGTTGACAAACTGGTTGTGATCCAGCTTGATGATGTTGCCGTTGAGCCCCGCCACCAGCTCCGCGATCCGCAGCAGCTCGCCGGGCCGATCCGGGAGCTGCACCGAGAAGGTGAAGATCCGCCCCCGGTTGATGAGCCCGTGCTGCACCAGGGAGGAGATGGTGATCACGTCCATATTGCCGCCGGACAGCACGCTCACCACATTGCGCCCGTCCGGCTCCAGGTGGTTCAGCGCCGCCACGGTGAGCAGCCCCGCGTTCTCCACCACCATCTTGTGCTTCTCCATCACGTCCAGGAAGGCGTCCACCAGCTCGTCGTCGTCGATGGTGAGGATATCGTCCACGTGCTGCTGGATGTAGGGGAACACCTGATCCCCGGGGGTTTTCACCGCCACGCCGTCGGCGATGGTGGAGATTTTGTCCAGCGTCACCACATGGCCCGCCTCCAGGCTGGCCTTCATGGACGCCGCCCCGGAGGGCTCCACGCCGATGACCTGCACCGACGGGTTGAGCAGCTTGGCCAGGGTGGACACACCCGCCGCCAGTCCGCCGCCGCCGATGGGCACCAGAATCACGTCCACGTCGGGCAGATCCTTGAAGATCTCATAGGCGATGGTGCCCTGGCCGGTGGACACGGTGAGGTCGTTGAAGGGGTGGACATAGGTCAGCCCCTCCTCCTGGCTGAGCTGGGCGGCCAGCGCCGCCGCGTCGTCGAAGGTCTCCCCGTGGAGCACCACCTTCGCCCCGTAGTCCTTGGTATTGTTCACCTTCACCAGGGGGGTGGTGGTGGGCATGACGATGGTGGCGGCCACCCTCGCCGCCCGGGCGGCGTAGGCCACCCCCTGGGCGTGGTTGCCGGCGGAGGCCGTCACCAGCCCCCGGGCCTTCTCCTCATCGGACAGGGTGGAGCATTTGAAATAAGCGCCCCGGATTTTATAAGCCCCCGTCACCTGCATATTCTCCGGCTTGAGGTACACCTGGTTGCCGGAGGCGCGGGTGAAAAAGGGGCTGTAGATCAGGTCGGTGGGGTGGAGCACGCCATCCAGCGTCTTCCGGGCCGCCTTGAAGTCGTTCAGCGTCATCATGGTAAAGGACTCCCTCGTGTCAGTTTAGCACTTTATTTTACAGGAAGAACGCAGGAAAGTCAACCGCCCCGCCCCCCTTCTTCTTGACTTTGACAGCGCGGGAGGGTAAAATAGGGGAGGTATCTATTTTTGATCCCCAGGAAGGAGCGAGCGCCATGGCCTATGTGAAAAAACGCAGCGTCCTGCCCATTTACTTCGTCGGGGGAACGTGGCTGCTGTGGGCGCTGTGCGCGCCGCTGTACCGGCCCACCCACTACCTCATGGCGGCGCTGGCCTCGCTGGCGGCGTACTTCGTGGGCAAGATGATCTTCCCAGACCGGGGCTATGAGATGGCCGACATCTCCGCCCCCGGCCCCGCCCAACCCAAGCCCAAGGAGGAGAAGCCCCAGTCCACCGGCAACCCGGAGATCGACGCTCTGCTGGATGAGCGGGCGAAAGCCGTGTCCGAGATGCGGCGGCTCAATGACTCCATCAAGGACGTGAAGATCTCCGCCCAGATCAGCCACCTGGAGGCCACCACCGGCAAGATCATCGACGCGGTGGTGGAGAAGCCCGCCAAACTGCCCCAGATCCGCAAGTTCATGAACTACTACCTGCCCACCACCATGAAGCTGCTCAACGCCTACGACCGGATGGACTCCACCGGCGCGTCGGGAACCAACATCGACGGCACCAAGGAGAAGATCGAGGAGATGCTGGGCACCATCTGCGTGGCCTTCAGCCGCCAGCTGGACGCCCTGTACGGCGAGGAGGCCCTGGACATCTCCGCCGACATCACCGTCATGGAGCAGATGCTCCAGCAGGAGGGCATCGGCGGCATGACCCTGGGCGGATCGTGAGGGACGGCCTATGAAACGGAAGATCTCCAAGCGGGGCTACCGGGTGCTGGCCATCGTGTGGGCCATGGCCTCCGCCTCCATGGCCGTGGCGGCCATCCGCCAGCTGCCCACCCTCAACCCGCCCACCCTGCTGCTGCTGGCGGCAAGCCTGGTGGCCGCCACCAGCTTCTGGAAAACCTATAAAACCACCCCGGACGTAGACAAACCCGATCAGAAAACGGAGGAGAAAAAACATGGATGAGAACATGATGCCCGAGCTGACCCTGGATCCCACCGGCGCCGCGGCCGCCGCTCAGGCCGCCCAGGCCGCCGAGGCTGCCATTCCCAAAGCCCCGGAGGCCCCCACCCTGACCCTGGAGAACAGCGTCACCCCGGAGGACGCCGCCGCGGTGCAGGCTGCCCGGGACGCCCAGGCCATCCAGCTGGACGAGAGCCAGTTGTCTGAGGCGGAGCGGAAGATGGTGAACGACTTCGCCCAGAAGATCGACATCACCGACTCCACCCAGGTGCTCCAGTACGGCGCGGCGGCCCAGAAGAACATCGCCGGCTTCTCGGAGAACGCCCTCAACAACGTGCGCACCAAGGATCTGGGCCAGGTGGGAGAGGCGCTGTCCTCCCTGGTGGTGGAGCTGAAAACCTTCGGCCAGGAGGAGAAGAAGGGCATCGGCGGCTGGTTCCAGAAGAAGAAGAACGAGGCCCTGGCCCTCAAGGCCAGCTACGACAAGGCGGAGGTCAACGTGGACAAGATCGCCTCCATCCTGGAGGGGCATCAGGTCACGCTGATGAAGGACATCGCCATGCTGGATCAGATGTATGAGCTGAACACCAAGTACTACAAGGAGCTCACCATGTATATCCTGGCGGGCAAGAAGGCGCTGATGAAGGCCCGGAACGAGGATCTGGAGGAGCTGCGCAAGAAGGCCGCCGCCTCCGGCTCCCAGGAGGACGCCCAGAAGTACAACGACTACGCCAACCTGTGCAACCGGTTCGAGAAGAAGCTCCACGACCTGGAGCTCACCCGGATGATCTCCATCCAGATGGGCCCCCAGACCCGGATGATCCAGAACAACGACGCCCTGATGCTGGAGAAGATCCAGTCCTCCCTGGTGAACACCATCCCCCTGTGGAAAAGCCAGATGGTGCTGGCCCTGGGGCTGGAGCACTCCCGCCAGGCCACCGCCGCCCAGTCCGCCGTCACCAACATGACTAACGATCTGCTGCGCAAGAACGCGGAGATGCTGAAGATGGGCACCATCGAGACGGCCAAGGAGGCGGAGCGCTCCGTGGTGGACATTGAGACCCTCCAGCACACCAACCAGCAGCTCATCTCCACCCTGGACGAGGTGATGCAGATCCAGAAGGACGGCGCCCAGAAGCGCCGCGAGGCCGAGCTGGAGCTGGGCCGCATCGAGGGCGAGCTGAAGCAGAAGCTGCTGGAGCTACGGGGGTAAGAGATCGTAAACGGTGCACCGTAGGGCGCACACAAAGAAAACGTCCGCGTCTTAGAAAGGACTTCCTATGAGAATGCTGTTGTTTATCCTCCCCTGGGCTGCCATCGGCATCGCGCTGGCTGTCGTCGCCGCCGGCGCGGTGACGGGGAAGAACGTGTTTAAAAAACAGGGGGCGGCGTGGCTCATCACCATCGTGATGGTGGTGGTCTCCATCGGCATCGGCTACGCCAAGGCGCCCATCAACAACCCGGTGCCGGAGCCTGATCTGCCCAACGCCCCCGCCGCTTCCGACACCTTCGTGCGGGACGACGCCAACGTGCTGTCCAGCCAAACGGAGCGGGAACTGGCCGAACGCAACCAGCGTCTGTGGCAGCGGCACAATATCACCGTGGCGGTAGTCACCTGCAACAACCAGCGGGATCTGGGGGACTACGCCTACCGGCAGGCAGTAGCTATGGGCCTGGGCGGGTATGATATGGTGGTGGCCCTGGATATCCGGGGCGACAACTACTGGCTTCTGCTGGGTGCTGATGTGGACAAGGACTTCCCCTACGACCCCTCCGACTACGCCTACGACTATATGGAGGACTATTTCGTCCGCGGAATGTATGACGACGCCGTGCTGGATCTCACCGCGGCCCTGGAATCCTGGTACGGTGTCTATTATGGCACGGAAGGGAGGCCCTGACATGGGCGATTTGACCGACCTTATTATCATCATCGTACTGGTGGTGATCGTGCTGCTGGCTCTGGAGGGCTCCCACCGGCGGCGCTACCGCTGCGGGTGGTACGGGCCCAGCTATGTCTACCGGCCCTTCTATATCTTCCGGCCCCGGCCCCCCAGACCCCCCCGGCCGCCCCACGGCCCGGGGTTCGGCCCCGGCATGGGCTTCGGCCCAGGCCAGCCCCGTCCCAACTCACGGCCCGGTGCGGGCACAAGGCCGGGCGGCTCTTTTGGCGGCGGACGGCCCAGCGGATCCTTTGGCGGAGGCAGGCCCTCCCCCGGCCCCCGGCCCGGCGGCTCCTTCGGCGGAGGGCGGCCCACCACACGACCCTCCTCCCGGCCCGGTGGCAGCTTCGGCGGCGGACGCCCCGGTGGCAGCTTCGGCGGCGGTCGCTCCTCCTTCGGCGGGGGACGACCCGGCGGCTCCTTTGGCGGGGGGCGCTCCTCCTTTGGGGGCGGGCGCCCCGGCGGCGGCTCCTCTTTCGGCGGAGGCCGCGGCGGCGGGCGGCGGTAGCTTCCCAAAACAGTATGAAAACAGCGGCGGAACGGGAAACCTGTTCCGCCGCTGTTTTTTACAATACCTTGGACAGGAAGTCAATGGCGCGCCGCTCCCGGAGGTACGCAAATCCCCCACCCCTGCGGGGTGGGGGATTCCTTACAGCACCTTGGACAGAAAGTCAATGGTGCGCTGCTCCCGCGGGTGGGCAAAGAAGGCGTGGGGCTCGTCCTGCTCCACGATCTTCCCCCCGTCCATGAACAGCACCCGGGTGCCCACCTCCCGTGCAAAGCCCATCTCATGGGTCACCACCACCATGGTCATGCCCTCCCGGGCCAGTTCCTTCATGACCTCCAGCACCTCCCCCACCATCTCGGGATCCAGGGCGGAGGTGGGCTCGTCGAACAGCAGCACCTTGGGCTTCATGGCCAGCGCCCGGACGATGGCGATGCGCTGCTTCTGGCCGCCGGACAACTGGGCGGGATAGGCATCCGCCTTCTCCTCCAGCCCCACCCGGCGCAGCAGAACCATGGCCTCCTCCTCCGCCTCGGCCTGCTTCATCAGGCCGGTGCGCACCGGGGCCAGGGTGATATTTTTGCGGATGGTCATGTTGGGGAACAGGTTAAAGTGCTGGAACACCATCCCCATCTGGCGGCGGATGGTGTTGATGTCCGCCTTGGGGTCGGTGATCTCCGCGCCGTCGAAGGTGATGGTGCCGGCGGTGGGGGTCTCCAGCAGGTTGAGACAGCGCAGGAAGGTGGACTTGCCCGAGCCGGACGGGCCGATCACCACCACCTTCTCCCCGGGGTGGATGTGCTCCGAGATATCGTCCAGCACCAGGTTGTCCCCAAAGGACTTGGTCAGGTGTTTAACGTCGATCACTTTGGGCCAGCCTCCTTTCCAGCTTCCCCTGGAGCCAGGTGAGAATGATAACGAAGAATAAGTAGATGCAGGCGATGCCGATGAGGGGCGGCATAAAATCGTAGGTCTTGCCGCCGATGCGCTGGGCGTAGTAGGTCATCTCCGCCGCGCCGATGGCGTTCACCAGGGAGGTATCCTTGAACAGCGTCACCAGCTCGTTGCCCATGGAGGGCAGGATGTTCTTAAATGCCTGGGGGATGATGATAAAGCGCATGGTGTCAGCGTAGCCCAGGCCCAGGGAGCGCCCCGCCTCGGACTGGCCGGGATCCACGCTCATGAGCCCGCCCCGGATGATCTCCGAGATGTAGGCCCCGGCGTTGACCCCCATGCCGATCATGCCCACCATCACCTTGTTTCGCTCACCTTTGAAGATGACGAAGGCCCAGATCAGGATTTGCACCATCATGGGGGTGCCCCGGATCACGGTGGCATACACCTTACAGATCAGGTTGACAACGCCCAGCAGGGGGTTGCGCCGTCCGGGGCGCTGCTGATCGTGGGCGGTGCGCACCAGGGCCACGAACAGGCCCAGCACCAGCCCCATGGCGATGGAGACGATGGTGATTTCAAAGGTGACCACCAGCCCCTGAAGGTACATCTGCCAGCGGTCGGCCTCCAAAAAGGCGGTATGAAATCGGGGGCCCAGCTTTATCAGCCATTGGACAAAGGGAAGGCCGTACAGCCAGTCGATAAGCGGTTGGAGCATTGAGGTATTCCCCTCTCAAGTGTTGTAAGGCAGGGGCGGCCCGTCAGAGCCGCCCCTGCTTGGAGCATTTCCGTTTGGTTGACGAATCAGTCAGCCTTGATGTACTTATCCACGATCTTCTGGAAAGTGCCGTCGGCCTTCAGCTCAGCCAGAGCGGTGTTCACCGCGTCCAGCAGGGCGGTATTCCCTTTCTGGAAGGCGATGGCGTAGTCCTCCACGGCGTACTCGGTGTCCAGGATTTTCAGGCCGGGGTTGGCGGCCACATACGCCTGGGCGGGGCCGTTGTCGATGACCACCGCGTCGATGGTGCCCGCCACCAGATCCATGACGGCCAGGGCGCCGGTGTCATAGGCGGTGACGTGATCCTCGCCGTAACCGCCGTTCTCCGGGGTGTCGGAGCAGTAGATGTAGCCGGTGGTGTCCGCCTGGCAGCCGATCATCGTGGCGTTGGCCAGGTCATCCAGGGTCTGGATGGGGGAGTCCTCCTTGACGATGACCACCTGCACACCAGTGGCGTAGCTGTCGGAGAAGTCCATGACCTCCAGACGGTCGGGCTTGACGGTGATGCCAGCCATGGCGATGTCGCTCTCGCCGTTCTGCACCGCCATCAAGGCGGCGATGAAGCCCATGTCGTCCACCACCAGCTCCAGGCCCAGCTTCTTGGCGATGGCCTCGGCCACCTCCACGTCGATGCCCTCGTAGCCGCCGTCGTCCTTCTTCATCTCATAGGGAGGGAACGCGGCGTTGGTGGACATATGTAACTTGCCCTCCTCCACGGTGGTGAAGGCCGCGGGGGCGTTGGTGGGCTCCTCCGTGGGAGCATCGGTGGGGTCGGCGGCGGGCTGGGTCTCGGCGGGCTGGGTGGGAGCGTCCGTGGGGGTGTTCCCCGTGCTGGAGCAGGCGCACAGCGCCAGTGCCATAGTCAGGGCCAGCAGAAGGGCCGTCAGCTTTTTCATCGTTTTCATTTCATTCATCTCCATTGAATATTGCGAATATGGTTTCGGTACAGCCCGCCCGGTCAGCGGGTTGTTGAGACAGAGTATACCGCCTATTCATAAAAAATGCAAGAGGATTTTTGATATCCTCCTGCATTTCATGGGCTTTGTGGAATTTGAAACGAATAAAGATGCATTTTTATGCAAAATGAACCATAGCGGCCCGGTGGGGATTCAGTCAAAGGCCAGCCCCAGCCAGCCCTCCCCCGCCCCGGCCCGGATAGAGGCGGGGGTGCCCTCCACCCAGCGGATGCAGGCAAACGGCCTCCCCTCCGACCGCCCCGCCGGAACCCGTACTTTCACCGGCCCCCCGCACAGGGCGGCGCAGGCCGCCGCTCCCTGATCCTGGTCGCCGGGGGCGCACAGCAGCTCCTTCACCACCGGCGCCCTGTCCCAGTTCTCCACGGCGGCGCAACCGGGGCCGTGGGCCAGCTCCAGCCGGTACAGCCCGCTGCCGGGCTCGGGACACATGGCCCGCTGAAACGCCAGTTGCGCCGCGGTGTACGCCGTATGGGTTCGGCCCGCCAGCAGCTCCTCCCGCAGGGCGGCGTACCCCTCGGGGGACAGCTCCTCCACCGGGGCGGGGGCGGGCTCCGCCTCCACCTCCCGGAGGTAAAATCCCGGCTGGAAGCCATTCTGCTCAAAAAAGGGGAACAGACCCGGCTTCGCCGGCACGGTGAGCAGGCAGTCCAGCCCCTGGCTGCGGGCCAGCCCCGCCGCCACCTCCAGCAGGATGGGCGCCCAGCGCTGCCTCCGGCAGCTTGGATCCGTTGCCAGGGCGTAGACATACCCCGCCCGCAGCCGGGTGCCATCCGCCAGCACCAGGGCCAGCTCCGGCAGGGCCAGCATGGAGCGCACCAGCCTTTCCTCGCTGAGCACCAGCGGCCCCTCGGGGGCGCACAGGCGGTAGAACAACTGCTGGAACTCTGGCTCGTCGCCGAACGCGTTCCCCCACAGGGCCTCCGCGTCGGAGATCTCCCAGCCCTGGGCGTGGTGGATCTGAATCATCGGCCCACCTCCCGGGCGGTGTATTTGGTGAGCAGGATGTCCGGGTAGTAGGACAGCTTGGCCTTCCGCAGCCCCTCCAGCCCCATGTCGTCCTCCCGGTTGAACCACTTGACCTGAGGGTGGCGGCTGCGGATCAGCCGGGCCAGCTCCCGGTTGATGGCGGGGTAGGCTCCCTGGATGTCGCCGAAGGACTTCTCGAAGTTCACGTCAAACACCTCGGGGGTGATGAAGCCGCCTAAAGAGAAAGCCACCGGCGAACCGTCCGCCCGGATCAGCGCCCCCTCCAGCCCCAGCTTGTCCATGTGGTACAGGGCCTCAATGAGGGCGATGGTCTCCTCGGACACCGTTGACCCGTCCTCCCCCGACTCCTCCTGGCGGATGGCGGCCCACTGGCGCTCCAGCTCCACGCACTCTGGGACGTTGGCGGGGGTGATGTCCTCCAGCAGCCAGTCGGGGAACTGCTCGTCAAAGCGGCGGATGTGGTTCCGCTTGGCGTGGAGCTTCTTCCCCGGCAGGTCGGCCAGCCGGTTCACGTCGTAGAGGTAGTCGAAGCCGCCCCGATCCTCCTCAAAGGCAAAGCGGCCGGGACAGGCCGCCTCCAGGGCGGCGCGCTGATCCTCCGTCACGCACACCAGGGTAAGGGGCACCCCGTTGGCGGCGGCGTGGTTGGCTAACGTGTCCACTGCCGCTGACAGGGGGCCGCTGCCCGCCGGGTAGAGGTAACACAGGCCCAGCGCACCCTGAATCTGCACCAGCAGCCGGTCGCCCAGGCGGGCGATCTTCTGGGGGTAGGCCCGGCTCCACAGGTAGATATTGGCAAAGTTATACTCGCAGGCGGGGCTGGCCTCGGCGGCAAGCAGGGGCTGCACCCACTGGCGATCCTCAAACTGAGGGGGTTCAAAGGTAAGCATCCATACCATTCCTTTTCTTGGTGTCTGGATATCATATCACGGCGGCGAGAAAAGCGCAACGGGTAAAAGCGCGCCGCCGGGGCTTTCCGGCGGCGCGCTTGATTCATTTGGCGTACTCGATGGCTTTCGTCTCCCGGATCAGGTTCACCTTGATCTGCCCGGGGTACTCCAGCTCGTCCTCGATCTTCTTGGCGATCTCCCGGGCCAGCAACACCATGCGGTCCTCGGACACGTCCTCCGGATTCACCATGATGCGCACCTCCCGGCCCGCCTGGATGGCGAAGGCCTTGTCCACCCCGGGGAAGGAGGAGGTCAGCTCCTCCAGCTTCTCCAGCCGCTTGATGTAGTATTCCACATTCTCCTTGCGGGCGCCGGGACGGGCGGCGGAAATGGCGTCGGCGGCCTGCACCAGGCAGGCCACGATGGTGCGGGCCTCCACGTCGCCGTGGTGGGCCTCGATGGCGTGGATCACGTTCTCGCTCTCCCGGTACTTCCGGGCCAGCTCCACGCCGATCTGCACGTGGGAGCCCTCCACCTCGTGGTCGATGGACTTGCCCAGGTCGTGGAGCAGCCCCGCCCGCTTGGCCTCGGCCACGTTGACGCCGATCTCGGCGGCCAGCAGCCCGGCCAGCTGGGCCACCTCGATGGAATGGTTCAGCACGTTCTGCCCAAAGCTGGTGCGGTAGTGCTGGCGGCCCAGCAGCTTCACCAGCTCCGGGTTCAGCCCGTGGACGTTGGTCTCAAACACGGCCCGCTCGCCCTCGGCCCGGATGGTGGCGTCCACCTCCCGCTTGGCCTTCTCCACCATCTCCTCGATGCGGGTGGGGTGGATGCGGCCGTCCAAAATCAGCTTCTCCAGGGCCAGCCGGGCGATCTCCCGGCGCACCGGGTCAAAGCAGGACACGGTGATGGCCTCGGGGGTGTCGTCGATGATGAGATCCACCCCGGTCATGGTCTCCAGGGTGCGGATGTTGCGGCCCTCCCGGCCGATGATCCGGCCCTTCATCTCGTCGTTGGGCAGGGGCACCACGGACACGGTGGCCTCCGCCACGTGGTCGGCGGCGCACCGCTGGATGGCCAGGGCGATCTGCTCCCGGGCGTAGGTCTCCGCCTCCTCCTTGTAGCGGGCCTGGATCTCCTTGAGCTTCAGGGCCTGCTCGTGGGTCACGTCGTCCTCCAGCTGTTCAATGAGGTAGCGCTTGGCCTCCTCCACCGTCAGGCCGGAGATGCGCTCCAGCAGCTCCACCTGGCTGTTCTTCAGCCCATCCAGCTCCTGCTTCTCCTCCTCCAGCTGGGCGATCCGGGCGGAGACGTTCTCCTCCTTGCGCTCCAGGTTCTCCAGCTTGCGATCCAGGTTCTCCTCCTTGGAGTTGAGCCGATTCTCCTGGCGCTGGATCTCGTTGCGGCGATCCTTGACCTCCTTGTCGAACTCGCTGCGGGCCTTGAGGATCTCCTCCTTGGCCTCCACGGTGGCCTCCCGCTTTTTGCTCTCAGCGGACTTGATGGCGTCGTTGATGATCCGGCGGGCCTCCTCCTCGGCGGAGCCGATCTCCCGCTCGGCGGCGGCCTTTCGCCGCTGGTATCCAACCACCGCTCCGATCGCCAGACAGATCAGACCGGCGGCAATGGCAATGATCACGGTCACAAAGACTGGCACTTGCATCTGGGTTCCACACCTCCTGTTACAAAATAACACGCGATGCGTGAATAGACGCACCGCGATAATTGAAAAACCGCCCACCGGGTTTGGGCGCAGTATTTGAGTGTCAAAATCTATGACGGGTCGTATAGACTATATAAACGCCCCAAAGGGGGCGCAAACGCTCAAACGGCAAAAAAGACGGCGGTCTTTCAAAATTATCCTCATCTATTATATAGTCCGGCCGCGCCGCCGTCAAGTGGAAATGTGAAACTTTCGTGAACATTCCAATTTTTTTCTGTGCAGATTGCAGAAGCGCGGCCGGACTTATGGCTCCGCCACCGTCACCGTCCGCCCCTGCTCCGTCAGGGTGAACCGCCCCTCCAGCCCCGGGGTGATGGTGACCGAGCCGTCCTCCGCCACCAGCACCGCCTCAAAGTCCCGGTACCGCCGCCAGTGCTCCACGGCCTTCTCCCGGCCCATGACGAACAGGGCGGTGGACAGCCCGTCGCACATCAGTCCGTCGTCCCCCACCACGGTGACGGAGGCCAGCCCGCTGCGCGCAGGGGCCCCGGTCTTGGGATCCAGGATATGCCAATAGCGCACGCCGTCCTCCTCGAAGTACCGCTCGTATCCGCCGGAGGTGATCACGGCCTGGTTGTCCACCTCCACCACGCCGAGGTTCCCCTCCCCCGCCGGGTTCCGGATCCCCACCCGCCAGGGGGAGCCGTCGGGCTTGGCCCCCACCGCCTGGATGTTGCCGCCCAGATCCAGCAGGGCAGAGGTGACGCCGCCCTCCCGCAGCAGGGCGGCCAACGCCGCCCCGGTGTAGCCCTTGGCCACGCTGCCCAGGTCGATCTCCATGCCGTCGGGCAGGGATGCAGCATTCCCGTCCAGCGCCACCTTGGTATAGTCCACCAGCGGCAGCAGCTTGGCAATCGTTTCTCCATCGGGGACGGCATACTCCCCCGTGGTGAAGCCCCAGGTGCGCAGCACCGGGTAGGTGGAGACATCCAGCGCCCCCTCCGTCCGGTCGCACAGCGCCAGCGCCCCCCGCAGCAGTTCCTCTGTGTCCGGCGACAACTCCGCCGCTCCGTCCCGGTTGAGGGCGCGGATCTCGCTGCCCCTGCCGGTGACAGACAGCAGGCCCTCCAGCTCCCGCACCCGGGCCTCGGCGTCGGCCAGCAGGGCCTCGTTCCCGCCCTCATACAGCCGCAAGGTCATGACGGTGTCCATGGCAAAAAAGGTGCGCTCCGCCGCCTGGGTCTGGGGGGCGGTGCAGCCCGCCAGGAGCAGCAGAATCCCAAACGCCGCCGCCCAGCGCCTCATACCCCGCACTCCTCCCGCAGGTGCTCTGGGATGGAGTCGTCCTGATCGATCCACTCCCGCTGTACGTCCACCACCCGGTACTCGGTGGGGGTGTCCCGGATCACCACTTTCGCGATGCCCGCGTTGATGATAAGCCGCCGGCACATGGAGCAGGAGGTGGAGCCGGAGATCAGCTCCCCAGTGGCCGGATCCTTGCAGGCCATGTAGAGGGTGGCACCTAAAACCTCCCGCCGGGGGGCGGAGATGATGGCGTTGGCCTCGGCGTGGACGGAGCGGCACAGCTCGTACCGCTGGCCGGAGGGGATATTCATGGCCTCCCGGGCGCAGTAGCCCAGATCGCCGCAGTTTTTCCGCCCCCGGGGGGCGCCGTTGTAGCCGGAGGACACGATCTCGTCGTTCTGGACGATGATAGCCCCGTAGCACCGGCGCATACAGGTGGATCGCTCCAGCACGGTGGCGGCGATGTCCAGGTAATAGTTCTGTTTGTCGATGCGGGCCATGGAAACTCCCCCTTTTTTCGGACAGTATACCATCTTTTTCTCTCCCTCGCAACGGGAATTTACAGCGGCCCCCGGCCCGGCACCCCCTATGATTAGTTTGCAGGCACCCGAAAGGGGCCAGCAAGCTAATTTTTTTTATTCCTTAATCCAAAGAAAACCGTCAAGGAGGGCCAAAAAATGAAAGTTACCAGCAATGAGGGTCACTACTATGACTACATCTGCGACCTGGGCAACCGCCTGGAGGTCAACCTGGACAGCTCCCACCTTGCCACGGTCAACATCTGGATTGAGGAGCCCGCCAAGGCGGAGGACAACGTCCAGGCGGGTGCGGAGGCGATGCACGCCGCCAAGGCTCTGGGCCAGACCATCAGCCCCCTCTATGACAACCGGCAATTCACCCTCATCACCCTTTGCGTGGACGGTGACCGCTACATTGCAAATGACACCATGCGCAAGGTCTATGACGGCCTCAAGCGGGGTGAGAGCTGGCTGGCCGGTGACCTCATCGCCAGCTACTGTGAGGCCCAGGGCATCCGCTGGGGCACCATCCAGGGCATCAGCATTGACCACTATGCCCACGGGAAGAACGGCGAGAACGGCGGCCACTTCATTGTCCAGGGCTATGTTGCCCTCCGGGAGCCCGATTAAGGGCCCCCGGACGCCACGCCATCAATCCAACATGAAAAGAGGTGAAACACATGGCAGGCTACGCTTTCCGCACGTTACAAGCTCGGAAAGACCTCCAGACCCTTTGGGAAAACGGCAACACGGTCAAGGACCTGGCGGCGGCCTTAAAGGTGCCCCTCTCCACGGTCTATACCGAATTGCGGCGGGGCCGCACGGGGGACCGGCTCCCGGACCAGCGCCTCAAGTATGACGCCGACCTGGCCCAGCTCACCATGCAGCAGGAGCTTGAGCGGAGGGGAACGCAGAGCTGCCGCTGAGGCATGACCCGCACCACACAGGCACCAAAAAACCAAGGAGGACAACCCCATGAGCAAAAACGAAAACGCCATTGTGCTCAAAGCTGGTGGGCGGGCCATGGAGTGCATCGGCACGGTCCGCCTCACCCCGGAGGCGGAGAAAGTAGTCCGCCGCCTCAAGGCCAAGACCGGCCTGCCCATCCGTCAAATCGTGTCGGACATCATTGTCCAGGCCGAAAACATCATCACCATTGAAACGGAGGAGGACTAATCCATGAAAGAGTACAAATGGAGCGTTGGCCTGCGCCACAAGACCACCAAGGCCAAGCTGGACATCTCCGTCTGGGCCCCCACCTGCGATGACGCCACGCACAAGCTGACCGGCATCCTCATCGGCCCTGAGTGTGAGTACGAATGGACCGGCACCGGGCCGGACTATGACAACGGCCCCAGGGAGCGGGACGCCGCCCCCACCAACCACTAAAAGGAGGAACAGCACATGAAAACCCCCGTTTCCCGCATTGTCCCCGGCAAGGTCATCCTCTACCGTGGGGAGCCCTGCATCGTCCTGGAGCACCGCAAGGAGGGCACCCTGCTGGCCGTGGCCGAGCAGATTGAGCAGTCCTTTGGCAAGACCAACAACTTCAAGGATGAGGACAACGCCCTCCGGGTGCACCTCAACGGCGCTTTCCTGGACAGCATCACCCAGGGGCACCCGGAGGAGGTCATCACCCGCACGGTGGACCTCACCGCCCTCAACGGCTCCAAGGAGTACGGGACCGTGGAGTGCAAGGTGGCCCCGCTCACCTTGGATGAGCTGCGCAAGTACCACGGCATCTTGCCCAACCCGGAGAGCTGGGAGTGGTCCGTGACCCCCTGGTCCACGCCCTGCGTGGATGATGACCATGTGTGGGTCCTTGGCTTGCTCTCCGATGGCGACCTCTACTACAGCGACTGCTCCCACACCTACGGGTCCCGCCCCGCTTTCCTCATTCCCTCCGATTTTGCGGTGGAGGATGACAGCAACCCGCTGGAGGGGTACAGCAACCGGGAGCTCATAGAGGAGCTTTTCCGCCGGGTGGACAAATGAGGACCGCCCAGGACCCGTGGGACAAGCCCCGGCGCAACCCCTGGCCCATCGTCATGGCCTGCGCCGCCATCGCTCTGGCCATCATCCTGGCCCTCACCGTTTCCGCCCTCACCTTAAACTTTATCTTTGACGCCCTGCTGGCGGACAAGCCCCCGGTGACCGTGGCCACGTCTGCCCCGGAGCCCACCAGCACCCCACCGCCCACCGCTCCGGCTGAAACGCCGGAGCTGGTGAGGCACCGGGATGACATTGTGAGTGACGGGCGGCTCCTGGCCTATGACCTCCAGGAAATCATGCAGGACCAATGTGAGCGCTACGGCGTGCCCTATGCCCTGGCGCTGGCCATCGCTGAGGTGGAAACCCACTTTGACCCGGACGCCACAAGCCCCACCAGTGACTATGGCCTCATGCAGATAAACCAATGTAATCATGAATGGCTCCAAGGCCTGGGCATGGACCCGCTGACCCATGCCGGAAATATTGAGGCTGGCGTCTACATCATCGGCGGCTACCTTGACCGCTACGGGGACACGGAGCGAGCCTTGATGGCCTACAACTGCGGCCCCAGCGGTGCCCAAAAGCTCTGGGACGCCGGTGTCTACCAAACGGACTACACCCGCAAGGTCATGACCGCCCTGGAACACTGGACAAGCATTTTGGAGGACTGACCTATGCCCTATTATACCACCTGCCCCTATTGCGGGGCCCACCTTGACCCCTGTGAGCCCTGTGACTGTCAATCTGAAAACAAGGAGGATTTACAAGATGAGTAACCTGTCCATGACCATCAATGTGGAGGCCCCGGCCCTGGTGGCTGCCGTTGAAAAGCTGGCCGCTGCCATGACGGTGAACCCCAACATCCTGACCCCTGACGCTCCCCGGCCCCAGATGCCCGCTCCGGCGGCTGTTCCGCCCCAGATGCCCGCCCCCGCCACGGGCCCGGCTCCGGCCATGCCCCAGACCCCCGGCCCGGCCCCCGCTCCCGTGACCCCGCCCCCGGCTCCGGCGGCCCCTGTTACGCCCCCCGCTCCTGCGCCCGCTCCGGCTCCTCAGACCGCCGCTCCTGTCATGCCGGTGGCCGGTGCCCCCACCTACACCCTGGACCAAATCTCCAAGGCCGGGGCCGCCCTGGTAGACGCCGGGAAGATGGAGCCCCTGCTGGCCCTGCTGACCAAGTACGGCGTCCAGGCCATCACCCAGCTCCAGCCCGCTCAGTATGGCGTCTTTGCCACGGAGCTGCGGGCTCTGGGCGCTCAGATTTAGGAGGTGCCCTATGCCCCCTGAGAAACACGCTTTGCTTTCCGCATCTTCCGCCTCCCGCTGGCTGGCGTGCACGGCGGCCCCCCGCTTTGAGGAGGGGCTGCCGGAGAGCACCAGCGACTATGCGGAGGAGGGCCGCCTGGCCCACGCCATTGCGGAGCTCAAGGTCCTCAAGAAGTTTACCATCATGACCAACCGCACCTATAACTCCCGGCTCAACAAGCTCAAGAAAGAGGCCCGCTATGACCCGGAGATGGACAAGACCACGGACCTCTACCTGGAGCACCTGCTGGAGCAGGCCATGACCTACAACAGCCCCCCCACCGTGGCCGCTGAGGTCAAGGTAGACTTTGCGGACTATGTGCCGGAGGGCTTTGGCACCTGTGACTGTGTGATGATTGGAGGAGATACCCTTTGCATCACCGACTACAAGCACGGCAAGGGCGTCCCCGTGTCCGCTGAGGGCAACCCCCAGATGCGGCTTTATGCCCTGGGTGCCCTCAAGCGCTACGCCCCCATTTTCGGGGACGCCATCAAAAAGGTCCGCATGAGCATTGACCAGCCCCGCCTTGACAGCTACACCACGGACACCATCACGGTGGAGGAGCTGCGGGCCTGGGGGGAGAGCATCAAGCCCACCGCACAAAAGGCCTTTTCAGGCCTGGGGGAGTTTGTCCCCGGTGACCATTGCCGGTTTTGCCGGGGCAAGGCCCAGTGTCGGGCCCGTGCCGGTGTCAACACCGCCCTGGAGGACTTTGCCGGGTGTGTCCCGGCGGGCTCCCTCTCCCCGGAGGAGCTGCAATCTATGGAGGCCGCCAAGGCCAGCGGGATGGAGGCCCCCGGCCTCCTCACGGATGAGGAAATCGGTGACCTGCTGGTCCGGGGCAAGCTCCTGGTCCAGTGGTACAAGGACCTCGAGGAATACGCCACCACGGCCCTGCTGAACGGCAAGCCCATCCCCGGCTGGAAACTGGTGGCCGGGCGGAGTGACCGGGCCTTTACGGACCAGGACGCCGCCCTCAAGGCCATCATGGAGGCGGGCTATGATGAGGCTGTCATCTATGAGCGCAAGCCCTTGACCCTGGCCCAGCTTGAGAAATTGATGGGCAAAAAGCCCTTTGAGGAGGCGGTGGGCGGCTACGTCATCAAGCCCCCCGGCAAGCCCAAACTGGCGGAGGCCTCTGACAAGCGGGAGGCGTACAACCCCGCCGCCGCTGACTTTTCCGGGGTGTCCTCCGATGCGTGACACCGTGAGCTTTTCCCAAGACAGCTTTCACGCCACCATCTACCTGCCCAGCCTCCTGGACCTGCCCGTCAAGAACGTCCACAAGATTTTCACCATTATGCTCTGGGATGACCGGGAGAATGAGCAGGCCATCCGGGACACAGAGCTTTTCCTTGAGGACATCGTGCCGGAGAGCAAGCAGGCCTGGACCGCCGCCTCTGTGCGCTATCAGCAGGAGTGGCGGCTGATTGAAAAGCGTGCCACCGTGCGGCGGACCCGGAAAGACATCGAGCGGGACGCCGCCATCCGGGCCCACAATGATGAGCTCACCAGGGCCGTTAAAAAGGCCAAACGCCAATATGAGCGCTGGGTGAAAATCCAGGCTCTTTGGAATGATACGAAACTCAAAATGAAAATCATGTAAAGGAGTAAATGACTATGTATCAGAACGACCCCATGAAAGTGCTGACCGGCGAGTGCCGCCTGTCCTACTGCAACCTGACCACCCCCAGGGCCGCCCAGCAGGGCGGGGAGCCCAAGTACAGCGTCACCCTGCTCATCCCCAAGACGGACGTGGCCACCAAGGCGGACATTGACGCCGCCATCCAAGCCGCTGCCAATGAGGCGCTGTCCAAGGTGTGGAACGGGGCCCGCCCGCCCCAGCTCCGGGTGCCCATCTATGACGGGGACGGCGTGCGGCCCTCCGGGGTGCCCTTTGGCGATGAGTGCAAGGGCCACTGGGTCATGACCGCCTCCACCAAGAACAAGCCCCAGGTGGTGGGC
>JAETOJ010000040.1 GCA_021768085.1 Bacillota bacterium
CCAGCGCCAAAATTTTTCAATGGCGGTGGCTTGGTTTTCTGTGCTCTTTTTACGGCACCCCAAAAAATAGCGTTTCCCTTTAATTTAGCTCTTGACATTTGTTAGCAGGTCTGTTACGCCGTGATCGGGGCGCGGCCCAGGTCGATCTCCACCTCGCGGATGTAGCCCCTGGAGAGGTAGCGGATTTTGACCCGCATGGTCTCGTCCTCCAGGAACGTCTCCTCGTGCCCCTCCTTGACGATGATCTCATAGGAGCTGATCTCCTTGTTCTTCACCATGCGGTCGAGAGGGGTGGCGATGAACTTCGCCCGAGCTTCCAGCTCGCCCTGGATGTCCGTCAGGTCAATGTCGTCATTCTTGAACAACAGAGCCTTCTTCCGGGTCTCCCGGACGATCTTGTTCCTGACGCGCACGTCCTCGGCGTAGCGGTAGTCGCTCCCGTCCGGGCACATCATCTTGGTGTGGTAGACGTAGAGATCGTCCAGGCCGTCGTACTCCCGGAAGGTCAGGTACCCGGCCACGTCCAGGAACTCGATGATGGTATTATCGTAGCCAGCTGGGATAAGCTCCAGGAGCTGCGTCTCCGGGAAGCCGTAGCCCGCCTCGGGCTGGGTCTTGCCGATGGAGACCTGGACGGGGGCCTTGGCGTAGCGGCCCGACACCAGCCCGGCGAGGTTGACATTCTGGGTGGTGCCGTCCAGCCGGACGAGCTTGCCCCAGGCCGCGCAGACCTGGATGTCGGTGTTCTTGATCTTCTTCCGGTTCGCTTCCATCTGGAACGCCCAGTCGTGGAGGTCGCCGTCCACGTCCGCCTGGGGGAACGCCGCCTCCAGCAGAATAAAGGCGGGCTTGTGGTAGACGTTCATGAGCTCCTTCTGGGCTTCGCTCATAGCTTGCCAGAGGGGGAGGGTGCTCTCCCCAACAATGTGGATGAACTCAAACTCCTGCGTGAACTCCTTCAGCCTGTCTACTGCTGCCAGTACGTCGCCGTTGGTCATAGCCGGGGCCGTGGAGCTGAAGGTGAAGGTGTCGCCCACCAGGAAGGAGCTGGGCTTCTGGTCTTCATCCGCCGCCTCGGTGAACTGGACGGTCAGGCCCGTCCCCTCCAGGGCGTAGGAGCCGGTCACAGGGACGGTGATCTCGTCGGTGAAGCTGTGGCCCCCATTGATGGAGGCTTTGAAGGCTGCGGTGTTCAGCCCGCCCTGGGCGGTGATCTGGATAACCACCTGGAAGGCGTTGGTGGGGGAGCCGTCCACGGTCAAGCTGCCGCCGCCATCCCCCTCCTGCACCACAGGGGCCAGGGTGCCCGCCGTTGTCGCGGCAACCGGGAGGCAGAAGATGCGGGCCGCGCCGCCCTGGACGGCGTCCATGGTGGAGTCGGCCAGCGGGGACAGGCCCAGCCGGCCTCTGATCTTGGCGGCGTCCATGTCGCCGGTGACGATGATCGGCGTGTCGGACACCACGGGCGAGGCCCCGATCTTGACGCTCAGCCCGTCGCCGGTGGCGGTCGCAAAGCCGAGCAGACCGTCAGAAATGATTGTCTTAACGTCTCTAAGCATTGCTTCTTAGCCTCGCTTTCCCTGGGGTGCGCCCATGGGGGCCCCGGTAAAATCGGCGACCGCCCGGAGGAACGCCTCCTCGGTCATAGCCCTGCCGGGCTTCCAGTCGTTCGCGGCGCATACGCCAGCGAAGACGGGGCGCGTGATCTTGTGCTTCTCCCGGAGCGTGTCAATCGACAGCAGCTCCTGGGGCTGCACCGCTGCGGGTGCAGCTTCCGGCTTGCTTCTACTTGCCATCTGTATTCTCCTTTCCGTTTATTTTCTCGATCTCGACCACCTCGACGTGGGTCAGCGGCCCGAAGTCCGTGTCCTTGTAGACGCCGCCGTTGAAGGTGACCGTCACGCGGACGGCGACCTGGGCCTTGAGCAGCGCGTCCTCGGTATCGACCCACTCCACGCCCTCTATCTCCAGCGGGACGAAATTCCCGTCGACCGTGATGCCACGGTCAAGCAGCGAGACGAACTTCTCCAGCATGGTCTCTACGGCGTCGTCTGTGTAGTCGCCTATGAGTACAACGAAGGTGACAGCCCGGTCAAAAACCTTGCGCCGTTTGTGTTTCGCTCCCTCTTCATCCCTAAATCGCTTTTTGGAGCCGTTTCGGGCGTAGGCTTCCCGCTCAAACAAAACTGCACCGACGTGGGACTCCTGGCTTTTTTGGAGGGCTTTCAGGGCCGTGTACGGCCTCGACTTGAGGCCCGACTCCGTGAGCTTCTCCAGGAGGTATTGCTTGCTTTGCCCGTAGAGCATGGGTCAGCCCTCCCTTCCGATGAAGTCCTCCACGGTGGCCTTCATCTCCTGCATATCTTCCTCCGACAGGCCCAGGAAGGGCCGGGCCGGGATTTTGACTCGCACCTGTTTCTTTGAGACCCACTTGCCGTTGTACTGGAACCGCAGCACTTTCTTCCTGCGGGCCCGGATAATGCGGCCCGGCTCGCCGAACTGGTGGGTCGCTGCGTGTTTGGCGTTGGTGCCGACCGCGAAGCCGGAGGCGTCCGATCTCGCGTGGATGGAGTTGCGGAGCTGGGCGGTCTTGACCAAGGTCTTCCCGCCCTCCAGGATTGCCCGCTTGGAGCTCTTCCACCTCCGCCCATCCGGGCCCTTGCTCTGCCGGAAGCGTTCAAGCGTCGACTCCCGGACGCCCTGGGCGAGCGCGGCGTTGATACTGCGGCGGTCGATCTCGGAGAAGCTCCGTATCCTGCGGAGCATAGCCCGGGTGTCCCCCTCCAGGCGGATGTCGTACATAGCTCACATCCCCCTCATCTGCCCCCGGCTGAACAGCCGGGGGTTTGACCTGACGGTGAAGCCGATCGCGGCTGCGCTGGCGGGGTCTCCGTCAGCGTCGGCCCCGATGGAGACCTTGCCCTCCGCCACCAGCGTGAGGAACTTGACCGCCGCGTTGTAGCGGTTGAGGTAAGTCTTCTGATCTGTCCCCTCGTCGATGCCGATGCGGGAGAACAGGTTATAGACCGCGATGTCTTTAGAAAATTTATTGATGACCTTGGGGACAGGAGCGAGGGGGACGGCGTACCTCTTGGCGAGGTAGCCGTCGATCTCGCCATCCGCGTCGGCGATCGCCGCGTCGATGATGGGGGCGACCAGCTCCTCCCGCTTCGCGGGCTCCTCGATAAAGGTGTCTCCGATGATCGCGTTGAGGGCGTCGTCCTTAATCATCTCCCGAACTTCCGCCCTGGTGCTGTAGCTCATGCCGCCCCTCCCTTCCGTCAGCCAGCAGCCCCGGTGCCGTCAGAGCCGAAGGCCATCTGCCAGAAGCCGAAGCCCGCATTGCCCCGGCTGTCCGCGCCGTAAAGGAATTGCTTCTTCATGAACACGTTCTCGTCGGTCTCCTGGGTCTTGGAGACGAACTTGGCCTTTTTCCGCTGCTGGTAGATCAGCGGCTTCACGGGCCGGTTGGTGCAGAGCAGGAACCAGGAGGAGTCGTGACCGGCGAGCTGGGGGACGACCACGGGCTTCGCGGTGCCCTGCATGGTGTTCTTGGTGCCGTTCACGAAGTCGGCGACCAGAATGTCCCGGGCCTCCTTCTCCAGAGCGGGCGGGACGATCAGCTTATCCGGGACAAGGTTCAGGGCCCGGCCCTTGCTGTTGGTGAGGGACATGATTGCGGTGCGGGCCGCAATATAGGCGTCCATACTCAGCTTGGCGTGGCTCATGTTGGAGACGGTCTTCTCACCGATTTTGTGGGCGGCGGAGAAGAACGGCTGGTCATCGAAGCACTTCGTTGTGAAGCCGTCGGCCAGCAGCTTGAAGATCAGCTCATCCGGGTGCGTCGCCGCCGACTGCGCCAGCATTTCAATCCGCACATTGTAGATGCCCAGCTTATCGTCCTCGATCGCGTTGCGGTCGACGCCCACGGTCAGCTCGAAGTCCTTGTTCTTGATGGTGTAGTCGCTGGCGGTGAGGTTCTGCACCTCCCGGTCGCCAATCCACTCCCTCATGCCGGGGATGTCGCCCAGCCAGGCGTAGGTCTCCGAGTCGGTGGTGGAGGGGATGACGGAGGCGATCTCGGTGTACATCGGCTGCACTTCCGTCAGGGCCTTGTTGAAGATGGTATTAAACGCGACGTAGATGCCGCACAGGGTCTGGGGGTTGATAACCATAGCGCATTATCCTCCTTCTGTTCATTAGGTGCTGGCGGCGGGCGCGGTCAGGCCGTTGCCGATCTCCACAGCGACGCCATTGTCGTCGACCCGGATGACCAGCCCGGCGACCGAGGCTCCGGTGGCCAGGGCGGTCACGGTCTGGTCGTCCTGGATGTAGCAGGGCTTGAGAACGTGGCCCGCGCCGACCTTGTTGGCGGCGGTGCTGGTGTTGGCATAGACGAACACGCCCCGGGTGACCCGGATGACCAGCTCGCCATCGCCGCCCGTGTTCTCCACGGTCTCCTCGGCCCGGCCCGCTGCCGTCAGGCCCGCCGCCTTCTTCCCGGGGATAGCGTAGCCGTCCGCGTCCAGGACGACCAGGGCCCCCTGGTAGATGGTGGTCTTAGCCTTTACCGGCAGGACGAGCTGCTTGCCGCCGTTCATGATCTCGGTGGTATCTCTTGCGTTAGTCAAAGCTCCCATAATGGCTTACTCCTCCTTCCCGTATTTCTCCAGGTCTTCCTGGCTGACACCCAGCTGCTTGCAGACCAGCGTGGTCGCCTCGTCCGGCTTGTCGGATTTGAGGGCCACGCTGCCACCCAGGTCGACCTCGCCCATGGGGACAACCTGGGGTGCCTTCTCCACGAACGCGCCGAAGCCCTTGGGGTCGGCCAGGGCATAGCTCCGGGCCCAGTCCTTCTGCGCCGGGGTGATCTTGCCCGCTTTCAGGGCCAGGGTGACGGCCTCGTCCGCGTCCCGCTGGGCGTTCTGCTGCTTCAGGGCCTTCAGCTCCTCCAGCACGTTGACGCCGTCGATGGTGCCGCCCTTGAGCTCCATGATCTTCGCGGTCACATCCTCGGCGGGGGCTCCGGCCTTCAGGCCCAGCAGCTCGCAGACCGCTTTGTTGGCGACGGTGGCCTCGTCCCCGGGCTGCTTGCCTTCCTTGAGGCTCTTGTTCTCGGCGACCATCGCCTGGAGAGCCTCCATGATCTGCTCCTCGGTGGCGTCCGGGCCAAGGCCCAATGCCGCCGCCAGCTTCTGCATATCCATGTTCTCGTGTCCTCCTTCAAAATTATCTGAATTGACGATCGGGGTCATGTTCTCGATCGCGGGGGTGTTGGTCAGGGCCAGGGAGTGCAGCCCTATGGCTCTATTGTCCGTCTTGCGGACATTGACCACAGGAGAGAGGTAGCGGTACTCCTTGTTCTTCAGATACTCCGCTCCCCGGGGCGTCCACTCAACGACGGCCACGATATTCCCGTCCTCCAGCTTCAGCTCCTTCACCCAGCCAGCGGCAGGGGCCTCGACCCCTTTGAGGGTCTGGTGCTCATAGTCCACCACCAGATCAACGCCACGCTGGGCGATCTGCGCCTTCATTGCCTGGAAGCTGCCCTCGTCCACATCGAACTCGCCCTTGGAGCTGACGACGTGGCCCAGGGGGAGGACGGTGATGGTCTCCGGGGCTCCTGTGAGCTCCACGCCGCCGCCCTTCAGAATAAAAAAGTCCTTCATTTGCTGGTGTCCTCCTTCATGCTTGCGCCGTTCCCCGTTATAACGCCGTTAGTACGCCCCACAACGGGCCCCAGGGCCTTGCCCCGTAACTTTACCCTCCCCGGCGTCGGTGTCGCTGTGCGGGCCCCTGTGCGCCTATTTTGGGGCCCCTTCCTTTTGCCGGGCTTGGTAGGCTTTCACCAATGCCTCCGGGTAGTCCTTCAGGTCGGGCTCGAAGCGCACCTTTGCCGGGTTAGTACCGAAGTGCGGGTCGGGCGCAACTGCCGGGAACGAGGTCTCCACGGTCAGCCCCCGCTGCTCCACCTGACGCTTGGAGAGCGTCTTCACGGTGCAGCGGCACTTGAAGCCATTAGGGGGGAACCAGGTATTCCAGACGGGGGAGTCTGCCGGGAAAACGCGCCCGTCCATTTCCAGGTGGCTGGGGCGGGTGTGGGAGTCGTTGACCGCGTCGTACTGCCAGAAGGGGCGCAGCTCCATGACGGCGGGGTCGGTCATTTGCTGGTAATGGCCCACGTTGTAGGCCGTTTGGATGTTGGTGCGGAAAATCAGATCGGCTTGCTCCGGGTTGAGCCCCTCATAGCCCTCCGACTCCAGGAAGTCGTTCATGTTGGCCTGGAACTCCTGGAGTGTGCAGCCCTCCTCCAGCGCGGAGAGCAGCTCGTCGTAGAACTTCTTGAGGATTTGGGCCTTGGTGTAGCCACTGACGGTAAAGGCCAGGGCCCGGTACTCCTCGGCGATCTTATAAAAGGTCTCCGCTGTGACCGGGACGCGCTCCTTGAAGTAGTCCACAGCCTCCTGGAAGGTCATGTCCTCCCGGCTGAAGATCGTGTCAATGCCGTCCATCTTCCAGGGCCCTCCCCTCCAGGTTGGCGTACACCATAACCTTCTGGAGCAGCTCCTCCGCCTGGGTGACGTCCATCGCCTTATAGAGCTCGGCGACGGTCTTCTCGTCCTCCATCATGTCCCGGAGCTCCTCCAGGCTCTCCGCGTTCTCAATTATTTTGAGAATTGGGGCGAAGGCTTTCTTGAAGCTGCCAGCTCCGCGCCTGACGGCGGCGTCGGCCAGCCGGTCAATATGTGCCTGGGTACCGGGCCCCGCGTCGGCCCCGGCCTTCAGCACGATAGTCGGCGCAGGCGGTTCCTGTTTGAATGGGAGGATGCCCGGCCCCGCTGCAGCCCGGGGGGTGGCGACTTCCTCGTCGGCCTCCGGCTCCGGGATGCTGAACTTCTTGTAGATGTAGCTGGTGGGTACCCGCAGCCCGATCTTCCCAATAAGTACGTCCAGGATGTTGGCGGTCTGCTCCAGGTCTTCCCCTTCCTCGCAGTCAAACTGTATCTTGGGGATGCGCTTGTCCTCACCGAAGTTGAAGATGCACAGGGGCCGGATGAGGTCACGCCGGAGGGTGGAGGCCAGGGCCTTGCAGTCGGCCACGGTCAGGTCGTGCCGGACGTCGTTGTGGGTCTTGCTTTGGGCGTAGCTGCCGCCGCCGCTGTCCGAGGTGAGGGTCTGGCCCAGGATAGCCTTGCTGATCTGCTCGTCGCAGTAACGGGCCAGCCGTTCATAGAGGTCGGTGGAGCTGGTCTTCTCCGTCGTGATGAAGTCGATGGTGGTGCCGTCCGGGATGATGCCCGCCGCGTCCGCGCCGATCTGGATGAGGGCTTGCATAAGGGCCACCTTGTCGGCCTCGCTTGCCCCAGGCGCATACTTGCCCAGCCGGAGCGGGAGGCCGTAGACCTCGGCGAAGCTGACCCAGTCCTTCAGGTCGTAATTCTTGAACAGGTACATCCAGGCCACGACCCGGAGGATGCCCGCCCGGGAGGTGTGCCCGCTGCGGGCCTTGTACCTGTGGACGATGAACTTGTTCGCCGGGAGCAGCAGCCCCTCGGAGTGCTCTTGGGTGCGTACCTTGAACGAGTCGTCCAGGCTGTCCCAGAAGAACCGCTTCTGATGCCGGGATTTAATCTGGGTGACAACGATGTGCCCTTCGTCATAGCCCCACATGATCTCCGAGACAGCGAAGCCCTTTCCGATCGCGTCCAGCAGATCGTTCTCTACGTCCTCGAAGCCCTCCATGCCGCCGAGCTGCTCCTCGATGAAGGCGGCGATCTCCTTGTCCCGGGGATCGTCGCTGAACGGGATGATCTCGAAGTCCAGGCCGGTGACGGCGTTTTTCCGGGTCTGGAGCTGGCTGAACAGGTGGGGGTCTTTCTCCTCCATCTCCTCGAACAGCTCCATCTGCCGCAGCACGTCGCCCGCGTCGGCCTCCTTGAGTATCTCCGCCAGCTTAACGGGGGTGAGGCCGTTGCTGGGATATTCGCTGTATTTGTCCGTCACATGGGCGACGGCGATCTCCTGGATGTCGGGACGGCGCGGGGGCGCGGGCGGGGCCTGGGCGTTCTGCCGCTGCCGCTTTCTTCTGCTCATTCCACAGCCTCCTCAATGCGCCGCTGCGCGATCTGGTAGAAGTCGTCGTCCAGCTCCACGCCGATAAACCGCCGTCCGGTCTTCTTGGCGGCGACCAGGGTGGAGCCGCTCCCGGCGAAGGGGGCGAGGATGAGGTCGCCGGGTTTGGTAACGCTGGTGATGAGGTTGGCCAGGAGGCCCACGGGCTTCTCGGTCGGGTGTACCATCTGGGAGCTGTTGATTTTCTGGAAGGTGACAAGGTCTTTCGGGCGGTGCCCGGGGAAGCTGAACTTTCCCTTGACCGCAAAGATGATGTTCTCATGGGAGGGGGCGAACGCCGCCTTGGTGTCGCCCATGCCGTGAAACACCTTGTCCCAGATCACTTCGCTCTTGACCTGGAAGCCCGCCAGCTTCATCGCGTCGATGAAGGTCTGCTGCACATCCCAGCGGGTAAAGCAGACCAGGGAACCCCGGCCCGACTCCCCAGATTTAAGAACCCGGAAAGCATCGTAGAGGAACCAGATAAAGGGCGACTTGTCGTTCTTTATCTTGGCCCCGGTCTGGGAGACGTAATTGATGCCATAGGGCGGGTCGGTGATGATCGCGTCTACGCTCCCCGCCTCCATCTCCCGGAGCACTGTGAGGCTGTCGCCGTGGATGATGGTGTTCTCTTGGATGATAGCTCTCGCCTCCTTAGTAGGCTCCGCGCCGGAAGTCCAGGGCGCGGGCGATGACGCTCTTGTATTCGACCCTCCGCCCGACCTTGATGTCCAGGGCCAGCTTCACGGCCATCTGGAGCCCGTCCGGGGCGTCGTCGTTCTTGCCCATAGGGTACTCGGTCATTTGCTTCAGGAGGGTCTTGTGCTTCTTGCTGAACTTGATGTAGCCATTTTTCACGAAAGGCTGCAGCGACTGGATGCGGGCGTCTTTATTCTGGGTGCTGTTGATCTCCTCAATGGGAAGATACTCGCCAGCCTCCGCCGCCCGCTGCCGCATGATCTCCGCGAAGTAATACTGGAACTGCACCGTCTCCACGCCGAACTTGTAGTAGGGCCGCTTGAAGTCGCGCTTCAGGCGTCGGCTCGCCTCCAGCGCGTCCTCAATGATCTGGTCTGGTTTCCGCTTGGCGACATCCGCGATCACGACGTAGAGGTAGCCGGTGATGGTGTCCTTGGCCAGCGCAAAAATGGAGCTGGTGTCCGACTTCTTGTTCTTGCCCAGGGAGGGGTCGTTGGCCCCAATGAACAGGAAGCGCGGGTCGGAGAAGTCCGGCTGCTGCTTTCCGTCGTCGTCCCAGAAGTCAAACCACTCCTCCTGGAAGGTACAGTTTTCCGGGTCAATGGGGTCGTTCTGGATTTCGCTGTTGAAGCTGGCCTCGCCCTCGGAAATGCGGATCACCATGAGGTCGTAGTAGGACAGCTTTTCTTCCCAGAGGACTGCGGTGCCCTCCAGCATCGCCTCCCGGTTCGCCTCATAGAAGGCCCGGGCCTCATCCTGCCGGTTCTCGTTGGCGAGGTCGGTGAAGATGCTCTCCCAGGCGTCCCAGAGCTCGCTGTTGGTGGCGAAGCTGATGACGCCCCGGTACTTGACGGCCTTGTAGCTGGGGTTCTTGGCGACGTTGGCCAGCAGCGCGTCAAAGTGCAACAACGTCCCGATGTAGACGATGTCTGTGTAGGTGTCGCCCGCCTTGGAGACTGCCTTGTAAAACCAGTCCCGGAGCTTCTTGCGCTGCTCCGGCGTGTTGACGTTCTCGTCGTTCTCCAGGTCGTCGCAGACGATGAGGTCTGGCCTCCACTGCTTGTGGCGGCGTCCACGGATTTTCTTGCCGGAGCCGATTGCCTCGATCTTGACCCCGTTGGCGGTCAGAATGACCGACGATTTCCAGACCTTCCCCTCCAGCTCCCCGAAGTCCTCCCGGAGAGCTGCGTTCTCCTCGAACTCGGTCTTGATGTCCGCCAGGAAGCCCTCGGCCTGTTCGGAGCTGTCGGAGAGGATGATCTCATAGTGCTTGTAGGCATAGACCGCCGCGTGGATGGAGTCCTTGAAGGTAAAGGTCGTGCTCTTGGCGTGGCCACGGGGGGCTTCGATCGCCCTCCTGCAGCCGTCCGCCCGGCTGATCTCCTTCGCGGCGACGGTTGGATCAAGCCCCTTCAGGACGCCCTCCCGCCAGATGCGGTCGAGCTCGCCGTGGAACGCGGGGGATTTTCGGACGAAGTAGTGCGCGAGGTAGGCCCGCCCAAAATACTCCAGGTCGATCGCCCCGAGCTTCCGGCGCAGTCCCTTCGGCCCGGTCAGCTCCTTCCCGGCCTTGAAGTCCCGGAGGAGCTCCGCCCGACGCTCGGGGAAATTGCTGTCGCGGACAACATATTCAAGAAAAAGCTCCCGCTGGTAGTCGCGGTTGGCGACCGCTTCCCGGTCTTCCGGCTCCTCCAGCCGCTCCAGGTATTCCTTCAGGTCAATCTTCGCCATCGGTCAGCACCTTCTCCCGCGCCCTGGCCAGAACGTCATGCAGCTCGCCCGCCAGCTCCGGGTGCTGTTTGATCGCCGACATGAGCTCCGCCTCCATCTGGTCAAAGGCCAGCTCCGCCTTCTTCTTCAGGTCAGCCCGGACGCGCTTTTCATAGGTGGCGTTCCGGGCCAGGGATGCAATCAGGCGACCGGCCTTGTCCAACGGCATTTCGTCAAATTCCTCCTCGGCGGTGCTGACCCGCTGCATGAGGCCGTCCATGAGTACCAGCTCCGCCGCCTTGGTGTAGTCCAAGTCAGGGTGCGCTTCCACAGCCTGGGCGATTGCCTGGGTGCGCTGGAGGGTTTCGGCCACGCGCTGCGCGGCCTCCCTCGTCCGTACTGCGTACCGTCCGATCGCCGACTTGCTGATGGAGTAGCCCTCGTCCTTCAGCCATTCGGAGAGCTCGTTGTAGGTGTTTGCCGGGTTTGCCAGCTTCACCTCGAACTGTGACTTGAGGGGCTCCGGGAGGTCGTCTACGGTGGAGTGTATCCGACCCCTCCGGCGTTTCTTCTCAGACATTGACCCCACCGTCCTGGATGGTGTCCTCAACCAAGTCGATGCCCTTCTTGGTGAGCTGCACCACAGCGTCCTTCCGGTAGGCGTTGTAAGCGTTGACGGAGCGGTTGGTGAACTCGACATAACCGCCGTCCTCCAGGTACTTGAGATATTTGCCGATGTCCGGGGTCATGATGAGGTTGTCCGCCATAAGCGCATTGACGATCTGGCGAACCAGCAGAGCCCCGTTGTTGCCCCGGGCCAGGGCCCGCACGATATAGCCCCGGATCGCTTTGTTCTTCTCCACCTCCAGCTCGGTGTTTTCATCCAAAAAGGCCATAAATTACCCCTCCTTTCCGAAGGATGTGATGAGACGGAGAATCTGGTCGACCTTCTGGTCGAGCCCGCTGATATTGTGGTCGACGCTGTTCATGCTGCGGATGAAGTCCTCCCGCAAAGTGTAGACCAGCGGCAGATCGCTCTTCAGGTCGCTGAGCTGGCTGTTCAGCTCCTTCAGCTCCTGCTCCCGCTTGCTGGCCTCCGCCTGGATCGCGGCAGCGTTCCGCTTGTCCGCGTCCTCCAGGGAGGTCAGCGTTTTCTTGATGAAGTAGGTCAGAGCCCCCACGACCAGGGTGCAGAGCAGCGACGCCGCTGCGCCGATGATAGCAGTGATCTGGGTGATGTCCATGGGGCCCTCCTTACTCGGCGGCAGCTCCGCCGACGCCCTCCTTCACAGCCGCCTCGTCAACGCCGCTCAACAGCTCCCCCGAGATCGTCAGATAGGGGTCGGCCTGTTTGATCTTGAGGACGGCGTTCTCGATGCACTGCTCCAGGTAGTGGTCGAAGCTGCCCAGGTGCTTCACGATGATCTCCTGCGTCTCCGGCCCGATCTCGCGCTTGACCTCATTGAAGACGTCCCGGCCCAGGGCCAGGAGCTTCTCCCGGTCGCCTGTTCCGGCCTTGACCGCTTCCCGGAGGGCTTTCGCCACAGTCTGCTCCGTGTAGCCGACCGCCTTGGTCGCCAGCCGCTCCACGTCGTCCAGGGCGTCCTCCAGAAGTGCCCGGGCACTCTCGTCCTCGATCTTCTTCGTCTGCGCCTTCACCTGGGCCCCGGCCAGCCGGATGTAGTAGACCGCATAGGCCCCGGCCAGGGCGATGACGGCCAGGACGATGTTGACGAGTGCGGTGCTCGCCGCGCTGGTGATGATCTCCATGTTCATGTTTTTCTGCCTCCTTCAAGCATAAAAAATAAGACTACAGGCGAAGCCTGTAGTCTTAGGGTACTATGCTTTTCGTGAAATGTCCGCATGAAGCATTTCAGAGAATTATTTCTAAGATGTGTCACTCTGTTCGCCGAACAAGTCGAGCTGCCCCTCCACGTTCCCGGGGCCGCAAATGCTCCGAACCAGCCGGTCTGTTATGCTGTATTTTCTCGCTAATTCGAGGTAATTCCAGCCATTGAACTCGGCCTTGATGCGGGCGTCTCGGACGGGGCGGAGGATGTTGTCCAGCTGTGGGATGTAAAGGGTGGCCCCGCCGACGATTTTCAGCATCTTGCAGAAATTTTCAATGCCGATCTCCTCCGCCACTTGCTTCCATTGGTTGTCCGGCAGCATCTCAACAGTCAGCTCTTTTGAGAGATCATCCATGCCCGCGCCCCTTTCCTGTTACTCCTCCGGCGTCTGGCACATCCTGCCCAGGATGCCGAAGATTTCGCCGACTGTGATCGGCGTCCCGTAGCGAGCGGCCCAGACGTCCGGGCTGTTGATGATACCGGCCTCCACGAGCCGCGTCAGGCCCTCCCTCTGCCACTCGGGGAACTGTGCCAGGGGGTCGGGCTCCGGGGGCTCTGTGGGGCTCTGTGGCGTTTCCTGGGCCATAACCGCGCCCAGCAGCTTGACTACGCTGGCTCCGTAGCCCTTGCCCGGTACCGCCCAGCCCTTGCCCTGGGGATTGTCGGAGGCCCCCAGCCATTCCACAAACTCAGCGGAGCCCCGGACGACCAGGGAGAAGCGCGGGTCGACGCAAGTGTTCACCAGCGGCTCCTTGGAGGCGTATGCTTTCAGGTGCTGGATTTGGGCCCGGACGCCGGTGCGCGGGTCGGGGAACGTCGCCGCCTGTCCCGCCGAGTTTCCGTTCAGGGCCCCGATGCCCGCGAAGTTGTTCTGCCCCGGCTGGACGATGCCGCCGAACTTGAAGAAGCCGGTCTCATGGAGGCTCTGCGCCCAGGCCACATCGCCCCGGACGCCCTCAGCCCGGCCTTCCTCCAGATACATCTCCGCCAGCTCCTCCAGGGAGCAGCTGGTGATCTTCGGCTCAGCGTTCTTGCTCCGGCAATAGAGGGCCATCTGCTGGGCCGTGGCCCGGGCCTCGCCCATGATCGCCGTCTTGGCCTCCTCGGTGGGGGCGTCGGGGCCCGCTCCGTTGAGCTCCGCCAGCTTCGCGGCGACCTTGGCCTTGAACTGCTCCCAGTGGGGGAGGATGTAGAGCGGGCAGTTTTTCCGGGCCCCCTGCACGATCGCGTCCGGGTGGCCCATCCAGTGATTGTGCGTGTAAAGCTGCTCCACAGTCAGGCCGTACTTCTTCAGCAGCAGCGCGGCCAGGATAACGCCGTTGGCCTCGGCCCCCAGGTCTTCCTTGCTCCCGGAGCCGTCCATGATGATCTCGATCGCGATGGTCGTCCCGTTCCCCGGGCCGCTGCCGCCGTCCCCGGCGTGCCAGCCCACCTCGGTGTCCTCCAGGTTCTGCCACGCATTGATGTCGTCCACATAGTAATGGACGCGGGCGTCGTTCATGTTGGCGTTGGGCCACGTCGCCCGGGTGTACTGCTCCGCGTCCTCCTCCACATTCTCCAGGTCGTTGGTGTTGTGGATGGTGATGCCCGCCACCTTGCCGGTGCCCCCGGAGAGTCGCTTGTCCGCCTTGAACTTCTGGCCCTTCTTGTATTTCCCGGAGTCCTTGGGCCACTTGGCCCCCCAGGGGATGATCTTCTCGTTGATGACGAGGCCACACTCCGTCCTCGTCGCGTCAGGTGTCAGTTTTGCCATGGTGGTTTTACCTCCTATAAGTTGGTGATGGGGAGAATGACCTCGTCAATGAGCTCCCCGTAGTTGTACCTCGTGCGGCCCTCGCTCTCAAGTTTTCTGAGAAAGGCGTTGTACTCGACCGCGAGCTTGAGCAGCTTGAGGACGCCGACCTCCTCCGGCGAGACCTCCTTCATGTCCGGCCCCACCATGAAGCCGATCGCCTTGATGAGCGAGAGCTCCGCCCGGATGGGCTCGGAGGTGTAGAACGCTTCAAACGCCTCGAACGCTTCCCGGGCGAACTTCTTTCGATTGAGCCGGGGTTTGTTGGGCGGGAGGACTCCGTCCGCTTGGAGTTGCTTTTTAATGGCCGCTCTCTCGGCCTTCTCGCGCTGCGTGAGCCGCTTCTGTTTCTTTGCCATATCCCAGCCCCCTAACGCTTCGGCGGGCCCTGTGCAGCCCCGTAGCCCGCGACGTGGAGCTGCTCCGGCGTGTCCTCGGTGATGGACACCACACGCACGTCGCCCAGAGGCTCCAGTCTCATAGCGATGTCCTCCTTGACGCCGATCGCCTGACCGGGCGGAGCTCCCACCTGGAGGGTGATGGTCAGCATGACCGCCGCCTCCTCTCCGGGGGCTTGCCCTGCAATCCGCAACGACTCGGGTCATTCTGACAGGCTCTGCGGCACTTCCGGGCCTTGCGCCGCCAGCAGTCCGCGCAGCATCGCCGCTCACGAACCTTGTCGCAGTAGAAGCGGTCGCAGTACCGGCCCTCATATACTCTGGCCATGTGCGCCCCCCTCTCAGCTGTGGGTGGCGTTGAAGTTTTCAATCGCCCACCTGTTGCCTGTGGCGCACACGGCCCTCCGGGTACGCTCGGCGGGCCCCTCCCGCCTTCGGGGGATGGAGGCCAGGGCCTCCATCATCCCGCAGTCCGGGCAGATGTCTGTGGCGTTGTCCGCCCGGGAGAGGGCGGGCCGCTCTGTGTACCTCCTGCCGCAGATCGGGCACACGCGCCCGGCCTGTTCGCTGTTACTCACTGCTGCTGCCTCCTTCCGTCTGCTCTGGTCTGCCGTCCGCCCCCAGGGGGCCGAGCCCCAGCTTCTTGCGGTAGATGTTCGCCGCCCGGATGACCTGGGCAAAGGCCGCGTCGCTCGCCACGCTTGAGGTGATGTTCTTCCGCGCTTTCTCGGAGCCGTTGTGCCCGGTCGCCCCGGGGATAGCCGCCAGCGCGACCGGGTTGAGCTCTGTGAGGCGGCGGGCGACGGACTCCGGGAGCTTCTGGTAATAGATGCGGAGGAACACAAGCCCGGTCTCGGCACAGACCTCCACATCGCTCCGGGCGGTGCGCTGCATCTCAATGATGCCGCCCAGCGCAGCCAGGATGTCCTGGTCGCTTGCCGCCATCATCCCTCCCCCTCCTTCCGCTCCTGCCGTTTCAGGATCGCCTTGAGCCCCTCGATCACTTTCTCGCACTGGGCCACGTTCAACCATTCCAGCCGGTCGACGCCGGTCATGCGTTTTACGAAGCCCTGGATGCGCTGGGGGTTGTCATTCCAGCCCAGCTGCTCAGTCAGGGCGTAGATTTTGCGCCGCTGCTGGACGGTGCGGACGTCGCCGCCCTCGTCGGTGCGCTTGGGGCGGGTGCTACGGCTGACCCCGTCCTTCATATTCTGGAGGACGCGGGCCACCTCGTTGATCTGCCCCTGGGTCAATGCCTTGATGGACTCCTTTCCGGTCTCACGGTAAACGACCGCATGGAGGTCTTCATCTGTCATGTGCAGCTCCGGCGACTTGGCGATCGCCCAGAGGGTGCGGATGGAGGGTTGCTTGCGCCCTGTTCGTGCTGCTGCCATTCCTTGGGCCTCCTTTCTCAGTTGCCCGCCTTAATCTGTTCCAGCTTGGCAATGTTCACCTCATAGCCGAAGACGTCGCCCTGCTTCCAGGTGGCTCCGACCGCGTTGACCGTGTCCTCGCCGTATTTCTTCAGGGCGTCCTTGCTGATCTTCTCCTCCACTACGATGCAGTCGTGCATCTGGCGCGACTTCAGGCGGCGGATGATCTCCTCCAGCTTCTCCTTCGCTCGGGGGAGGGAAATGGAGGTGGAGAGCCGGAAGCCCACCTCGCCGAAGGTCAGGGTCATGGTCTTCGCCTTCCCCATCTCGTCCCGGTGGTCGGTGACGAATGCCTTGATCTCCCGCTCCAGCCGGGCCAGGGCGTCCTTGATGGGCTTGCTCTGCTCCTCGGCCACCTTCTGGGCCCCGATGATCTGCTTCTGCATATCGCTCTCAATGTCGCCCAGCGCGATCTGGGCCTCCGCGATTTGCCGGAGGGCGTCGTTTACGTCCTCCCAGGATTTGAGGGTCGGCTCCTCAATGACTCGCTTTCTTGCCATGTCTAAGCTCCTTTCGGTTATATGCCCGCGCCGGTCGGCGTCAGGGGTACGAAATATACTGCTCCGTGAAGATCATGTAGAGCCCCAGGGGGAGGAGCAGCACTGCGGCAGTGGCGTCCTGGTCAATAGGGGTTGTGCCGGTCGCGGCCAGGAGCAGGATGAGCCAGGAGAGAATCACCAGGGCCGCGCCCATGTGCCGCTGCTTTCTCATTTTCATTGTCCCGGCCCCCTGTCGTCAGAGCATCATCATGGAGGACGCTTGCTCAATGATCTTCACCGTGACCGTCTCCTCGCCCCGCTCGGCCAGGATGCGCCCCACGTTGGAGAGGGTGCGGTCGAGGAGGCGGAAACAGCCCGTCCGCATATTACACGCCCGCTCCTTCAGCTCCAGCAGGGCGTCCTGGGTGATATTGAAGTCCTCCAGGTAGCCCTCCACCTCGGAGGGGGCCAGCCCCCGGAGCGAGGCGTAGAAGTCGACCCGGTTCGCCATTCGTGCGAGGTAGGTCTTGATCTGGGCCTCCAGCTTCGGCTCGCCCGCGATCACCAGCCCCACGTCGCTCTGGTCGAAGATTGCCCGAAGTATCTCCATCTTCTTCTGGGTGTACTTGCTCACCAGCTTGTCCGCCTCGTCGATGATGAGGAGGTAGCCCCGGTTGGTGTTGAAGAACTCCCGGATGCCGTTGACCCTGCGCCAGATCGTGCCGTAGCCGTTGGGGAGCCCAATGCTCCGCTCGATCGCCTCCACCAAGTCCCGGCTGCTCATGGTGTCGTCGCACTCGATGTAGGCGACCCGGGGAAGCTTGGCGTACTCCCGGAGGGCGTAGGTCTTGCCGTAGCCGCTGCGGGCCACTACGATGCCCAGCCCGATATACTCCTGGCTGCTCTGGCAAACGCCCAGGACGGCCTTGGCGTCCCGGCTCTCGTAGAAGCGGGGCTTCTGCCCGCCCTTCTGCCCCGGCTTTGGGGGCGGCGGGAGCTCCACCTCCTCCCCGGTCTGGCCCGCCAGAAACGCGGCGAGCTTGGCCTCAATGCCCGTGGGGTCGCTGTCATACTTGCCCGCCAGATACCGGGAGACGGTGACCCGGCTGTAGCCGATCTCCTTGGCGATCGCGGCGATGCTGGTGCGCTGGGCTACGATGTAGCCGTTAATCTTCGCGGCGAGGCTCTGGGCCCCGGTGTAGGTGGCGGTGCGCTCTGCTGCTGTAACTTTCATGATGTTCCTCCTATTCGTTCATTGCCCGCAGCCTGTCCAGGACGCTCTCGCCCTTTGCCGCCAGGAACTCGCCCCCGGCCCCGCTGCGCTTCTTCCTGCTCTGGGCGGCGACCTCGCCGCGATACTCCTTGTCCGTTGGGAGGGAGATGATCTTGCTGCTGGGCGCGTGGCCGATCATCAGGTCGAGCTTGCCCACAGCGTCGGAGGGTCGGCCCTGTTCAAGCCGCGCCTCGTAGGGTGTGGTGAAGTCCTCCAGGGCCTCCACACTCTCCCGGTACTGCCGCTTCTGGTCGCGCATGAGCTTCTCCAGCGCGGCCTGGGAGCACTTCTCGCCGAAGCCCAGCACCTGGGCGGAAACCGCCTCACATATCTTGTGACCCTCCAGGTCGTAGACGTAGAGCTTTGAAACGTCGTCGATGTCCCACTTGATTTTGACCTTCTTGTCCTTCCAGAAGCAGAGCTCGTAGTCGGTGTAGAGGACTCCGAACTTGGTGATGCCCTGGTTGGTCACGCGGGCCGTGTCCGCCTTCATGAGCAGCATCGCCGCATACTCCCTGGGCGGTGCCGCCTTTTCATAGCGGGGGCCGTGGGCGAACAGCTCGCCCGGGGTGACCCACTTTTCCTTGGCGTCCGTCAGGCCCCGGTGCTTCCGGGTGCGGTAGTGCTGCTCCTTCCACTCCGTCCAGACCTCGTAGAACTCCTCCATGGTCAGCAGCTCCCCGCGCTCCAGCATACCCTCCACATCCTTGTGCCGCTTGGCGTCGGTCTTGGAGCCGGTTAGGGTGCCGGTATATGAGGCGAACCACTTGGAGAACCGGGAGCAAACTGTTCCGAATAACCGCTCCACTGCCTTGACCCATGCCTGATAGGGGAGGGCCCGGTCAACGCCCTGGATGCCGATGCTCTGATAGAAGCCCACGGTCTCGGCGTCGAAGTCGAAGTCGATGTTCCGCTTCTTCCGGCTCTGGCCGGTGAGCTCCTGCTTGGTGTAGTCCTTGCCGTTGTCGATGAGCAGCCGCTTCGGAACGCCCGCCGTGTAAATCGTTTTCACCAGGGACTCCTTCAGGGTGTCGCCGTTAGCCTTCACGCAGATCACATCGCCCAGGATGTCCCGGCTCCGCATATCCATCCAGGCCACCAATACTGGGCGGACGGCCTTGACCTTGCCGTTGGGGGCCGTGTACTGTACCCAGAGGTCGAAGGTGTGCTCGTCGCCCACCAGGAGCTCCATCACATCCAGGGTGGTGGCGTCCCGCTTGCCCTTGAGCATCATCTTGTTCCGCCACTCCCGCGTCCCGTTGGCGGCGAGGAAATGGGCCGAGGCCGCGCCTCTGGTGCTCATGAGGTAGTTGATATACCGGCCCACCGTCTTGATGGAGGGGTAGTCCTCCCAGCCGCGCTCCCGGGCAATCTCCTCGAACTTCTCGTAGAGCATCTCCCGGGTGCCCAGGTT
>JAETOJ010000041.1 GCA_021768085.1 Bacillota bacterium
GCGCCGCCTCCAGCTGGGGCGGCAGGGGCTTGCCCCGCTCACGGGCCCGGCGCAGGATACCCAGGCAGGCTTTCCGGGATAAATAGTATTTGCGGGGCGGTGAGTCCTCCAAAATCCGCAACAAGGAACACACGCGCCCTTCTCTGGGCGAGACCCCAGTATTGAGCGTCCATGACCCTGAACGCCAGGGAGAAAGAATCTCCCACTCGAATTCGCCCAGCAAATTGCCATTTCCCGGCGTGAGGTCGAGGGACATGAACGGGATAGCCGCTAATGTTACAGATCTCCTCGAGGACGATCCGGAAGTCCTCCCCCTTCGGGGAGCCCGAGCTGAACGCGCCCGGGACGTTTTCCCACGCCATAAATCTGGGTCGAGTAAAACGACCTGTTCTCCCTCGTTGTACATCCGCCGCTCTCATCTCCTTTACAATGCGGATTTGTTCCATAAAAAGGCCCGATCTGGCCCCGGCAAGCCCTGCCCGGGTGGGGGATGCCACGCTGAGATCCTGGCATGGCGAGCCCCCGCAGATGATGTCCACCGGGGGCAGTTCCGCACCATTTAATTTCGTGATGTCCCCCACATGGATCATGCCGGGGAAGTGCTTTTTGGTCACCTGGATGGGGAACGCCTCGATCTCGCTGGCCCAGACGGGGGTGATGCCGCTGCGCACCGCCGCCAGCGGGAAGCCGCCGATGCCATCGAAGAGACTCCCCATGGTCAGCACTTTTTCCTTCTGCATCATTTGCCCGTCACCACCGATGCGATGACCTTGGTGGTGCTCACCGCCATCTGGGCGGTGTGGACGGCGGAGGTGAGGCTGGCACGGGTGGAGGTGTCCAGCCCGAAGGCACCGGCGATCCGGGGCACCTCGCCCGCGGACAGCATCAGCCCCAGCCCCAGCAGGGCGTGATCGCTGAACACCATCAGCCCCGCCGTCAAAATGGTGGCCTGCAAAAAGGCGGTGAGGCACAGCCCCACGATCTGCTTGCACCATTGTGTGAAGCCGTCACTGTAGCCCCGGGGGACGCTGAACATATACAGGGCCCCCACCGCGATCTGAATCAGCAGGATGCCGCCCCGCTTCAGGTTGGCAAAGAACACCTTCAGCACGGCGTAGGCCATCAGGATCACGCAGAACAGCATCATGACGGGGTTGAAGGCGGGCCCGCCGAAAATGAAATCCACCCCGGAGGCGATGAGCCCTTCCGGGGTGGTGAGTTTGGTGATCAGGCTCTGCCCCAGCGCCCCGATATTCCCCAGCCCGGTGACGCCTGCGGTAAAGCTGGCCTGCAGGGACACGGACAGGGCGTACAGCCGGACGGGGACGGTGGAGAACAGGCTCACCGCCAGAAAGCCCTTGAGGCAGTTGAGGGCGGTGTGGCGGAGGTTCCCCCGGCCCGAGGAATACTCGATGCCGAACTCAAAGCAGGCCACCACCAGGCTCACCCCGAACAGGGCCCAGCCCAGCTGGGAGAAGAACCGCACCACGGCCTGCACCCAGGGCAGATCGAACAGCTCCACTCCCATGTTGCCCATGAGGGCGAAGAAGGCCCCCAGAAAGCCTACCGCCTGGCTGTACGCCCAGTCCAGCAGCTCATCCAGGACGGTGGAGGCCACGAAGTTCCAAATAAAAATGGTGGATCACCTCACAGCCCAACAATAGTCCAGATATACAGCGGGGCGGTGAGGACGAACACCAGGCAGGCGAACAGGATTACCGGGCCCGCCCACTCGAACTGGCCGTGCTTTTTATAATCAAAGTACGCGAGGCCGACTTTGCCGAAGAAGGCGATGGCCAGGATCATGTCCAGGGCGGGGAAAACCACGTTGTTCACCACGGTCTTGATCTGGCCCGCGGCGTCCTTCCAGGTGCTTTCCACCACGCCGGCTACCCCGGATCCGCCGCTGTCGGCGGCGAAGGCGGGGGCGCAGCACAGGGCGCACAGCAGCAGGGCCAGGAGCATAGGATAGATACGGATATGGATTTTTTTCATACTGTTTTCCTCCTAAATACAGGAGGGCTGCCCGGGTTCGGACAGCCCTCCATTTTGTGTTTCTGGGCTTAATAGCCGGTGGTGGGCAGCTTGGGGGGCTTGCCGTAGACCCTGGTCGTCCAGCGGGTCACCGCCTGGATCCACTGGCCGTTGTACACGCCGCCCACGTCGGCGGTATTGGTGAAGCTGCTGCCGCCCTTCACCGTGGACAGCACCTTGCAGTCCACCCTGGGGGCCTCCACCTGCCGGAAGTTGGCAGGCACCACCCCGAAGATGAACATGAACTCGGTGACATACTCGTTGGAGGCCAGCCCCAGCGCCGTGGGCGAGGCGTCCAGCGTGTAGTTTCTGGCGGTGGACAGGTTGTCGTACATGGTGCGGTACTCGCCATTGCTCAGGTTGGTCTTGTACACCACCTTGTAGCTGCCGGGGGCGTTGTAGGTGCCGGTGAAGATGCGGTTCAGACGCACCGCCTGGGTGGGCAGCGTGTCCTTCCAGTAGAAAGAAGTCAGTGCCGTGGTGGAGTTGTTGCCGATGTCGCTGAACGTGTAGCGGATGTCCTGGCCCGGCATTACCTCGGCGTAGCCCGTCTTTTTGATGGACACGTTGGTGTACAGGGACTTGTTGGTCATGGCCACCTTCACGATCTGGCCGGTGTGCTCCAGCTCCGCCTCAATGGGGGTCTTGTCCAGGCAGTAGAAATCCGCCGCCTTGGATTCCAAAATTTTATAGCGGCCCAAAGGCAAGGGCTTGGACACGGCAACGCCATTTTGGTCAGTACGGACGGTGTCCACCAGGCTGCCGGTGCGGTAGTGGTAGATCTCGAACTCCGTGCCGGGGATAGGGGTGCCGGCGGGCCAGCCGTTCATGGGGTTGTAGTCCGCGCTGATCTTGGTAATCTGGATCTGACCCGTGATCGGGGTGTTCTGCCACTCCACCAGTGTCGTTTCGCCCGCCTTGACGTAGACGGTCTTGCGCTGGGTGTCGGGGACGTATCCCTCATTGTCCAGCTCCCGCAGGTAGTAGCGGCCGCCATCGGTCAGGCCCTCAATGTAGACATAGCCCCTGTCGTCGGAGGTGTACTGCCCGATGGGGGTGTTGGTGCTGTCGTAAAGGATAAAACTCACGCCATAGATCCCCTTGCCCGTCACACTGTCGGTCTTGTGGATCAAAATACCCGCAAAAGCCTTGTTTTTCACCGTCAAAGTAGTGTCCTTGCCGCCGTCCCGCATGGTGAAGTAATGGGGTGTGGGATCCAGCTTGAACTCCTTGGGGCACTGGGTTTCCACGGCGTAGTAATTGCCCGCGTCCAGCTGGAGGCTGGCCCAGCCATCGCTGCCGGTGGTGATGGCGTCCACCAGCCCGCCGTCACTGGCGCGGCGGATCTCGAAGGTCACGTTGGGGATGCGCTTGCTCTCGTCCCCCTCCACCACCTTGATCAGCTCAAAGTTCCCGATCCGCTCGTTCCAGAAGATCAGCTCCGGGGCCTCTTTGCCAGCCTTGATCTTGATGGTTTTGGGTTCGCCATCCAGCACGAAGCCCTCCACGGTGGCGATCTCCCGCGCGGTCACGGTGATACCGGGCTCCAAGCCCTCGATCACGATCTCACCCGCAGAATTGGTGTAGTAGGTGCCGTCACCCGGGCCGACAGGGGTGCCAGAGCCTTCGGTCACCTTGAAGCAAACCCCGGCCAACGGCTCACGGTTAGTGCCTTTGATGTACTTGCGGATCGTGAGGGTCATCTTGGGATCATTTTCAAAATCCAGGTCGTTGCCGCCGCCTGTGCCGCCGCTGACCGCTCCGCTGGTCACGGTATTCGATCCGCTTTTCAGCGTGATGGTCTGGGGCGTGGTGTTGAGCACGTGGGTGTCAGGCACCTTGTACTCGGTCACCACCACAGTGGAGCCAGGCAGGAGACCGGTGACGGTCACGGTTCCATCCTTCCCGGTGGTGTAACGCCCGATCAGCTCGCCGCTGGCGTACTTCACCGTGAAGGTGGTGTTGGGGATGGGCTTCCCCGTGACCGAATCTACCTTCGAGAGCGTCAACGAACACAGGGGATCGTTGTAGAAATAGATGCTCTGGGTGTCATCGCCGGGATTCACCACCACGGTCTGGGTTCGTGTGTTGGGGTCAATGGCGAAGCCGGGGGCGCTGGACACCTCCGTGCAGACGATGGTGCCGGTGATCCCTGAAATGATGATCTGCCCCTCCTTATTGGAGGTATACAGCCCGTTGGAGGAGAGTTGGCCGCTGGCCGCGTCCACCACTTTCCCGTCCGCATAAGTCAGTTTGAACTGGGCCCCCTCAATCGGGCTCTTGTCAGCGCTGGACAGCTTGTGGATCACGAGGTTCCCTTGCTTTTTGTTCCTGAATTCCAGCTTCACCGTTTCTCCGGGCTTCGTTTTGATAGTCTGGGGCACGTCGTCCAGGATATAGTTGGGTCTGCTGCGGGTTTCCTTCACCACCAGCGTCAGGTTGGGGTCGAGGTTCTCAATCAGGATGGTTCCCGTGCGATCTGTCACATATTTCCCGTTAGCGTTGCCCACCAGGGCGCCGTCCGAGGTGGTGACCAAAAACTCCACATCACTGAGCGGGCTGCCGTCGTTCGCGTCCACCTTTGAGATCAGGAGGGAGGACTTGGGGCTGTTACCGAAGTAGAGCTGCACCACGTCCTGCTGCTTGCCGGAGATATAGGCGGTCTGGGGTGCGGCGTCCACGATGTGGCCGCTGTCACTTGCCAGTTCCGTTACGACATAGGCGCCTGCCTGGAGGCCGGTGACGATGAAGGAACCGCTTTTCAGGGTTCGGTAGGTGCCGATGACGGTGCCGCCCGTGCCGGAGGTGCCGGACAGGTACTTGACCTGAAAAATAGCGCCCTCAACCGGCTCCCCGGTGATCCGATCATATTTGTAGACCACGAGGGCGGACAGGGGGGTATTTTCCACCTGGACGGTTTTGGTTTCCCCAGCGGCCAGGTAGAACTCATAGTCCGCCTGCTTAATGGAGTACCCGGAGGGCGCTTCCAATTCAGAAATTTTGAACCAGCCGGGATCGGTGTGCTCCAACACGATCTCGCCCGCCTCATTGGAAAAGAAGGTACCCAGATCGTTGTACTCGCCGGCCTTAGTGTCCCCGCTGGCCCGCCAGATCTGGAACTTGGCGTGGGCTACAGGATTCTTCGTGATGCTGTCCACCTTCTGGATTTTGAGGGTGGGCTTCACCAAATTCGTCAGCTCGATGGTGGTAGTGCGGTTTTCCTCCAACTGAACCACATGGACGGTATCATCCAGCACGTAATTGGGGGCCGCCGCCTCCTCAGTGATTTTGAAAGCGCCGGGCCGGATGCCGTCCTTGCCCTCCAGCACGATCAGACCATCCTGATCGGTTTGGCGGCGGGCGGTGAAGCCGCCGTTGATCTCCTCAATCAAAAAGGTGGCCCCGGCGATGGGCTTCCCAGTCTGCCCGTCCAGCTTCAGGATCCGAATGCCGGGGCGGGTGCTGTTGACAAAGTCCACCACCACATCCTGATCCTTGGATGCATCGATCCAGACGGTCTTGCGGTTGTTGGTATCCAGGATCCAGGGGGAGGGAACGGCGGTTTCCTCGATTTCAAAGCAGCCACTGGGCATGGACTTCAGCACGGCCCTGCCGTCCGCCCCGGTCACCACGTCGTTCTCGTAGCCCAAGTTCACACCCCGGACATGGAAGCCGGTGTTGGGGATGGGATCGCCGCTCTCCGCGTCCCGCTTGGTGATGGTCAGACTGCGCTTGTGGTGGTTGACCTTAGTGACAACGATGGTCTGCTCCCCCTGCAAATCCTCGGCGTTCACATGGACGCCCACCGGGGAGGAATCCTTATCAAACCCCTCCGGCGCGTGAACTTCACGAAATTCCCAATAGCCCTCGCTGACATGGGACACGGTGATGGTTCCGTCCGCCTGGGTTTCCTCAGTGGAGATAATCTGCCCGTCCCGCAGGACAAGAAAAACAGCGCCAGCCAGGGGGCTGCCGCTCTCGTCCACCTTCTTAAGTTGGATCTTCACCTTGGCGCTGTTCTCAAAAACGAGGCTGACATCATGCTCCCCGTCCCACACGAAGGGCTGCTTCACTTTGCTCACGTCGGAGCTGAGGATGAAACCCTCCGGCGGTGTGACTTCCTCCGCGAGGTAACTGCCCTTGGGGAGCTTGGAGAAGTCAAGATCCTCCTTCAAAATGTAGCCGCCGTCCTTGGTGACGAACTCCCCAAAATAACTGCCGCCGTCATCCAGCTTGACGCTGGTGATGCGGATCACCGCGCCGGGGATACCCACGGTGGGATTGTCTGAGTCCACCTTTCTGATGGAGCCGTCTCCCTCTTTTTGATTGGGTTCGTTGTAGAAGGTGAAGGTGTTGGAGATGGAGTTATTGGGCATCACCGTCACCGTTTGGGAGGCTGTCTGGGCCACGTAGCCCTCCGGCACGTCCTCCTCCGTGATGGTGTACTGGCCGGCGGAGAGGTCGTCCGTCTCGGAGGTCAGGGTAAAGGTGCCGTCCGCACCGGTCTGACGGGTGACGGAGAACGCCCCGGAGCCGTCCGCGCTCTCCACCTTGAAGGTGACCCCGGGCAGGGGCTTGTTGCTGCCCGCCTCCAGCTTCTTTACGGTCATCTTCACGGTATCGCTATCGTCGTCCGGGCCGGGCACAGCAATCAGCAGACGCTGCATGGGTGTGGACTCCTGTCCCGGCAGCTTCCAGGTCTGGGTGGTGTCCCACTCGTACTCCCACAGATGGTGCTCATAGAAATACTCGGAATGATCGAGCACCACATTGACGGCGGTAGCGGCGAAGTCATAGGCGGAGGCGCCGGTAGCCCCGTTGTCGGCGCTGTTGATGATGGCGTGGATGTCCAGATTGTCCCAGTCCGTGATCCACGGGCTGTAGCCATACTCATCGTGGTACATCCGGTAGGCGGCGGCAAACTCCTCCGCCACCTGGACGATGAAGCCTTCCCGGTCTGTGTCGCAGTTCTTCAAGATACCCTGCTCATAATACCAGGTGAGGCCCTGGGCGGTCATGAACCACAGGTCAGCCCACATCTGCTTCCAGCTGCCCATACCGGCGGCCTTGCCCGCAGGGGTGAAATTACCGTAGGTGCTGGTATACACCCAGGTGAGCAGGGCCTTCAGGGACGGATGGGTCACTTCCGTCTTGTAGTTCCATTTCTGCCCATTGGCCCCGCCGCCCAAGGTGCCCTTCTGGTAGGCGCACAGAGCGCGGGTGCTGCCAAAGCCCGGTACGTCCACCTGCGCGTTAAAAACGTAGGGGCGGCCCACGGCGTTGACGGTATCGCTGGCCGACTCATAGCGCACGGGCCTGCCGTTGGTATAGGTATAGTCCGCGGACTTTTGGGTGATGGCGCTGGGGGCGGCGATCCCTTCGGCGGCGAACGCCGACAGGGGCAGGACGCCCACAATGCACACCAGGGCCAAAAGCAGGGACAGGGCGCGGTTTACGATGTTATTCTTCAAAATGCGTTCCTCCTCAAAACGGGAAGGCCGGGCCGCGTAAGCAGCCCGGCCTTCCCACCTTGGGAGGAGGACTGCTTTCGCAGTCCGGCCATTTTATTGTGATGTGTTCAGTTTGGGTAGCGCGTGTACATGGTATAACCCTGCTGCCCCTCCAGCCACCAGCGGAAGTATTGCCCGCCCCAGCGGGCGTGGTTGTTGAGGCCGCTCTCGGTGACTTTGATGTATTCGTCCGTCCTTTCCAGCACAACCACCACGTGGCCCGAGGACTCGGTGTCGTATCGGATCAGGTCACCGGGGCGGATCTGATCCCAACTTGGCCTGTCCACCTTCCGCCATGGCAGGCTGCCGAAGGCGGCGTCGGAACACAGGGTGGCCCAGCCGGAGCAGTGGATGCCCCGGCTGTAGGGGCCGCCGCTGGTGGAACGGTAAGGGGTGGGGTAGACGGTTCCGGTGGGGTACTGCTCCCGCAGGGCGGCCAGGGCGGCCTGTACGCTTTCCGGGGTGACGGCTGAGGGGGAGGGCGTGGTCTGCGCAGGGGTGGTCACCTCCTCGACGTAGGGGGCGCCCGGGTCGAGGTGGACGCTGTTGTCCGCGGCGTGATATTCCACGCCGAAATCCACCGCTTTCCCGATGTCCCGGAGCTTGACGAAATTGTTGTTGTGTATGGAGTACGCTTCAAATTGAACCTGCCGGCCGTCCACGTAGAAGGTCTGGGTGGTGGGGCTGGCGGTGAGCTGCTGGACGGCGGCGCTGGCGGATCCGCTCAGGGCGAGGCCCGCCAGGATGCCGATCCCCATAAAGACCGCTTCTCTTTTCCTGCTCATGATGTGATCTCCCTTCGATTTTAATGGTGCTCTTGGTAAGCAACACAATACCAAAGAACCGGAGAGAAATCCACAACTTTCAAAGCAGGCTATGGAGAAAAAGCAAGGCCAAAACGAAGCATATTATACAGTTTCCACGGCGGTGACGTGCCAGCGGAAGGCGGGCTGGTTTATGACGCAGGTGTACAGTGAGATCATGTTGACGGCGGTGGGCTCCAGACCGCTGACATCATAGACCGACACCTTGGCCACCCCGGTGACCGCGTAGGTGCGGGTGCCCAGCTTGGTGGTGAAGGTAATCTTGTCTCCCACCCGCAGGGTGTGGATCTTGCCGAAATCGTTGCGCACCCCCCGGTTGTGGCCCGCGACAGACACGTTGCCATCCCAGATGCTCGTTCCCTCAAAGTGGCCCGCGCCCTTGAGCAGCGGTGCGGAGCCGGTGCCCTCAAACACTTTGACGGTGAGGCCGATGGACGGGATCCTCAGCGTCCCCAGGCTGCCGTCGCTGTAATAGAGGGCGCTGGTGACCTCGGTGAAGCCCGGCGTGGTGGAGTTACCCCCAATGCCGGGAACCGCGCCCGTGCTGCCGGATGCAGGCGGCGTGAGCACGGGCACATTCCCGTTCACCTGCCCTTCACCCGCCATCTGAGAGGGCACCAGGTTGGGCGTCAGGTACTGGCCGGTGTTGAGCATATAGCTGGTGGGGGTACCGAACCCGGGCGGGATCAGGGCGGCGTTTTTGGACACATCCTCGTTTTTCATGACCCCGCCATCGGCGGTGACCACCGGCTCAAAAGACGTGGGCTTGCCGTACTCCGGGTCGCCGGGGGCGCTGATGCTGTACTCCAAGGCACTGGCGGGGAGCGCCAGCGCGCACACAGCGCACAGGCACAGGGCGGTGGAAATCAGGGCGTTCAGTTTCTTCATTGGCTGTCCTCCTCCGTCTCATAGCCGCTCTCGCGGCGCTTCTTGATGAACAGGGCCGCGCCGATGCCAGCGCCTGCCAGGGCCACCAGCCCCAGCGGCACCAACACATAGGCCCAGTGGAACTGGACAGGGGCGGCAGGCTCCCGCACTTCCTCGCTGGGCTCAGGCGTGGGTTCGGGCTCCACGGGAACCAGGGGCGTACCCTCAAAAATGGCCACATACCGCACCTTGTTCAGGGCAATGCGGCTGACGGTGCCGCTGTAGTCGGCCGTCACCACATAGCCCTTCACATAGCTGCTGGTAGCGGTGCCGGTGTAGGTGGCGATGGCGGTGTAGCGGTCGGCCACGGCATACCCGTCCTCATTGGCGGTGTTGTCGGTCTGCCAGTCGATGGAGGCCAGCTCCAGGGTGCGCCCGCTGTCGGTGATCTCCTTGGGGATGTAGGACGTATCCTGGCCCGCCAGGTTGGGATAGGAGCGGGTGGCGGACACCTGCTTTGTGGAGCTGCCGTAGCCCGCCACCTCCACGTTGACGGTGTCCAGCTTCAGCGACAGCACCCCGGTGAGGCCGTCCTCGGTGGTGAACTCCCGCTGGGCGGGAAGCAGGGCCAGCACGGACTCCATGTCCTTGGACTTGCTGTCCAGGGTCACGGTCTCGGTGTGGAACCGCTCCTCACGCTCCGGGGCCTCCTGCTTCAGCAGGTCGATCAAAGTGTAGTGATAGCCTTCCTGCTCGAAGTCGGATCGGGGGATGCCCGAGGGATCCTCCTCCGGGGACAGCTCGTACACCTTGCGGATCTGGGCGCCGTCCTCGCTGCGGGTGACAGAAGTGGGGTAACAGGCGGTGGGCGGCACAGCCGCCAGCACAGAGGGAACCAGCGCGGCGGTGAGGGCCAGCGCCAGCAGGGTGGGGATGATCTTACGTTTCATGTTGGCTTCTCCTCTCTTTTACATGGCCATGTCCGGGAGCATGGCGTCATCCGGCTCCTCCTGGAACGTGCCGTTGGGTTCCTGACACTGGCTGCGCTGGAAAACCTGGGCCATTTCCTGCTGATAGGCGTCCAGCACCGCGTTGTTGAACTGCTGCCGGAACTCCTTGGTGCAGGGGAAGCAAACGTCGGTGTATCCTTTTCTGCCCTGATAGCTGGGCATGGACACAAAGGGGCCCTTGGGGCTGTCCACCACCTTCACCCCCCGGATGGCGAAGCACCCATTCAGGTTCACGGAGGCGCTGGCCAGGACGGAGCCGCTGGTGTGCAGCGTGTGGATCTTCACATCCACCTGCATGGGGATGGCCCCGCTCTTGGGGATCTGATTCATGGATTGGTTCATTTGACATTCCTCGTTTCCGTTTTATTTTGATCAACACGCTCCCTGGAGCGCCGGATCAACAGGTGAAATTCCCACGGGCTCACTTGCAGGGCCTTGTAGTTGCCCCGGCTGTCCATCCCATGGGCCCCGATGTGAACTACCAGAGGATAATGCGATACGCAGCCGGTGTATCGGCTTTTGAACTCGCGGGCGGGCAGCCTGCCCACCCCGGCCACATAGATCCACTGGGCGGCGGTGTCGAAGTCGCCGGGCTCATCGGGCCACAGGTATTTCCCACGAAGGGCGCGGGGCAGCCTGTCCCGATCCGGGACGGGGATGATGCAGTACCGGTACAGGCAGTATCGGATGTGCAGCCGGGAGGCCAGCTCCTGGGCCGCCTCCATGAGCTGAGAATCAGATTTCCACATGGGAAAGTCCAGGAACCGCAGTGCCATCACATCCTCGCCCTCCTTGTCATAGGGGAACAGCGGCAGGCACTGCACCAGGTCGATGGCGTCAGCGCCCTGCCAAACCCCCAGCGCCTTGCGGCAGGAGGCGGGCAGCGCCCGGTACGCCCGCACAGCGTCCGGGAGGCTGCGGAGGTGGGACACGTTCAGCCGTCCCTCCCGCGGGTTGTCTATCACGTAGAATTGGAGCATCGCCCTCACCCCAGCTCCATGCCGCCCAAGGTGGGGCCGCTGTCCTGTTCCTGGGCGGGGGCGTCCTGCTCCTGAATGGGGCCCCGCAGCTCCGCCAGCTTGTCCATTGCCCAGTCCGGAAGGTGCTGTTCGTCCAGAACGCCCATGAAGTCGAGGCGTTCCCACCGGGCCTTTTGCCCATCTCCCAGGCTTGTGGCAAACACCGCCCGCCCGCTGGCATCAGGGGAACAGCCAAAGCCGCACTCCCCGTACCACAACTGGTTTTGGGCAGACCAGCACTCCTCCTTCAGCCTGTCCGGGCGCAGAACCAGCACCTTCCCGGCGTAGTCCTGGTCAGCCTCGACGCAGTGCCCGGGGCCGAACATCCCCAGCGCCCGGTACTCTCCATAGGTCTGCCGGAGAAACTGGGCCAGCAGGGCGTTGTTCGCCTGAATTTGGAACTCACCGTTGGTTTTTTCATACGGGACATAGGCCGTTCGTGCCCAGTGGAGGGCCTCCGGGTCGAACTCCTGGCCGCTGGCATTGCGCAGGGTGCTGGACAGCACAAACTGCACCCGGGGGAAGCCCCACCAGTCCAGCGCCGTCCGGGCGCAATCCGGCTCCAGCTGGCCGTCCCGGGCGTGGGAGGCGATCAGGTTTTTGATGTCCTGGGCGCACTTGACGTTGGCCTGGTGGCTCCGCTTCCACTGGGCCAGCTCGCCCTCCCGCTGGGCTTTCTGCCGGGAATAAGGATAAAAGGCCTCAGTCATGGCAGATCACCTCGCCGTTCATCACCGCCTCGTCCAGCCGTCCCCGGCACACCCCGGCCAAGTCCAGCGCAGCCAGCACTTGGGCGGGGATGTCGGTGATGTCGTGGTCGTAGTCCGCGGCGCATACCAGCCCTTCGCCCTCGTCGGGTAAAAGCTGGAGCTTGGCGTCCTTCGGGATCCCCAGCTTCTCCCGGGCGCTGTCGGACAGCGTCACCTCCGGCTCCGCTTCCCAGTAGGGGCACTTGCCCGGCTCCTCCAGGGGCCCGTAGGGACAGCTGTCGGCGCAGCGTCGCTCCCTGCACTCGCCGCAGGCATCCTTCAAGCTGGTAATGAGATCCGCCGCCACCTGGGTCAGCACCCCGATGGCCTGGGCCGCCTGGAGCGCGGTCATCTCCCTGGGCGTCATCGCCAGCAGGCTTTCCCCAGCGTGGAGCGTGAACTCGCCGTCCGGGGCGAAACCACTGTACGCCGCGTCCTCCACGGGGATAGAGAACGTTACATTTTTCTGCTTATTCATTGGGATTCCTCCTTATTTTTGATGGGTTCGTGGATGAGCCGGTATGTCCCTCCGCCATCATCCGGGCGCTGGAACAGGCTGATCTGCCAGCCCCGGTCTGCGCCCAGGACGCGGGGGTCGTAGTTGGTCATCACCACCTCCTCGTACTCGCTGCCCGCGGTCTGGGACATGCTGTTGGGCCGCTTGGTGTGGAAGATGTAAAAATCCTGGTACAGCTCGCAGATGTTGGGGCAGTAGTTGTAGGACACCATCACCAACCCTTTGCACCGGGCCAGCGCGTCATGGAGCCGGACGTGATCCTCCTTGGGGAAGGCCACCTCGTAGCACTCGGCGTCATAGTAGGGCGGGTCGCAGTAGAAAAAGGTGTTTTCCCGGTCGTACTGCTCAATGAGCTTCTCAAAATCCTTGTTTTCGATTACCACGTTCTTCAGCCTGCGGGAACACTCCCAGACGAGGTGGAAGAAGCGGCGGATGTCGCAGGGGCGGCCCGCGAAGGCGCTGGCTCCGCCGCTGAAACTGTACCGCACCAGCTTGAAGTAGTTCGCTGCCCGGCGCAAATTGCCCCGGGGGGCGCGCTCCAGCATCAGGCGGCGAACGGCCTCCCCCTGCGGTGGCTCCAGAAAGATCCGGGTCAGCTCCAGCTCCTCCTCCAGGTAGTCGTCGGTGAACTCCTGGCGGGAGAAGAATTTATACAGCACATCGAAATCGTCCCGGGAGTTCAGCGGCAAAAAACCCAGCTCCCGCAGCAGGGCCATAGGACGCTCTTTCACGCAGCAGAACAGGTTGGTGAGGTTGCTGTTGAAATCGTTGTAGATCTCAATGCAGCCCCGGCGCAGGGGACGACCCAGGGTGACGGTGCCGCTGCCGCCGAACACGTCCACGAACCGGGCGTACCGGGCAGGGGCCAGTTTATTGATCAGCCAAAGCAGCTTGCCCTTGCCACCCACCCAAGGGATGATGCTTTTCAGGGGTTATCACCCCCCGGCCCGCCGCCTTTTTCGTCCCCGGCCTCCATGGGCCCAAAGGCCTCCATAGCCTTCGCCAGCCCGTCGATGGACTCCAGCAGGGTGCGCACCATCTTCTCCAGCCAGCGGATGGTGGAGAGGATCTCCCCGGCGTTCTGGGCGTAGTAGTACCCCAGCGGCCCGCTCGCGATGGGCAGGGCCTTACAGCGCATCCGGTGCACCAGATTGGTGAGCTGATCCTTGCTGAGCCCCAGCTTCCGCTGGAGCTGGCCCCGGGTCTGGCGCTTTTTCCGCCCGGCGCAGTTGGCCTTCAGGTAGGCCAGGAGCTGTTCTTCTTTCATGGTTTCCTCCTTTTTCGGGGGACGTTTTCCCGAAAAAGGGCACAAAAAAAGAAGGGGCCGCTGTCCCCATTGGGAAAACGGCCCCTTAAATGTTTTATTATGTAGCAGGATTTCCTGCGTCCGGCTCAATGCCGCCGGGGATCAGTTCAAATATTTTCTGCGGCACTGGCGGTTCTCCACCCGCAGCTTTCCAACCCGCGAGAAACGAGATCCGTACCATGGAGTATAGTGCTTCCTCCGCCTGATCGTATTCCCTGCGCTGTAAAAAGCTGTCCAGCGCCTGTTCAAAGTCATTGTTCATCATGCCGCATCCCACCCAGTCTCTCTATTTTCAATCATAATACCACAACTGTCACATAAAAACAAGATATTACAATGACTTTCCTGTGTATTAGTTTGTCTCATTTTGCCACATACTTCGGTAGAATATTGTTGTATTCAACAGGAGGTGCGGCATGACGGACGATGGGCACAAGCGGATACTGACCAGGGTTGGGTTGAATATCCTGTATTACCGCAGAGAGAAGGGCTATACCCAGCAGCAGCTGGCAGAAAAGATTTCGTATAGCAAAAACCATATCCAACAAATTGAAACGGCAAAAGCTACACCGAGCGTCATTGCCTTGCTGGATATTGCGGAGGCACTCGAAATTCCCGTGTCAAAGCTGTTTGAGTCAAAATAGCTCATGCGCCTGTGAAAACGGGCGCATTTTTTATGCCACCAATGTACTGCGCCGGGGGTGCCTGTCCTCATACTGCCGCCCCGCCGCCTCCAGGTCGGCGAAGGCCAGGGCATCCATCGGCATGGCGGTGTCGTTGATCAGGTGCCGCCTGTCCAGCGCCTCATAGCTGCCCTCGTCCAGGCACATCCTGCACTCGTCCAGGAACTGGAGCTGGTTGATGGCCTGGGCAGCGTTCTCAGGCGGGTCGGTCTGGGCAGCGGCGGCCAGCACAACGCCCTCCCGGACGCTCAACGTGCCCAGCTGCATCCTGATCCAGTCCTGCTCCCGCTCCTCGCCGGGGAGCCGGGCCAGGTAGTCAAAGTCATTCAATTTACATCATCTCCATTTCGTTGGCCTGCGGCTCCATGTTCTGGGTGAGATCGGTTGAGGGCCGGACATAGCCGTACCCCGTGAGTTTTCCGCCGCTCTGCTCCATGATCTTCTGCCCATAGCAGTGCAGATTCACGTTGGGGAGCAGGGCCGCCAGCTCTTTCTTCGGCAGCAGTCCCCTCAAATACCCGCTGGCCACCTCGTCTGGCTCACGCAGTTCTGGGTCGAAGCTGTAGTGATCCAGCTTGTCCGCCAGCGTCAGCACCTGGGCCACATCGTCGCAGCCGGTGGCGGCCAGCACCGCCTTGTATTTGGCCAGTTCGCCGTCCACCTCCAGCTCCGCCAGGCGGAAGGCCAGCTGATCCAGGGTGGAGCGCATGGCGGTCAGACCGTTGAGAACAGGTGCGGCGCAGTCCACGCACCGGGCTGGCTCGTCCGGCACGGTTTCGCCCATCGGTGTGGGCAGTTCCACCCGGCTGCCGTCCGGCAGCTCCGCCAGGATGGCGTAGTCCGGCTTCTTGAGGGTGAGATCCAGGGTGTTGTACACCTGCTTCAGCTCCTCCCGCCGCTGGACGTAGCCAGCCCGGGTGAACACGCCGCCCTCCGCCTTTCGGAACTGTTTGCCGATTCGCTCAAAGTCCAACAGCGCGAACGCCGCGTCAGGGAGATCGCCAGCCTCCGGGACGAACCCGTTCTCCGCGCAGAACCGGCCCAGCTGGGCGTCGGTGACCACCCCTTCCACCAGATGGCAGCAGTCCGTGCTGTAGGCCAGGTCGATCAGCCGGGGCAGGGGGAGGGGCTCTCCCTGCGGCCCCGGTTCCATAAGCGCCAGCCCATTCACGATGGCAAGTCCCTGTTCGTCCAGCGCCGCAAGCCGCTGGGCCAGGGCGTTCAGATCCGGCAGGGTGCCCCTCCGATCCAGGTACATGGAAATGCCGGGGAAGGCGTCGGACTGGAGGATTTCCCACCCGGGGGCTTCCCCCTCCGCCAGCCCCAGCCGCTCCACCGCGTCCAGCAGGGCATAAGGGGTGGCGGGGAGGGTAAGCTCGGTGCAGCCATCCTCGGAGGTCAGCTCCACATGGAACACCTTACGCAAAGCCCACACCTCCCATCTGGGGCTGGGCGGCGGCCTGCTCCGGCCCGAACCGCTCCTGCTCCGTCTGGATGCTCCAGTCGTCCGAATTCCACAGGTGGACGTACAGCTCCGCGCCGCCGCCAATTTTGATCTCCCGCTGCTCGAAGCCCTCGCCCCAGCCATCAGACATTTGTCCGGTGAGGTACTCCTTCAGCGTGTCCAGCTCCCCGGGGCTGAGTTCCCCCTGCACCCGGCACTCTGCCACGCCCCAGAGCCGCCCATCCCGCTCCTCCAGCTCGAACACCACCGAGCGCACCTTGTCATCCACCTCGTCATTTCCGTGGTACCAGTGCATGACGCCCCGTTCCGTCTCCTCGGGCATTCGGTTGCGGATCAGCGCCGCCATGATTTGATCCTCGTACTTCAGCAGCTCCCGCCCATCCAGCAGTTCGCTCTCCTCGCCGATATCCCCGTAGGAGTCCGCCTCATAGAGGTCGGCGGTCAGAGGCATATAGAGCTTCAGCGTCTGGAGGGACGGCGGCGAGACGCTGAAGGAGTCCTGCCCCATCACCAGGCCCAGGCCACGCCCGTCGTCCCAGGCCACGTGGAACGTACCCAGGTCATCGATGTACTGGAGCGTGCCCGTGGCCCCCGGCTTGATGGGGCACGGGTCGTCCGAGCCCATCTCCCGCAGCTTGATCCGGCTGCCCACGGGGTACTGCTCCCGCAGGAAGTCCAGCCATTCCTTTTGAATGCTCATGAATTTATCCCTTCCTTTCGTGGTTTTTACGCCGGAACGTCCCCCGGCGGGGCATGAAAAAGCCCCGCTTCATCGGACGAAGCGGGGCCAGACGCTGTTTGCGCCGGAACATATTGACTTGGTATTTTGAACCCATCCTGTCCATGGATTCACCCCCCTTCACAGGTATTAACAGCAACACTACCACAACCATCCACGAAAAGTCTATCCAGCAGAACTAACAGAAAGTACCCCTGGCTTTTCTCTCAGGGCCTGCTGTAGTCCTCCCAGGCACAGGAGCGGTGGACGGATTTGACGTTTACCCACCGGGCAAAGTCCTTTTGCTCAGATGTGGGTTCGCCGCCGTCATAGTCCCGGTAGGGCTGGGCAAACACATCGAAGCCCAGTTCTTCCAGGGCCAGTACCCGGCTGTGGGCGTCCGCCACATCCTGCACCAGCAGGTAACACCACAGCCGGGATGGGGCGACGCCCGCCTCCTTCAGATAGGCCGCCGCCTGTTCGATCACCGGGAGCATGGCGCTGGTGTCGCAGGAAAGGCGCACAAACCGGATCCATTTCAGCTTTGCCAGCAGGGCCGCGGTGTCCGGCGTGATCAGTCGGGCGTCCAGCCCCTGGTTGAAATCCACCCGCAGCTCCTCCCGGCCCATGCGCCGGATCTGTTCCAGACCGTGCTCACAGGCCAGCACGTTGTTGTCCATGAGCACCAGCTCCCGGCCGTCCGGGCGCTTGAGCTGCCCCCAGGTGGCGGCGGGGCGGATCATCCCCTCCTTGCGCGGGACGATGCACCACGGGCATGACCTCACGCATCCCCGGGTCAAAAACCCGATGGCCCGGCTGTACTGCGGGTAGATGCTGTAGTCCGGGAAGGTTTCTTCCACCTCCGGGGGCAGCGTCCCGTAGTCCTTGTACCCAGTGCCCCCGGTGACGATCTCATCCGCGTCGATCACGGTGTCGTGATCCGGTGTGAAGGTGAATACCTTGGACAGGTAAACCCGGTCATAGTGGGTGAAGCCGTTCCACCACTCCACGGCGTCCCCCTGGGCCTTGTGCCACGCGGAGAGCCGCATCAGCGCCAGGTTCGGAAAGTGCCGGCTGTCCACATCGATGAGGCCGATCTTCATAGGGCGCCTCTGTTCCGCTCCATGATCTTTGCCATCTCGGCGCGCAGGCACGTCTCACCGCTGCCGCACACGAAGCCGTGGCCGGGGTAGGGGCAACCCATGCAATGGCTGTGGGGTACAGTGAGGACGGGCGGCGGCTCATGGGGCACGGTGGTCAGGCACATGGACTCATAGAACTGCGGCTCCCGATTGTGTTTATATCGAACCCTCACGGCGCCATCCCCATTTCCGGCCCGCTGCCTGTCTGCTGCTCCGCCGCCTCCAGCTCCCGCTGGTTGGACTGCTCCACCAGTTCGTCCAGGTTTTCCACGCTGCCCTCGATCTGCTCCATGACTGCCGTCAGCGTTTTCTCCCGCTCCTGGGTGATGGGGTACTCGCTGTCCAGCGTCTCACTGACGCAGCGGTAAACCTCCGCCAGCTGCTCATCGGTGAACTGGCGGTGCTCGTCCACCAGCCCGGCCCGGCAGGCGAAGTCCAGCTTCAGACATCATAGCTTCCACGTACTCGTGAACCTGGGCAGTGACCCTGGCCACAACGTCATAGGCGTCCATCACCGGCTGGCTGTCCGCCGTTTCCGCCTGGAGGAAGATTGTCCCGCCCGGGGCCACCGACATGACCTCCTGTCCGTCCAGCAGCACCGGCATACGCTCCTGCTCCACCGGCAAGGTGGTAATGCCCTCCCGCTTCAGGCGGCGGGACAGCTCCCCAAAAAATTTGTTGTTCATATCGCTGCTTCCTTTCTATAAAAATTCAATCAGTTCATGCCGCCCGGCATCATAGCGGCCTCCTGTGCCGGGACGGTAATATGGACGTACTCCTCAATCACGCCCAGCGCCTCGTAGTAGGTGGCGCACTCGCCTCCCATAATCCGTTCCCGCAGCTCCTCCGCCTGATCGCTCAGGCCATGGTGGCGCAGGGTGCGGGCGGCGATGCCAATGAGGTTGAAAATGTTCCCATCCTCCCCAATCAGAACGCAGTCCGGTTTTGTCATCCGCAGATGCCTCCCATCTCCAGGCCCGCGGCCTGTTCCGGCCTCTGCTCGGGCCAGGGGCCGCTGAGACAGCGCACATGACCGAAGCTGGTTCCCCGCACGCCGTCCGCCTCCATCTCAGACCGCCCCAGGGCGTCGAAATCGGTAAAGCCGTCCAGCAGTTCCAGAATTTCATCCCCCGCCCCCGCGTACCGCAGGGCGTTCAGGCCATACGCCCTCTCGCTGCCCTCCACCAGCTCATAGTCATTGATGTCCATGGCGAT
>JAETOJ010000091.1 GCA_021768085.1 Bacillota bacterium
ATTCAATGCGTCTGGCCGGACGGCATTTTTAAGGTGGGTATCAAGTTCTCCAAGACCTACCGTTTCACCGACATCAATTACAAGGTAGCCAGCCGGGAGGACAAGGAAACCATGTTTCTGGCCTACTCGGAGCTGCTGAACGGCCTGGACAGCGCCGCCACCACCAAGCTCACCATTTGCAACCGCCGTCAGAGCCAAGCGGACTTTGAGCAGTCTGTCCTTATGTCCATGCGCGGGGATGGCCTGGACAAGTACCGCAAGGAGTATAACCAAATGCTCATTGACAAGGCGACCGGGGCCAACGGCATCATCCAGGAGAAACTTGTCACCGTGACCGTCTACAAGCGGGACATTGAGGACGCCCGCGCCTACTTCACCCGGATTGGGGCCGACCTGACCGCCCGCTTTGCCGCCCTCGGCTCCAAGTGCGTGGAGCTGGATGCCGCTGACCGGCTGCGTATCCTCCACGACTTCTACCGGGCCGGGGACGAGGGCAGTTTTCACTTCGATATGGCGGATATGGCCCGAAAGGGCCACAACTTCCGGGACTATATCTGCCCGGACGGGATTGAGAAGCACAGCGACTACCTGAAGCTGGGCGACCGCTATTGCCGGGTGTTGTTCCTGAAAGACTACGCCAACTATATCCAGGACGAGATCGTGGCGAACCTGACCGACCTGAACCGCAATATGATGTTGTCCATTGACATTCTCTCCGTGCCCACGGATGAAGCCGTGCGGGAGGTGGAGAACCGTCTGCTGGGGGTAGAAACCAATATCACAAACTGGCAGCGCCGCCAGAATCAGAACAACAACTTCTCCGCCATCGTCCCCTACGATATGGAGTTACAGCGCAAGGAGAGCAAGGAATTTCTGGCCGACCTCACCACCCGTGACCAGCGGATGATGCAGGCCGTCCTCACGCTGGTCATCACCGCCGACACCAAGCAGCAGCTTGACAGCGACACGGAAAAGATACGCTCCCTGTCCGGGCGGTGCCAGTTGGCCGTTTTGAAATACCAGCAGATCGACGGCCTGAACACCGTCCTGCCCATCGGAACCCGGAAGATCGACGCTTTCCGCACTTTGACCACGGAATCGCTTGCCGTGTTTATGCCCTTTAAGGTGCAAGAGATCATGGACAGGGGCGGCATCTACTTTGGGGAGAACGCCATTTCCCACAACCTTATTATGTGCAACAAGGCGAACCTGCTCAATCAATCGTCCTTTCGGCTGGGCGTCCCCGGCTCCGGCAAGTCGTTCAGTGTCAAGGAGGAAATCGCGTTCCTTATCCTCAACACGGACGATGATATTCTTATCGCAGACCCGGAGGGAGAGTACGCGCCCCTCATTGAAGCGATGGGCAATATCGGCTCCGTAATCCGGGTGGCCGCTGGCGGGAAAGACCGCTTGAACGCCATGTATATGGTGGACGGCTACGGTGAGAACAATCCCATCGTGGTGAAGTCGCAGTTTATCATGTCCCTGGTGGAACGCATCGACCCCAAGGGCGTGGAGGCCAAACACAAATCCATCATTGACCGCTGTACGGGAGATTTGTACGAGGAAGCGGAACGGAGCGGCACCGTGCCTACCCTCGCCGCCCTCCG
>JAETOJ010000042.1 GCA_021768085.1 Bacillota bacterium
CCCAAGAAAGGAGTGGCCAGCCAGTTGCTCCTCTTATTGTAGCTTTGGCACGAGACGGACGAAACCCCCGGCTGGCTGCCGAGGGTTCCAACCAAATTATATTGTAATAGAAAGGAGTTTCCATGAAACATAAGCCTTTTACCCGCATCCTCTCCCTGCTGCTGGTGGTGGCCACGCTGGCCGGCCTGCTGGCCGTCCCCGCCAGCGCCGCCTCGCTGAACGGCAGCGGCAGCGTCACCATCCAGCAGGCCGGCTTTGGCAGCTACCTGTCCAAGAGTACGGGCGGAAGCATCGGCGGGGGCTACTGGAAGTACACCAGCAACGATGGCCTCACCGGCACCGCCTACTGCGTCAACTGGGGCCTGAAGGGGGTGTCCCCCTCCAAGTCCCTGACCATTCAGGAATACAACCGCAACCCCCAGACCATGGGGGCCTTTGCCAACGGCTATCCCAACCGGACGCTGGCTCAGTTCAAGGAGCTTCACGCGGACGATGTGCGCGGCATCGCCAGTCTGACGGAGGACGAGTACAAGTACGCCACCCAATTGGCGGTCTGGGCCTCCTGCGGCCAGCTTGCCGTCTCCGGCACCTCCTTCACCGCTGGCCGAGCCTCCCTGGTGGAGCCGACCGCGGACGCCCAGAAGATCCGGGTGTACGACAGCGTCAAGGCCATCCTGCGCCTCGCCACCGGCTGGACCAAGAACCTCCACACCGGCCTGTCCATCCGGGCCGAGGAGGATAAGGATGTCCGCGGCGTGGACGTTCTCAACGAGTACGGCTTGGAGGGCGCCGCCGCCGACAACGAGGACGGCATCAAAAAGGAGACCATCGGCGGCAAGGAATACTATACCCGCACCATGTATGTGGCCTCCGCCACCTCCACCTGGATCGATGGGCGCACCACCAAGGTCTACTCCACGGACGCGCCCCAGGGGACCATCTTCACCGCCGAGAACGGCTCCCCCCTGGAGACGGTGCCGGAGAACGGGACCACCTGCTACAAGGTGGACACCAGCAAGCAGCGCAGCACCAACCTCAACTCCAACGGCGAGGAGTATTACGGCGCCTTCAAGGTCTGTATCCCCACGGATAACGTGCCCGATGAGGGCAGCTTTACCATCCGGGCCGCAGGTGGCGTGGCGCAGTTTAACCTGTTCCTGGCCTATAACCCCTCCGCCACCGAACAGTCCTACATCATCTCCGATCCCGGCTATGTCGACCTGGAGGCCCAGGCCCCGTTCAAGTGGAGCGGCACAGGAGAGCCGGAGAACGCCACCCTCCAGATCGTCAAGACCGGCGCCGGCGGCGCGCCCCTGGAGGGGGCCGAGTTCACCCTCACCGGCAGCGGCGGCACCACCGTCTCCGGCACCAGCGACCGCAATGGTCAGGTGACCTGGACCGATCTGCCCGCCGATGAAAACTTCACCTTGACCGAGGATTCCGCACCGGAGGGCTACCAGGTCATCGCCCCTCAGAACATCACCCTGGAGCCGGGGCGCACCACCTATGTCACCGTGCCCAACGACACCGAGAAGGGCTTCACCGTCAAGAAAATCGACGCCCAGAACCGGGCGTCTTTACAGGGGGCCGTGTTCGTCTTTGAGCAGATCGATGGTTCCTATAAGACCACCGGCACCACCGGCTTTGACGGGACTATCTCCTTCCAGGGCGATGAGCTGCCCTATGGCAGCTACCGGGTGTGGGAACAGTCCAGTCCGGCAGGCTACCTGAAGGATACGCGGGTGGAAACCGTGGAATGGACGGGTGAAAAGGACGTTCTGCTCACCTTTGAGAACGTCAGGGACATCAGCCTCACCATCCTGAAGGTGAACGAGCTGGGGGCCTCCCTGGAGGGCGCGGTGTTCGATGTGTACGCGGACGGCAAGTTCATCACCTCCGTTGAGACCAACAGCTCCGGCGAGGCCAGGGTCACCGGCATCCAAAAGGAAGCCTACATCGAGGTGGTGGAAAAGACGGCCCCGGCAGGGCACGTCCTGGACCGCACCTCTCACGGCATCCATATCGACCCCTATGATCCCGCCATCGAGGATGATCCCGTGCTGACTGTGGTCAACCTGTCCAAGCCCTCCCTGCGGATCATCAAATACGACCGGCTGAGTAAGGAAAAGCTGCCCAACGTCACGTTTGAAATTTACAAAGACGCCGAGCTGTTCGACACCGTAACCACGCCGGAGAGCGGGGAGATCAACCTCTATGACCTCCAGCCGGGCACCTATCTGGTGCGTGAAGTATCAACGGATTCCTCTCACATCGTGGATACGACCCCGCAGCAGATCGAGCTGATAGCGGGTCAGACCGCCACCCAGGAGCTGGTCTTTTTTAACGACAAGCTGCCTGGGATGCACCTCATCAAGGTGGACAGCGCCGACCTGTCCAAGCCCATCGCCAACGCCAAGTTCAAATTCACGGCGGTGGACGGGAGCTGGGGGCCTGTCGAAATGACCACGCTGGAGGACGGGACCATCGACCTGTCCAAGCTGCCCACCGGCGCGGTGGTGGTGGAGGAGCTGGAGTGCCCCGGCTACGTGATCGATGATTTCCAGCGGATCATTGAATTGAAGCCCAACGAGACGGCGCAGTTCGTGTTCACCAACAGCAAGCTGCCCTCTTTGAAGCTGACGAAAACCAGCTCGGACGGCATTCCTCTGGGGGGCGTCTCCTTCCGGCTGGCGAAGATCGAGGACGGCTCCCGCTACCTGGACCGCACCACCTCAAGCACAGGCGAGATCCTGTGGGAGAACCTCGACCCCGGAGTATATTCCCTGGTGGAAACCGCCACGGTGGACGATCACATCCGGGACTTGAAAGAGTACCATGTGGAGGTGTTTCCGGGAAAAGAAAGCACTATCGTGCTGGAAAACCAGAAGCGGCCCAATTTGTATGTCTACAAAAACGACGCGGATGACGGGTCGCCAATCGAGCATACGATCTTTACCGTCCGCGCGGCGGACGGCCACTCCGTGGACGAGATCGAGACGGACAGCACGGGCCGCGCCGAGCTGAAGAACCTCCTGCCTGGGGTATATGAAATTTCTGAAAAGTCCGTGCCCTCCCCCTGGCTGAAGGACGCAGACCCCCAATTGGTGACCCTCTACCCCAACCGGGATCACACCGCCTACTTCAAGAACCATAAGCGGCCCGTCATTGAAATTATCAAGGAAAACGCCGTCACCTTCGACCGGCTGGCCAACGTCCCCTTCCGGGTGTGGTATGCCAGCAACAACACCGCCACCGGCGAGATGAACGACCTGGGCGTGTTCTATACGGACGAGAATGGCCGCATCGAGCTGGACGGCACCAAGATGGGCACCCTGGGTCTGCGGGACGGCTGGTTCCGGGTGCAGGAACTGGAGCCGCTCAAGGGCTTCGCTAAGGCGGCCCCGGACACCCAGGAGGCGTTCATCCCCGCTGGCCAGGGCCACACCTTCGTGTTCCGCAACCAGCCCCTGTCCGCCATCTGCGTGTGGAAGTATGATTCCCAGCACCCCAACGTGGCCATCGAGGGGGCGGTGTTCCAGATCCGCTACCTGTCCGGCAACACCTCCGGCACGGGCGGCACCGTCATCGGAACCTATCAGACCTCAAAAAACGGTTCTTTCACCGCAACAGGGCTGAAAAAAGGAACTTATATCGTGGAGGAGCTGTCCAGTGACGGGGGGCACGTCATCGACACGCCGCCCCAGACCGTGTACCTCTCCGGCGAGGAGCAGGAGGTCATCCACGTCCGCTTCGGCAACAGCGCCATGGGCAGTTTGCTGGTCAAGAAGGTGGATGCCAGCGATGGCAGCCCGCTCAGTGACGTGGAGTTTTTCGTGACCACCTCGGACGGTACCGTGGTGGGCGACGCCAACGGCAAGTTCGTCACTGATCAGGCGGGCAGCTTCCTGGTGGAGAACATCGAGCCGGGAACCAGTCTGGTGGTGAAGGAAACCAGGGCAAAACCGGGCTACCTGCTGGACGATGTACCCCAGGTGGCAAAAATCAAGGCCGGACAGACGGTGACCCTGGAATTCAGGAACAAAAAACAGGGGAACCTCGTAATCCATAAGCTGTCCAGCCTGGACAAGACCCCGCTTGAGGGCGCACAGTTTAAATTGACCTACGCCAACGGCGAGGTGGTGGACGCGGCGGACGGCAAGCTGTCCTCCAACGGTCTGTATACCTCCAATTCCGAGGGCCAGATCGTGATCTCCAACGTCACCGGCACCATCATCTGCACGGAGGTATCCAGCCCGGAGGGCTATGCCATCGACCCCAATACCCGTACCCAGACGGTGGTCGTCAACCCCGGCGATGACACGCAGCACCTCTATTTTTACAATGCGCCCCTGTGTTCCCTCACGCTCTCGAAGGTGGATTCACTCAGCGGAAAGCCGGTGCCCAATACTACCTTCACCGTAAAATATGCCAGCGGGGAGCAGATCGGGCGGTACACCACCGGGAAGGACGGGACCGTGACCGTCACCGGCCTCCTGCCCGGTTCCACCGTGGTGGTGACCGAGTACAAGGTGCCCGATACCCACGTCCTTAACACCACACCTCAGACGATCACCCTCAAGAGCGGCGCCAACACCGTGACCAGCGGCGGCAGCACCAGCGTAACTCCCCCCAGCGGCAACACCGGGGGCGGCAACAACCTGGATTTTGAGAACGACCCCAAGATGACTTTGACGATCCGAAAGTACATCAAGGGTACGGATCGTGAGCCGCTGAAGGGCGTCTGCTTCAAAGTGGTGGATGGCTACGGCAAGCCCATCGGCACCAATAATGGGGTGTACTACACCACCAGCGCCGGTGAGATCGTCCTGGAGGACCTGGAACCCGGCACCACCGTGACCGCGCGTGAGATCGCCACAGTCGAGGGCTTCGTCCTGGACGGCGAACCCCAGACCGTTACGATCCAGGCATCCCAAAAGCCCCAGGAGATGATCTTCTGGAACGAAAGGGCCGGGGCGCTCGTTATCCAGAAAAAGAGCAGCCTGGACGGCAGCCCGCTGGCCGGGGTGCAGTTCCAGCTCACCTATGCGGACGGCTCCTACGTTGACTATGACAACGGCCACATGAGCAGCAAGGGTCTGTATGAGACGGACTCCGCAGGAGAAATCAGGATTACCGGGATCACGGGCACCGTCATCGCAAAGGAACTCAAGACATTGCCTGGGTTCACCATCGACCCGGCCACCCAGACCCAGACGGTACAGGTGAACGCCTCGGACACGCAGTATCTCGTGTTTTATAACACGCCTGTGGGGAATTTCGAGCTGATCAAGGTCTCGGAGAGCGACCCGACCAAGCGCATCCCCAACGTGACCTTCGAGATCCGCCGCGCCAGTGACGGCGGGCTGGTGGACACCATCACCACCGGCAGCGATGGGCGTGCCACCCTCCAGTTGGACGCGGGCAATTACTACGCGGTGGAAACCGAGTGCCCGAAGGAATTCAAGCTGGATTCCACGCCCCATTATTTCACCATGAAGGACGATAGCGCCGGCACCACTTTGACGGTGAAGAACAAGGCTTTTTCAGGCATCCTGATCCACAAAACCGACAAATCCACTGGCAAGGGGATCTACGGGGTGACCTTCCTGCTGTACGACAGCACCAACACCCCCATCGGGCAGTACACCTCCGATAACAGCGGTTACGTCTATATCGAAGGGCTGACCACCTCTGGCCGCTACTACCTGCGGGAGCTGGAAAACGAGGGCTATGTGCCCGACACCCAGATGAAAACCGTGTATGTGACTGCCGGTCAGACGACCCTGGTGGAGTGGGAGAACATCCCCATCACCGGACAGATCCAGATCGTGAAGAAGTCCGCAGACTACAACTCCACCAACGGCCTGCCTGCCGGTACGCTGCTGGAAGGGGCTGTGTTCGAGATCTACGACAAGGCGGGCAATCTGGTGGACACCATCAAGAGCGACAGCCGGGGGCTGGCTGTGTCCAAGCCCCTCCCCCTCTCGCGCTATACCATCCGTGAAACCAAGGCGCCGGCGAATTACGGTGTGAGCGATCAGGAGCTGACCGCCTACCTGGAGCATGAGGGCCAGATCGTGCGCTTCGAGGTGACCAACAAGAGCCTCACCACCGGCGTGTCCATCACCAAGACCGGCCCCAAGGAGGCCATGGCGGGCCAGCCGGTGAACTATGTGCTGTCCGGCATCGCCAACAATTCCAATGTCCGGCTGGACAATTTCTACTGGCGCGACACCTTGCCCGCGCAGGTGCGGCTGAATACCATCGTCACCGGAACCTACAACTTCCCCGGCGTGTACAAGATCACCTACCGGGTGAACGGCGGCGAGTACCGGACGCTGGCGGACAATCTGTCCACCAGCAGGAACTACACCCTGCAGGCATCGTCCGCCGCCCTGGGCCTCGCGGCCAATGAGCGGGTGACGGAAGTGATGTTCGTATTCGGGCAGGCTCCTGCCGGTTTCGCCCAGGTGGAGAAGCCCCAGATCAAGTGTACCGCCGTGGCCGGCCTGACGGCTGGCAGCAGCTTCGTCAACATCGCTGACGTGGGCGGCACGTACAACGGGGTCTGGGTACAGGCCATCAGCCGCTGGGTGACCACCGTCTACGGCAAGCCCACTCCGCTGCCCAAGACGGGGTATTGATCCCTTTCCTTTCGCATCCAGGGGAGCCGCCAGCAGGCGGCTCCCCTCTACATTATAAATATACCATCAAACCATCACTTTGAAAAGGAGAAATATCTATGCTGAAGATCACCGCAATCGGGAACCTGACCAACGATGTGGAGCTGCGCGCCCATGAGGACGGCAAGCCCTATGCCATTCTGCGGATCGCCTCCGACCGCCGCTACCGGGATCGGGACGGCAACAAGCTCACCGACTTTATCTCCATCAAGGTCCGGGGCGCTCTGGCGGAGCGGTGCGCCGCCTTCGCCTATAAGGGCTGCAAGCTGGCCGCCTCCGGGGACTTCGAGACCATCTGCTTCGCGGAGGACCCCAGCCGCCAGCCCGGTTTTCTCATCAAGGCCACCGAGGTGGAGTTCCTGTCCCCCCGGAAGGTGGAGGAGGCCGCTGGCGTGGCTGACGCTGGCGGCGCCGATGAGGCCGCGGCCTGATGTGCAACACCGGGATCATCTGCAGCAGCACGGAGCGCACCCCCACCGTCCTGCCTGAGATGGCCGAGCTGCTCCCCCCGCTGACGGGGGAGCAGCTCGCCGCCCTGGAGGCGGACATCCTCAAAAACGGCTGCTACTCCCCGGTGATCGTCAACGAGGACATGGTGGTCGTTGACGGCCACAACCGGCAGAGGCTGTGCGAACAGCACGGCCTGCCCTATCAGATGGCCGTGTTCTCGTTTGAGAGTATGCTGGAGGCCAAGCAGTGGGCGCTGGACACCCAAAAGGGCCGCCGCAACCTGGACAAGTGGGAGCTGGGCAAGATCGCCCTCCGGCTGAAGCCCGATATTGAGGCCAGGGCAAAAGAAAATATGTCCGCAGGCGGCGGGGATCAGAAAAGTGAGGATGCAAAATCGGGTTTGGCAACATTGCCGAACCCGATTTCTCCCGTAGATACCCGCAGAGAACTGGCGGATGCTGTCGGTCTGGGGGAGCGCACCATGGGCAAGGTCATGCAGATCGATGAACACGCCCCCACCGCTGTGAAGGAGGCCCTGGACAACGGCGACCTGTCCATCAACCAGGGCTACAACATCACCCGGCAGGTGCAGGACCTGCCGGAGGAGCAGCGGGAGGAGGCCGCCGCCCTGGCGGTGGAGCTGGAAAAGGCAAAAAGGGAGATCCGGCAATCAGACGCGGAGGCCGACCGGCGGGGCAGGATCGCCGGCTTGTTCTGCAAAGCCTTTGAAAAGGCTGTGCTGCTGACCCCGACAGAGGAAAACGTGCGTATCTGGACGGAGTGTACCCGCATGACGCGGGAGGAGATCGAGGACAGCGTGAAGGATGCCCGTGAGCTGGCGGAGGTGTTCACCGCCATCGCCGGCATTCTGGAAACGCTGCTGCCGGGAGGTGACGGCGATGCCGGATGAGCTGTCCGTCCGCCAGTGGCAGGAGCAATTCCGGGCCGGGGCCTTTGAACGCTCCGACCATACCACACAGTGTGCGGCAGGCTGGTACGATTGGTTCTGCCAGGACTCCGCCCTGGCCAGGCGGCTGAAGAAGATTGGCAGGGTGGTCATGGGCATCACCGACCCCTTCATTCTGGACAATTATTACGTCTGGTTCAAAAACAACTGCCCATTGTCCGGGCCGCTGTATGACGATGCTCGTTTTGTGCCTCTGTCCGGGGAGCGCGGTGGGAAATATTTTGTGGTTTCGCTGGACAGCCCCCATGAGCGATTCAAATGGGCGCTTGTCACAGAGAGGTATGGCTTTGACGCGCCGGAGTTTGACTGCCGGGACATCCGGGAGATGATCAAGTACATCAACAGCATCGGCCCCGAATTGCGGCAGGGTATTGTTCCCCCGTTCATCGCGGAGAAGGACGCCGTGACCGCCTATGCCCAGCAGCGCGGGGAGCCGGAGGGCATCCACATCTACCGGGACTGGAACCACCACTACAGCTACACCTCCCGCCAGGACCGGCGCAAGCGGACGGTTCTGGCGGTGGCCAGCCTGAAGGATGCCCCACCCGGATTTGTTTCGGAGCAGGCGCACTCCATCAAGGGGATGTATGTCTACTGCCCGGAGGATGCGGGGCTCTCCCTGCCTGATCTGGCGCCGCAGGACACCAAGTCTCAGAAAAGAAAGGAGCCGGAACGATGAGCAAAGAACACGCCCCACGGGCGGCGGGGCCTCCCGGCAGGCCCGCCCTGCCCCCGGAGGCGGAGCAGGAGATCATGGCGACGCTGGCCGCCAAGATGCGGATCAGCTCCGGGGAGATCGCCGCTATTTTGAAAAAGCACGGCGTGTCCGGGGATATGGACGCCCTCCAGGACGGCTACCGCAAGCGTCTGGGTCAGCGGCTTATGGCCAGCATCCGGGATGAAAACGGCAGGCGGGAGGTACTGGCCCGCGGCAGCGAGTACATCGTGATAGAGTGCTGCGCCGACCGGCAGGATCTCAAAGCCATCCGTTATCGCATTCGGAGCCAGATGAAAGGGCTGGACGTATCTTCCGGGAAAGTGCGGGGCCGCATCCGTGTGCTGGATCACCTGCTCTCCCGGTTCAGAAAGGCGGGTTGACCATGAGGCTGAGAGATATGCTTCGGGCCATCCGGGAGTACCCTGCCGCCCTGGCCGAGCTGCGGCGGACTCAGCAGGCGCTGGAGCGGAATGAACAGACCTGTGCGGCCTTGCGTGACGAGGCTGGGGAACGGGCTAACCACGAAAGGTTCCTGACCCGCCAACTGGCGGCGGTTCAGACCGCCTTAGTGGGATTCTGCCCCCGGCTGTCCTCCCTGGAGGATATGAAACGGTTTTACAACACGATCTCCCCCAGCGTAGACCCCCAGGGCTTCACGCTGTACCATATGGCGGAGAAGCTGACGGGGATCGATGTATCCTCGTTTTTCCCTTATGAGGACAGCCGGGGCCTGTTCACAGAGGCGGATGGCCGCCAGCTTTTGCGCTGGCTGACCGCCGCCGATTTTCATGCTGTGGATTGGAGCATTGTTCCCGGCACTACTTATGAGCGGGCCGCATTGCGGGAGGTGGATACCGCCGCCCCGGAATACCGGGAATTTGAACGGCAGCTCTACGAAAAAACACTGGAGCGCATGGGATTTCAAGATATTTTGGCCCCGGAACAGAAAATGGGTGCCGTAAAAGAGCAAGTCACAGAACTGCGGCTTTACAGCCCCCTGAGTGCGGAGTTGGTGGAGGAGGCGCCCGTCCGGGACTGGATTGAGGAGCCGGAACCGTCCCCGCCGCAATCCCTGACTGGGGACGAGCTGTCTGCCCCAGAATTCCGCGCCGCCATCCTTCGGGGTATCGAGGACGAGCAGTCACCCGAGGAAGCGGAGCGGGGCCTTATGGCCTACTTTTACGGATCGGACGCTGTGAATGAAAAAGTGTTCTCCGTTGTTCCCTCTGTGGAGGAGGCGGATGGCAGTCTGTACGGCGTGGCCGTCTGCCAGGTCAAGGGCAAACTTGCCCCAGAGGAACTGGCCGAGCTGAAGGAATACTGCATATCGCAGTACGCGGACGGCTGGGGCGAGGGCTACGAGCAGCGTCCCCGCAAGACCTCCTACGGCGACTTGTATGTGAGTTTCTGGCAGAGTAAGGACTTTTTCATCCTGACAAAAGAAGAACTGGAGACGAAACGGGCGCCCAGCCGCGCCCCCCGCCAGCCGAACCAGGGAGGTGACGCCAGATGAGCAAAACGGTGGAACTGAAGCTGTACAGCCCCATTCAGATAGACATCATCGACCGGGATCGTTCCGATCACGCCGTCCCTTTGCAGGCGGTAAGCGGTGAGCGGGCCGGAGAGTACCTGGGGAGGATCATGAATGCCTTTCGGGAGATTCAACCCCAGGAGGATGCCCGAAACGCATTTATCGCCCCCGAGCAGGACTGGTCTGAGGTGTGCGAAAAGATCGTTTCCCTCACCCGTGCGGTGGAACTGATTGGCGGAAAGCCCTACGGCGTCTTTACCTGCCAGAGCAGCGGGAAGCTGAACGCGGAAGAAGTGGCTGATTTGAAATGGCACTGCCGGGATCAATGGGAGGAGGGCTGGGGCGAGGGCTACGCCCATTGCCCCCGTGAGGGTGTCAGCTCGGGCCTGTACATCCATTTCTGGCAGGATGACGCCGCACCGCTGCTGACCAAGGACGAATTGGAGGCCGTGCGGAGGGAGGAACCGGGCAGGCCCGTCATCACAGAGAAACCTGTCACAGCGGTCACCCCGGATACCTTCTGGCCCCTGTTGGCCCAGGCAAAGGCGGCCTGTGACGGAAACCAGCGGGCGGCGGTATACTGGCTGACGGAACGCTTGCTGGCCATGGGGCCGGAGCAGGCCCTGAATTTTCACAGCATCATGCACGGATACATGGAATTGGCGGACAAATACGGCCTGTGGAACGCGGCGATCCTCATCCATGAGAACGGCTGTTATGCCGATGGATTTGAGGATTTCCGTGCGTGGCTTATCTTCCAGGGCAGGGAGACTTATCTGGCGGCGCTGAAAGATCCGGACTCGCTGGCGGACGTGCCCACCTGTGCGGAGGATAACTGTCGGTTTGCGGATCTTCCCTATGCCGGCAGCATGGCATACGCACGGCTGACAGACCGCATGGCCCACGATGACATCCCCCCGGCTGACCACCAGCAGATGGTGGCTGAGTTGGAAAAGGATATCGAGTACGGCGCGGAGATCGGATACCCCCACGAGTGGTCTGAGGTGGCGGCGTACCTGCCCCGCCTGACCGCCCAGCATCTGACCCCGGAGGAACTGCGGGCCTGTATCTGCCGGGGCCATATGTGGAACCATGACGACCCGGCCATCCAACAGGCGTGGGCGGTAACTCCAAAGAAGAAGAAAACACGCTCCGGCAAGAAGAAGGGTGGTGAAAGCAGATGAGCAAGGCCACGATCACCGAGATCAACAAGGATACCTTCTGGGAACTGATCGCCCAGGCGAAGGAGCATCCGGGCGGCCCCAGCGAGTGGCTGATGGAACAATTGATGGACTTAGGGCCGGAGCAGGCGAAAAAGTTCGATGACATCGCCTGTGCCTACACCAGCTTGTCCTATCAGTACGGCCTGTGGACTGCCGCCTCCGTCATGGAGCGCGGCGGCTGCACCGATGACGGCTTCATCGACTTCCGGGGCTGGCTGATCGCCCAAGGCCGGGAGGTGTACATGGCGGCGCTGAAAGACCCGGACTCCCTGGCGGACGCGGTGGACTATCAGGATCAGCGATTTGTCTGTCTTCCCCACATGGGGGATCGCGCCTATATGGAACTCACAGGCCGGGAGATATACGAGGAGTTTGACCCGGCGCGGTATGACGCGCTGAAAGCGGAATTGAAGAAGGATATCGTGTACGGCGATGGGATCGGGTATCCCTATGACGCCACCGATGTCCCCGCCTACCTGCCCCGCCTGTGTCAGAGGTATATGCCGGAAGGGGTAAACATCGGCGCTTGGAATGGTAACAGCTTGGATATCCGAGCGGCCCGCGCCACTGCGCAAAAAAGTAAAAAAATCAAGAAGGATCGAGGTGAATCCAGATGAGCGAGACCATCACCATCGGGGTGGATCATGGGTATGCCGCCATGAAAAGCAAAAATTTCTCCTTCCCCACCGGGCTGGTGGGACACGACCACGAACCCTATACCCAGCAGGATGTGCTGGAGTATGGCGGCAGGTTCTATGTGGTGGGCAGCGGCCGCCAGCCGCTCCAGAAGGACAAGACCGCCACGGAGGACTACTACCGCCTGACCCTGGCCGCCATCGCAAAGGAGCTGGCCTACCGGAAAGCGGAACCCACCGCCGCCGTCCATCTGGCGGCGGGCCTGCCCCTCACCAGCTTCGGGCGGGATAAGAAGAAATTTCGGGAGTATCTCCTCCGGGACAGCCAGCCGGTATCCTTCCGCTACGAGGGCATCGCCTACACCGTCACCATCACGGAGGTATCCCTGTTCCCCCAGGGCTACGCCGCCGTCCTCACCCAGCAGGAATTGCTGGACGAACCCTCCGTCATCGTGGCGGACATCGGGGGCTGGACGGTAGACCTGATGCGGCTGGACAACCGCATCCCCAACGCCGCCACCTGCCGCAGCCTGGAACTGGGCATGATCCGCTGTCTGGACGAGATTGCGGAGCAGATCCGCCGCAGGCTGGGCCTGTCCATGACGGCGGCGCAGATCGAGAGCTGCCTCCGGGGCGAGTCCGGCAGCGCAGGCGAACCGGCCAGGGAGATCATCCACCGGGAGGCCGGGGCCTACGTCCGCCGCCTGCTGTCCGCCATCACAGAGAGCGGGCTGGACGCCCGCGCCATGCCCGCCATCTTCCTGGGCGGCGGGGCGGCGCTCCTGAAGCGCCATGTGTCGGCCACGGACGGCCTTTGCCGGCCTCTTATCCTGGATGACGTATGCCTGAACGCCAAGGGCTACGAGCGCCTTGTGGGCCAGTTGTCGGCCCGTGTTGGCAATGGCTGAGAAGCGGCGGCTGAACCTCTCGTTCTCCATGGCCTCGCCCCTCCAGCGGGAGGCGTGGAAACGGCTGTGCGCCATCCCCTCCGGGCAGCGGACGGACGCTGTGTGCCGCGCGGTCTGCCGGATGTATGAGCAGGACGCTCTGCTGGAGGCTGTCCGCCAGATCATCCGGGAGGAGCTGCGCGGCGTGGAATTTATCTCAGCAAAAGTAATAACAGAGCAGCCGCAGGCCGGGGACGTGGATGACAGCGTCCTCGGCTTTCTGCTTGGGCTGCAGAAGGAAGGAGATGACGAACCATCTGATCCGCTATTTTGATATGTTCGCGGGCATCGGCGGCTTCCGGGCCGGATTGACCCGCGCGGGCGGTTTCCAGTGTGTCGGCCATTGTGAGATCGACAAGTACGCCGACGCCAGCTACCGCGCCATCCACAATATTGGGAAGGAGGAGAAATACTATCCCGATGCCAGAGAAATCGACCCCGGCGACCTGCCCCCCTTTGACCTCCTGTGCGGAGGGTTCCCCTGCCAGGCGTTTTCTAACGCTGGCAAAAGAAAAGGATTCGATGACGCCAGAGGCACTCTCTTCTTTGAGATTGCCAGACTGGCTAAAGCCCGGAGACCTGCGTACCTGCTGCTTGAAAATGTTCCCGGCCTGCTCACGCATGACCAGGGGAGGACGTTTGCTGTCATCCTCTCCGCGCTGGATGAGCTGGGGTATCATGTCGAGTGGTCAGTGCTTAACAGCGCCAATTTCCACGTCCCCCAATCGCGGAAGCGGGTGTTCCTTATCTGCTATCTTGATCCCCGATGCGCCGGAAAAATATTACCTGTCTTCGGAGATGACGCAAAAGCTCTTATACAGCTCATCGGCGGGCCGCAGGGATCGAGGGTCTACGACCCGGAAGGGGTAGCCTGCACCCAGACCTCCGGCGCTGGCGGCATGGGCGGCAAAACAGGGCTGTACCTTGTGGGCTTCAACCGCAAGGAGGGCATCGTAAGTGAACGGGATACCGCCGTTGCCCTGAACGCCAGCGATTTCCGGGGCATTAACCGCAACCAGACCCAGAACGCTGTGTTCGTTGATCTGTCCGTGGGTCAACCGGAACGGACTGATACTGCCCGGTGCCTTACGGCCCGTTACGCACAGGCCACCCTTTCCAACCACCGGGCGGAACGCTCCGGGGTGTTGCTGATCAAGGAGGCCACCAAACGGGGCTACAAAGAGGCGGGCCCCGGCGACACCGTGGATCTGGGCTACGCCGGGAGCAACACCCGCCGGGGCCGCGTGGGCCACGACATCGCCCACACCCTGGAGACCAGCAGCATCCAGGGCATCGTGGAGCATGGCGGGCGCATTCGCCGCCTGATGCCCAGGGAGTGCCTTCGCCTCCAAGGCTTCAAGGAGGATCAGATCGACCGCCTGCTGGCTATCACCTCGGACGCCCAGGCTTATAAACAGGCCGGAAATTCAGTCACGGTCAATGTGATCGAGGCCATTGGCCGCCGCATCCGGGCGGTGGACGAACAGCTCAAAAAGGAGGACTCTGCCGCATGAGCGAGATCGGCATCAAAGACCAATGCTTCGGTGTGGAGGTTGAGATGACCGGCATCACCCGCAGATGGGCCGCGGAGGCGCTGGCTGAATATTTTGGGACAACGCCCCAATACCTTGGGACCTATTACGATACCTGGGGCGTGACCGACCCGGAGGGCAAGGTGTGGAAGCTGATGAGCGACAGCAGCATCAGCCCGGAGCAAAAGACCGGGGATGGATATGAGCCGCTCTCCAAAGAAGATACAACGGGCAGAGAGCGGCAGGTGGAGATGGTCACCCCCAAGCTGACCTACGCCGAACTGCCCAAGCTCCAGGAATGTGTGCGCCGGGTAAGGAAAGCCGGCGCCAAAGTGAATAAATCCTGCGGCATCCACGTCCATGTGGACGCCTCCAACCACAACCGGCAGAGTCTGAAGAACCTGATCGGCATTATGTATTCCAAGGAAGATATTTTGTTCAAGGCTTTGCAAGTGAACGAGAACAGGGCGGCACGCTGGTGCAAAAAGGTGCGGGAACCCATGCTGTGTGAGGCCCGGACGCTGTCCTCAGATGAAACAAAAGATCTTACTGATCTGGAACAGATCTGGTATGAAGGGGATGTGGCAAGCGGAGAGCATTATAACAAGACGCGCTACTACGCATTGAACCTGCATTCTGTTTTTTACCGCGGCACTGTGGAATGGCGGTGCTTTAATTCTACCCTCCACGCCGGGAAGGTGGCCGCCTATGTGAACCTGTGTCTTGCCATCTCCGCCCAGGCCATCGCCCAGCGCAGCACCGTCATGCGTAAGACCCACAGCGAAAACGAGCTGTTCACTTTCCGGGTCTGGCTGGTGCGCCTGGGCCTCAACGGGGACGAGTTCAAGCACACCCGTGACCATTTGTTGGCCCACCTGGAGGGTGACCGCGCGTGGCGCCGCGATAAGGACAGCTATGAGGTCAACAGAAGGAAAAAACGCAATCGAGAAACGGAGAGATGACGATGAAAATTTGCATTGACGAGCGCACCTACGAGGGCAGCGCCACGGAGATCATGGAGCAGCTCCGCCAGCAGACCTTCGATCCCACCGAGTACCCGGATACGGAGAGCTACATCTACCAGCTTCGGAGCAACTTCATACGGGCCACCGACCTGGACTGCCCTCTGCCGGAGTCCGGTGTGGAGCGGCAGGCCCGGACTATGTTCGCCCATCTGGCCAAGGCCGGGGCGCTGACGATCCTGGAGGAATGACCATGGAAAATACCATGTATTTCGCCTACGGTTCGAACATCAACCTGGAGCAGATGGCCTACCGCTGCCCAGACGCCCAGGTGGTGGAGCCTGTAACGCTGGAGGGCTGGGAACTGCTGTTCCGGCGTGGCGGCTTCGCCACCATCGCGCCCAAGGAGGGCGAACAGGTGACCGGCCTGCTGTGGAGCATCACGCAATCGTGTGAGCGCTCCCTGGATCGCTATGAGGGCTATCCCCGTTTCTATGACAAAAGGATGGTGACCGTCCGGGACAGCAAGGGCCGCTCCCTGTCTGTCATGGCTTACATCATGGCCGAGCGGTTCCGGGAGCCGATGCTGCCCACCGACACCTATTACAACGGCATCCTGGAGGGCTACCGGCAGAACGGCCTGCCCGCCGCCGAGCTGAAAAAGGCGTGGGATCACGCTGTGCGGGAGGTGCATCAGGAAACGCAGCGGATCAACGCCGCCGCCCATATCAAGCCGCAGAAACGGAGGAATGAACATGGGCGATAAGATCAGAGTTCTGGTGGTGGAACCGATGAAGCCCTGCGAGGTGCGGGAGATCCCCGACACACTGGAGGCTATGCAGGCCCTCGTGGGCGGCAACATTGAGGCCGTCACGTCCCTTCGGTATGCGTCAGCCATTGTCTGCAACGAGAACGGGAAACTCCTGAATCTGCCTTATAACCGCCCGCTGCTGGATGAAAGTGGGCTGCTGCCGCTGGATATCCTCCACGGCACGTTTTTCATCGCCGGGATGAGCGGGGAGCATTTTGTCTCTTTGGCAGACGAGCAGATCGGGCGGTACAAGAAGCTATACGACAATGTCATGGTCTTAACGGCGGAAGCGTCCACGCCGCAGGAAAACCGTCCCCACAAGAAGAAAAAAGCTGCCCCTGAGAGGTGAGTACACGCCTGCGGGGCAAGGAGGTGCTTTATGCCCAATTATGACCTGTCCAGCCCCGGTGCGGTCTCCGCCTCCGCAGAGCAGGCCCGAATCCGCGCCGGCCAGGAGCCGGACCAGAGCAGCTACAACGCCGCATGGCTCCACGGCTACGCCAGCGCGCTGGCCAATGTGGCTGACGCGCTGGAGGCCCGGCAGGAGCTTGTGGACGCCATCATCGGCTTTATGGGAGAGCAGTACCCCAGCGCCGAACTGTACGGCATTCTCCACGACACCCTGGCAATGTCTGACCAGGAGATCCTGTCCCTGGGCTTCGACCTGCCCCAGTGCCGGGAACCGCCCCGTGCCCATCAGGGCATAAAATCTGCAAAAAAGAAAGGAATTCACTATGAGAGATAAGTACATCCTGACCGCCGAGTCGGTCACAGAGGGCCACCCGGACAAGCTGTGCGACACCATCGCGGACAGCGTCCTGGATGCCTGCCTGAGCAGCGATCCCGCCGCCCGCGTGGCCTGCGAGGTCATAGCCACCGCCGGGAAGATCATCGTGGCCGGGGAGATCACCGCCAGGGAGCTGCCGGACATCCCAGCCATCGTCTGCCGGACTGTGCGGGAAACGGGCTATGGATCGGACTATGAGGTGGAAGTCATCACCCACGACCAGAGCAGCGATATCGCCGGCGCTGTGGAGGGCAGCAATATGGGGTCCCCGCGCAAGCCCAGCGCAGCGGGTTGCGTGGGGAAAGGAGGCGCAAGGGAGCGAACGCAGTTTTCGCCGCAGGCGGGAACGGAGTTGAGCGGACTTTGCGCCGACGCGGGCGCCGGCGACCAGGGTATCATGTACGGCTACGCCTGCAATGAAACGGCGGAGTTTCTGCCCCTGCCTGTGGTGATGGCCCACCGGCTGACGCTGTTGCTCACCAATGCCAGAAAGGCCGGAACCATCCTGGGCCTGGGGCCGGACGGCAAAGCCCAGGTGTCCGTGGAGTACCAGAGCGGCAGGCCCCACCGGATCGCCGCTGTGGTGGTCTCCTGCCAGCACGATGCGGACAAGGACATGGACGAGCTGCGCCAGGAGATCCTCCGGCACGTCATCGTCCCCGCCCTGCGGGATCTGCCGCCCGATCCGAACACAGAGGTGTTCGTCAATCCCTCCGGGCGGTTCGTGCTGGGCGGCTTTGAGGCGGACACCGGCCTGACGGGCCGGAAGCTGATGGCGGACACCTACGGCGGGCTGGCCCCCCATGGCGGCGGGGCGCTGATGATCTCCGCCCTGGGACTGGACCGGCCCATCTTCGCGCGCTTCTGCAACTACGGCCACTTCACCCACCAGGACGCCCCCTGGGAGCAGACGGATCGGACTGCCGCTCTGGCGGAAGCCTGTGGGCGGGAGGCCAGGAGGATGCCCCATGAACGGTGATGCCCCTGTCAATATCGCCGGTGTGCTGGCCTTCCCCAATGACGCGGACGGCGGAATGATCCGCTTTGTTGACAGTGACTATCATACGCTGTTTCACGTGCCGGACGGCGGCAATATCATCCTCACCGCCTTTGACGATGGGCGCAGGGTCCTCCCCTGCCGGTACATCGACGCCAGCCACGCCCAGATCGGCGGCGAGACCTTCCACATCTGCCAGTTTGCTGAGTTTCAGGAGCGGGCTGGCGCTGTTTACGCGCCGGAGCATCCACAGCCTGGGGATGTTCTGGATACCTACACCATCTACCAGATCAAGGACATCCGCGCTGTGCCTTACGCCTTCAGGGCCTATGAGGAGGCAAAGGGAAAGCTGAGGATGGCCCACTACGAACGGGCTTATAGAGGCGTTCTGGCGCCCAGCGTTACGCTGGACGAACTTTACGAAAAGCACAACCGGGACAGCCGCCCCTTTGGGCATCGGATACACTCCATGTCCATGAGCGATGTGGTGGTGGTAAACCGCAGCGGGGAGAAAAAAGCCTTTTATGTGGACAGCATTGGCTTTCAAGAGGCAAAGCGTTTCCTGGGCCCGCCAGTCAGGAAGAAGAAACGGCCCGCCCAGGAGCGTTGACGATGGAGCGGCCCAAGTTTATCGCCTCATGCTCATTCGGGAAAGACTCTTTGGCCGCCATTTTGCTTGCAAAAGAGCATGGGGAGCCGCTGGATGAGGCGGTCTACTGCGAAGTGATGTTCGACAAGGATATCTCCGGCGAGGTACCGGAGCATTGGGACTTCATCTACGGCACAGCGATACCCGCGCTGGAGCGGATGGGGGTCAAGATCGTTGTCCTCCGTTCGGAAAAGACCTATGTGGAACTGTTCACCGGGCGGGTCACCCGCGGTTCCAAGAAAGGTATGGTGCGCTCCTTCCCGCTGTGCGGGAAATGCGCCGTTCAACGGGACTGCAAGGTCAGGCCCATTGAGCGGTACCAAAAAAACCTGCCAGCCGATGTCGTCCAGTATGTCGGCATCGCCCAGGACGAGCAGGAACGGCTGCTGCGGCTGGAGGACGGCAGGCAGGTATCCCTGCTGGCAAAGTACAATTTCACGGAACAGGACGCATGGCAGCTCTGCGAGAAATCAGGGCTGCTTTCGCCTGTTTATGCCTTCACCGACCGGGGTGGCTGCTGGTTCTGCCCCAACGCCAAGCGGGCGGAGCTACGCCACCTCTACGACCACCACCCGGACCTGTGGGGCAGGATGATGGCACTGCAAGCCATCCCCGGCAAGACAACAGAGAAGTTCAACCGCACCCAGCGGTTCTCAGACATCGACGCCATATTCCGGCAGGAGGACGAGGATGCCGCGCAGGCGGCGGCATAGCCGGGAATTGTTGGTATTGCTGGGTTTCGGCAGCATCTCTTTGTTGGGTATTGTGATAGCTTTCGCCGCCAAAAGCTGGTATGGTTTTAGGCCGGACCTATCCCAAAAAATCGAACTGTACACAGGGACGCTGTCCATGGGGGCAGCGCCCCTGTGTGAAAGGAGGTGTCAAGAATCACCGAGTTAGAAAAGCGGCTGGAGCGGTATCTGCAATCGGAAGATTTTTTGTATGATGTTGGCGCCTTGGTCAACGATTATCAGGCCCAGGGACTTCCGGTGCCGCCAGAGGAACAGCTCCGGGAGGAGGCCATTGCCGAAGCACGGAAATGCCTGGAGACCATGATGGTCTGCGAGGCGAAGGGGCATCTGTGGAAAGAAAAAGACGCTGACCCGGAGAACGGGATCAGCACCCTGTCCTGCCGCCGCTGCGGGGCAGAGGAACACCTGCGATGGTAGGAAGGAGGATATCATGCCAAACAATATCACAAATCAGATCACATTCGGCTCGGACAGCGCGGCGCTGGCCGTATTCCAGAGAATGCTCCACGATATGCGGATGGAGGGCCAGCCCCTGGGCAGTATCGACTTTAACAAGCTGCTGCCCATGCCCAAGGAACTGGACATGGAGGCCGGCAGCAGGACGGACAAAGGGTTGAAGCTGGTTCAGGAATACCATCAGGCGCTGGCGGAGCTGGAGCGGCAGAAGCCGGGGCTGACCCCTGCGGAATATGCGCTGAGTCTTCGCCAGTGCCAGGGGCTGTACCGGAAAAAGCGGATGGCCGATCCGGTGACCTGGGCCTTGGGCGAACAGGCATACAGCAATGTTCAGCGGTTTGAGTTCCCCACATGGTATGAGTGGTGCAAACGCAACTGGGGAACAAAATGGAACGCCTATGGATTTCCGCCGCTGGAGAAGGATTCTGATACCATGGAGTTCCTCACTGCCTGGGATTCTGTCCCGAAAATCGTCACGCTTTTGTCCAAAAAATACCCGGAGCAGACTATCACCTACCGCTGGGCAGACGAGGACATCGGACGCAACGTGGGCGAGATGACGCTGAAGGGCGGCGAGGTCATCGACATCAACGTGCCGGAGGGCGGCAGCCGGGAAGCCTACGAGCTGGCGGGGGCGATCATGGGCGCCGACCTCTCTGACTATGACCTGTGCCTGACTGCGGATGGGAGCAGCTATGAGTACCGACAGCCGGACGATGTACCGGGTGTGGACAAAGGCGGCCTGGAGCCTCCCCCGGCCCCCATGGAGCAGGCCAAGGCTCCCAAGAAAAAGCGCGGGGCCAAAGGACAGGACAGATGAGGATCAGAAACCTGTATGGCTACGCAACCTGTGTCCACAGCCGGAAGCGGACACAAGCGCCTTGGCGGGTGAACAGTGGCTGTGAAAACCGTGCGCGTCTGTTCACGGGCAAACACTATGAACTGCCCAATTCCAGCATCTGCTGTGCCTGCCCATTTTACTGCGAGGAGAAAGGCAATCCTAACAGGGAGAAGGACGAATAATGGATCTCCACATGAGGGAATTTGACGGAACCACCTTCGGAATGTCTGTGGAGGCTTCCTCCCCGGCGTTCAAGCGGATGAAGCGGAACGCATTCACGGGAGAAATCATGCGCTGCGGAGGTTTTTTCAAGCAGACCGTCCGCTGTGTCCGGGCCACCGATGTGGCCGCCGTCATGGGCCAAGCCGGGTGGCTGGTCAGAGAATTGCGGTGTATGGAAACCATCCGCTGGGGCAATGACGATACCGAATACTACATCACTTACGAGGAAGGATGTGAAAAATGAGCAGTTTTTTTGAGCAGGAGCTGTGGCATCTGTTCGGGGATGGAAAGACCTTTGACAATCCCGCCTGTTCGGGCCGGGCCTGTCTCGGAACATTGGGCAAGGATCTGCGGGTGCGGGCGCAATTCATCTCCACCCATATCTCCGGCGAGTATGACGCCCTGAAACTGACGGTGCTGAACCGCATGGACGGGCCGGTGGACACTCTGGTGCTGAAGCTGCGGGATCTGCTGGGGAAGAAGCCCGTCCCCGGCAACCCCAACTTCCGCAGTGGGGTGATCCCCCACATCTGGGATGACTACGGCAAGTTCGAGTGGTACGCATACCGTCCCACCGCCGCCGACTATGACACGATCCGGCAGGCCGTGGGACAATACCTGAATGTCTTCCGGGACCGGCAGCAGGAGCGCACCCAGGACGGCCCCAAGCTGGTATACATCTGCGCTCCCCTTCGGGGGGACGTAGAGAAAAACATTGAATTCGCCCGCCAGAAAGCCCAGGAGGTGTTTCAGGCGGGCGATATTCCTGTCTGCCCCCATCTCATGTTCCCGCCCATTGCCGACCCAGAGAATCCCCAGCAGGATCAGGCGGCACGGGAGATGGGCCTGCGGCTGGTGGAGTCCTGCCAGGAAGTCCACGTCTACGGCCCGGAGTGGACAGAGGGGATGTGGGCGGAGATCCACCACGCCATGGATCTGGGCATTGAGGTCAAGACCGACCAGGAGACCATTGGACGCAGCCCACCCCGCAGGCAGGCCCCACGGAAAGGCAGGGGTGAGCGATGAGCGGTGAGCTGCGGGACACGCTGAAAAAACGCCTGGACGAAAACTACGCGGCTTTTATAGAGTCTCTTCAAGGGAAAACGATTCCTGAGTTGATTGCCATGGCCCCGGAGATCACCGCCGCCCAGCAGCTCCATGAGGAGCTGCTGGATGCCTGCGATGACGATGACATGGAATTTCTGCTCCAATTTGAGAATCCGCTGGAGGTTGTCTGCGGCTATTGGGAGTCCGAGATTACCGGATATGACCATAGAGGGGAGATGGGCCACACACTGTGGCGGATTCGGGAGGATCATCAGGATAAATTTGAGCAGCAGGAGACCAAACCGTTCGGCGGAGACGAAATCGCCCTTGACCCGGTGATGGATTTTTCCGGCAGGGAAATCACTGCGCACTTCGAAATTGGCTTTGACGTGGGGCGGCGCTTTCAGGTGTACCCCAATGTAGACGATACCTGCGGTCTGTACGCCAGATATGATCCTATGTCCCAGGGCTTTCGGGCCGAGCTGTGCATCGAGGATGGTTATGATGGCCGCAAGCGGTGGGTAACTGTTTTGCTTCTGCCCTCTGAACAGGAAATGGTCGTTGGCCTGATGGAAGAAGCCTGCCAGAAGGATATGGGGAGATCCCTGCGGGATACCTGGATAGACCGCCATCCGGCCATCAGCAGGACAAACACGCACCAAAAGAAAAATGGGAGGAACCAGCATGAGCGATAACCCTGTAAAGCAGATCACCACAGACGACCTGCGGTGCCTGGAGGATCAGAAGGGCCTCATCCTCCAGGGCTGCGGCGGACCACCCCAGGAGTGGGTGGACGGCATCAACGATCTGCTCACCGAGGCCGGCATTTTGTTGAATGCCAGTGTCTTTGAAACTGAGTCTGTGTCCTCCTTCCAGCACGATGGCGTGACCTGCCTGCTGTTTCCCTTCGAGGGAGTCGAGCTGGATATGGGCAGGTTGGCCATGTGGCGGCTCCAGACCCACGGGCAGTTCGGCGGCACATGGCTCTCCGACTATGTTCCCAACCGGCTGGGCGGTTTTGCACAGGAGCAGGTTCCGCGGAAGCCCCAGAAGCCCCAGATGGAGCTGCTGGGACAGGACGGTAACATCTTCGGCATCATGGGCCGCGCTTCCCGCCTGCTGAAGCGGGCCGGACAGCATGAGCAGGCCGATGAGATGATCAGCCGTGTGACCGCCTGCGGCAGCTACGATGAGGCCCTCAACATCATCAGCGAGTATGTGGAGACAGAGCTGTCTCCACCTGCTACACCCCAAAAATCTAACAAAAAGAAAGTGAGGAACACACATGAGCGATAATCCCAAGTGGGAGATCATCCAGGGCGATGCCCTGAAGCTGCTGGGGGGCTTCTCCCCCGGCTCCTTCGACGCCGTCATCACCGACCCGCCCTACGCCTCCGGGGGCCGCACCCAGGCGGAGAAGAACAAGTCCACCGCCAAGAAGTATTCCAGCATGGGGGACGCCGCGCCCCCGCCCTTCGAGGGGGACGCCAAGGACCAGCGCTCCTGGACCCGCTGGGCGGCGGAGTGGCTGGCGGACGCCCGGAAGCTGTGCAAGCCCGGCGCCCCGGTGTGTATGTTCATCGACTGGAGGCAGCTCCCCGCCGCCTCCGACGCCCTCCAGTGGGCGGGTTGGATCTGGCGCGGCACCGCCGTCTGGGACAAGGGCAACTCCCGCCCCCAGAAGGGCCGCTTCCGCCAGCAGGCCGAGTACATCGTCTGGGGCTCCAACGGCGATATGCCCATCAACCGCCCCGTCCCCTGCCTGCCGGGGGTGTTCAAGTACGGCAACCCCCAGAACCGCATCCACCTGACGGAGAAGCCCCTGCAGCTCATGCGGGACATCGTGAAGATCACCGAGCCGGGTGGCCGCATTCTGGATCCCTTTGCCGGCTCCGGCACCACCATCCTGGCCGCTGTGCTGGAGGGCTATTCCGCCACCGGCATCGAGGTCACGGAGGAGTACGCCCGCCGCGCCAGGGAGCGGGTCGCCCAGGAGCTGGCCCAGGCGGCGTGACCGATAACTGTCTGCCGATTTATGTGGATATTGCCGCGAAGGTGCGGTATGATGTGGGCTACCAAAATAACAGGAGGTGCCAGAAATGCAAGT
>JAETOJ010000092.1 GCA_021768085.1 Bacillota bacterium
TGGTGCCGTTGCCAATGTCGCACAGCATATTCACGCCCTGGAAGTCCCTGATCTGGCTGGCTACCGCCGCGAAGCCCTGGGGAAACACATCGGCCCCGGCGATCTCCACCCGGTAGACCTTTCCCCGGAACGTAAAGCGCACCTCCCGGCTCCGCAAGAGGTAGGCTTTGAAGTCCTCCCGCTGCTGGCTCACCCAGGTCAGGGGTAGGCCCACGGCGAGGCGCACCGTGGCGTCGGTCAGCCCATGCACGTTCAGCTCACGGGCGATAGCGGCCAGGGTGAGGATATAATAGTCGTCGTCCCCGGTCTTATCGGCGGTAAACTCCTTGTGGCCCGTCCCGATCAGGTAGTACCGCCCGCCGTACACCAGCAGCTCGTCCTTGAATACCGGCTCGGCGTCATGGGCGGTCAGCCCTGCGGGGAAACAGCAGTTTGCGGTCTTGATGTTGCCATAGCCGTTGTCGATGCCGATGATCTTCATGCCCTGATACTCTTTCACCGGCTCCATTCCTCCTTTCTTTGTGTCAGCCCCAGCTTCCGCTGAAGCAGGTCGTTCACGTCCTTGCCGTAGGGTGGGGGCCTGTCCAGCACCGTGTACTTGTCCCCCAGGCCCTCCATGATGCCCGCCGCCGCGTCCCGGCCCACCTCGTCGTTGTCCAGATGGAGATAGAGCGTGTTGGTGCCGGGGTGGTCTTGGAGGTACTGGCTGAGAGCGAGAGGGATGACAAACTCCTGTTTCCGCTTGAATACCCCGCCGAGGGATAGAAGCGCGTCCTGCCGCCGCGTCGCCGCAAACTTCGTATCGTTCACCCCGGCGCAAGTGCCAGGGTTCACTCGCTCCGTTGCGGCTCCTTCCCCCACAAAGCCATTCGGCTTTGCGGGGATACCCCATTGGCCCTTCATTTTCAGCAAAGTGGCGTAGCTCAACAGGTCGATGGCCGATTCAAACAGGTGGACGCTGCTGGCGCTGGGGTTCTCCGCAAGAGCGAACGAGTACCGTTTGTCGCTGCCGTCAGCCTCGCCCTTGAAGTCCCCCACGGTGCCGCGCAGGGCGGCGTACCGGGGCTGGCCTTTCAGGTCACGGCCCACGAACACACAGTTGTGATAGGGCAGGCTTTCGTATAAGCGCCCGGTCTGGATGCAGTAGTCGATCACGTCATAGTCGATACCACGCCTGTGGAGGTAGCTGACCATGTGGGTGGCGCACCGGCTGGGCTGGGGCAGGGACAGCACCCTGGGTTCCTGTTTTTTCGGCTGGGCCTGGGGTACACGGGGCAGGGGGGAGAATTTCTGGCCTACCAGGGCCTCCACCGCCTGGGTAAAGGAAAAGCCCTGGACTTTGATAAGATAGTCCAGGGCCGTCTTGCCGCCGATCCCGCGGGAAAACCAATTCCATTTGCCGTTGCTGATTTTCAGGCTGTCATGCTCACGGGTGCAGTAGGTGTTTCCGCTGACGTGTACCAGCTCATGGGGGTCGTACCGTTGGAGGTAGGTCAGCAGGTCAAGCTCCTTGGCCTGGGTGATCTGTTCCGGCGTGACGTAGCCCATCTACCGTCCCTCCCG
>JAETOJ010000043.1 GCA_021768085.1 Bacillota bacterium
AAATCGTGAACACTCTTTTTGAGCAAGGCAGTACCTGATTTTTGTTACCCCCCGCCGCCGAAAAATGACAAAATTTCTTCGGCGTTTTCTTACAATTTCATATCGGCGTTGACACTGGAGCTTGCCCAGGAGGCGGGGGTTGAGGGGGTAGAACTGCTTTTGTAAATAATGCACAAAAAACAATTTTAGATTTTTCTGCATTTAACCCTTGACATTTTCTTCCTATCAATTTTTTCAAAAACTTCTTGCAATTTGCATTCTGTGTGATATAATTATTTTACTCAAATAGATATTTGTTTTGCTCAATTGCATAATTTGCTTCGAGCGGACATACCTAAGGGTGCTGCCTATGGTACTCCGCCGCCGGGTCGTGCCGGAAACAGCACGGCCTTCCTACTTTGAAAAGAAGCGCCTTTCGCCGGGACATAACCTGTCCTGCATTTTGTGCTACGCGGGAGCGCTGTCAAAAAGCAGCGTTCCCGTTTTTCATTTTCCAAACAGGAGGACAACCAATGAAGCTGATCGATACCCGAGAGGCCGTGGGACACGTGCTCTGCCACGATATGACGCAGATCATCCCCGGCGTTACCAAGGATGCCCGGTTCCGCAAAGGGCATATTGTCACGGAGGAGGATATCCCCGTCCTGCTATCCATGGGAAAGGAACACTTATATGTATGGGAAAAACGTTCCGGCTGGCTGCACGAAGATGACGCGGCGGAACGGCTCTGCACCCTGTGCCGGAACGAAAATATGCACCCCACCCCCGTCAAGGAGGGAAAAATCGAGCTCATTGCCAACTGCGACGGGTTGTTCCAGGTGGACGTGGACCGTCTCAACGCCATCAACGGCGAGGACGATGTCATGATAGCCACTCGGCACACCAACACCGCGGTGCACCGGGGCGACAAGCTGGCGGGCACCCGGATCATCCCGTTGATCATTGAGGAAACGAAGCTTCGAGCCATTGAAGCTCGGGCGGGGGACGGCGGACCCATTTTATCCCTAACCCCGTGGAAGCTGAAAACCTGCGGTCTTATCACCACAGGAAGCGAGGTGGCACAGGGGCGCATTGCCGATGCCTTCACCCCGGTGGTGGTGAAGAAGCTGTCCCAATATGGCATTGCGGTGGAGGAGCAATTTCTACCGGGCGATCACCGGGCGGATATCACCGCTGCTGCTTTGGCTTGCAAGGCAAAGGGCGTGGATTTGATTATCTGCACCGGTGGCATGAGTGTGGATCCGGACGACAGGACGCCGGGCGCCATTCGGGACACCGGAGCGGAGATCGTTTCCTACGGCGCTCCAGTTCTGCCTGGTGCCATGTTTCTGCTGGGGTATTTCTGGGACAGAGTGCCCATTTTAGGCCTGCCCGGCTGCGCGATGTACGCCAAGGCCACCATCTTTGACCTGGTGCTCCCCCGCCTTGCGGCAGGCATACCCATCTCCCGTGGGGATCTGAAGGGGATGGGTCACGGCGGACTGTGCCTGGGGTGCCAGGAGTGCCATTATCCCATCTGCCCCTTTGGAAAGGGGGCGTAAGCCATGATGACCAACATTGAGCTGGAGCAGGCGGCCGAGCTGGTGGCAGCTGGGAGCCACCCCCTTGGTGTGGAGTCCGTCCCGGTTTCCGCCGCCTTGGGACGCACCCTTGCCCAGGACATTGCCGCTCCCTTGGATCAGCCCCCTTTCGACCGCTCTCCCCTGGACGGCTACGCCCTCCGGGCGGCGGACAGCACAGACGCGTCCCCGAACTATCCGGTTCAACTCACCGTGGTGGACACCGTATACGCCGGGAACGTGGCCGCGATCCCCGTGAAGGCAGGGCAGGCGGTGCGCATCATGACCGGGGCCATGCTGCCCCAGGGCTGTGACTGCATACTGCGGCAGGAGGACACCGATCAGCAAACCCCTGTGGTTTCCATTTTCAAAAGCCTGAAACCCCACGACAACTGCGTGAACCGGGGGGAAGACTATCGCAAGGGCAGTCTGCTTCTCCCCGGCGGTACCCGATTAGACGCCTCTGCCATCGGCCTGCTGGCCAGCGCCGGGGTGAGCGAAACGCTTCCGGTCCGCCGCCGGCCTAGGGTGCTGGTGATCTCCACCGGGGATGAGGTGGTTGAGCCGAGCATGCACCCGCTTCCGCCAGGTAAAATATATGATGCAAATCTGGCCCTGCTCACCGCCCGCCTCGCCGAGCTGGGCCTCACGGAGATAACCGGCCGACGGGCGGGGGACGACCCCGCCGCCCTGGCCCAAATCATCCGGCAGGGGCAGGAGCACTATGACCTCATCCTCACCACCGGCGGCGTTTCGGTGGGGGAAAAGGATATTTTCCACCAGGTTTTCCCCATGCTGGGTGCTGAGCAAGTATTCTGGCGGGTCAAACTGAAGCCCGGAAGCCCCGCTATGTTCTCCCGATACGGCAGCAAACCGATCCTCTCCCTCTCAGGCAATCCCTTTGCCGCAGCGGCCACCTTTGAGCTGCTGGGCCGGCCCCTGCTGGCCGCCCTGTCCGGCGAACCCCATTTTCTGCCCCAGGAGAGACAGGCGGTTCTGGATACCCCGTTCCCCAAGGCCAGCCCCGGCAGGCGGTTTATCCGGGGGCGGTATGAATGCGGGCGAGTCACGCTGCCGAAGGGGCACGCTTCCGGAGTGCTTTCTTCTTTCCTTGGGTGCAACTGCATGGTGGACATTCCGGCAGGCAGCGAGCCCCTGGAGCGGGGAAGTCGGGTCAACATTATTCTGCTGTAACAGGAGGAATTGCCAGATGCAAATCCAGTGGAACCATTTCGATGAGGAGGGCAGCGCCGTCATGGTAGACGTCTCCGGCAAGGAGCCCACCTGGCGGACGGCGACCGCCCAGGGCAGGATCAAGGTATCCCGGGCAGTGCTGGACGCGCTTACGGGCCACACTGCTGCAAAAGGAGACGTGCTGGGTGTGGCCCGTGTGGCGGGCATTATGGCCGCCAAGCGCACCGCTGAGCTCATCCCCTTGTGCCACCCGCTGGCCCTCTCCCACACGGCGGTGGAGTTCACAATTTTAGAGCAGGCGTGCGCCGTCCAGGCCCAGTGCACCGTGAAGCTCTCAGGCCAGACCGGGGTGGAGATGGAGGCGCTGACCGGGGTCAGCGTGGCCTTGCTGACTATCTATGATATGTGCAAGGCTGTAGACAAGGGGATGGTGCTCTCCGATATCCATCTGGTTCACAAGGAGGGTGGGAAGTCGGGGGTGTATGACTGTGCCGACTGAGCCTGTGGTGGTGGCCGTCAGCGGGGTCAAGAATTCGGGCAAAACCACCCTCATCACCCAGATGCTCCCCCGCTTGGCCGCCGCAGGGCTACGTACAGCAGTCATTAAACACGACGGCCACCGCTTTCTCCCAGAACCCACCCGTACCGACACCGGTCGGGCACTGGCCGCCGGGGCGTGGGGCGCGGCCATCTTCGATGGTGAGACTTACAAGGTTGTCCGCCGGGAGACCGTGGACGAAACCCGCCTGCTCTCCTTTTTCTCGGATGCCGACCTCATTTTGCTGGAGGGCTTTAAGCACTCGCCCTGGCCTAAGTTGGAACTGATACGGGAGGGAAATTCCCAGCGCCCGGTTTGCGACCCCGCCACCCTGCTGGCCCTGGTCACCGACCTTCCCATCCGGCTCCCGGGCGTGCCAAGGGTGCCGTTTGGGGATGCCGCGGGGGCTACGGGGATCGTTTTGGACTATGTTTATCAAGGAGGCGGACGCCATGCTTGACCGCCAGGGAAGGGAGATATCCTATCTCCGCATCTCCGTCACCGACCGGTGCGATCTGAGATGCCGATACTGTATGCCAGAAAACGGTATCAGCTGGGTGGAGCACAGGGAGATTCTCACCTATGAGGAAATCCTGCACCTGGTGGGGCTATTTGCCCAACTTGGCATTCACCGGATCCGGCTGACCGGCGGAGAGCCGCTGGTTCGCCAGGATCTCCCCAGGCTGGTGGCGGGGATCAAACGAACCCCTGGCGTCCGCTGGGTGGGGCTCACCACCAACGGCATCCTACTGAAGGAGCAGCTGCCTGCCCTGCTGGACGTGGGGGTGGACGGGATCAATTTGAGCCTGGACACCCTGGATCGGCAGCAGTACGCCGCCATCACCCGGCGGGACGCGCTTTACAGGGCCCTGAACGGCTTGAACGCGGCACTGTCTGCCGCCGCTTCAGACAGGCTCACCCTGAAAATCAACTGCGTTCCCACCGCAGAAAATGCCGGCCAGTGGGTTCCGCTGGCCCGGATCGCCCGGGACAACGAACGGACGGATGTGCGGTTTATCGAGCTAATGCCCATCGGCCTGGGGGCAGAATTTCCCTGCCGCACGGAGGCGGAGGTTCGGGCGGCGCTGGAGACCGCCTTTGGCCCGGCCATCCCCTGTCCGCAGGAGCATGGGGGTGGCCCCAGCCGATATGTGACCTTTCCGGGCTTTCGGGGGCGGGTGGGCTTTATCAGCGCCATAACCCACCAATTTTGCAGCGGCTGCAACCGGGTTCGGCTCACCGCCACCGGGTTTTTAAAAACCTGTCTCCAATATCGCGCTGGCGTCGATCTGCGCGGGCTGCTGCGAAACGGATCGGGGGATCAGGCCATCCTCGCCGCCATAGAGGCAGCTGTCCAGGAAAAGCCAGCGGCCCATCATTTCCATACCGGGCGGGATACAGAGGATGAAACTCGAACTATGAATCAGATCGGAGGGTGATACCATGGGAACGGTGATGGCCGTCTGCGTCAGCAGGCAGAAGGGAACCCAAAAGGAAAACGTGGGCCGCGCCCTTTTCCAAACGGATTGGGGTATCGAGGGCGACGCCCACGCCGGGAAATGGCACCGGCAGGTTTCGCTCCTCTCCCACGAGCGGGTGGAGGAGTTCCGGGCCCGGGGGGCAGAGGTGGACCACGGAGCATTTGGGGAAAATCTGGTGGTGTCGGGGTACGACTTCAAGACCCTCCCCATCGGCGCCAGGTTTCAATGCAACGATGTGCTGCTGGAGTTGACCCAGGTGGGTAAAGAGTGCCACGCCCACTGCGAAATCTACAAGGTGATGGGAGACTGCATTATGCCCCGTGAGGGCGTGTTTACCCGGGTGCTCCACGGGGGAACCATCTCCGTAGGGGATGAATTCACCCTTTTAAAGGAGGGCTGAGTATGCGGGTTGCCATCATTACCCTGAGTGATTCCGGCTATGCCGGACGGCGGGAGGATCGGAGCGGCCCCGCCGTCCGGGCCCTGGTAGAGGCGGCGGGCTATCAAGTGGTTCATACCGCCCTGCTCCCTGACGGGATCGAGCCGCTGGCCGGGGAGCTGTGCCGCCTGTGCGACGGTGACGCCGCCGATCTCATCCTCACCACCGGCGGCACCGGCTTTTCCCCCACTGATTTGACACCCGAGGCCACCGCCCAGGCGGTAGACCGACCCACCCCCGGCATCGCCGAGGCCATGCGATATCACTCCCTACAGATCACCCCCAGAGCCATGCTCTCCCGGGCCACCGCGGGCATCCGCAAAAAAACGCTCATCGTCAACCTGCCCGGCAGTCCCAAGGCGGTTCGGGAATGCCTGGAATTTATCCTCCCCAGCCTGGAGCACGGCCTCCAGATCCTGAAGGGAACGACAGGTGAATGCGCCCGATAATATAAGGATCTGTGTGGATGGCCCCAATGTGCCGGGCCCAACTAATTTTACAGGAGGAACCAAAGATGAATAAATGGATATCGTTGACCCTTGCGCTCGCGCTAACCATTCCCCTGGCCGCCTGCGGAAGCAGCGGAAAAGCCGACGCCGTGGAGCTGAACGTCTTTGCTGCCGCCTCGATGACTGAGACGTTGGATCAGATTATCACCCTCTACAAGGATGTGGAGCCCAACGTGACTATCATCCCCAACTATGACTCCTCGGGCACGCTGCTGACCCAGATCAAGGAGGGCGCCGACTGTGACCTGTTCATCTCGGCCGCCCCCAAGCAGATGAACGCCCTGGATGGCTCCCTGGCGGGAGACACTGACAAAAACCCGGACGGGCTGGATCTGCTGGTGCAGGGCACCCGCATGAACCTGCTGGAAAACAAGGTCACGCTGGTCGTTCCCGACGGCAATCCCAAGGGCATTCAGACCTATGATCAGCTATCCCGGATGCTGGCCTCTGGCGAGGTGTTCCTGGCCATGGGCAACAGCGATGTCCCCGTGGGCCAGTACACACAGAAAATCTTTGCCTACTATGGCCTGGACGAGGACGCCCTGGCCGCCGCCGGCGTGCTGACCTATGGCTCCAACGTGAAGGAGGTCACCACCCACGTGAGCGAGGGCGCCGTGGACTGCGGCATCATCTACGCCACGGACGCCTTCTCCGCCGGGCTCACCATCGTGGACGAGGCCGGCGAGGCCATGTGCGGCCAGGTGATCTACCCTGCCGCTGTCCTCAACACCACCCACCATGAGGCCGAGGCCAAGGCATTTTTAGACTACCTCCATACCAATGCCGACGCCATTGCCGTCTTGGAGGGCGTAGGCTTTACGGTCATTCCCTGATTTTTCAATCCGGGGCGGAAAAACAGCCGCTTCCCACGCTCCTCCTAAAAGAAAGGAAGTGCCTCCCGTTGGACTGGTATCCCTTGTTTAACTCCCTGCGGATCGCGGCAGTTTCCACGGTGATCATATTCTTCCTGGGGCTCCTGGCCGCCTACTATGTCGCCAAGCTGCCTCCGCTGGTAAAGGGCGTACTTGACGTGGTGCTCACCCTTCCGCTGGTTCTTCCACCCACGGTGGTGGGCTATTTCCTGCTGCGGCTGCTGGGACCCAAACGGCCTGTCGGGATCTGGTTTGCAGAAGCCTTCGGTCTCAGGTTGACCATGGTGTGGTACTCCGCTGTCGCCGCTTCGGCGGTGGTGGCCTTCCCGCTGATGTACCGCACCGCCCGGGGGGCGTTTGAGTCCTTTGACCGCGACCTGGCCTATGCCGCCCAGACCCTGGGCCGCTCCAACACCTGGATCTTCTGGCGGATAAAGATGCCGTACTGTCGGCAGGGCATTCTTGCCGGGACAGTGCTGTCCTTTGCCCGAGCGCTGGGCGAGTACGGCGCCACCGCAATGATCGCCGGATATACCCCCGGCAAAACCGCCACCATTTCCACCACTGTATACCAGCTCTGGCGTACCGATCACGACGAGCTGGCATTCCGCTGGGTGCTGGTTAATCTTGCCATCTCAGCCGTGGTGCTGCTGACAGTGAATATGCTGGAGAAAAGAGGCCGAGATCCCCGGCGCAAGGCAGCTCCGGCGGCTGAGGAGGTGGAGTGATGTCGCTGCTGGTGAACATCAAAAAGAGCTTCGGCTCCTTCCGATTGGATGTGTCCTTTGAGACGGAGGGCGGCAGCATCACTGGGCTGCTGGGCGCCTCCGGCTGTGGGAAAAGCGTCACCCTCAAGTGCATCGCCGGAATTGAGACGCCCGACGAGGGCAAGATCATATTGAACGACCAAATCCTTTTTGACTCGGATAGGAGGATCAACCTCTCTCCTCAGAAGCGCCGGGTGGGTTACCTCTTTCAAAACTACGCCCTTTTCCCCAATATGACGGTGGCACAAAACATTGCCGCAGGGGTGCGCAGTCGTGCCCGCAGGGGCGAGGTTACCGCCCGCCTGGTGCGCGCCCTTTATTTAGAGGGCTCCGAGTTCAAATATCCCCGGCAGCTCTCGGGCGGGCAGCAGCAGCGGACCGCCCTGGCCCGCATCCTGGCCAGCGAGCCGGAGGTGCTCATGCTGGATGAGCCGTTTTCCGCTCTGGACAGCTACCTGAAATGGCAGGTGGAGTTGGAGCTCACTGAACTGCTGACCACCTTTCAGGGGCCGGTGCTCTACGTCACCCATGATCGGGACGAGATCTACCGCAACTGTAAGCAGGTGTGTGTACTGGAGCGGGGAAGCTCCCAGCCCTTGCAGCCCTTACAGCAGCTGTTTGACCATCCCGCCACCCTGTCGGCCTGCCTCCTTTCGGGCACCAAAAACATCTCACGGGCCCGTGCCCTGGGCGGCAAGCGGCTGGAGGCTGTTGACTGGGGTGTGGAGCTCACCTGCTCTGCCCCATTTTCGGACAGCTTGGCCTATGTAGGCGCCCGATCCCACTATCTCCGTCCCGCCGGCGGCCCCGGGCCCAACCGCATTCACTGTCGGGTGCAGCGGGTGGTGGAGGAGGTTTTTTCCACAGTAGTTCTGCTGGCTACTCCAGGCAGAACCCAGGGCCGTTCCCGCCTCCGTTTGGAGCTTCCCAAAGAGGAATGGGCGGCTCTATCCGCGCCAGAGCAGCTCTGGCTGGAGATCCCTCAAAACGCCCTGCTGCCCCTTTCCGAGCAGCAGCGGTGATATATCCCTCTCAGCAGGGAAACGGGGACAGCCCGGCGGCTGTCCCCGTTTCCTGCATTCCCTCATAATTTACAAGCCAAAACGCTTGATGCTCTCCCTCACCTCACAGACAAACTCCTCGCTCATCCGTTTCGAGAATTCCTCCACAGAAAAATTCAGGTTAAATGTCCCTGTGATATGCCTGCCGTTCTCATGAATGGGAAACGCCACGCTGGCAAGCATATCGCGGTACTCTCCCACCGCCACACCATAGCCCTGCCTTCGGGTTTTTTCCACCTCCTGAAGCAGCTTCTCCCGATCGATGATTGTATGGCGTGTGTAAGGAACCACGCAGGCCGTCGCGACCCAATTTTCCAGCGTCTCCCGCTCCATCTGAGCCAAAAACAGCTTGCCCGCCGCCGTACAGTGAACTGGCGAGGTGTGCCCTGGCAGCGGTACCACCGGACCGAAATCAATGCTCTCCCCCACGGTAATAACATGGATGATGGAGGAGGTGTCAAATGCCGTCAAACCCACCTCACAGGAATAGTACCTGGAAAAGTAGTTCATGATGGGCGCAAGCCGGTCAATGGCACCATCCCGGTTGATAATGTCGCTGGAGATCTCATAGAGCTTATACGTGAGATAATACTGCTTATTGGGCAGCTGCCCCACATAGCCCAGCTCCTTTAGCCCTGTGAGGATCCGGTACACGGTGGCCGTGGACAGCTCCAACTCAATGGATATCTCCTGGATGGAGAGCGCCTTTTCCTTCTCACCGATAAACTCAATTACAGAAAAAATTTTTTGCAGGGATTCCTCGTTGCTTTTCATATGCGATCCACCATTCTCACAGCCCAAAATTTTTCAATTCCCGCTGCACCTTGTCCACAAAGCCGCTCTGCATCCGTTCCTGATAGGTTTCCGGCAGCATCCGAAAATTAAAGGTTCCGGTCACGCCGCCGCTCTGATCATGGATGGGAAAAGCCACCGCATAAACGTCGTCATAGAGCTCCCGCGCGCCGACCCCATAGCCCTGCCCTCTGGTTTCCTGTATCGCTTGATAGAGCTGCTCCTTATCGATGATGGTAAAGGAGGTATAGGGCAAGAAAACCCCCTCCTCCAGCCATCTTTTCAGCGCCTCGTCCTCCATCTGCGCCAGGAAAACCTTGCCTGCCGCGGAGCAGTAGGCAGGGAACAGCTGCCCCGGACGGGGCAGCGAATTGCCTGAAAAGTTGTTGTTCTGCCCCACGTTCAAAATGTGGACAATTGCACCGTTGTCGAACACCGTTAGGCCGACCTCGCCCTTGTACTGTAACGCAAAGTAATTCATATAGGGGATCAAGTTCCGTACAAATCCATCTCGGTTGATGGATTTCCCCGCCACCTTATACATTTTATAAGTCAAGTAATACTGCTTGTCCTCATCCTGCGCCACATACCCCATATCCGTCAGGCTGCTGAGGAGCCGGCGCACGGCCACGGCGGGCAGAGAGAGCCCGTTCGCGATCTCTTGAAGGGACAGCTTCTGTCCCCTTCTGCTCATATATTCGATCATGAGAAACGTTCTCTGCATCACGCTTTCCCCGCCAGCAGCCATAAAAGCTCCCCTTCTCCCGTTTTCTTCCTGATTCGATAATATTAACACAATCCGCATAAAAAAGGCAAGAGGGAAAATCCGTTTCCCCTCCTGCCTTTTTGCGGACAATTTATTCCTCGTCCAGGTCCCGCAGCCGGATCGCCTTGGTGGGGCAGGTCCGCACGCAAGCGGGCTCCAGCCCGTGTTTCCACCGCTCGATGCAACCATCGCATTTGATCATTTTCCCATCCGTTCCAAAGGACGGCGCACCATATGGACAGGCCATGGCGCAGCTGTGACAGCCAATACAATTCGTGTTGTCGTACACGGTCAGCTTGGTCTGCGGATCCTTTCTGAGGCATCCCACGGGACAGCCCGCCACGCAGGGGGCGTCGTCACAGTGCATGCATGAGATGGATAGATAGGAATCCTTTCCCAGGGCCTCCACATCGTAGATATGACGCAGGGGTGTCACGCCCCGCTCCACATCGATGTCGTGCTGATCCATGCAGGCAATGGCGCACGCACCACAGGCGCAGCACTTTTCGATATCCAATTCCAACCGAAGTCTCAAAGCGTTTCCGCCTCCTTCCGGATCCGGCACCGGATGCAGTTATAACCTGGATAGCCGGAATAGGGATCCACGTGAAGGCTGCTCACCAGCTCGTTGGCGTCAGCTTCCTTGTAGCCATGATAGAGCTGGGCACATCGAGGCATGATCCGCCCAGTGGGATTGGCCCGCACCCGAACCTGGCCCACGGCGCTCTCCAGGATCACCCAGTCCCCCTCCCGTATGCCGAGCTCCTCCGCGTCGCCGTCGTTCATATCCACCATGGGATCCGGCCGGAGAGAGCGGGTCCAGGGCACGTCGTGCATCCGGCTGTGAAGCGCAAAGGGCAGCCGCGCCCCCACTGACAGCACCAGCGGGAATTGCTCCGGATCCGCGTCGTCCCAGGGGGGGGTGTAGGTCGGCAGTGGATCCAGCTTCGGCAGGTATTTCTCGATCCGGGTGGACCAGATCTCAAACTTTCCGGTGGGGGTGTTGTAACCCGCGGCAGTATATACTCCCGGCTCAAAGGGCTTGGCGTCAGGTACCTTCACCGGCATATCCTCCCGGATGCAGTCGTCCAGCTCCAGCACGCAGTCGGAAAGCATCCACCGCACGCAGTTTTCGTAGCCGGAACGAAGCAGGGGATCGTCCAACTCCAGCGCGTCTGCCAGTTCCTTGATGATGGTGGAGTCCGGCTTTGAGGAATAAAGCGGGGCAATCACCGGCTTGATGTAGGTGGCAAAACCGCCGGGATAGACTTTGAATTCCTCCCGCTCAAAGGAGGTGCAGGCGGGCAGCACAAAGTCGGAATGCCGACACATCTCGGTCATGAACAGCTCCGTGCTCACCACCAGCTCCAGCTGATCCACGCCCTCCAATATTTTGTGGGGTTCCGGGAACATCCGGTGATTGAGCCCAAAGGCCATAATGGCTTTCATGGGATAGGGGGTTTCCTCCCGAAGTTGGCGGGTCAGGTCGATCATCTGACCCTCGTCGATCAGGGCCCCCCATAGGGGATACCGCACGTCACCCACCCGGGGCGGTGCATTCTTGGGCTTGGTGCAGTGGGTAAATTCGTGCTCTTTTGTATTGAAATTCGCCCATTGGTGGGAATAGGTTTCCCCAATGGGGAAGTTGCCGCCCCGCACATCATAATTGCCGGTGATGGCGCTCAGGCTCATAATGGCCCGGAAGTTCTGATACCCGTTGCGGTGGTGCACAATGGGCGCGCCGCTCTGGCTGATGCAGGATGGCTTGTTGGTGGCATACCATTCCGTCGCCTGCTCGATATCCCTGGCCTCCAACCCGGTAATGTCGCACACCCGTTTTAGATCAAATTGTTTGACATACTCGGCGTACTGTTCAAAGCCATAGACATGTTTTTCCACGTACTCCTGATCCACCCAGCCGTTATCGATGATGAGCTTTCCCATACCCAGTGCCAGCGCACCATCGGTCCCCGGGCGAATCCGCAGGTGTAGGTCGGCCAGCTTGGCCGTGGTGGGGGTGATCCGGGGATCGATCACAACGATTTTCAGTCCCCGCTCCTTTGCCTCATAGAGCTGCGTGAGCTGGGTGGCTTTGGAATGGTACGGATTGACCGCCCACGCCAGATAGGTGGCCGCGTTTGACACGTCATAGGCGGAAAAGGTACCCACCATGTCCCGCCAGGCTTCCACCGTGGCCATGTGGCAGGTGGAGGACTCGGAGCCAAAGTTGGGCGAACCGAAGGAGTGGGCCAGCCGCTGTAGGAAAGAGCGGTACCACTTGGCGTAGCCGGAATAGAACAACACCGATTCAGGGCCATAACTGGCCTTGATCTCGTTCAGCCGTTGAGCAATTTCCCGGTAGGCCTCCTCCCAGCTGATCTCCTCAAACTCGCCGCTTCCCCTGGGGCCGGTCCGGCGCAGGGGCGTCTGAATTCGATCCGCGCGGTAGATGTACTGTCGGTTGGCGTGTCCTTTGGGACATAGGCTGCCCCTGTTCATGGGATGGCCAGGGGTCCCCTCCACCTTGATGAGCGTTCCATCCTTCACATAAGCGTCTACGCCGCAGTGAAAAAGGGGTTCGCAGATCGAGCAGAACGTATGCTTTACCTCGATCCCGGTGTCGGGGCCAGGTATTTTTGCCGCTTGAAGTCGTTCCAGTTCTGTCATTTCACACTTCCCCCCAACAGATCGGTCAATTCTTTTGGCAGGCCACTTTTGAGCAACACGGCCTTCATTTGGGGATCCAAGGGCGTATCATGCGGGTAAAGGGCCCGCAGCATATAGTTTTTTACCGCACCACTGTTTTTGAACAGATTCAGCAGGTTGATGCACTGGATCCGGCCGTCCTGAACCACAGCCTCCACATACTGGCCGTCTTTGTCCAGGTACACCTGCCGCTGGCCCGGCAGGCTTTTGTCGCCAAAGGACACAAAATCGATTCCCATAAAGTGAGTGATGTTATGGACGAGGGTTCCCGGATAGCTAACGTCCAGGCCGGCCATATTCTTTCCGGCGGTTTCGCCCTGGAGCACCGCACTGGCCCACAGGCCGATGATCCGGGTGCCGTCTATGCACAGATCCCGCCCCTCGCAGCAGTCGCCCGCCGCAAACAGGCCATCCGCGCTGGTGCGCATATGATCGTCCACCACCACGCCCCGAACAATTCTGACCTCCTCCGGCGGCAGGCAGCTTAAGGCGGTTCGGGTTCCAATGCAGTTGATGACAGCGTCCACGATGACGCAGCTACCGTCGGAAAAGCGGACGGCGGCCCGGCCCTCCTGTTCCTCTGCCTGTGTGGTTTTGACCCCAAAGCGCAGCTCCACCCCCTTCTCCTGAAGGAACGCCTCAATGCGTTCGCTGGTGCCCTCAAAGGCAGCCGTGGGAAAAATGTGCTGGGCCAGATCGGAAAAAACGACCTCCACGCCCCGCTCGTGCAGCAGCTCCACAAGTTTGATCCCCACCATGGAGGCACCCACCACCAGCACTCGGCGCAGGCCCCCGGCGGTCACGGCCTCCCTGAGCCGCACCGCATCCTCCACACAGCGCATGGAGAAAATGCGCTCCGCAGGCAGATTCCCCACCGGAGGGGAAAATGCCCTCGCCCCGGTGGAAATCAGGATTTTATCATAGGCTGTCTCCATGCCGTCCGCACACCGAATGATTTTTCTTCCGGTGTCTATAAATTCCACCGTGCGCTGCTGAAACAGCCTAAATTCATATTCTTTTTGGATTTCATCCATGGTTCCAAAGGGAAACATGGCCTCATAAGGGATTTTTCCTTTTACATAGTACGTGGTCAGCATCGGGTTGTAAGGCGGCAGGCCGGTGTCGCTGTATACGTCCACCGCCGCGCTGCAACCTGCCTCCCGCATCGCCTTCAGCGCATGGTATCCCGCGCAGCCAAACCCGACGATTGCGAAACGATCCATGTTTGCTCACCTTCCATATGAGTCAAATTAAATGTTCGGGCAAACCCGCGGAGGCTATTTCATCATGTTGGGCAGCCAGGTGACCAGGCTTGGGAACAGCAGGAGCAGCGCCACCACAGCCATCTGGATCAGCATCCAGGGAACGCTGGAGGCGAAAATCTGCCCCAGAGATGCGTCGGATACGCAGCCCTTCAGCACATACACATTCAGACCGACCGGCGGGGAGAGAAGGCTGATCTGAATCATAATGATAACCATTACGCCGAACCAGATGGGATCCACGCCCAGACTGGTTATAATGGGGTAGAAAATGGGGATAGTCAGCAGGATCATGCCCATGGTGTCAAAGAACATTCCCAGAGGAATATACACCAGCAGCATCAAAATGACCGTGGCCATCTTGCCCAGGGAGGCGTTGATAAACAGGTTGGAAAATGCGCTGGCAAATCCGCAGCGGGTCAAAAACAGCTGGAACACCGTGGCACCCACCGAGATGAGCATGATCATGCAGGTGGTCTTGACCGTGTCCTTCAGCGCCATTTTCAACGCGTTCAGGCTCAGGGTCTTCTTGATGGCCGCGATGACGATGGCACCCAGGCAGCCCACAGCTGCCGCCTCAGTGGCTGTGGCCCAGCCCAGGTAGATGGAGCCGATGACGCCGCCGAACAGCACCACGATGGCCCATACGCCCTTTAAGGCCCTGAGCTTTTCCCTCAGAGGAACTTTTTGGGAGGCCACAGGGGCCAGCTCGGGATGGATGGCGCAGCGCACACCCAGATAGGTGAACATGGCCACCGCCATCAGCAGGCCGGGAATTACGCCACCCAGCAGGATCCGTCCCACCGACTGCTCCGTGGTAATGGCGTACATCACCGCCGGGATGGAGGGCGGGATGAGGATGCCCAGTGTGCCAGCCCCGGCAATTGTGCCCAGACTAAGGCGGCGGTCGTAACCATAGCGATCCATCTCAGGCAGAGCGATCCGAGTCATGGCGGCTACCATGCCTACGGAGGAGCCGGTGGTGGCGGCAAAACCCGCACAGGCAAACACTGTAGCCATGCCCAGTCCGCCGGGAAGCCGGCCCAGTAGCTTATACCCAGTGTCATAAAGCTCCGTAGTAACACCCGCTGCATTGGCCAGATTTCCCATTAGGATAAACATGGGAATCGCCACCAACGTAAAGGAGGAGATCGCCCCGAAGGGGGAGGTGGATAGGGCATATTCCGCCAGCACAGCGCCCTTGGTGACAAAAAGCCCGCCCGCGCCCACAATCAGCATGGAAATGCCAATGGGAACCCGCAGGAGCAGAAGCACAATCAGTACAATAAACGCAAGCAGTCCTATCAGCAGCGGATTCATTCGTTTCCCTCCTCTACCGGGGCAAGCCCCGCAGCAGCCTTTATCGCGTCTACCGTGTCAATAATAAGCTGTACCAGCATGACGGTAACGCCCATCGCCACGGCAAACTTCAGTATATATACTGGCATTTTCATCGCTGTCAGCTGGATCTCCTTGACAGCCCAGGAGTTTGCAAACATCTTCCAGGTGAAAAAGGTAAAGAAGGCGAACAGAATGTCTCCCAACACATAGGCAACAGCGTCCACCACTCTTTTGGCCTGAGCCCCCAGCCTGTCGTACAGCAGCTCTACACAGATGTGGCCCTTCTCCTTCTGCGTGTATGAAAAACCCCAATAGGCCGCCGTCACATACAGATAAATCGCGATTTCGCTGGCCCCCAAAATGGGCGAGTCAAAAACATTTCGCGCCAATACCTCGGCCATCATCAGTGCCCAGATCGCAGCCATCAGAACCGCCGATACGAAGCCGAATACGTCCGGTATCTTCCGTAAAATTTTCATATGATCGCTCCTTTGACTTGAAAAGCACGGGGGACTTGCAGGCAAGCCCCCCGCGCAGTCAACCTATGATCTGTCAGTAAAGCTGATATGCAATGTCGTCCGGGGCGTATTTTGCAACCAGGGCCCGATAGGTATCCAGAATTTCCTGGCCATTGTATCCGTAGGAGTCCGCGGTGGCCACAAACTCATCGGCATCCACAGCCAGCTTCTCAGCCCACTTGGCCTGCTCCTCCTCCGAGAGAATGATGATTTCACCCCCGGCGGCCTCAATAGTTTCCACACACTGCTTCAGTGCGCCGCCCATCCAGTCCTCGCTGGAGTACTCGTCCACAAACCGGTCATAAACGGTCTGGAAAGCCTGCTTGTAGGCGTCAGGGAGGCTTTCATACACGCCCTTATTCATGTAGATGCTGGAGGTGGTATACATCCCATAGCCGGTAAAGATGAAGTAGTCCACGATCTCCTCCAACTTGTAGGAGACGGCCAGTGTGATGGGAATACCGGTGGCAGCGTCTACCGTGGTGCGCTCCAGTGCCTCATAGATCTCACTGGCCTGTAGCGCCACCGGCGTGGCGCCCAGCTTGGCCATATCGGCATTGACTGCGCCCATGGCGCGGATCTTCAGTCCCGCCAGATCCTCCAGCGTCTCCAGTTTTTTGTTGGAGCTCATGGACAGCTCGCTGGGAGCCACAACGCCCAGGTTTACCACGTTCTGCGCGTCGCACATTTCCTGGAAAGGCTTATAGGTCTGGAACATCTCATACAGGGCTTTGTTGGTGACCCATTCAGAGGTAGTGGTGTAGGGGATGGTTGCCACAAAGGTGGGATAGAACTGCGTTTCAAAGAATCCCTCCGGCACAAAGGCGATATCCACCAGACCATTGGAAACGGAATCAAGGCAGTCACTGGAGTTGACCAGAGAGCCGGCAAAGAAATACTCAAAGGTCAGCAGACCACCCGTTTCCTTGGAAACCTCCTCAAAGAAATACTTCAGGGAGGCGCCGTCTACGCCGGTTTCCGGCAAATGAGTAGCAAAGCTCAGCTTCATGGGCTGGAGATCCTGGGGCTGGTTCTCATTGCTGGTGCCGCTGTTATCGCTGGAAGGTGCGGGACTGGCGCTCGGGGTGGTTTCTCCACCGCACGCCGCCAAGCCGACGGCCAGTAATAGTGCCAGAAGCAAACAGACAATTTTTTTAGACTTGTTCATGATATCCTCCTCAGCAAATTTTATTGTGGAAACTTATGATTGCACATATTTCCCGGCGCCAGGAAATATGCATAACCACCAATTAATAAAATAATTTTTTCTTTCTATGAAAATTCAATTGTATTTGTAAGAAATAATTATTTTACTCAATTAACTTATAACATGGCTGCTCATTTTTGTCAATAGCCATTTTTCCAGAGTGGAGCAGAAAATAAACCCTTTGGGGGCGCGGCCGTCCAAAACAAATGCAAAGACCCCCGGGCACTACTGCCCGGGGGTCTCAGTCTGTCGAAAAAGTCTGCCGTGGGGCAGACTTTTTCATATTTATGAGGTAAAATAGAGCAGGGTGAGAAAAATGATGGAAAAGGGGAAAATGGAGCGGGACGTGGTGGAA
>JAETOJ010000093.1 GCA_021768085.1 Bacillota bacterium
GTCGTTCAGCGCCGCCCCGCCGTACTGCACCAGCCCCAGCAGACCGCCGCCCACATAGGGGGCCAGCAGCAGGGCCAGCCAGACCACGGGGATGATACCGCAGGCGTAGAGGGTCAAGTGGGTCTTGGAGAACTTATCTTGCCTCACGGTCAGCCCTCCTTTTTTCTCGCTTTGTCGGCGCGTCTATCACCTTTAGTATCAGGTCGTCCACGTCCTCGGTGGGCTTGCCGTCCCGGAGGGCGTCGTTGCGGAAGTCGGTCAGGCCCGCCACCATAAGCCGCTGCTCGAAGTTGTTCAGCGTGACCACACGTTTTTCATCACGCATAGAGCGCCCTCCTTACCTCGCACCGCCGTCCCGGTTTTTCTGCGTTTTCTCCTGGGCGGCAAAGAGCCGGTTCATGTCGGCGGTGATGGTGCCAGCCACGTCCCGCATGACGCCCGCCTCGGCCCGGAGCGCCTTGGCGTCCATCATGGCGTAGCTCTCCGGCAGACGGTCAAAGGAAAAGCCCTCCACCGACACGCCGTTGCGCTTGCACAGCATATAGGACACGCTGTACGCCGTGAAGTCGGGACTTTCACAGGCAATCCCGCCCTTGTCCATGTGCGCGCGGGCCAGCTCCTGGGCCAGTCCCCGGAAGATGGTGGGGGCGTCCAGCCCTTGCCGCACATAGATCACGCTGTCCTGCGGGTGATACGCCACGTTGATGCCCTCCGGCAGCTCGTTGGAGATGGCGAAACGGCAGGGGGCGTTATTCATCAGGGCTTTCAGTAGCAGCCGCTCATCGCGGGCCACGGCGGGGGCGGGCCGCTGTTCGGCCCTGGTCTGCGAAATGTCAAAGACCTTCTTGACATTGTAGGACACACCCGTGCTGCCATCGTCCTTTTTGTACTCCTTGCCCGGTTCCAGGATGGTGATGGCGTCCTGGCCCCGCTTGACGTACACGCCGTCAGCCTTCCAACTGTCAAAGTCGGCCAGCTTGGTGGCCTCCGGGCATTGGGCGGCGATCAGGATGGCGTTGCTTACGGAGTAGAGGTCAAAGCGGGCCTGCACGTCCAGATAGCCTTGGAACACGCCGCCGTCCACCCCCATGTCGTGAACATAGTTGTCGATCATGGCGTAGACGCCCTCACGCTCCGCCTGCTTTCTCGCCGCCCATGCGTCCTTATCAAAGGGCGTTTCCTCCTGCTGGGCGAGCTGGCTGGTAAACAGATCATCATAGTTCGGCATCGTTATCGCTCCTTTAACCTTTTAGGTTTATATTTTCGCGGGGCCTTGTGTTTCGGCCCCTTGGTGGGCTTGGACTGCTCCTTGCCCTTCGCCGCCTTTTCTCTCTGCTCCGCTGTGATCTCCTTCAGCTCCTGCCGGACGGAGGGGCGGGAACGCTGCTGCGGATCAGAAATACCCGGTGCGGTTGGCTCTTTGGGCTTTGAGGTAGGCCCGGACTGACGGGATTTCTCGTTCCGGGCTTCGGTGGGGTTTTCGGTCTGTCCTTTCTCCTTGGTGGGAGGGCCACCC
>JAETOJ010000044.1 GCA_021768085.1 Bacillota bacterium
TGCCGTCCGGCATGGAGCGAGAACCAGCGGCCATGAAATACCGGGCGGCTCCCGGTACGGCCACGACCGGCGATGGGGACAATGAGACTCCTGTTCAGTCACAGTCCGAGCGTGATCGCGTTTTCCAGCGTGAAGCCGTCGCAGGCAATGAGAGCAGCCGCATGAGAACCATGCGGGGGTGAAATTCCCGTGGAGCTGGTCGCCGCCAGCCGTTTGATGACTTCCCATAGCGGGCCGGGGTGTCGCGGACAAATAGGCTTGCTTTCATATAAGCCGGACAGCGGGACAGGTTTATGGAAACGGGAGCGTTTATGCTTCGCCAACCTTGATATGTCATGCTGTCCGGCTCCTACATAGGCGGCGCAGGCCGTCTAATCTTTATGGGGAGGTCAAACACCATGAGCAGGACATATTTACGCGGCGACCTATACTACGCCGACCTGGGCCACGGGATCGGCTCGGAGCAGAAGGGCACCCGGCCCGTCGTTATCATCCAGAACAACGTGGGCAACAAGCACAGCCCCACCGTCATTATCGCCGCCGTTACCAGCAAGGCCAACGTCAAGGCCAAGCTGCCCACCCACTACTACCTGGACGCCGGGAACGGGCTGGCACAGCCCTCGCTTGTTCTTTTGGAGCAAATTCGCACCATAGACAAGCAGCGCTTGTCCGGCTACATCGGCAGACTGGACGAGAAACATATCCGAGGCATCAACCACGCCCTGGCGGTCAGCATTGGCCTGATCGAACCCGTACCTCCGAAACTGACACTCTGCTTATGCGGCGCTTGTGCTGACGCTTTTCGCGGCACAGGCGCTTTCGCTTTGCGGGAAGCCGCGTCGGGACAGACTGAAAAGGAGGTCTGTGCCTATTGTAGAAAACAAGCAGGAGCATATTATGATGTGCTGCCCCTAACAGGGCGGAGGACAGTATGAGTTTTGGAGAGGTATATGATCGGGTACTAAAGGAGTACCCCGACATTCTGACAGTTGAGGAAATGAGCCACGCTTTGGGTATTAGTACCAAGACCGGGTATCATCTGCTCCGAGAAAATAGAATTGAGCATCTTAAAGTAGGCCGGTCTTATCGTATACCAAAAGCCCATTTATTGGCCTATCTGCGGTTAGATACGAAAATGACGTTTCACCCTTGATTTTGCACATTGGACTTAACTGTTTTACATCAGTACAATATGGATGGTCAACAGCAGAAGTCAAACGGTGCTACACAAAGGAGGTTAAATTCGTATGGTAGCAGGACATCTGCAAGAGAAGAAAGGCTATTTTTATATTGTCTTGAGTTACCCGGATGTATCCGGGAAAAGAAAGACAAAGTGGATACCCACAAGCCTGCCCGTAAAAGGCAACAAGAAAAAAGCGGAAAAGCTGTTAATGGAAGCGCGGCGGGAATTTGAGCCGGAGTGCAAGCCAATCCAAGACGATGTACTGTTCTCTGACTTCATGCTCCAATGGCTTGAGATCGTAAAGCCGACAATCGCCATTACAACCTATTCCTCGTATTCCAACATGGTCAAAGGCATTATCGTCCCATACTTCAAGGAACGCGGTATCATGCTGAAGCAACTCCGGCCTACTGATATTCAAGCCTTTTATATGGAACAGCTCAAGCGTGTAAAGGCTAACTCAGTAATCCATTATCACGCCAACATTCATAAGGCATTGAAGTATGCGGTGAAAATCGACTTACTGGACAGCAACCCCGCAGATAAGGTTGAACGCCCGAAAAAGAATCCCTTTATGGGAAGTTTTTATGACAGCGATGAGGTGGAAAAACTCTTTGAAGCCGCCAAGGGGACTCTGCTTGAAATTCCAGTATTCCTCGGTGCCTTTTATGGCTTGCGCCGGAGCGAGGTGTTAGGGCTGAAATGGAACGCAATCGACTTTCAAAGTAACACGATCACCGTCAAGCACACAGTCACATCCTGCAATCTCGATGGCAAGCATATCCAGGTGGCACAGGATACCACGAAAACAAAATCCAGCTTACGAGTATTGCCGCTGGTTCCCGCCTTCCGAGAAAAGCTGTTAGAGTTGAGGGATTATCAGAAAGAGTGCAAGCGTCTATGCGGGAAGTGCTATAACAAGCAATACCAGGAATACATCTGCGTAGATGAAATGGGAAAACTGATTTCTCCCCACTACCTGACATCCGCCTTTCCCAAGCTGCTCGAAAAGAACGGATTGCGGCGTATCAGATTTCATGATCTCCGCCATAGCTGTGCCTCACTCCTGCTGGCGAACGGCGTTCCGATGAAGCAGATTCAGGAATGGCTGGGGCATAGTGATTTTTCGACCACTGCCAATGTCTACGCACATCTGGACTACAATTCCAAGTTGTCCTCCGCTGATGCCATGGTAAATGGATTGAGCGGCGCTTTGCAGGCCATCAAATAGTCTCATCGGCGTATTGTGAACCACGGAGCCGATACGCCGCTACATAGTGAGTTCGAATCACAGCTTTCATAGGCATTTTTGGAGAGAACTACGCCATTTTAGGAGAGAACTGGCGGTCAAATTGCGGAAGGTCTGGCAAAAAAGAAAAGCCTACAAACGGCGCAAACCCGCTTGTAGACTGATCTTTTTGGCGCAGCGGGAGGGATTCGAACCCTCGTGGGATTGCTCCCAAACTGATTTCGAGTCAGCCCCGTTATGACCACTTCGATACCGCTGCGTATATTTTTCGCAACATCAGCCCTCAAAAAACACCTCGGAAAAAGGAGAGAACTGATGGAGAGAACTACAAATTTTTTTCTTCTTGATGATACCTCCAAAGCCTTGAAAAATCAAGGTTTTTCAGAAAAGCAGTTCCAAAGTGGTCATTCGTTTTCGAGTCAGGGCCGTTATAACCACTTCGATACCGCTGCATCGTGTATTTCCAACGGTTTGCCGCCCACCGCAGTGAACGGGGCCCGCATAGAAAACGTAGAAAAAACGTAGAAAATCCGTAGATTTGGAGCTGTAGAAAAACGTAGATATCCCAAGAAACCCAGTAATACCAACGGTTTCCGCCGTTAGCCAAACGCCTGACCCACACGATTTCGAGTCAGGGCCGTTATAACCACTTCGATACCGCTGCTTCTATCGTTCGCCGCCCAGGCAGATAAACCGCGCCCAAACACCGCCATGGCCTGTCAAAGCCTCTCGCAGCTTACTTTAATAAAATACCCCATTCTCAGCCAAATGTCAATCCCCCGCTTCTTCCCGAAGCCATGCTCCCCCGCTCTGTCAGGCAGATGACAAAGCCCCCGGCCCGGCCGGGGGCTTTGCTTCAAGCTTTTCTCAATGCCTCAAGGCTTGCCCAGCAGGGCAAACATATTCTTCTTGTACGCCTCCACGCCGGGCTGGTTAAAGGGATTGACCCCCAGCACATGGCCGCTGATCCCGCAAGACAGCTCAAAGAAGTACAGCAGCTCCCCGAAGGCCCGCACGCTCATCTTGTCCATCCGCAACACCATAGAGGGTGCGCCTCCGTCCTTATGGGCAGCCAGGGTGCCCTGGAAGGCCATCTCCCGGACAAAGCTCAGGGGTTTGCCCGCCAGATAGTTCAGGTTGTCCCCGTTGTCGTCGCTGTAGGGGATGGCGATGTCACAGCCGGTGTCGTCCACATAGATCACAGTCTCAAACAGGTGGCGCTCCCCGTCCTGGATATACTGGCCCAGGGAGTGGAGATCCGTGGTGAACTGGGCGGAGGCGGGAAAGATCCCCTTACCGTCCTTGCCCTCCGACTCGCCGAACAGCTGCTTGAGCCACTCGCCCACAAAGGCATAGGAGGGCTCATAGGTGCAGAACAGCTCGATCTTCTTGCCCTTGCGGTACAGCAGGTTCCGGGCGGCCACGTACTGCCACACCGGGTTGGACATATCCCGCTTATCAAAGGCCGTCATGGCATCATGTGCGCCGCCCATCAGCTCAGAGATATCCGTACCGCCCACGGCGATGGGCAGCAGGCCCACAGCGGACAGCACAGAGAACCGGCCGCCCACGTCGTCGGGCACCACAAAGGTCTCCCAGCCGTTGGAGTCAGCCAGGGTCTTGAGGGCGCCCCGGGCCTTGTCGGTGGTGGCGTAGATGCGCTGATCGGCTTTGTCGCCGTACTGCTTCACCAGCAGCTCCCGGAACACCCGGAAGGCCACCGCGGGCTCAGTCGTTCCGCCGGACTTGGAGATCACGTTGATAGACCAGTCCCGGTCGTCAATGCGGCGGATCACGTTGTCCAGCTCGTTGGGACTGAGGGAGCAGCCTACAAAGCAGATCTCGGGGCCGTTGGAGGGGAACACCTCCAGGGCCGCCCGTGCGCCCAGGTAGGAACCGCCGATGCCCACCACCACCAGCACCTGGGAGTCCTCCCGGATCTTGGCGGCGGCCTTCTGAATGCGGGCAAATTCCTCTTTGTCGTAGTTCTCAGGCAGGCGCACCCAGCCGGTGAAGTCGGAGCCAGGAGCAGCAGAGTCGTACAGCTTGGCGTGGGCAGCCTCCACCTCGGGGGCCAGGGCGTCAATCTCCTCCTGGGAAACCACGCCCTCCAGATTGGATAAGTCAAGTTTCAGCATGGATCAAATCCTCCTCAACAAAGCAAAGAATAATAAGAGATTACACAGACTGGGTAAAAAACAGGGCCGCGCCGCCGAAAATGCCGGCGTTGTTCCCCAGCTGGGCCAGGGCGAAGCGCACCTCCCGGCAGGGCGGGAACACATTTTTCTGGAACGCGGCCTCCACCGGATCCAGCAGCGCCCGGCCGGCAGCGGATACGCCGCCTCCCAGCAGGATGACCTCCGGGTTGACTACGCAGCCCAGGATGGCGGCGGCGGTGCCCAGGGCGGCGCCCGCCTCCTCGGTGACCCGCTTGGCGTTCTCGTCCCCGGCCGCCGCCGCGTCGTACACATCCTTGGCAGTGACCTTCTCCATCTCCTTAAAGGGGGAAAACTCCCGGGCCGCCCGGATGATACCGGTGGCGGAAGCGGTGACCTCCAGGCAGCCGTATTTGCCGCAGGAGCACTGCCATTCGTTGTGGAAGGGCATGGGCAGATGGCCCACCTCCCCGCCGCCGCCGGTGGCGCCGGACACAATCCGCCCGTCGCAGATCACGCCGCCTCCAATGCCGGTGCCCACGGTGAACAGCACCAGGTTGCGGCAGCCCTTGCCGCCCCCTTGCCACAGCTCGCCCAGGGCGGCCAGGTTGGCGTCGTTGGCCACCTTGACGGGCATTCCGGCGCGGCTGCCCAACTCCCGGGCCACGTCCACGTCCCCCCAGCCTAAGTTGACGCACCCCCGCACCAGCGACTGGTTCAGCACCGGGCCGGGCACCCCCACCCCGGCGCCGATGCACATGGCGTCGGGGAAGCTGTCCAGAACCTGGCGCATATTGGCGGCGATGTCGTCAAAGGCGGCGGACAGCTCCCGCTGGGTGGAGAATTCCCGCTTTTCCTGCAGATCTCCCTCCTGGCCCACCAGTCCCAGCTTGACGGTGGTGCCGCCGATGTCGATGCCAAAGCATACCTGTCTCATGGCAAAACCTCCTCAAAATCGGGCCCAAACTGCCTTCGGGCGCCGTCTTACTTCAGGTGCCAGATGTTATCCGCATACTCCTTCACCGCCCGGTCGGCAGAGAAGAAGCCCGCCTTGGCGATGTTCACCAGGGACATCTTATTGAACCGGGTCTTGTCGTCATACAGGGCGGACACGTCCCGCTGAGCCCGGACATAGTCGTGGAAATCAGCCAGGCACATATAGGGATCGGCGGGGCCCTTCTGGTTGGTGGTAAGGGAGCGCACAATGTCGTCAAAATGCATTCCGCCGATGCCGCTCATCAGCAGATCCATGACAGCCTTCAGCTCCGGATCGCCGTGGACGTACTCCATGGGGCGGTAACCCGCGTGCCACAGGTCGTTGACCTCCTCGGTCTTGAGACCGAACAGCACGATGTTTTCGTCCCCCACCTGCTCATGAATCTCCACGTTGGCGCCGTCCAGGGTGCCCAGGGTCACCGCACCGTTGATCATCAGCTTCATGTTGCCGGTGCCGCTGGCCTCCTTGCCGGCGATGGAGATCTGCTCGGAGATCTCGGCGGCGGGGATGATGATCTCCGCCAGGGAGACGTTGTAATCCTCCATGAACACCACCTTCAGCTTATCCTGCACGTCCGGGTCGTGGTTGATCATGTTGGACACGGACACGATGAGCTGGATGATCTGCTTGGCCATGATATAGCCCGCGGATGCCTTGGCGGCGAACACAAAGGTGCGGGGCTGGAAGGGCGCGCCGGGATTGCGCTTGATCTCCAGGTACATATGGAGGATCTGAAGGACGTTGAGCAGCTGCCGCTTGTACTCGTGGAGCCGCTTGATCTGCACGTCGAACAGGGAGGCGGGCTCCACCACGATGCCGTTGCGCTTGAGGATCAGGTCGGCCAGCCGCTTCTTGTTGTTCAGCTTGATCTCCTGGAGGCGCTGGAGCACCTGGGCGTCGTCCTTGTACTTGAGCAGCTTCTCAAGCTGGGTGCTGTCCTTGGTGAAGCCGTCCCCGATGAGCTCCTTGAGCAGGGCGGTGAGCTCCGGGTTGGCCTGGCACAGCCAGCGGCGGTAGGCGATGCCGTTGGTGACGTTGCAGAAGTGATCGGGCTCCATCTGGTAGTAGTCCCGGAAGATGGAGTTGGTGAGGATCTCGGAGTGGAGCTTGGACACGCCGTTGACCTTGTGGCAGCAGGCCAGGCACAGGTTGGCCATGCGGATCTCATGGCGGCTGATCACCGCCATATACTCGATCTTGCCCATATCGTTGCCGTAGAATCCCTGAAGGTCAATGCGCAGGCGGCGGTCGATCTCCAGCACAATCTGGTACACCCGAGGCAGAAGCTGCTGGAACAGATCCACGCTCCAGCGCTCCAGCGCCTCGCTCATGACGGTGTGGTTCGTGTAGGACAAGGTGCGGCAGGTGATGTCCCACGCCTTGTCCCAGGGGTAGTTGTGCTCATCCACCAGCAGGCGCATCAGCTCGGGCACGCACAGGGCGGGATGGGTGTCGTTGATGTGGATGGACACCTTGTCCGGCAGGTTGTCCAGGCTCTGATTCTCCCGCAGGTGCTTCTTCAGGATGGTCTGCACCGACGCGGACACCAGCAGATACTGCTGACGCAGGCGCAACTTTTTGCCCTCAGTGTGATCGTCGGCGGGATAGAGCACCTTGGAGATCACCTCGGCCATGGTGTCGCCCTCCAGGGCCTTGGCATAATCGCCCCGGGAGAAGGCGGACATATCAAAGCTGTTGGGGGACTTGGCGCTCCACAGCACCAGGGGGTTCACCGCCTTGCTGTCGTAGCCGGAGATATACATCTCGTTGGGCACCGCCATGACGGATTGGAAGTCCAGGTGCTTGACCCGGTATTTCCCGCCGTCCTCCCAGCCGTGGACGCTGCCGCCGAAGCGCACCTCCACCGCCTCGCTCTCGTGGGGCACCAGCCACACGTCGCCCATGTTCAGCCAGTCGTCGGGGAATTCCACCTGCCAGCCGTCCACGATCTTCTGCTTGAAGATGCCGAACTCATACCGGATGGAGTAGCCCGTCATGGGCAGATCCAGGCTGGCGGCGGAGTCCATATAGCAGGAGGCCAGACGGCCCAGGCCGCCGTTGCCCAGCCCGGCGTCGGGCTCCATCTCATACAGGTCATGGATGTCCAGGCCGCACTTGTCCAGCGCCTTGGTGAACACGTCCTCCAACCCCAAGTTATAGAGGTTATTCCGCAGGGAGGTGCCCACCAGGAACTCCATGGACATATAGTATACCTGCTTGCCCTGGTTCTTGCGGTAAAACTCGGCGCTCTTACTGGCCAGCATCCCGTTGACCACGTAGCACAGGGCGCGGTACACCTGCTGAGGGGAGGCCGTCGTCATGGAGCAGCCATACCGCACCAGCAGCATCTCATCCATCTGCTTGATAATCTGTTTTTGATCCATATGATGATTCAGATCCCTTCTTGGCCGGCCCGTGGCCGGAAATTGACGAACTTTTCCAATTCCTCCCGAAAGAGCAGTCACAGCCCGCTCCCGCGGGCTGTGACTGCACAGGGCGAGGTAAACGCCCATTTAGTATACCACAAACAACTTCAATTTTGAACTACTATTTTCACATTTTTACTTCAAAAGTGAAAATGTGAAAAACAGGCTGAGATGTTAGGAAAATTCGCCGTTTATTCCATCATGGATCGGTAAATATCCCAATATTCCTGGACGGAGCGCTTCCAGGAGCTGTCGTAGGCCATCACGCTCTTTTGCAGCTGCACCCAATGCTCCTTGTCATGGAACAGGCCCTCGCCCCGGCGCACCGCATCCAGCATATCGTGGGCGTTATAGCTCTTGAAGGTGAAGCCATTGCCCTCCCCCGTCTCAATGTTGTAGGCGGGCACGGTGTCGAACAGGCCGCCGGTCTCCCGGACGACGGGGATGGTGCCATACCGCATGGCGATGAGCTGGGTCAGGCCGCAGGGCTCCTGCTTGGAGGGCATGAGCACCAGATCCGCCCCGGCGTAGGCCTGATGGGCCAGGGTATTGTCAAACACGATGTTGGCCGACATCTTGGCGGGGAACCGGCCGGCATAGGAGCGGAACATCTCCTCATACTGCCACTCGCCGGTGCCGATGACCACCAGTTGCAGATCGTCCCACATGAGATCGTCCATCACCCGCTGAACCAGATCCACGCCCTTGTGCCCCACCAGCCGGGTGATCATGATCACCATGGGGGCGTCCTCCCGGACAGCCAGACCCAGCCGCTCCTGGAGGAATTTCTTGTTCTCCGCCTTCTTTTCCAGGGTTTCCGCGTCGAAATTGGCGTAGAGCAGCGGATCGGTGGCGGGGTTGAACACGTCGGTGTCAATGCCGTTTACCACACCGCAGAGCTTGTAGCTGTGCTGGCGCAGCACGTCGTGGAGCCCGTGGGCAAAGTAGGGGTTCTGGATCTCAAAGGCGTAGGTCTTGGACACGGTGCTCACCCGGTCAGCCACCAGGATGGCCGCCTTCATCAGGTTGGTGCAGGTATCGAAGTGCATGGTGCCCTTCCAGTCCTCGGGCAGGCCCAGCACCTCGTCCACGAAGGAGTCGGGGAACCGGCCCTGATACTCCATGTTGTGGATGGTGAACAGGGTGCGGATGGGCTGGTAAGACAGCAAATGCATATAGTGGGCCCGGAGGAACACGGGCACCAGGGCGGTCTGCCAGTCGTTGGCGTGGATCACGTCAGGATACCAGTTCAGATGCTGGAGGGCCTCCAGAATGGCCTTGGAGAAGAAGGCGAACCGCTCGCCGTCGTCATAGTGGCCATAACAGCCGTCCCGGTAAAAATAGTATTCGTTGTCGATGAAGTAGTACTGGAGCTTTTTGCGCTTGCTCACCGCCCGGAACAGACCGGCGTACACGCTGCGCCAGGACAGCGGGACGTTGAAGTTGGTGATATACTCCAGCTCAAACTCCGGGTTGTCCTTGATGGCCTTGTAGTAGGGCAGAAACACCGCCACCTCGGTATTGGGCGACTCGGCCAGGGCTTTGGGCAGGGCGGCGGCCACGTCGCCCAGACCGCCGGTCTTGATATAGGGCGCGGCCTCGCTGGAGGCAAGCAAGATTTTCATACCGTTACTCCTTTACGAATGACCACCGGGTTGGACACAAGGCCCTTGAGCTGAGCGCCGTTGGTGACCGTCACCCACTTGTCCACCACCACGTTCTCCAGGCTGGCGCCCTCGCCCACCACGCTGCCCTGCATGATCACGCAGTTCTTCAGGGTGGCGCCCTTGCCGATCTTCACGCCCCGGGAGAACACGCAGTTCTCCGCCTTGCCCTCGATAATGCAGCCGTCGGCGATGACGCAGCTGCTGATCTCGCACTCCACGCCGTAGTAGCAGGGCACCTCGTCGGTGACGCGGGTGAAGATGGGGCGGTCGCCCCGGAACAGCGGAGTGCCCACGGCGCTGTCGATGATGGACAGGCTGCTGTGGAAATACTCGTTCACGTTGCGGATGCGCAGCACCACGTCGTCCACCTGGTAGAGGTTAATGGACAGGCGGCCCCGGTTGAACTCGTGCTGGATGAAGTCCCGCAGGAAGTCATAGATGCCCCGGGAGGTGTAGTCCCGGATAACGTTGATCAGCAGCTCCCGGGAGATGATCATGTGGCCCATGCTGGCGTAGTCGCCAGGCTTGGCGGCACAGTCCAGGGCATAGGAGGTCACCCGATGGCCGGCGTCGGCCCGCATGACAGAGACGTAGTTCTCCTCAGAGGGCTCCTCCTCCAGAGTGGCCAGCATGGTGATGTCGCAGCCACTGGCGATGTGGGCCTCCAGGGCAGGGCGATAGTCGATGTTGCACACCACATAGGCGTCGGCCAGCAGCACGTAGGGGGTAGTGGTGATGGTCTCCAGGTAATCCAGGGCGTTGCGCAGATCGTCCAGCTTGCCCCGGTTTTTGGCGCCCACGTTCTCGGTGGCGAAGGGGGGCAGGAGCTGGAGGCCGCCGTTCTTCCGGTTCAGGTCGTACTGCTGGGCGTTGTTCAGGTGATCCATCAGGGAGTGGTAGTGCTGGGTGGCCAGCACGCCCACGTTGGTGATGCCGGAGTTGACCATGTTGGACAGCACGAAATCCACCAGGCGGTAGCGCCCGCCGAAGGGGATGGCGGCCATATTGCGGTCATACGTAAAGGTGCCGAGCTCACCGGCGTACAGCTCGGAGAAAATAATACCAGTCATGTTCATGGTGGACACCCCCTTAAACAATTTCCTTGGGCTTGATGACGGATCCAGCGGGGAGGGTCTTCTTGTGGCCCACCACGGTGATGCCCCAATCCTCGTTGGGGCAGTTCTCCGGCCGCTCGCCGATCTTCACGCCCTCCTCAATGACGCAGCCCTCGCCCACAATGGCATAACTAATGTTGGCGCCCTTGCGCACCACGGTGTTGGGCATGACCACCGCGCCCACCACGATCGCGCCCTCCTCCACCTCGCAGCCGGTGTAGAGGACGGAGTGCTCCACGCTGCCCCGGATGATGCAGCCCTCGGCCACAAAGGAGTTGGACACCTTGGCGCCGGGATCGATCCGGGTGGCGGGGGAGGCGTAGTTCCGGGCGTAGATGCGGAAGGTGGAGTCCCGCATATTGATGGGATCCGTGGGATCCAGCAGATCCATGTTGGCGTCCCACAGGCTCTCCAAGGTGCCCACGTCCTTCCAGTAGCCCTCGAAGGCGTAGGCGAACATGGGCCGGCCGTCCCGCAGGAAGGCGGGGATGATGTTCTTGCCGAAGTCGTTCTCCGACTTGGGGTCGGCCTCGTCGTCGATGAGGTACTGCTTCAGGGCGGCCCAGGTAAAGATATATACGCCCATGGAGGCCAGATTGCTCTTGGGCTTTTTGGGCTTCTCCTCAAAGTCGATGATGGCGTCGTTGTCGTCGGTGCTCATGATGCCCATGCGGGTGGCCTCGTCCATGCTGACGGGCATGACGGCGATGGTGCACTCGGAGCCCTTCTCCTTGTGGAACTTCAGCATCTTGTTGTAGTTCATCTTGTAGATGTGATCGCCGGACAGGATCACCACATACTCCGGGTTATAGCGATCCACGAACGGGATGTTCTGATAGATGGCGTTGGCAGTGCCCTTGTACCAGGACTCGGTTTTGGACTGGGTGTAGGGCGGCAGGATGTGGGCACCGCCCCAGTTCCGGTTCAGATCCCAGGGCTGACCGTTGCCGATGTAGTCGTTTAGCTCCAGGGGCTGGTACTGGGTGAGCACGCCCACGGTGTCGATGCCGGAGTTGACGCAGTTGGACAGCGGAAAGTCGATGATGCGGTACTTGCCGCCGAAGGGCACCGCAGGCTTGGCGGTGTCCTGGGTCAGACAGTACAGGCGGCTGCCCTGGCCTCCGGCCAGGAGCATGGCGATACATTCCTTTTTACGCTCGAACAAGTTGATCTCCCCCTCAAGAATTACTTGGATTCAGGCTTGGCTTTTTTCGCGGCGGGCTTGCGGGTCTTGGGCTTGGCCTCCCCGGTCTCCGCCTTGGGCTTGGGGCCCGGCTTCTTCCGGGGCTTGGGCGCCTCCTCTGCCTGGACAGCGGCGGTCTTTGGGGCCGTGGCCCTGCGGGGCTTTCCGGCCGGGGCGGCCTTCTCTCCGGACTCCTCCCCCTTGGCGTTCCGGAGCACGTGCCGCTCGTAGATCACCGTGGACAGGGCGGGCAGGGTGAGGGACACGGAGTAGGGCAGACCGTGCAGTTCCTTCTTCTTTGCCTTGACTGGGACAAGCTCCGTGCCCGCGCCGCCGTATTTCGCGTCGTCGCTGGACAGCACGGGGACATAGGAGCCGGACTTGGGCACGCCGATCTCATAGCCGGTGCGCTCCACGGGGCAGAAGTTGCACACCACAATGACCTCCTTGCCCTTCTCGTCAATGCGGCGGAAGGAGATCACGCTCTGGGCGTTGTCGTCGCAGGCGATCCACTGGAAGCCCTGCCAGTCGGTGTCGTTGCTCCACAGGGCGGGGTGATCCAGATAGTAGTGGTTCAGATCTTTCACGTAGGTCTGGAGCTGGTGGTGCTTGTCGAACTCCAGCAGGAACCAGTCCAGCTGCTTCTTCTCGTCCCACTCGATGAACTGGCCGAACTCGCCGCCCATGAACAGCAGCTTCTTGCCCGGGTGGGTCATCATGTAGCCGAAGAAGGCCCGCAGCCCCTGGAACTTGTCCGCGTAGTCGCCGGGCATCTTGTTGATCAGGGAGCACTTGCCGTGCACCACCTCGTCATGGGACAGGGGCAGGACGAAGTTCTCCGAGAAGGCGTAGGTCAGGGAAAAGGTGATGTTGTTGTGCTTGCCCTTGCGGAACAGGGGGTCGGTGGACATATAGTCGATCATGTCGTGCATCCAGCCCATGTTCCACTTGAAGTTGAAGCCCAGGCCGTTGAATTCCTCCTTGGGCTTGGTGACGTTGGCGTAGGCGGTGGACTCCTCCGCCACCATAATGGCGTGGGGGTCGCAGGCGAAGGCGGCGGCGTTCATGTCCTGGAGGAAGGCCACCGCGTCCAGGTTGATGTTGGTGCCGTACTGGTTAGGCCGCCACTCGCCGCCCCGGCGGCCGTAGTCCAGGTAGAGCATGGAGGCCACCGCGTCCACCCGGATGCCGTCCACATGGAACTTCTCCAGCCAGTACACCACGTTGGAGATCAGGAAGGAACGCACCTCGTTGCGTCCGTAGTCAAAGATGCGGGTGCCCCAGTCCGGGTGATCCCGGCGCAGAGGGTCGGCGGGCTCATAGCAGTAGCCGCCGTCAAACTCGAACAGGCCGCACTCGTCCCGGGGGAAGTGGGCGCCCACCCAGTCGATGATGACACCGATGCCCCCCTCGTGGCACAGATCCACAAACTTCATGAAGTCGTGGGGGGTACCGTACCGGGAGGTGGGGGCGTAATAGCCGGTGACTTGATAGCCCCAGGAGGGGTCGTAGGGGTACTCGCTGATAGGGAGCAGCTCCACATGGGTGTAGCCCATCTCTTTCAGGTAGGGCACCAGCTCCCTGGCGCAGTCCACATAGGAAAGGAAGTTGCCGTCCTCGTGCCGCCGCCAGGAGCCCAGGTGCATCTCATAGATGTTCACGGGGCTTTTCAGCACCTCGCGGTGGGCCCGGCCGCGGCGGTAGGCCTCGTCCGTCCACTGGAAGCCGTCCAGGCCGAACACCTTGCTGGCGTTGTTGGGCCGGGTGGCGGAGTGGGTGGCATAGGGGTCGGCCCGGAACACGAAGGAGCCGTCGGGCCGCTCAATGTAGAATTTGTACTCGTCGTAGGTCTGGACGCCGGGGATAAACCGCTCCCAGATGCCGGCATCCATGCGCTCCATGGCGGGGGCCCCGGTGTCCCAGTCATTGAAGCTGCCCAGCACCCGTACGCTTTTGGCATGGGGGGCCCATACTCGGAAGACATAGCCCTCCTGTCCGTCCACCGTCTGCCTGTGGCAGCCCAGGAACCGGTAGGCATCCCGGCTGGTGCCGCCGCTGAAGCGGGCGATGGCGTCGCTGAGTTGATCTGTTTTCTTCAACATATCGTGCCTCCAAACCTCCGCCGATTCGGGGCGGAACCGTGTAAATAATCCCGCACATCCTTGGACGTGCTATGATACATTACATTATAACGTGCCTGGGACATAAAGTCAAGGTGCACAAAAAATAAAAGAAAAAACCCGCCGAATATGTCATTGTATGCGAAATCCAGGGAAGAAGTTTTGAAAACTCTTGAAAAACGTCGGTTGGACTTGCCAATTTCGGGATACGGGCGTATAATAGCCCCCGCGCCGCCGGATCCGGCGGCCGCCATCTGAAACTTTTTCGCGGGGAGGAGGCTGAGCACCATGCTGTTTACCCGCCGCCAGATCCTGTCCCTGCTGCTTCCCCTGATGCTGGAGCAGCTTCTCTCTGGGCTCATGGGCATCGCGGACACCATAATGGTCACCACCGTGGGGGAGACCGCCATCTCCGCGGTGTCCCTGGTGGACACCGTCAACGTGCTGATGCTGAACCTGCTCAGCGCCCTGGCCGCGGGGGGCGTCATCGTATGCTCCCAGTACCTGGGCCGGGGGGAGGCCCCCAAGGCCGCCAACGCCGCCCGGCAGGTGCTGCTGGTGTCCCTGGGGCTGGGCCTTGTGTCCATGGGGGCGTGCCTGCTCCTGCGCCGTCCGCTGCTGGCCTTGATCTTTGGCTCAGTAGAGCCCGCCGTGATGGAGCAGGCGCTGGACTATTTCTTCATCACCGCCCTGTCCTACCCCTTCCTGGCCGCCCAGCAGACGGCGGCGGCGGTGTTCCGAGCGGAGGGCCGCTCCGCGCCCCCCATGGCGGTGGCGGCGGTGGCCAACGCCGTCAACATCGCGGGCAACGCGGTGCTGATCTTCGTGTTCCACCAGGGGGTGGCGGGCGCCGCTCTGTCCACGCTGTTCTCCCGCGTCCTCAGCGCGGTGGTGCTCCTGGTTCTGCTGCGCAGCCCCAAGCTCACGGTGTCCATCCGGGACTACCGCAAAATCCGCCCCGACCGAGCGGTTATCGGCACGGTGCTGCGGGTAGGGGTGCCCACCGGGGTGGAGAACGCCATGTTCCAGTTGGGCAAGCTGATGGTGCAGTCCACGGTGGCCACCTTCTCCACCGCCGCCATCGCCGCCCACGCCATGGCCCAGACCCTGGACATGGTGCAGAGTATGCCCAGCCTGGCCATCGGCCTGGGCCTGCTGACGGTGGTGGGCCAGTGCATGGGCGCGGGCCGCGTGGACGAGGCCCGGACGTATATCAAACGGTTCTGCCTGCTTTCCGAGGGGGCTATGCTGGTGATGAGCGCCCTGGTGGTGGTCGCCACCCCGCTGGTCACCCGGATCTCCCAGATGTCTCCAGAGAGCGCCGAGCTGACCTTCCGCCTGCTGCTCCTGATCAGCGCGGGCAAACTGACGCTCTGGGTGCTGGCCTTCACCCTGCCCCAGGGAATGCGGGCGGCGGGGGACGTGCGGTTCGCCGCGGTTGTGTCCGCCGCGTCCATGTGGATCTTCCGGGTGGGGCTGTGCCTGCTGCTGTGCCGGGGCTTCGGCGTGGGCCTCTACGGCGTGTGGATCGCCTGGCTGGTGGACTGGCTGTTCCGCGGGGCGGTGTACGTGCTGCGGTTCCGCCGCGGGAAATGGACGGGCTTCCGGGTTCTGGCCGGTTAGGGAAAAACGGCAGCCGTATCAGTTTTGCTTCCAGGGGTTGAAAACCGGCGGGAAGTGTGCTATATTGTTGGGTGAATTTTCTGCCCGACCGGGTTCAGAACCTGTTCACAACCTCACAATGAAGGGAACGATACCACCATGTCAGGTCATTCCAAGTGGCATAATATCCAGAAAACCAAGGGCGCGGCGGACGCCAAGCGCTCCGCGGCGTTCACCAAGATCGCCCGGGAGATCATCGTGGCCGTCAAGACCGGCGGCTCCGGCGACCCGGCCAACAACTCCCGGCTGGCCACCGTCATCGCCAAGGCCCGGGCGGCCAATATGCCCAACGACAACATCAAACGCACCATTGAGAAGGCCGTGGGCTCCGGCAACGCCAACGACTACGAGTCCATCACCTACGAGGGGTACGGCCCCGGCGGGGTGGCGGTGATTGTGGAGGCCCTCACCGACAACCGCAACCGCACCGCCTCCGAGGTGCGCCACTATTTTGACAAGTTCGGCGGCAACCTGGGTGCCACCGGCTGCGTGTCCTGGTCGTTTGATCAGAAGGGCGTGCTGGTCATTGAGCGGGAGGATCTGGACGAGGAAACCGCCATGATGGACGCCCTGGACTGCGGCGCCGCCGACTTCGAGGCCGATGAAGACTGCTTCACCGTCTACACCACCCCGGACGACTTCGGCGCGGTGCTGGCCGCCATGGAGGAAAAGGGCTACGCCTTCGCCTCCGCCAAGGTGGAGATGGTGCCCCAGAACTACGTCACCCTGTCCGACGAGGCCGACATCAAGAACATGGAGAAGCTCATCGACATGATGGAGGACAACGACGACGTGCAGAACGTCTGGCACAACTGGGACGAGTAAAAAAAACAATCCCCCCTGCCCGCAGGCAGGGGGGATTGTTTCAGTCTGTCGAAAAAGTCTGCCGTGGGGCAGACTTTTTCATATTTATGAGGTAAAATAGAGCAGGGTGAGAAAAATGATGGAAAAGGGGAAAATGGAGCGGGACGTGGTGGAACT
>JAETOJ010000094.1 GCA_021768085.1 Bacillota bacterium
ACCGGCTTGGCTCCCCGGATGAACAGGATGGCGTAGCGGTTGTCCAGCCCCCGCACCTCATCTGGGGTCAACAATTCGCGGCCGCTCATTTGAAAATTGGTGGAGTACGAGCCGGATTTCCCCTTGGTCTGGCCATGGGTTTTCGTGTCAATTGTGGCTTTCCCAAGGGCCTCGGAAATGTACTTGTGGGTTGATGCTTCGTTGCCGCCCAGGTACAGAATTGTGTCTGAATTTCCCGGAATTGTCTCCCAACTATCCTTATAAAGTTCTTTTATTTGTGCCATATTCTGTATGATGGTGCTTGCGGAAATATTGCGGGAGCGCATGGTAGCCAGCTCACGGGTGAAGCCTGGGAGTGGCATAGCGGCGAACTCGTCCAGCACGAAGTGGACGTGGCAGGGCAAGGCCCCGTGGTGGATCTGGTCGGCGCTGTAGTACAGTGCCTGGAATGCCTGGGAATAGAGCAGGCTTACCAAAAAGTTAAAGGTCTGGTCGTTGTCTGGAATCACGGCGTACAGCGCGCACTTCTGCTCCCCCAGGGTATAGAGGTCCATGTCATCCCGGTCGGTAATGGCCTTGATCTGGGGCAGATTGAAGGGGGCCAGCCGGACGGCGGTGGACACAAGGATCGATTTTGAGGTCTTGCCCGCCGCCATTTTGAACACCTTATATTGCCGTACTGCCACGCTGTCCGGCTTCTCCCGCTCTATGGATTGGAAGAGCATATCCAGGGGCGAGACGTACTCCTCGTCCTCCTCCTTGACCTCGGCGTACTCCAGCACCCGCATCACCATGGAGAAGTTCTGTTCATACTCCGGGGCCTCCTGCCACAGCATAAGGATGATGGCCTGCAGCAGCGCCGTTTCCGCTTTCGTCCAAAACGGGTCACTTTCATGGCTGCCCTTGGGCGTGGTGGCCTGGATGAGATTGTTCACCAGCCGCAGGGCGTCTTTCTCGTCCCGGATGTAGCGGAAGGGGTTGTATCCGTCCGACTCCTCCAGGTTGACGAGGTTCAGCACCCGGATGTCGTAGCCTTGGCTTTTGAGGTAGCCGCCCGTGGCCAGCAGGACTTCAGACTTGGGGTCCGTGATCACATAGTTGGTGTTGGCCTCCAAAATATTCGGCTTCACATAGCTTCTCGTCTTGGCCGCGCCGGAGCCGCCGATGACCAGCACGTTAAGGGAGCGGCGGTGCTTGTGGGTGTCCAGCCCCAGACGGACGTTTTTGGTCAGCAGCTTGTTCTTCTTCTGAGCGAACATGGCATTAACCTGCCGGGGAGAGGCCCAAGCGGCGGAGCCGTGTTCCTCGCCCTCCCTGGTCCGGCCCTGCTGGTCGGCGTAGAGGCAGATCCCCATGATGTAGGCTCCGGTGCAGAGCAGGATGGTCACCAGACTATGCTCCGTCCAGTGGATGAGGAAGGGGTGTTCCATGGCCGCCGTCAGGTTGGTGATGATCTCCGGCAGGCCGCCGCCCAGGGATTGGGCGATGAGCAGCGCCGCCCAGAC
>JAETOJ010000095.1 GCA_021768085.1 Bacillota bacterium
AGAAAGGACAGACCGAAAACCCCACCGAAGCCCGGAACGAGAAATCCCGTCAGTCCGGGCCTACCTCAAAGCCCAAAGAGCCAACCGCACCGGGTACTTCTGATCCGCAGGAGCGTCCCCGCCCCTCCGTCCGGCAGGAGCTGAAGGAGATCACAGCGGAGCAGAGAGAAAAGGCGGCGAAGGGCAAGGAGCAGTCCAAGCCCACCAAGGGGTCGAAGCACAAGGCCCCGCGAAAATATAAACCCAAACGATTAAAGGAGCGATAACGATGCCGAACTATGATGATCTGTTCACCAGCCAGCCCGCCCAGCAGGAGGAAACGCCCTTTGATAAGGACGCATGGGCAGCGAAAAAGCAGGCGGAGCGCGAGAGCGTCTACGCCATGATCGACGACCATGTTCACGACATGAGTGTGGACGGCGGCGTGTTTCAAGGCTATCTGGACGTACAGGCCCGCTTTGACCTCTACTCCGTGAGCAACGCCATCCTGATTGCCGCCCAATGCCCGGAGGCCACCAAACTGGCCGACTTTGATAGTTGGAAAGCCAGCGGTGTGTACGTCAAGCGGGGTCAGGACGCCATCACCATTCTGGAACCAGGCAGGGAGTACAAAAAGGACGATGGCAGCAGGGGCGTGTCCTACAATGTGAAAAAGGTCTTTGACATTTCTCAGACCAGGGCCAACCAGCGGCCCGCCCCCGCCGTGGCCCGTGACGAGCGGCTTCTGCTGCGGGCGCTTATCAATGATCCTGTATGCCAATACGTCGTCAGTAGCGACCTGCCGGAGAACATCAATGTGCGGTATGAGCCGGAACGCAAAATTCTCTTTGTACGCCCCGGTTTGGATGCTCCTACACTTTTTCGTGGACTGGCCCAGGAACTGGCCCGCGCCCACATGGACAGGGAGGGCATTGACTGTGAAAGTCCCGACTTCGTGGCGTACAGCGTGTCCTATATGCTGTGCAAGCGCAACGGCGTGTCGGTGGAAGGCTTTTCCTTTGACCGTCTGCCGGAGAGCTACGCCATGATGGATGCCAAGGCACTTCGGGCCGAGGTGGGCATCATGCGGGACGTGGCGGGCACTATCACCACCAACATGAACCGGGAATTTGCCGCCTACGAAAAATATATAAAAAACCGGGACGGCGGCGCAAGGTAAGGAGGGCGCTCTATGTGTGATGAAAAACGTGTGGTCACGCTGAACGACTACGAACAGCGGCTTATGGTGCGGGGCCTGACCGACTTCCGCAACGATGCCCTCCGGGACGGCAAGCCCACCGAGGATTTGGACGGCCTTATCTTCAAAGTGATAGACGCACCGACAAAGCGGAAAAAAAGGAGGGCTGACCGTGAGGCAAGATAAGTTCTCCAAGACCCACCTGACCCTCTACGCCTGCGGTATCATCCCCGTGGTCTGGCTGGCCCTGCTGCTGGCCCCCTATGTGGGCGGCGGTCTGCTGGGGCTGGTGCAGTACGGCGGGGCGGCGCTGAACGAC
>JAETOJ010000096.1 GCA_021768085.1 Bacillota bacterium
CGGAGGGCGGCGAGGGTAGGCACGGTGCCGCTCCGTTCCGCTTCCTCGTACAAATCTCCCGTACAGCGGTCAATGATGGATTTGTGTTTGGCCTCCACGCCCTTGGGGTCGATGCGCTCCACCAGGGACATGATAAACTGCGATTTCACCACAATGGGGTTGTTCTCACCGTAGCCGTCCACCATATACATGGCGTTCAAACGGTCTTTCCCGCCAGCCGCCACCCGGATCACGGAGCCGATATTGCCCATCGCTTCAATAAGGGGCGCGTATTCCCCCTCCGGGTCTGCTATGAGAATATCATCGTCCGTGTTGAGAATAAGGAACGCGATTTCCTCCTTGACACTGAACGACTTGCCGGAGCCGGGGACGCCCAGGCGGAACGACGACTGATTGAGCAGATTTGCCTTGTTGCACATGATAAGGTTGTGGGAAATGGCGTTCTCTCCAAAGTAGATGCCGCCCCTGTCCATGATCTCCTGCACCTTAAAGGGCATGAACACGGCAAGGCTTTCGGTGGTCAGGGTGCGGAAGGCGTCGATCTTCCGGGTGCCAATGGGCAGGACGGTGTTCAGGCCGTCGATCTGCTGGTATTTCAAAACGGCCAACTGGCACCGCCCGGACAGGGAGCGTATTTTTTCCGTGTCGCTGTCAAGCTGCTGTTTGGTGTCGGCGGTGATGACCAGGGTGAGGACGGCCTGCATCATCCGCTGGTCGCGGGTGGTGAGGTCAGCCAGAAATTCCTTGCTCTCCTTGCGCTGCAACTCCATATCGTAGGGGACGATGGCGGAGAAGTTGTTGTTCTGATTCTGGCGGCGCTGCCAGTTTGTAATATTGGTTTCCACCCCCAGCAGACGGTTCTCCACCTCCCGCACGGCCTCGTCGGTGGGCACGGAGAGAATGTCAATGGACAACATCATATTGCGGTTCAGGTCGGTCAGATTCGCCACGATCTCGTCCTGGATATAGTTGGCGTAGTCCTTCAGGAACAGCACCCGGCAATAGCGGTCGCCCAGCTTCAGGTAGTCGCTGTGCTTCTCGATCCCGTCCGGGCAGATATAGTCCCGGAAGTCGTGGCCCTTTCGGGCCATATCCGCCATGTCGAAGTGAAAACTGCCCTCGTCCCCGGCCCGGTAGAAGTCGTGGAGGATACGCAGCCGGTCAGCGGCATCCAGCTCCACGCACTTGGAGCCGAGGGCAGCGAAGCGGGCGGTCAGGTCGGCCCCGATTCGGGTGAAGTAGGCGCGGGCGTCCTCAATATCCCGCTTATAGACGGTCACGGTGACATACTTCTCCTGGACGATGCCGTTGGCCCCGGTCGCCTTGTCAATGAGCATTTGGTTATACTCCTTACGGTACTTGTCCAGGCCATCCCCGCGCATGGACATAAGGACAGACTGCTCAAAGTCCGCTTGGCTCTGGCGGCGGTTGCAAATGGTCAGCTTGGTGGTGGCGGCGCTGTCCAGGC
>JAETOJ010000097.1 GCA_021768085.1 Bacillota bacterium
CCACGGCCCGGATCAGGCCGAAGATGAACGTGGACAGGTTGTTGATGACGGTGAGAGGGTCGCCGCCCTCGGCGGCAAAGGCCGTCATGGTGCAGCAGCCCATCAGGGCCACCGCCACCACCAGGGAGCAGTACCAGCGGTAGCCCCGCTTTACCTTGTCGGGCGTGGGCAGTCTGTTCCCGGTGTTCTTCTCGTTCTTCTTGAAAATGCTCATTGTGTGTTACCTCCATGATTGATGATATATTCCTCCAATTCTTCCTCGGTGAGAAGAATGAAGTGGTGTTGTCCGGCGTCCAGTTCCACCTCCGCCGCCTGTTTCAGCAGCTCCGGGTCGATCTGGATGGATGCGATGCTGTGGGTGTCCTCTCCGTGCCGGTACGGTTCGGCCCCGCCGTCTGTGGTCAGCTTCACATTGGGGTGTTTCAGAATGTCGTACTTGAAGTCCTGGATGGGCCGCTCCCCACGGATAAAAAGAAGCGCGTACTGGTTGTCCAGCATACGCACTTCATCCGGCATAAGCAATTCGCGGCCCGCTAACTGCCAGTTGGTGGAGTAGCTGCCACTCCGCCCCCTGGACTGTCCGTAGGTGTTCGTGTCAATGGTTTCCTTGCCCAGCAGCTTGGAAACGTACTCGTGGGTCGCCTGCTCGTTCCCCCCGAGATAGATAAATTCATCGCAGTTGCCCACGATGCTCTCCCACTGTTTTTCAAAGAGGGCCTTTAGCTGTGCGAGGTTCTGGATGATGATGCTCACGGAGATCTCCCGGCTCCGCATGGTAGCCAACAGCTTGTCAAATTCATCAGGCAAGGCAACATTCGCAAATTCGTCCATGACGAAGTGGACGTGGACGGGCAAGCGCCCGCCGTGTACCACGTCCGCCTGATAGTAAAGCTGCTGAAATAGCTGGGTGTAGAGCATACCCACGATGAAGTTAAAACTGCTGTCGTTGTCGGGGATAACGGCAAAGATGGCCGTCTTTCTCTCGCCCAGGCTCCATAGCTCCATCTCATCCGTCTGCGTCATACCGGCCAGCGATTCCAGGTTGAATTTCTCCAACCGGGACACCAGCGTAATTTGGATGGATTTCAGGGTCTTGCCGCTGCCGGAGCGGTAATTGCGGTAGTATTTCAGGGCGATATGCTCCGGGTTCCGCATTTCCAGGCGGTCAAAGAGTTCATCCAGCGGCGATTGAAATTCGTCGTTGTCCTCCCGGACTTCTCCGGCCCGTATCATTTCCATGACCATGGGGAAGTTCTGTTCATCGGGCGGGGCCTCGTAGTGGAGATAGAACACCAGCGCCAACAGAAGCATTTGCGCCGCCTGATCCCAAAACGGGTCTTGGGACTGTGAGCCTTTTGGGGTGGTGTTCTTGAACAGGTTCGTCACCAGCCGCTGGATGTCGTTGTCGCTGCGGAGGT
>JAETOJ010000045.1 GCA_021768085.1 Bacillota bacterium
CAAAGAACGTTCCAAAAATTCGTTGATTGAACGTGAAAGACACCCCTCCTGGGTTTCTTTCACACTATCTTCCTTCCCGAAATCGGGACAGAAGCGGCTTTTTCGACAGTCTCAGCCTGCCGCCCCCAACGGGCGGCAGGCTTTTTGCCCTCATCCGAAAACTTCCAAAAAGTTTAGAACGAACGTTTGACAAATCGAACGAACTGTGGTATAATACTTCCAAGTCAAGATCCGCGGCCGGGTGGCGGATCGATTTCTTGGAAGGAGCTTGCGCCATGGGTAAACTGACCCCCAAGCAGCAGCAAATCTACGACTTCATCTCCTCCTTCGCGGACGAGCATGGCTACCCCCCCTCCGTGCGGGAGATCGCCCAGGCGGTGAACCTGAAATCCCCCGCCACCGTCCACTTCCACCTGAAGGGCCTGCGGGAGGCAGGCTACATCTCCCAGGCGGAGGGCAAGACCCGGGCCATCACCATCGTGGGCGGCGACGCCGCCGGACGGAAGGATCAGGTGCCCCTGGTGGGCTACGTGGCGGCGGGCTCCCCCATCCTGGCCCAGGAGCACATTGAGGACTACCTCACCTTCGACACCGGCGGCCTGTCCGGGGAGCACTTCGCCCTCACCGTCCGGGGCGAGTCCATGCTGGAGGCGGGCATCCTTCCCGGCGACGTGGTGGTGGTGCACCAGCAGCCCCAGGCCCGGAACGGGGACATTGTGGTGGCCCTGTTCGAGGATGAGGCCACCGTGAAAACCTTCCGCCGGGAGCGGGACGGCCACATCTGGCTCTACCCGGAGAACTCCAGCCCGGAGTACCAGCCCATCGACGGGGAGGGCTGCTCCATCCTGGGCCGGGTGGTGGCGGTGATCCGGCGGTACTGAACGAATAAAGCAGGAAAGGGACGCTTCCCACCGGGGAGCGCCCCTTTTTTCACTATCACTATATGATGCCGGTTTATGGGACTTTCTATAGGGTATACTGTCCTCAGAACAAAGGGGAGGGCACCCCCGAAGGAAAGGAGCGTCCCATATGTACGAGATCGAGTTTGTGCGGGGTCACGTGGAGGTCTACCTGGACGGCGCGTTCTGCTTTTCCGCCGACACCCGGGGGGAGGCGGAGCAGGAGATCGCCCTCATGACCGCGTAATAGACCCGAAAACCCCCTGCGGCAAAGCCGCAGGGGGTTCTATTATGCAAACGGGCTCACCGCCCGAAGAAGTAGCCCCAGGGGAAGTTGTTGAAGAAGTCGTCGCCGCCGTCCCCGCCATAGGGATACTGGCCGCCGTAGTTTCCGCTGGAGGTGGGCTGGGGGTTGGGGTTGCCGGGGACAACCTGGCCCTGGCTGCCGGAGCCGTCCTCCACGGTGTTGTTCTCCTGCTCGTCGAAGGTGATGGACAGGGTGAGCTCCTCCCCGGCGCGGAATACGGAGAGCTGGGCGGTCTGGCCCGCCTTGAAGCGGTTCTTGGCGGCGGTGAGCTCGTTGATGTTGGATACCTCGGTGTCACCCAGTTTGGTGATGATGTCCCCCTGCTTCAGCCCCGCCTTCTCGGCGCAGGAGCCGGGGTTTACCGTGGCCACATACAGCCCGGCGGGCCAGCCAAATACCTCCTGCCATTCGTCGCTCACAGCGCGCACCTCGACGCCCATGCTGGGCCGGCCGGTGACGTAGCCGTACTGCATATAGTCGGTGACGATGCCGATGACGTCGTTGATGGGGATGGCGAAGCCGATGCCCTCAATGGACGCCTGGGAGGACTGGCCGTTGTTGGACAGCTTGGCGGAGGTGATGCCCACCACCCGGCCGTAGCTGTCGAACAGCGGGCCGCCGGAGTTGCCGGAGTTGATGGTACAGTTGGTCTGGATCATGTTGGTCATCACGGTGCCGTCGCTCATGGTGATGGAGCGGCCGGTGGAGGACACATTGCCGGAGGTCTGGGAGAAGGACAGGGTGCCCAGGGCGTTGCCGATGGTGCACACCTGCTCACCCACCACCAGGTCGTCGGAGTCGCCCAGCACCACGGGCTTCAGGCCGGACACGCCGTCAATCTTCAGCACTGCCACATCATTGAGCTCCTCGCCGCCCACCAGCTTGGCGTCATAGGTGTCGCCGTTGTTCAGCGTCACCTTAATGGTGTTGGCCCCGTCGATGACGTGGTAGTTGGTGACGATGTAGCCGTCCTCACTGATGATGAAGCCGGAGCCCGCCCCGGCGGTGGGCTGCTGATACCAGCCGTTGGTGGCCATGCCCGTCACCGAGATGCACACGCAGGAGTCCACGTAGGAGGCGTAGATCTCACTGAGGCTCATGGGGGTGAGGCCGTCGGCCTGCTTCACATTCACCGCCGTGGGATCCACCTCGTTGCGGTAAATGGTGGTCTCTCCCTCGGGTCCGCTGGTCAGTGCGTCATAGGCCGCCGCCCCGCCCACCCCCGCGCCGCCGCCCACCAGGGCGCAGCACAGCACCAGGGCCACCACCTTGCCCGCGCCGCCCTTCTTCTTGGGGGGCTGGGGCGGAATGGGGGACTGGGGGCGATCCCAGGGGTCGCCGCTCTGCTGGGGCTGGGTGTAGTTGTAGCGGTAATTGCCGCTGCCGTCAAAACCATTCTGATCAAACATGGGAATTGCTCCTTTCAAATTCCGTCATGGAACGCTATTTCAAAAGCGGAAAGGCCGCCGGGGCTCTCTCGTCCGCCGCTGAGGATACAATACCCTATAATTGTGTCCAAATTATGTCGCAGGGTCGAAATGATTTTGAATTTACCCTGAAAAAAACCTGAAAATAACCTGTCAGCGCTTTCCCCGGCTCCGCCGCAGGTCGAACAGAATCAGCGCGGCGCAGCCCAGCACCAGCAGCGCCAGAATGAGAAGGGCGCAGTTGCGGAAGAACTCCTGGGGCAGGATGTTGATGATCTGATCCTCCGCCGGGTCAAAGAGCCAGTTGTCCTTGCCGGGGAAAAACAGGGCGTGGAACACCACGAAGGCCCGGTTGAAGTCCAGCGCCGCCAGCGCGCCCACCAGCAGGAACGCTACTCCCAGCCCTGCCCCCGCCCAGAAGCCGGGGCCGCGGCCCCGTGGCCGGGCGGGTCTGCGTCCGGTGAGCCGGGCGTACAGCAAAGCCGCCGCCAGCAGGCCCAGGGACGCCCCCAGCACCCGCAGATCCAGCAGGAACAGTCCCCGCACGTCGGTGAAATGGGCCCTGCCCTCCTCCGACCACTTCAGCACGCCGGTGGAGAATTCCTCCGCCCCCAGGCAGTAGTCCAGCATCTCGTCGAAGGCGGTTTTGATCTCGTTTTCCGTCAGCCCGGTGCGTTCCACCAGCTTTAGGGGGCCGATGTGGGCGTAGTAGAAGGGGCGGCACAGGATGGGGGCGGCGATGGACGCGGTGAGCAGCGCCAGGGCCGCGCAGAAGGCCATCAGGGCGCACAGGGGCTTGCTTTCCTTCATGAGGCATCCTCCTTTTCGGGCAGGGCGGACAGGGCGACGAGCGTCTGGGAGGGGAGATAGAAGAACCACATCCCCACCGACACGGCGGGATACAGCGGAGCGGCGGCGGGCAGGGCGTTGAACAGCCCCACGCACAGATCGCACCCCACAAACAGGGTGAGGCCAGCGGCGAACAGCCGCCGGCGACGGCCCTTCACCGTCCAGGCCAAAACCGTGTTGAACAGAAGCTGGGAGAAGTACAGCCCCGCCAGCAGGTTCACCGGGGAGGCAAGATTCAGGGCGTACAGCCCCAGCCCCGCCCCCAGGGCCAGGGCGGAGCGCAGTGGCCAGCCGCTGTCCGCCCCCATACGGCGCAGGCGGAGGTAATAGGCCGTCTGGACGCACAAAAACAGGGCGATGCCCACGGCATAGTGATCGTTGCGCACCAGCAGGAACCAGTCCGCCCCGGCGGTGAGGGCCAGTGCGATGGGGATCAGCCTGTCCCCCTTCCACCTGGCACAGATCAGCAGGGAAAAGCCCAGGCACAGCAGAATCCCCGCATATTTGACGGGGACGGACAGTCCGCCCCGGCCAGTGAGATCCAGGGCGAGGAAGGCGACGTACAGCGCCCCCTCCGCCGCCAGGAACGCGGCGGCGCACTTTTTTCGTTTCAGAACGGATCCCCCTTCCGGCATTTGGGGAGAGTATACCACGTTTGCCGGAAAAAGGGAAGGGCTTGACGGGGGCGGCCGCGGGTGGTATACTGAGCTTACTTTCTCAAGAGGGGGATACGCAAATCATGGCGTTCTATGCTCCATATTAGGCATATTTGAGCGGATAAGGGAACGGGGTGCGCTTGGGCACGCCTGGTTTTCTGTACGCAAAAACGGCCTGCAAGGAGTATAGCGCGTGTTTTTTGTCATCTCCCGACTGCCTGTGCCGCGGTACGCGGCGGAGCAGTCGTGTCATGCGCTGCGCTTTTTTGCGGGCCGAACCCCGGACGGGGTTCGGCCCCTTTGTGTTTGACGCTTTATTGAGAAAGGATGTTTATTATGGATACGAAAAAGCCTTCCCAAGGGCTTTGGACTTGGGATTTTACCATCATCACCGTGGGCAGCGTCATCTCCCTCATCGGCGGCGTGCTGTCCAGCTTCGCCATGAGCATGATGGTGCTGGACTACACCGGATCGGTGTTCCTCTACGCCCTGTTCAACGCCACCTATCAGATCCCCATGCTGGCGTGCCCCGTTTTAGCGGGGCCGTATCTGGATCGGATGAGCCGGAAAAAGGTGATCTACCGGCTGGACTTCCTGTCCGCCGGGATGTTCGCGGGGCTGGCCCTGCTGCTGCGGACGGGCTGGTTCAGCTTCCCGGCGCTGCTGTGCTTCAACCTGATCCGGGGCAGCGTGGACAGCGTATACATGGTGGCCTACGACAGCCTCTACCCCAACCTGGTGGAGGAGGGAAACCTGTCCAAGGCCTACTCCATCTCCGGGATGCTGCAATCCATCATGCTGATGGCCTACCCCCTGGGGGCCATCGCCTATGAGGCGCTGGGCGGCGTGGAGCCGCTGTTTGCCATCAACGCGGTGTGCTTCTTCGCCGCCGCCTGCTTTGAGCGGTGCGTCCGCCATGTGGAGACCCACATGGACGCCGCCCCGCCGGCGGACGGCGTGGGGGCGCTGAAGCGCTTTGGCCGGGATCTCCGGGAGGGGGTGGACTATATCGCCGGGGAGAAGGGCCTGCTGGCCGTCACCCTGTACTTTATGTTCTCCAACTTCGCCGGGGTGGGCTCGGATCAGATGTTTCTGCCCTTCTTCCGGAACCACAGCGCCCTGTTTGCCACTTGGCCGGTGGCGGCGGTGACCCTGGGCGCCATCGTGTCCACCTGCTCCGAGGCAGGCCGGGTGGCGGGCGGGCTGCTCCACTACCGCTTCCGGCTCCCGGCGGCGAACAGATTTCCCGTGGCCATGGCGGTCTACACAACCCTGCCCTTCCTTTACGGAGTGCTGCTGTTCCTGCCCGTCCCGGCCATGGCGGCGGTGTTTTTCCTCTACGGGGTGCTGGGGGTGACCTCCTACAACATCCGCATCGCCGCCACCCAGTCCTACCTCCCCGACGAAAAGCGGGCCCGGTTCAACGGCGCGTACCAGATGCTCACCTCCCTGGGTTCGCTGTGCGGCACCCTGCTGGCGGGCTGGCTGGCGGAGATCATGCCCGAGCGGGCGGTGATCCTGCTGTTCAGCGCGGTGGGGCTGGCGGCAGCCTGGCTGTTTATTTTCCGGCGCCGCCGGGAGGTAGCCATCCTCTACAACCGGGAGGTGTAATTTGCCCCACAAAAATCGGCAAATAGGAATAGATTTTCCCTTGCGTTTGAAATGAGACGTGATATAATAGTCAGTACGTGAGCAGGCGTCTCCCGTTGTTTGGCAGGTTCGATTCGCCGCCGGCGGGGGACGCCGCCTGCCTGTTCCGGGCCCCGCCGCCCGGGGCAGGCCGCGCGCAAGGAGAAACTACGATTGAGGAGGAAGTTCTGTGTTTAAGGGCAAACTGCATGGAATTCATGCGCCCCACAGGAAGAACACTGTGGACTGCGCGCCGGCGCGTATGCCGGTGCCCGCGGTGATCACCGTCCCCATGTCCATGAACATCGGGGCCCCGGCCAAGCCGGTGGTCAAGGTGAACGACACGGTGAAGGTGGGGCAGCTGATCGCGGAGGCCGGAGGCTTCATGTCCGCGCCCATCTATTCCGGCGTGTCCGGCAAGGTGAAGCGTCTGGACGAGATCGTCGGCTCCAACGGCCGGTTCGACACCGTCATCGTCATCGAGAGCGACGGCGAGCAGGCGGTGTGGGAGGGCATCAAGCCCCCCGTAGTCACCGACAAGGACAGCTTTGTGGAGGCGGTGCGCCAGTGCGGCTGCGTGGGCCTGGGCGGTGCGGGCTTCCCCACGTCCGTCAAGCTGAACGTGGATCCCGACCGGGTGCACAACATCATCATCAACGGCGCGGAGTGCGAGCCCTACATCACCTCGGATACCCGCACCATGATCGACAACGCCGACGACGTGATCTACGGCGCCCAGCTCCTCCAGAAGTACTACACCGCCGACCGGATCGTCATCGGCATTGAGGACAACAAGCCCCAGTGCGTGAAGATCATGGAGGAGGCGGGCAAGGGCGTGCCCGGCTTCGAGGTGGCCTCCCTGCCGGCCCTGTACCCCCAGGGCGGCGAGAAGGTGCTCATCTACAACACCACCGGCGAGGTGGTGCCCGAGGGCAAGCTGCCCATCGACGTGGGCGCCATCGTCATCAACTGCACCACCCTGGCCGTCATCGCCAGGTACATCCGCACCGGGATGCCCCTGGTGGAGAAGGTAGTCACCATCGACGGCTCCGCCATCGCCAACCCCCAGAACGTCATCGCCCCGGTGGGCACCCCCATCCAGAACCTGCTGGACTTCGTGGGTCTGAAGTGCGAGCCCAAGAAGGTGCTGTACGGCGGCCCCATGATGGGCATTTCCGTCCCCTCTCTGGACGCCCCCATCATGAAGAACACCAACGCCATCATCGCCTTCGACGAGAAGGACGCCGAGGATCCCGTGCCCTCCGCCTGCATCCGCTGCGGGCGCTGCGTGGCCCACTGCCCCTTCAACCTGATGCCCGCCGCCATTGAGAGCGCCTACAACAACAAGGAGCCGGAGAAGCTCAAGGCCCTCAAGGTGAACCTGTGCATGGAGTGCGGCTGCTGCTCCTTCAGCTGCCCTGCCCGCCGGCCCCTGGTGCAGGTGAACAAGCTGGCCAAGGCCATGCTCAACAAGTACAACGCCGAGCAGAAGGAAGCGGCGGAGAAGAAAGCCGCCAAGGAAAAAGAAAAGGAGGCGGTCTGAGATGGATAAGAACATGGTCGTCTCCGTCAACCCCCATATCTACGCATCCCAAACCACCCAGACAATCATGCGGGACGTGCTCATCGCCCTGTTCCCCGCCGTCATTGCGTCCATCGTGTTCTTCGGGATCAAGGCCCTGCTGGTGGAAGTGGTGTGCGTGGCGGTGGCCGTGCTGTGCGAGTGGGCCTTTGAGAAGATCACCCACCGGCCCGTCACCATCACCGACCTGTCCGCCGCCGTCACCGGCCTACTGCTGGCCCTGAACCTGCCGGTGGATATCCCCCTGTGGCAGGCGGTATTCGGCGCCTTCGTGGCCATCATCGTGGTCAAGCAGTTCTTCGGCGGCATCGGCCAGAACTTCGCCAACCCCGCCATCACCGCCCGCGTCATCATGCTGGTGGCCTTCTCCGGCACCATGACCGCTTGGACCATCCCCGCCTTTACCGATGTCACCTCCTCCGCCACCCCCCTGGCCGTCCTGAGCGGGGCGGAGGGCCAGCTACCCACCCTGGGCCAGATGTTCCTGGGCGCCCGGGGCGGCTCCATGGGCGAGACCTCCTGTCTGGCCCTGCTCCTCGGCGGCATCTACCTGGTCTACCGTAAGGTCATCACCTGGCATACCCCCGTGGCCTTCATTGCCACGGTGCTGGTGTGCACCGCCCTGCTGGGCCAGCAGCCCCTGTATCAGGTGATGGCGGGCGGCCTGTTCATCGGCGCCATCTTCATGGCCACCGACTACACCACCTCCCCCCCCACCCCCGCCGGCAAGCTGATCTTCGGCCTGGGCTGCGGCCTCATCACCGTGCTCATCCGCGTGTGGGGCAACTACCCGGAGGGCGTGTCCTTCTCCATCCTGCTGATGAACATTTTGAACCCCTACATCTGTGAGTGGACGAAAACCAAGCCGTTTGGAGGTGTGCAGGCATGACAAAAGCGAAATCCAACGTGGTCAGCGACTTTGTGGCCCCCATTGCCGTGCTGGTGATCATCTGCGCGGTGATGAGCTTCCTGCTGGCCCTCACCAACAACGCCACCGCCCCCATCATTGAGGAGGCCGAGCGCAAGGCCAATGAGGAGGCCCGGCTGGAGGTTCTGCCTGACGCCGACAGCTTTGAGAAGCTGACGGTGGACGGCCTGCCCGACGCGGTGAAGGAGGTCTACAAGGCCGCCAACGGCGCGGGCTACACCTTCTCCCTCACCACCCAGGGCTACGGCGGCAAGAACACCCTGAAGCTGGCCGTGGGCATCGACATGGACGGCAAGATCACCGGGACGAAGGTGCTGGATCACAAGGAGACGGCGGGCCTGGGCTCCAAGATCACCACCGACGCCTTCCAGGGCCAGTTCCCCGGCAAGGATCGGGGGCTGGAGGGCGTGGACAACATCTCGGGCGCGACCTTCTCCTCCAACTATTTCCGGGCCGCCATCGCGGACGCCTACACCGCGTTCGACCTGGTGAACGGCTGAGGAAGGGAGGCACATGGATATGAAAAACAATAAGCTGAAAATCCTCACTAACGGCATCATCAAGGAAAACCCCATCCTGGTGCTCATCCTGGGCACTTGCCCCTTCCTGGCGGTCACCACCCAGGCGTCCAACGCCATCGGCATGGGCGCGGCGGTCACCTTCGTGCTGCTGTGCTCCAACATCATGATCTCCCTGCTGCGCAAGGTGATCTCCGACAAGGTGCGCATCCCCTGCTACATCGTGGTCATCGCCTCCTTCGTCACCCTGGTGCAGATGATCGTCAAGGCCTACCTGCCCGACCTGGACAAGGCCCTGGGCCTGTACCTGCCCCTCATCGTGGTGAACTGCATCATCCTGGGCCGGGCGGAGATGTTCGCCAACAAGAACAACCCGCTGGACTCCGCCCTGGACGCCATCGGCATGGGCGTGGGCTACACCCTGGCCATGCTGGCCATGGCCTCCATCCGGGAGATCTTCGGCGCGGGCACCTGGTTCGGGATGCCCATCCCCGTGCTGGCGGACAACAACATCTCTATCATGACTATGGCCCCCGGCGGCTTCGCCATCTTCGGCATCCTGATCGCCATCATCAACAAGGCCAGCAACGGCAAGGCCATCAAGAAAAAGGACTTCAGCTGCGAGGGCTGCCCCAGCGCCGCCGCGTGCAACGGGCAGAACTGCGCTGAGAAGAAGGAGGCTGCCGCGAAATGAAAGAGTTATTAGCCATTGTCATGGCGGCCGTTCTGGTAAACAACTACGTGCTGGCCCAGTTTTTGGGCATCTGCCCCTTCCTGGGCGTGTCCAAGAAGCTGGATCAGGCCGCCGGCATGAGCGTGGCCGTCATCTTCGTCATGGTGCTGGCCACCGCCGTCACCTATCCCATCCAGAACTTCGTGCTCAACAAGCTGGGGCTGGGCTACCTCCAGACCATCGTGTTCATCCTGGTGATCGCCGCCCTGGTGCAGCTGGTGGAGATCGTGCTGAAGAAGTACATCCCCTCCCTCCACGCCGCCCTGGGCGTGTACCTGCCCCTGATCACCACCAACTGCGCGGTGCTGGGCGTGTGCATCAGCAACGTGGACAACTACATGGGCGTCACCGCCTTTGGCGGTTCCTTCGTCCAGGCGCTGTTCAACGCCCTGGGCTCCGGCCTGGGCTTCCTGCTGGCCATGGTGCTGTTCTCCGGCGTGCGCAGCCGGGTGGACAAGTGCAAGTGCCCCGAGTGCTTCAAGGGGATGCCCATCACCCTGATCTCCGCGGCCATCGTGTCCGTGTCCTTCATGGGCTTCGCCGGCCTCGTGGAAAACCTGCTGGGTTAAGGAGGGGAAGCGTTTATGGATAATCCGATTGTCATTGCAGTGATTGTGGTGGCCGTCATCGGCCTGCTGTGCGCCGTGATGCTGACCATCGCCTCCAAGTTCATGGCGGTGGAGGTGGACGAGCGCATCCCCATGGTGCGTGAGTGCCTGCCCGGCGCCAACTGCGGCGCCTGCGGCTTCGCCGGGTGCGACGGGTACGCCGCCGCCCTGGTGGAGGATCCCGAGCTGGCGGTCAACCTGTGCGTCCCCGGCGGGGCCACCGCCGCCGCCAGCATCGGCAAGGTGCTGGGCCGTGAGGCTGGCGACGTTGCCAAGCAGGTGGCCGAGGTGCGCTGCTCCGGCACCTGCGAGGCCACCTCCGTGAAGATGGACTACAAGGGCCTGGAGAGCTGCGCCGCCGCCAAGCTGCTGTTCGGCGGTACCGGCAAGTGCGTCTACGGCTGCATCGGCCTGGGCGACTGCGCCCAGGTGTGCCCTGTGTCCGCCATCCACATCAACGGCGGGCTGGCTCGGGTGGACGCCAGCGTGTGCATTGGCTGCGGCCTGTGCGCCAAGACCTGCCCCAACGGCGTCATCGCCATCCGCCCCGCCGACGCCCACATGGTGGTGGACTGCAACAGCCACCAGAAGGGCGCGGGCACCCGCAAGAGCTGCTCCGCGGGCTGCATCGGCTGCCATCTGTGTGAGAAGAACTGCCACACCGGGGCCATCACCGTCACCGACAACCTGGCGAGCATCGACTACGCCAAGTGCGACGGCTGCGGCAAGTGCATCGAGGTGTGTAAGGCCGGGTGCTTGGTGGCGTTGAACATCACCAAGGCCGAGGTCGTCAACGGCTGACAAAAGAGAACCGGAGGCACGGCGGGCCATAGCCCGCCGTGCCCCGAAGCATGGACGGGGGAAGGCCGCGAGGCCCTTCCTCCGTTGCGGTTTTGGAGGAATTCTGTGGAGTGGTTGAAAACCCATCGGAACGATGTTATACTGATTGCCGTACTCGTCGCCCTGGGCGGTGCGCTGATGCTATGGCTGGGGCTCACCCGGCAGACCGGAGGCGTGGCCCGGGTGCAGATCGACGGCGAGACGGTGATGGAGCTGCCCCTCAGCCAGGACGCCCGGGTGGAACTGGGCGAGCCGGGCCGCGGCAACCTGTTGATCATTGAGGATGGCACGGCCCGGGTGGAGCGGGCGGACTGCCCCGACCAGGTGTGCGTGCGCCAGGGGGCGGTGCGCTACAACGGGGAGTCCATCGTCTGCCTGCCCCATAAGCTCATCGTCTCCATCGAGGGGGGCGGGTCAAACGGCGTGGACGGCTCCACGGGTTAGGAGGATGGGATGAAAGCGTCAAAAGTGGCCCAGTACGGGCTGTTGACCGCCCTGGCCCTGGTGCTGTCCTATCTGGAGTCGCTGGTGCCCCCCCTGTGGGTGCCGGGGGTGAAGCTGGGCCTGCCCAACCTGGCCATCGTGTTTGCCCTGTACCGCCTGGGCTGGAAGGACGCCTGCGTGATCTCGCTGGTGCGGGTGGTGCTGGTGGCCCTGCTGTTCGGCAACGGGGCGGCGCTGGCCTACAGCGTGGCCGGGGCGGCGCTGAGCCTGGCTCTCATGGGCCTGCTGAAGCGGACGGGGAAGTTCTCCTCAGTGGGCGTCAGCGTGGCGGGGGGCGTGGCCCACAACGCGGGGCAGATTTTAGTAGCCATGGCCATGCTGGAGACCTCCCGGCTGGCGTGGTATCTGCCGGTGCTGTGGATCTCGGGCACTATCGCCGGTGTGCTGATCGGGATCGTGTCCGGGATACTGGTGAAGCGGGTACCGGACAAAAAATGAGGTGATCGAGATGACGAAGAAAATGAAGAAAAGCGAAGCCGATTGGGTTCGCGCCATCCTGTTTGCGCTGTGCGCCCTGACCTGGCTTCCCGACTGGCCGGTGGAGCGGGCGAACTGGCTTCGGGTGGTTTTCCCCATCGTCTGCGCCGCCATCGCTGTTTGGAACCTGATCCGGTATTTCAAAGACCGCGAGGCGGAGCGCAAGGAAACATGAAATTAGGAGGTTTTCCTATGAATTTGAACACAACCGGGCTATTTGACCTGAGCCACACCCTGGCTGGGGACTATCTGGCCCGTTTTGCATACCCCTGGCAGGCCCTGGACGGCATCAAGGAGCTGATCCTCACCCTGGGCCCCGCCCTGGGGGACGGCTACGAGGAACGCACCCCCCAGGTGTGGGTGCACGAGACGGCCAAGATCGCCCCCACCGCCTTCCTGGGCGCGCCCTGCATCATCGGCCCCGGCACCGAGGTGCGTCACTGTGCCTTCATCCGGGGCTCCGCCCTGGTGGGGGCGGGGTGTGTCGTCGGCAACTCGGTGGAGCTGAAAAACGTGATCCTGTTCGACGGCGTCCAGGTGCCCCACTACAACTACGTGGGCGACTCCATCCTGGGCTACAAGAGCCACATGGGGGCGGGCTCCATCACCTCCAACGTGAAGTCGGACAAAACCCTCGTCACCGTGAAAAACGAGGGGGAGGCCATGGAGACGGGCCGGAAGAAGTTCGGCGCGATTTTAGGCGACTGCGTGGAGGTGGGCTGCAACAGCGTACTCAACCCGGGTACGGTGATCGGCCCACACAGCAACGTCTATCCCCTGTCCTGCGTCCGGGGCGCCGTCCCGGCGGACAGCATCTATAAGACCGGGGGCGTCGTCGTCCCCAAGCGGAAGGGAGACTGACTATGGGAAAATACTTCGGCACCGACGGCTTCCGGGGGAAGGCCAACGTAGAGCTCACCGCCCATCACGCCTATGAGGTGGGCCGCTTCCTGGGCTGGTACTATGGCCGGGAGCGCAAGGCCCGCATCGTGGTGGGCAAAGACACCCGCCGCTCCAGCTATATGCTGGAGTACGCCATCAGCGCGGGCATGGCCGCCTCCGGGGCGGACGTGTACCTGCTCCACGTCACCACCACTCCCTCCGTGTCCTACGTCACCCGGACGGACGGCTTTGACTGCGGCGTGATGATCTCCGCCTCCCACAACCCCTACTATGACAACGGCATCAAGCTGATGAACCGGGAGGGGGAGAAGATGGACGAGGGCACCATCCGGCTGGTGGAGGACTATCTGGACGGCCAGCTGGAGGTGGACGGTCAGGCCCTGCCCAAGCTGCCCTTCGCCACCGGCGAGGGGATCGGCAGCATCGTGGATCACACCGCGGGCCGCAACCGCTATATGGGCTACCTGATCTCGCTGGCGGTGTACTCCTTCCGGGGGAAGAAGATCGCCCTGGACTGCGCCAACGGCTCCGCTTGGAGCATTGCCCCCAACGTGTTCCGCTCTTTAGGCGCGGACGTATACGTGATCAACGACCGCCCGGACGGACTGAACATCAACCTAAACGCGGGCTCCACCCACATCGACGGGCTGAAGAAGTACGTGAAGGAGCACGGCTGCGACGCGGGCTTCGCCTTTGACGGGGACGCGGATCGCTGCCTGGCCGTGGACGAGAATGGCAATCTGGTGGACGGCGATCAGATCATGTATCTGTACGGCCTGTATATGAAGGAGCGGGGCAAGCTGCTCACCAATACGGTGGTGACCACCGTCATGTCCAACTTTGGGCTATACAAGGCGCTGGACGCGGCGGGCATCGGGTATGTCAAGACCGCCGTGGGGGATAAGTATGTCTACGAGGACATGGTGAAGAACGGCCGCCGTTTAGGCGGCGAGCAGTCGGGGCACATCATTTTCTCCAAGTACGCCCGGACGGGGGACGGCATCCTCACCGCCCTGAAGGTGATGGAGGTGATGATGGCCAAAAAGGAGACGCTGAGCCGTCTGGCGGAGCCGGTAACCATCTATCCCCAGGTGCTGATCAATGTGCGGGTAAAAGACAAAAAAACCGCCCAGGACGATCCCGCCGTCCAGGCGGCAGTACAGGCCGTGGCGGACGAGCTGGGGGACACGGGCCGGATCCTGGTGCGGGAATCGGGCACCGAGCCGCTGGTGCGGGTGATGGTGGAGGCGCCGGAAAAGGGCCTGTGCCAGGCCCTGGCCCAGAGGGTGGTGGATGTGATCCTTGCCCAGGGGCATGGGGCGGAATAATGGCAGGGGTGCGGTCTCGCCTTTGGCTCGGTCGGCGCTTGACGAGCGCCACCGGCGCTCAGCGCCACCGGCGCTCAGCGCCCTGCCGGGGGCGTTCCTTTCTGCTCGTGCAGAAAGGAACCGAAAGACACGCTTAAGGGGGAGACCGCCGGATCGCGCTTCGCGCTCAGGCGGTCTCCCCCTTAAGAATCCCCCA
>JAETOJ010000098.1 GCA_021768085.1 Bacillota bacterium
GTGTATATCGACCAGGGCCTCGCGGACGGTAAGTACACCGTTCGGGAAATTGAGTGTGCGGACGGGTATATTTTGGACACCCAGCCCAAGACCATTTATGTGCAGTACGGCGGCTGTACCACCATTACCTGGCCTAATACCGCCGTCCGAGGGCAAATCCAGATCATCAAAAAATCCGCCGACTACAACTCCACCAACGGCCTGCCCGCCGGGACGCTGCTGGAGGGAGCCACCTTTGAGATTTACAACGAGCGCAACGGGAACAAGGTGGACACCATCGTGACCGGGGCCAACGGCCTCGCCTCGTCCAAGCAGCTCCCCCTGGGCCGCTACACCATCCGGGAGACAAAGGCCCCGGCCAACTACGGCGCGTCCTCGGAAACCTATACCGCCGTGCTGGAGTACAGCGGCCAGATCGTCAAGCTGGAAATCACCAACAAGAGCCTGTCCACCGGCGTTTCCATCGAAAAGACCGGCCCCAAGGAGGCCACCAGCGGCCAGCCTGTCCGCTATGTGTTCTCCCGGATCGGTAACACCAGCAACGTCATGCTCCAGTCGTTCTACTGGCGCGACACCCTGCCCGCCGCCGTCCGGCTGGATAAGGTAGTCACCGGCACTTACAATTTCCCCGGTACTTATAAGATCGTCTACAAGGTGAACAATACCGGGGACTACCGCACACTGGCTGACAGTCTCAGCACCAGCCGAAACTATTCGCTGGCGGCGTCCCCCACGGCCCTGGGCCTGGGAGCCAACGAGCGCGTCACCGAAATCATGTTTGTGTTCGGCCAAGTCCCCGGAGGCTTTGCACAGGTAGAGGCCCCCATGCTCTACTGTAAGGCCGTGTCTGGCCTGACCCCCGGCAGCAGCTTTGTCAATGTCGCTGACGTGGGCGGCACCTACAACGGTATTTGGGTGCAGGCTGTGACCCGCTGGGTAACGATGGTGTACGGCAAGCCCACACCCCTGCCCAAGACCGGCTATTAAGAGAACCACCGGGAAATGCGTCTCACCGTGAGACGCATTTCCCCTTTTGGAAAGGAGACTGCGATGCCCGAAAAAAAGTACATCCGCTTTATCAGCAGCGACTATAAAACGCTGTTCCATCTCCCGGACGGCGGGCGCATCCGAATCACCTACCCCGACAGGGAACCGGCTGAACGGGTATGCCGCTTTATCGACGAGTATCACACGGATGTTGGAGGTTATTGCTACCATATCTGCGAATTTGCCGAGCGCATGGAGCAGATCGGGGCGAAGTATGAACCGCTGGACTACATCCGGGAGCCGGAATTTTACGCCAGATATTTTTTCGCCGCCAATGAAAACGGCCCCGGCCCCGCTTACCGTATTATCGACACAAGGCAGGA
>JAETOJ010000099.1 GCA_021768085.1 Bacillota bacterium
GGCCCGCCGCATACGCTGTGCCGCCCCCGAACAGGGCCGCGCCCATCAACATTCCCGTTAGAAAAGTAAGTCCCCGTTTCATGTCAAGTCCTCCTTAAATGTTATAGTTTTGTGGGCTTCCCCACAATTATTATAACACAATCAGAGGATTTTGTCTAAAAATGGCGTGTCAAGTCTCGACTGCCCGGACACACCAGCGATAGCTGGGCTGGTTCATTACACAGGTAAAAAGTGTGATACAGTTGTCGCTGGTGGCCTCCAGCATGGTGTTATCCATCACGTCAACCTTTGCCACGCTGGTTACAGCATAGGTGCGGGTGCCCAGGGCCGTGGTGAGGGTGATGGTGTTGCCCGTGTCAAGCGTATGGATTTTCCCAAAATGGTTATTTACCCCCCGGTTGTGTCCGGCCAGGGCCACGTTGCCGTTCCAGATGCTGGTGTTGGTGAAATGGCCCGCGCCCTTGGACAGCGCCGCATTGTCCGTCCCCTGCACGATCTTCACTTTCAAACCGATGGCCGGGATTTCCAGCGTTCCCAAACTGCCGTTGCTGTAATAGAGATCGGCGGTTACATCGGTAAAGGCGGTGACGGGGCCGCTGGCGGTGGGATAGGCCGGGTTGGTGGGCGTGGAGGTGTCAACCGTGCCGGGGAGGACGGGTGCGCCGCCGCCTGTGCCGCCTGTCACAGTGAGGGTGTAATTTCCGCTCAGGGGGCCGTCCGCCGCGAGGTTCGGAGTCAGATATTCGCCGCTCCCCGGCAGGTAGCTGGTGGGCGTCCCAAAACCGGGGGGAATGAGGGCGCTGCTCTTGCTCCTGTCCTTGTTGGCGGGTTCGGCCCCGGTCTGGATGATGTCCTCCGTACTGGTGGAGGTGCCAAAATCCCCGGTGGGCGGGCTGTCAAAGGTGTACTCCAACGCGGAGGCGGGCATGGAAAGTGCCGTCAGCATGAGGCAGACGGCCAGCATGGTGGAAAGATACTTTTTCATTTAGACATACCCCCGTTTCTTGTCACGAATGTATTTCCAGCCCCGCCAGCCGCCGTAGCCGATGATGGCGAGGGCGGCGATCCCGGCCAGGGCTGTGACAACGATTTTCCCCGCGATGCTCCCGCCGCCGTCCTGGGCGGGTTCCGGGGGCTGGGTCTGCTGGGGTTCCCCGCCCTCCAGGGTGGCGGTGGGTTCCGGGTCTAAATGCGTCTCACCGTGAGACGTATTTTCTGCGGAGAAAACCGCCGTATAGATGACGGTATCGTGGCTGGTCTTGGTGACTTCGCCGCTGTACTCCACGGAGACGGTGTACCCGGTGACGCTGCGCCCGCTGGCGGTGCCGGTATAGCTGGCGACGGCGTTGTAAAACTCCCCGGCCTCCGGGTTTCAAAATGCCGGTGTAGCCGTCCTCGGTGGCGATCTCGCGCTCCGGCTCCAGCACCTTGATAATCTCGGCCATATCCTTGGTGCTGCTGTCCAGGGTGACAACCTCGATGTAGTCCTTGGCGTCCGTCTCGCTCAGGTCGTTCTTCAGAACGTCCAGCAGCGTGTAGTGACGGCCCTCCCGGTCAAAGTCCCCGGTGGGGATGGCGGCGGGGTCGTCGCGGGTGGACAGGTAGTACACCTTTTCCAGCCGGATCATGCCGTTTTCCTCGCTCGTCCGCACTTCTGCGGGATAGAGGACGGCGGGGGGCGGCGCGCCCTGGGCCGGTTCCGCGCCCTCCGCGTCCGCCGCCAGCGCCGTGCAGGGCAGTGCGGTCAGGGCCAGCAGGAGCGCGGAGGCGAGGGCAAACAGCCTGCGGTGTTTCTTCATGGAAAAACCTCCTGTTTTTTAATGTGGGTGTTCTCGTACATAGGCGGCAAAGCGTTTTTCCTGCGCTTCAAAATAGTCGCCGTCTATCTCATAGCCGGTGAAGTCCAGCCCAGCGTCATAGGCGGCGATCCGGCTGCTCCCGCTGCCTAAATGGGTGTCCAGAATTTTGTCGCCCGGTTTGGCGAACAGGGCGTATATCCAGGCATAGAG
>JAETOJ010000046.1 GCA_021768085.1 Bacillota bacterium
GTTCCACCACGTCCCGCTCCATTTTCCCCTTTTCCATCATTTTTCTCACCCTGCTCTATTTTACCTCATAAATATGAAAAAGTCTGCCCCACGGCAGACTTTTTCGACAGGCTGAAGCGAGCCTCGGTAGACACCGAGGCTCGCTTGTTGTTCTGCGTTTTGCAGCGCATCTTATTTTGTTGCCTGCCTTGTGCCCATTATTCCAAATACTTTCTTAACGTATGGGCAACCGCTTGGACGTCAATCGGCTTTGCCAGGTGATCGTTCATGCCACACGCCAAGCATTTCTGGATATCCTCCGAAAACGCGTCGGCAGTCATGGCAATGATGGGGATGTCGGCGTCCTCGCGCTGCAAGGCACGAATGGCCATGGCGGCCTCGTGGCCGTCCATAACGGGCATCCGCACATCCATCAGAATCGCGTCATAATACCCAACTGGGGACTCCTCAAATCTCGTGACACAGATCTGTCCATTCTCAACCCAATCCAAGTCCAGCTCAAGCACTGAGAGCATTTCCTGGGCCACTTCCCAGTTCAGCTCATTATCCTCCGCCAATAGAATGCGCTTTCCCCGAAGGGCCAGATCAGACGCCTGCTCGGAATCGGCTGTTTCCCCGGCGCCTGTGCCGGCGGCTGCGGTTAGAGCGTCGAGCAATGTGGACTTGAACAGCGGCTTGGAGATGAAGCCGGAGATCCCCGCCTGCCTGGCCTCGTCGGCTACCCCGCTCCAGTCGCAGGCCAGGAGCAGCATGGCCGGGCCGCCGGCTCCGCAGCGCCCCCGAATTGCCCGGGCTGCCTCGATTCCGCTCATGTCGGGCAGGCTCAGCCCCAGCAGGATCAGCTGACAATGGCCGTCGGCGATCCGATCCATGGCCTGCTGGCCGCTGGGCCGCCATTCTGCTCGGACGCCGATGGATTCCAGCATCTGAACCGTGTTGACGCATAACCGCTGGTCGCCGTCAACCACCAGTACCGTCCAGTCCGGGAGCGCCGCGGTTGGCGTTTGCTCCTCTGCTTTTTCCAGGTCAAGCACAACATGGAACTCACTGCCTTGGCCCTGCTCGCTGCGGACAGAAATGGAACCGCCCATTGCGTCTATAATATACTTGGTAATGGCCATGCCGAGGCCGGAGCCCTCTGTTTTCTGTACCCGGGCGTTATTCTCCCGGCTGAAGGACTCAAATATTTCCCGCTGATATTCTTTTGACATCCCGATCCCCGTGTCGCGCACCAGAAAATGGGTGCGGACGCGGGAAGCGTCCTCCGGCAGCGCCTCCTGGTACACGGTCACCTGAATGGAGCCGTTTTCCGGCGTAAACTTGACCGCGTTTCCCAGCAGGTTGATTAACACCTGATTCAGCCGCACGCTGTCACAGAGCACGTCTTCCGAAAGGATTTCATAGGCCGCTGCGTTGAACTGCTGGTTTTTCGCCTTGACTTGGGGCTGTATGATGTTCACAATGCAGTCCATCGCCTCTCTCAGCGACGTCGGCTCAATATTCAGCGCCATTTTGCCGCTTTCGATTTTGGAGATATCCAATACATCGTTGATCAGCCCCAGCAGATGCTTGCTGGACAGCTCAATTTTATGCAGGTAATTCTGGACCTGCTCCGGATGCTCCGCGTGATCGATGGCCAGGGATGTCATCCCCAGGATGGCGTTCATGGGGGTACGTATGTCATGGCTCATGCTGGAGAGAAAACCCTGTTTGGCGATATTGGCCTGTTCCGCCTCTTTCCGGGCCTGCTCCGCGTCTTTCCGCGCCGTGTCCATCTCCGTGTTCATGCGCTTCAATTCGGACACCTGATTCCGAAACAGCCTCACATACTGGAAGAATATGTAGAGCAACATGGCGATGATCGCAAAGGAGGCGGCGTAAACAAGGACAAGCCAATGGCTGCCCATCCCCGCGATGGCGTCATCCAGTCCGTCAAAGGGAAGCACCGTCACCAGATACCAGTCGCAGTAAGGGAGGTTGGTGCAATACAGATGGCGGCGCGACGCGCCGTTTTTCAGAATCACAGAATAATCCTGGCCCGCGCTCATGGCCGCGGTCAACTGCTCAATATAGACGGCCGCCTCCTCGGCCTGACCGTCAAAAATGCTGGTAAGCCGGTCAAAATAGGTCTCGTGATCGTCCTTTTCGTTCCCGATGACATAGCTGCCGTCCTTGCGGATGACAAAGGAATAGCTCAACGAATTGTCCGAATCGAGAAAGAGCACCTGGCCCATGTACTGGGTGGACAGCCCCACCACCATGGCAAGGCTGTCGCCTCCGCCGGACATGGGGTATTCGCAGGGAACGCCGAACAGGATCACACCGTCTCCATTGCGGTCAACGGCGGAGGCCGTCTTTCGCTCTCCACGCTGCAAGCTCTCTAAAAACAGATCGGGGTAGTTGAGCTTCACGGGGTCGCCGAAAATCATTTCAAGCTCGCCGCTGGGCGAATACAGAGCGGCGCACAAAAAATGCCTTGCCCTTGCGCCGTACTCAATATCCTCCCTGGTGCCGTAACCGGAGCCGTCTTCCCCTGCCGCAATGTGTGCGATGGATTCCGCCATGGTTAGCCGCAGGTCGATGATCGTTTCAAAGTGTAAGGATACCTGCTCGTTCATTCCGGACATATAAGCGGTGCCGATGTCCTCAATCGTGTTTTGGCTCATGCTGTGAATGGATATTCCAAGAAAGGAAAACACAAAGACCGTAAAACAAATCATCACCGCTATGCTGATCTTGAAAGAACGCGGCAAAGCCTGGTGTTTCATATCGTTTTCTCTCCAAAGTTTTTCACAGTTAACTTGCTCGGCAAGCCTCCGCCCGCCGGTTTTGTCAGCCTCTCAGCCGGCTCATGACCTGGAACATTTTACGGATGTTCACCGGCTTTGCCAAATGCGCGTTCATCCCGGCGTCCTTGGCCAGGGCGATATCCTCGTCAAAGGCGTTGGCCGACAGCGCGATGATGGGCACCGTCCCTGCGTCTGCCCGATCCAGGCCGCGAATCACCCGCGAGGCCTCGTATCCGCTCATAACCGGCATCATCAGATCCATCAGCACGCAGTCAAAGGATCCCGGCTGGGACGCCGCGAAGGCGTCCACGGCAGCCTTGCCGTTGCTGGCGGTCACCACCTCCGCGCCCGCGTCCCTGAGAATATATTCTACGATCTCACAGTTGAGCTCATTGTCCTCCACCAGAAGGACGCGCATTCCCGCGATATTCTCCGGCACATTCCAGTTGTCCTCTACGGGCTGTTCGCCCTGGGTTTCGTCCACCCGGACGGGCAGGGTGATCTGGACTACGCTGCCCTTGCCCACCCAACTGTCCACCTCGACGCTCCCCTTCATCTGATCCACCAGCTTCTTTACAATGGACATGCCGAGCCCCACGCCGTTGTAGTTGGTTCTGGCATCTTGGTGCTCCTGGGTGAAGGGTTCAAAAATATGCTCTTTAAACGCGCCCCCGATGCCGATCCCGGTATCCTCGATCACAAACCGGCAGTTTGCGACACCGTCCTGGAAGGCGAGCTCCTCCGCCCGCACGGATACGGAACCGTCGGGACGGTTATACTTGACCGCGTTGTCAATGACGTTGATCAAAATCTTTTTAACGTGCAGCGGATTTCCAATGACCCTCCTGTGCTTCAGCCCGGAATCCTCCAGCGTCAGGTGGATGTTTCCCTCTGCTGCCTGGGGGGACAGGATTGCGATGCAGTCCTTCAATGTGTCGTGCAGGTCAAAGGGCTCCTCCACCGCCGCCGGCCGTCCGCTCTCCAGCTTGCTGACCTGAAGGACGTCGTTTACCAGGGACAGGAGATGCTCCGTTGACACGCGGATCTTTTTCCGGCACGCCTCCTGCCGCTCCGGATCGTTGGGGCTTTTTTCCATGATGGCCAGCATCCCCAGGATGCCGTTGATGGGCGTGCGCAGATCGTGGGACATATGGGAAAGGAATTCGCTTTTCGTCGAGTTGGCCTGCCGCACCCGCTCCAGAAGCTCCATAATGGACTGCTCCTGCTTCTTCCGAGCCACCATGGTTTCCGTGATATCCTGGTGGTATCCGTTCAGGCTGGCGCCCGGTTTTTTAAAGGTCTTGTCCGGCACGCCGCCGCAGCGGACATAGATTTTTCCCAGCTGGGGGTGGTTCCAGGGATAGATCACCTCGGAGCGGCCGGACTCCAGTATCTCCTGCACCGACTCCTGTACCATCTCCACATAATCCGGCTCAATGCGCTCAAACCAGTGCTGGTAGCACTCCTCCGGCCGGATTTCGTCGGATACGCCCAGAAGGATCCGCATGGTGCGATCCGCATACATCCTCGGCGGGCAGCCCTCCTCCAGCTCAATTGTCCAGATGCCCGTTCTGGCCCCCTCCAGGATGTCCTCCAGGCTCTGCCTGGCCTCCAGCTTGTACTTTTCCTCCTGCTCCACCACGGCGTTGACGTCCCGCAGGGCGAAGATCACACGGTGCTCCGCCGCCGTCCGCTCCGTGGCGGAAAAGTGGATCTCCATGTGCTTCAGCCCGGAGGAATTGCCGTTTACCTGATACCGGACAGAAAATTTCTTCTTTTTCTGGAGTTGGGCCAGCACATAGTCCTTTGGAGTTATGGTGCGCAGCCGCTCCTGATCCCGGGGAACCACGCACCGGGAAATATACCGCTCCATAGCGGCCTGATAGCCGTCCTCAAAATGGACGGCCCAGTCGGCCGGCATCTTCTCGCTGTCCCGGTACACCTCGCATTCGCCGGTGTCGAAATTCACCTGATAGATGCACAGATAATCCACGCTGAGGGCGTGAAGCACGTTTTGGCTCCGCTTTTGAAGCTCCCGGAACAGATTCCGCCGCTTCAGGGAGGACACAATAAAATATGCCGCAGTCTGAAGGATATTCGACGCGTATTCCAGCGACTTCACAGGGGGATTGTCCACCCCGTAAAAGCCGATGATCCGCTTGCTGTCGTAGAGGGGAACCACCACCAGGGAATGGATGCCCTGCCGTTTTAGGTTCTCGTACTGGAGGGGATCGGTCTCCCGGATGTCCTCCAGGCGCTCAATGACGATATGCCTGCCGATGCTGAATTTTCGATACCAACTGGCGCATACCTCCGGAGGGACGTTTTGAAGGCTTTCCTTTTCCGGCTGCACCCCGTCGGCCGCCCACTCGTAGGTGTTGTCGTCGCAGCCGGACTCGTTCTGCTCAAATATATAGGTTCGCTCCCCGTTCAGCGCCTTTCCCAGGTGCTCCAGCAGCACCTCCAGCGACTGATCCGGGGTTTCCTCCAGCAGGGCGACCCGGAGGCCCTCGTTGATGATGGCCTCCAGGTTTTGCACGCTGCGCATATCGCAATGCTGCTCAGGAACCTGGACGCCTGGAGTCCCATGTCCGACCTGTTCCCAAAGCTCTTCCGAATGCTCCATACGTCTATCCTCCATACTGACCGCGTCCCGGCCGCTTTTCCCACAGCAGCTTCCAGCGGACACAGGGCGTTCGCTGGAGCCTGCCGTTCATATTATTTGTGCAGGTTTTCGTGGCCTCCGCAGCTTGCCGCAAGACTCAGAAAAATCGGTGTTCATAATATCATGTGTGCCCAATCCTGTCAATAACAAGCGGGGGAGAGCATGGCGAATGAAGCCAAAATATTCGTGAACTGTAAGAATTGGCGCGTAAATGACGCAATCTGATTTGAGCAAGGCATCTCAGGGCAGAGGCCCCGCGCTCTTGACAATCGGCCTGTTGTGTCATACAATAGGCGGACGGCGGAACAGGCTGCAAAAAAGAAAAGGAGAACGGATATGAGCTTCGATGTGAAAGCTAAGGTGGAGGAGCTGGTGGGCAAGCTACAAAAGGATCCCGCCGCCCTCAAGAGCTTCCAGGACGACCCCATCAAGACGGTGGAGAAGCTGACGGGCGTGGATCTGCCCGACGAGCAGCTCAAGCCGCTGGTGGCGGGGATCAAGGCCAAACTGGCCGCCGCCGACCTGGGTGGCAAGCTGGACGGGCTGAAGAACCTGTTTTAAGCGGAAGACGCGCCTCCGGAATTGCCCCGGAGGCGCGTTTTTTATACGTTATCGTATTTCCGGACGAAACCCGGCACATCATTGAGATCCGCCAGCCTGGCCCGGAGCGTCTCATGCTCCCAGTCCCACCAGCGGATGCGCAGCAGGGCGGCGATGGTGTCCTCCTCGTACCGCCAGCCCATGTGCCGGGCGGGCACGCCGCCCACGATCTCGTAGGGTTTGACGTCGTGGGTGACCACCGCTCCGGCCCCCACTACCGCGCCGTCCCCCAGGGTGACACCGCCCATTACCACGGCGTTGTGACCGATCCATACGTCGTTTCCGGTGGCCACCGGGCGGGAGCGCCGCCATTGGATGATGGAGGGATCGTCCTCCCCCAGCCCGTAGTGGGCCGCCCGATAGGTCAGGTGGTGGGCGGCCACCCGTTCCCGCATGGGGTGGTTGACGGGGTTGATCCGCACTCCGGTGGCGATGGAGTTGAACTTGCCCAGGGTGGCGAAGATCACGTCATTGGAGCCGAACAGGTAGGTGTAATCTCCAAAGACGGTCTCCTCCGCGATGCAGTGATCCCCCAGCTCCACGTAGGCGCCGAAGGTGCAATTCTTCACCACGCAGGTGAGGTGGATCAGGGGCTGATCTGGCCGCAGGGTTTGGGTAAAGTCCAGCATGGGAGTTCCTCCTTGTCACAGGGCGATCTGTTCCAGAATCCGGGTCATGAGGGCAACCCGGCGGAAAGGGGTCATCAGGTACAGCCCGTCGGTACAGGGGGCGATCTCTCTGGCGATCCGGGCGGAAATCCGCACCGCCAGATCTTCCGCCGCCTCCCGCTCCTTGCCCTCGTACAGGGCGGTGATCTCCGGGGCGATGCGCATTCCGGCGATCTCGTTGTTCAGGAAGCAGGCGTTTTTGTGGCTCACCACCGGGTAAATGCCCCCTAAAATCTTGCCGCTTAACGTCTCTCGGGCCAGCCGCAGGTTGTCCAGCGCCTGGGCGGACAGCACCGGCTGGGTGAGGAAGCCGGACACGCCGTTCTCCTCCTTTTCCCGAGCCAGCTGGAGCTGGACGGCAAAGTTGGCGGCGTTCACGTTCAGCGCGCCGAAGATACGGAAGGGGGTACGCAGTACCGATTCGTTCAGGCCGCTGACGTACCGAGCCAGCTTCCGGGAATTGAAGTTGAACACACTTTTCACCTCGTCCCGATCGGTGGACGGGATGGGGTCGCCGGTGACCAGCAAGACGTTGTGGACGCCCTCCATAGACAGCCCCAGCAGCAGGGCCTTGGTGGCGTTTAGGTTCCGATCCCGGCAGGTGAGGTGGGGCAGGGGCTCCACCCCCAGCTCCCGGCGGAGCTTGCAGGCCAGCAGGGAGCTGTCCGCCCGGGGCCGGCCGATGGGGCAGTCGGCGATGGTGATGGCGTCCGCCCCCGCCTGGGACAGGGCCCGCACCCCGTCCAGGAAGAAAGTGAGGTCGTCATCCGCCGGGGGATCCAGCTCCACGGCGATGACCCGCTCCCCCCGATCCAGCTTGTCCGCCAGGGTGTTGGCCCCGGGAGCGGGACGGGCGGGGGAGGGGCAGACAGGTTTCGGCACCGCCGGGGCAGGGGGGAGGGCGGCCATGGCCCGGGCGGCGCAGGACAGGTGCTCCGGGGTGGTGCCGCAGCAGCCGCCCACGATGGACGCTCCCGCCTGAACGATCTCCGCCAGCTTGGCCCCGAAATAGTCCGGCGTGCCCTGATAGGCCGTCCGGCGGCCCAGCACCGTGGGATAGCCTGCGTTGGGCATGACGGACAGGGCCTTGTTCCCCAGGACGGACAGATCCAGCCCCTGGATGTAGTCCAGCAGATGGCTGGGGCCGGACACGCAGTTGAAGCCCAAAGCGTCCACCTGGGGCAGGGCGGCGGCGCGGCGGAACAGCGCCTCGCCGGAAAAGCCCTCCCGGGTGATGCCGTCAAAGGCCACGGCGAAGGAGACGATCAGATAGGCGTCAGGGCGGCGCCCCTTCAGATGGGCGGCAAGCTGGGCTACGCCATCGTCGGAGGGCAGGGTCTCCAGCAGGAAGCAGGTGATCCCCTGCTCTAAAAACAGATCCGCCTGGCGGCAGTAGAGCTTCCCCCGGCTGAGGGCGGCCCCTTCCGGAGCGGGGCCAAGGTCGGCAAACACAAAGGCGTCATAAGGTGCGGCGCACTCCCCCGCGATCCGGCAGGCGGCGGCGATGAGCTCCGTCGCCTGCTCGTCCCGGCCCTGGGCCAGATCCACCCCGATGGTAAAGGTGTTGGTTTTGACGGCTTGGCAGCCCGCGTCCAGATACGCCCGATGGATGGAGGCAATCTCATCGGGAGCGGTGAGGTTAGCCAGCTCGCACCGCTGATCGGCCCGCCCGGGCAGGGCGGCGAAGCGGGTGCCCATGGCCCCGTCGAATAGCAGGGGGCCGTGTTCCCGAATAAAAGCGCGGATATCCGTCATCCCAGCACCTTCTTTGCGATCTCCACCGACTGTTTTGCATCCCTGGCATAGTAGTCCGCGCCGATGGATTTGGCGTAGTCCGGCGTCACCACCGCGCCCCCCACCCACACCACCGGGGGCTCCGGCAGGGCCTTGAGCAGGCGGGTGGTCTCCTCCATGGCGGGCAGGGTGGTGGTCATCAGGGCGGACAGCCCCACCAGCGAGATTTGCCGGGTTTTCACCGCCTCCACCACGGTCTCGGGGGGCACGTCCCGCCCCAGATCCAGCACGTCGTAGCCGTAGTTTTCCAGTACGGTCTTGACAATGTTTTTGCCGATGTCGTGGATGTCCCCCCGGACAGTGGCCACGGCGATCCGACCCTTTTTCACCGGTGCGTCCCCCTTGCCCGCCAGGTTGGCGCGGACGGCCTCGAACACGGCCTGGGCGGCCTGGGCGGCGCTGAGGAGCTGAGGCAGGAACAGCGTCCCCGCCTCATAGCCCTCCCCCACCTTGTCCAGGGCGGGGATCAGGCGCTCCTCCACCAGGGACAGGCCGTCCTGGGCGTCCAGCGCCTGCTTGGCCAGCCGTCCCGCGTCCCCCCTCAGCCCCCGGAGGATGGCGTCCTCCAGGGTCATGTCCTGCTTTGCCTGGTTGGCGGGAGCGGGGGCGGAGGGAGCCCCGGCGAACCGATCCACATAGGCGCGGCACTGTTCGTCCTCCCCGGACAGCACCCGGAAGGCCGCCACCGCGTCCATCACCTCCCGCTGGTTGGGGTTGACGATGGGCAGGGTGAGCCCCGCCCCCAGGGCCTGGATCAGGAAATTCTGGGTGATCAGTCCACGGTTCGGCAGGCCGAAAGAGATGTTGGATACACCCAGCACCGTCTGGAGCCCCAGCTCCTCCCGGACAGCCCGGACGGCCTTCAGCGTCTCCCGGGCCTGCTCCTGCTGGGCGGACACGGTGAGGGTCAGGCAGTCGATCCACACGTCCTCCCTGGGGATGCCGTGGGCCAGGGCCGCGTCCAGAATGCGGCGGGCGATGGCCACCCGGCCCCCCGCCGTCTGGGGGATGCCGTCCGGATCCAGGGTGAGCCCCACCACCGCCGCGCCGTATTTCTTCACGATGGGCAGGATCCGATCCAGCACCTGGAGGTCGCCGTTGACGGAGTTTACCGCCGCCTTGCCGTTATAGACCCGCAGGCCCGCCTCCAGGGCGTCCGGGTTAGAGGAATCAAGCTGAAGGGGCAGGGAAACGGCGGACTGGATCTTCTTCACCACCCGGGGGAGCATGGCCGCCTCGTCCACCCCGGGATAGCCCACGTTCACATCCAGGATGTCCGCCCCCGCCTCCTCCTGCTGGACGGCCACGTCCAGGATATAGTCCAGATCGTCCTCCAGCAGAGCCTGCTGGAACCGCTTCTTTCCCGTGGGGTTCACCCGTTCCCCGATGACCCGCACGCCATCGATCCGGGCGGGATGGGGCGGGGTGCACACAAAGGCGGGGCGGTCACAGGCCCGGGGGGCGGGGGCTTTGCCCTCCAGAGCGGCCGCCAGCCGCCGGATGTACTCCGGGGAGGTGCCGCAGCAGCCGCCAAAGATGGTGACGCCGGCCTCCAGGCAGGGCAGCAGGGCGGCGGCAAAGTCCTCCGGGCCCATGTCGTAGCGCCCGGTCACCGGGTCGGGCAGGCCCGCGTTGGGCTTGGCGATGACGGGCAGGCGGGTGCTGGCGCACAACTCCCGGAGCAGGGGGGCCAGTCCGTCTGGCCCCAGGGAGCAGTTCAGGCCGATGGCGTCCGCGCCTAAGCCCTCCAGCGTCCGGGCCATGGAGGCCACGGTGCAGCCGGTGAAGGTGCGGCCGTCCGCCTCGAAGGACATGGTGACGAACACGGGCAGGCCGGTGTGCTCTTTCACTGCCAGCAGGGCGGCCTTGGCCTCATAGAGGTCGGTCATGGTCTCAATGACCGCCAGATCCGCCCCGGCTCGTTCCCCGGCCTGGGCTACCTCCCGGAACAGCTCATAGGCCCGCTCAAAGGTCAGGTTGCCCATGGGCTCCAGCAGCTCGCCCAGGGGGCCCATATCCAGCGCCACTTTGGCCTGGGTTCCAGCAGCCCGTTTGGCGATGGACACAGCGGCGGACACGATCTCGTCCACGGTCTTGCCGGTGCGGCCCAGCTTCAGGGCGTTGGCCCCGAAGGTGTTGGCGTACACCACCTGGCTGCCGGCGGCGATGTACTCCCGGTGGATGGAGGCCAGCAGCTCCGGGTCGGTGAGGTTGAGCAGCTCCGGCACGCCGCCGGGGGGCAGGCCCCGCTGCTGTAAGACGGTGCCCATGGCCCCGTCCAGAATGACAATGCCCTGCTTGAAAAACTCAGCATCCACAGGTGGTTCCCTCCTTACGGTATTGGCAATGGCCCGCCAGAGCGCAGAACCGGCACCCCCGCACCCGGGCGGGCTGGGGGGTATCGGACAGGCCCAGAATGGCCGTCACCGACTTCATAGGATTGAGCAGCAGGCTGCCGGTGACGGTGAGGCCCAGCCGCCGGCCCCCGTCCAGGGCGGCGCACAGGGCGGGCTGCACGGTCAGGGGCAGATCCCCGTAGCCGGGGCTGAACCGGTCGGTGCGGTACAGCCCTGGAAGTCGGACGGAGATCTCCTCTTCGGCGGCGTCGCAGCCCGCCTCCACAAAGGCGCTGCCCAGGGCGTCCAGCAGCACGGCCCGGGCCATGTCCCGGGCCTGGGCGGTGCGGAGCATGGCGTCGAACCGGGCCCCCAGGGTGCAGGCCAGCAGCGCCGCCTGGCCGCAGCCCTTCAGCATCTTCTGGGCGGTGGCGCCGGGCAGCTCCACCGCCGTCCCCTCCAGGTGGAAGCCGTCCCCCGCCTGCACCAGCGGGCAGACCGTCCAGACGTACCGGGGCTGGAGGGCGGCGGCCAGCTCGTCCGCCAGCTGCTCCGCCTGCCCGCGCAGCTCCGGATCGGCGCGGGCCGCCCCCAGATAGCGCAGGGCCTCGTCCACGCTGGGCCTATTCATCGCCGCCCCCGGTGCGCACGCCCTGCCGGATCTCCCGGATATCGTAGGGCACGGTCTGGTACACGCAGTAGTTCAGCCAGTTGGCATAGAGCAGATGGGCGCAGGAGCGCCAGCGCACCAGTGGCTCCCGGCTGGGGTCGTCCTCCGGGAAATAGTGCTGCGGTATGTGGATATCCACCCCCGCCGCCACGTCCCGCAGGTATTCCTTCCGCAGGGTGTCCCGGTCGTACTCCGCGTGGCCCATGAGGAACACCTGCCGCCCGCGGGGGGTCTTGACGGCGTACACCCCCGCCTCCTCCGAGTCGGCCAGCACCTTCAGGCCGGGCACCGCCTCGATGTCCGCCCGCTCCACGGTGGTGTTTCGGGAGTGGGGCACCCAGAACTCGTCGTCAAAGCCCCGGAACAGGATGAAGTTGGGATCTTCCACCCGATGCCGGAACACCCCGAACAGCTTTTGGGGCAGGGCCCGCTTGGGGATGCCGTAGTGGTAGTACAGCCCCGCCTGGGCCCCCCAGCAGATGTGGAGGGTGGAATGGACGTGGGTTTTGCTCCACTCCATGATCCGGCACAGCTCCGGCCAGTAGTCCACCTCCTCAAAGGGGAGGTGCTCCACCGGGGCCCCGGTGATCACCAGCCCGTCGAAGGTGCGGCCCTCCACCTCGTCGAAGGTCTTGTAGAAGGATAGCATATGCTCCTGGGAGGTGTTTCGGGAGATGTGGCCCGCCGGAGCGATGAGCTCCAGCTCAATTTGAAGCGGGGTGTTGCCCAGTACCCGGGCCAGCTGGGCCTCGGTGTCCACCTTGGTGGGCATCAGGTTGAGCAGAAGAATTTGCAGGGGACGGATGTCCTGGGTGACGGCCCGGGTCTCCGTCATGACGAAGATGTTCTCCTGCCGCAGGGTCTGGGTGGCGGGCAGGCGGTTGGGGATTTTAATGGGCATTGACGTTTTGCTCCTTTCCGGGGATTGTGCCGGGAAAACGGTTGACGAACCGGGCTCCCGGGGGGTATAATTCCAGAAAAACAGACGAGGTGTTGACTATGAGCCAGTACAGGTTTGAAACCCTTCAGCTCCACGCGGGCCAGGAGCGGCCCGACCCCGCCACCGGGGCCAGGGCGGTGCCCATCTACCAGACCACGTCCTATGTCTTTGACAGCTCGGCGGACGCCGCCGCCCGGTTCGACCTGTCCCGGGAGGGGCACATCTACGGGCGGCTGAGCAACCCCACCCAGGCGGTGCTGGAGACCCGGATCGCCGCCCTGGAGGGGGGCAGCGCGGCGCTGGCCACGGCCTCCGGCGCGGCGGCGGTGACCTATGCCATCCAGGCCCTGGCCCAGGCCGGGGATCACATTGTGGCCCAAAAGACCATCTACGGCGGAACCTATAACCTGCTGGCCCACACCCTGGCCCACTACGGCGTCACCACCACCTTTGTGGACGCCCACGACCTGGCCCAGGTGGAGGGGGCCATCCGGCCCGAGACCAAGGCGGTGTACTTGGAGACGCTGGGCAATCCCAACAGCGACATCCCCGACATCGACGCCATCGCGGCCATCGCCCACCGGCACGGTCTGCCCCTGGTGATTGACAACACCTTCGGCACCCCGTACCTCATCCGGCCCATCGAGCACGGCGCGGACGTGGTGGTACACTCCGCCACCAAGTTCATCGGCGGCCACGGCACCACCCTGGGGGGCATCATCGTGGACGGCGGCACCTTCGACTGGAAGGGGTCGGACAAGTTCCCGGCCATCGCCCTGCCCAACCCCAGCTATCACGGGGTGTGCTTCGCGGACGCGGCGGGGCCTGCCGCCTTCACCGCCTACATCCGGGCGGTGCTGCTGCGGGACACCGGGGCGGCCATGTCCCCCTTCCACGCCTTTTTGCTGCTCCAGGGGGTGGAGACCCTGTCCCTGCGGCTGGAGCGGCAGGCGGAGAATACCAAGCGGGTGGTGGACTTCCTGGCGGGCCACCCCAAAGTGGACAAAGTGAACCACCCCAGCCTGCCCGATCACCCGGATCACGCCCTCTATGAGCGGTACTTCCCCCAGGGCGGCGCGTCCATCTTCACCTTCGAGATCAAGGGGGGGCAGGAGGCGGCCCACAAATTTATAGACCATTTGCAGGTGTTCTCCCTGCTGGCCAACGTGGCGGACGTGAAGTCGCTGGTGATCCACCCGGCCACCACCACCCACGGCCAGCTCACGGCGGAGGAGCTGCTGGATCAGGGCATCCGGCCCAACACCATCCGCCTGTCCATCGGCACGGAGCACATCGACGACCTGCTGGCGGATCTGGAGCAGGGCTTTGCCGCCCTCTAAAAATATCACATCGGGGGGCAAGGATCAAGTGCGGAATCCCCGTTGAACGGCAAAAGAGGGGCGCGGCCGGATTGCCCCCCCCCGCGTTTTGCGGTGTGGGGTGGGTTTAGGGCCCCCCCACAGGGGACGACGGTTCCCCTATAGGGGGGGGGGAAGGGATACCCGATGGCGGGCGGCGGGTCCGCCCACAGGGCCACCGCGGCCACATACACCCCCATTGTGGCCACCGGCGGGGTCTCGTAATAAAGGTATTGTTACCTCTAGGGATAC